>DATJRH010000049.1:0-59805 GCA_035504945.1 Candidatus Aquilonibacter sp. | reverse complement strand
AGGCTTCGATTTTTTAAGCTTACTTGATTTGGATTTTTTTTGTGACATAGCGCGATTTCAGTAAAGCCATTTTTGAATTTCACCATTCACGCCGAGCGTCACACCTTGCCGCCGATACGCCCAGCACATATAACTGATGCTCACGAAAAAGGACGCGGGCAGGCGGTTCGCCGCGCAAATCTTCACGCCCAGCAGCGTCGTCTTGCCGCCGAATCCCATCGGGCCGATGCCAAGCTCGTTCGCAGTTTTCATCACGTCCTGCTCCAGCGCGTCGAGTTCGGGAACCGGATTGCGGTCGGGAATCAGCCGCAGGAATTGCGTCTTGCTCATCTCATAGCCCGTCGCGCGATCACCGCCGATGCACACACCGAGGATGCCCGGCCCGCAGCCTTTGCCCTGCGCCTGCAACACCGCGTCGAGAATCGCCTTGCGGCAGCCGTCGAGGTCGCGGTTCGCGTTGAGCTTCTCGCTCGGCAACGAGTATTGCGCGCCGACGTTTTCGCAACCGCCGCCTTTCAAAATCAAGCGCACAGAAATTTCCGGCAAACGATGCTGATGAAAATGAAATGCCGGCGCGCCCGGTCCACAATTCGTGCCGTCATTTTTGCCCGTAAGCGAATCCACAGAATTTTGCCGGAGAAAACCCTTCTTCGTCGCGAGCTTCACGGCTTCTTTCGCCGTTTCCTCAAACGCGATCTGGTCAAAGCCGACCGGACAATTCACATAAAACAAAATGCTGCCGGTGTCCTGACAAATCGGCTGCGATTTCTGTTTCGCCAGCGCGATGTTGCGGTCAATGATTTTCAGCGCGCTCTCGGCGAGTGTCCCTTTTTTCTCCTGCTCCAACGACGCGATGATGGACTGGTTCACGTCGTCGGGAATCTCCGCCGACGTGCGGCGGATGAGTTCCACCAAAGAATTTTGCAATTCACTCATAAAACAAAACTAAACGTAGAGCCTTCAAGCGCCAGCGTCAATCAAGTCAAGCCGGCGTTGATGTCTTCCACCTTCAAAAGGCGTGTCCAGCCACACCCGGACAATTTTGAGCGCGGTGTTGAGGCTTACCATCCGTTCGCCGATGGAAATGACGTTGGCATTGTTATGTTGCCGTCCCAGACGGGCGGATTTGACGTTCCAGCACAAGGCGCAACGGATGCCTTTGACGCGATTGGCAGTAATCGCTTCGCCATTGCCGGAACCGCCCAAAACTACTCCCCGTGCAAATTCACCCCGCGCGACGCCTTCCGCCACGGGCCGGATGAATTGCGGGTAATCCACCGGTTCTTCCGAGTGCGTTCTGAAATCCGTGACATCGTGACCCAGGCGTTGCAGCAGCTCCTTGATTTTTTCCTTGAACCGGAATCCAGCATGGTCCGAGCCGATAGCAATTTTCACCGCAGTTGATAGTTGAATGTTGATGGTTGATAGTCCAAAAAGCGATAGAGCATACGTTTCAACCATGAACCATCAACCACCAATTATCAACTAAAGATGCGAGCGATGATTTTGGAAAAGCCGGGCCGGCCGCTTCGCGCCGCCGAAATTTCGACGCCGAAGCCACGCGCGAGTGAAATTCTGATTCAAGTCCGCGCCTGCGCCGTTTGCCGGACGGATTTGCACGTCGTGGACGGCGAATTGCCGAAACCAAAACTGCCGCTCGTGCCCGGACATGAAATTGTCGGCATTGTCGCCGGCAAAGGAAAAAATGCGCGGCACTTCAAAATCGGCGAACGTGTCGGCGTGCCGTGGCTTGGCTGGACTTGCGGTAAGTGCGGCTTTTGCCGAAGCGGACGTGAAAATCTCTGCGACCGCGCGCAATTCACCGGCTACACATGCGACGGCGGTTATGCGGAATTTACCGTCGCTGACGAGCGGTTTTGTTTTCGGATTCCGAAAATTTATTCCAACGCCGAGGCCGCTCCCCTGCTCTGCGCCGGTTTGATTGGATTTCGTTCGCTGGTGAAAACTGGAAATGCAAAACGGCTTGGTCTTTACGGTTTCGGCGCGGCGGCGCACATCATCGCGCAAGTTGCAAAATTTCAAGGGCGCGAAATTTTTGCCTTCACCCGTCGCGGCGATCTGGAGGCGCAACGATTTGCCAAGTCGCTCGGCGCGGTCTGGGCAGGCGGTTCCGAAACCTTGCCGCCGAAAATGTTGGACGCGGCAATCATCTTCGCGCCGGTCGGCAATCTCGTTCCACTCGCGCTCAAGGCCGTGGACAAAGGCGGCGCGGTCGTTTGCGGCAGCATTCACATGAGCGACGTGCCGTCGTTTCCCTACGATTTGCTTTGGGAAGAGCGAAGCATTTGCTCCGTCGCCAATTTGACGCGGCTCGATGGCGAAGAATTTTTCAAAATCGCGCCGCGTGTTCCTGTTCGCACGGTCGTTGAAACATTTCCCCTTGCCCAAGCCAATGAAGCGCTAGCGCATTTGCGAGCCGGCAAACTTAAAGGCGCTGCTGTCCTGTTGCCGGATGGAAAATGACCTTGTGTTTTTCGCCGTGCTCCGCGGCCTTTCCCGTTTGTGAATTTGAACGCCTTTCAGCCTTCAACAATTCTGCTTCTCGACCCGGCGAAGTGGCGCGAAGATTGAAGTGCGCCAGACCTCAAGTTTTACTGTGCCGGGGTCCAGGTGTCGTCCGGGTCGTAAGTCGTCATGGCGGCGGCGATTTTCGCAGTCTTGGGTCCGAGGTTCTTCTGATAGACCTTACCCTGTTGATTAACGATGAAAGTCATCACTCCGGTGTCGTCCCATTGCGCCGGCCAAGCGACGAGGGCAAATCCAGCAATCATGTTGCCATTGATGATGTAATTATACTTGCCTCCCGGCGCGCGTTTTCCCTGGCGCGTCAAGATTTTGAAATAATAACCGTGATAAGGCGCGGCCTCCTCGTTCATCATTTTGGCAGTGCGCTGATAACCCTCCCCGCGCGCCTGCGCGATGAGCGGCCCCAGCGGGCTCAATTCCTCGCCCGGTTTCGCCGGCCAGAAAAGACCATCGTGCGTGCCGGGCGTGCTGCGCAGGTGTTGCGCGTAAGCCAGCACGCCGTCGCCCATGCGGTCCTCGCTGGCATATTCGCGCTGCGCCTCCACATATGCGTTGCAGACATCAATCACGTCCAATTCATCCCGGCCAATCCGGCGTGCGAAAATCTCCTGCTTGCCGGCGGCGGTGTCGAAAAACCATTGGCCGTCCTGTTGCACCAGCGGAATGGGAAACGGCCAGCCGTTCGTGCCGATTTCCAGCGTGACATTGGAATCTGAATTGGTGATCAATTGCGCCCTTTCCGTCAGGTGTTGCACGAACATCTTGAAGGCTTCGGTCGCCTGAACCACATCGGGCGAAATCAAGTCGTGTCCTTCCGGCCCGAAAATCGAATGCAGGGCATTGGTATCGTGATTCGTGGCCGCCGTCACCAAGGCGCTGACAGCTTCCTGTGGCGAAGCAAAAGTCTCTTCATCCGCAGCCGTCGCGCACATCGGTTGCGTCAACCCCAGAAACACCACGCCGACACCGGACACAAACAACCCAATCCGGCGCAACCACGCAAGACGTTCGGATTTCATCAGCGGCAATGTTTGTGCGGTAATCATGTCATAAAAGATTCAACGCCTTGCCGGGGAACCCGATCCGTGGCCACCGCCGCCACCGCCGCCACCACCGGAGGGTGCCGACGGTCGTGAAACCGGTGCCGATGGCTGTGGTGCGGGTGCTGAATGAGTCGCCGTTTGCATGCTCTGTCGGCCACGGTCGCTATAATCTCTGGTTTCTTGCGGACTCTGGATGCCGATGAACGCCCCGTTCGATTCCGGCTGGCGGGCGGGTTGAGCATGTTCAACGGGAGCTGGCGCCGGTCGCGTGGCGGGCGCCGCCGGTGCTTCTGGCCGGGCCGCCGGCTCCGGTGTCCGGCGCGGCATTGTAGAATCCGAGACCGACCGGCCGACCGTGGCCACCACCGGCTGGCTGTTGCCCCAACCCCGGTCGCCGCGATTCACCTCGATTGTGTCCGGACGTTGCCAGACGGTCGTGTGAACCGTTTCCCGCTGGCGCGGAGGTTCATGCCACCAATTGGCCGGACGCGGATGGTCGCGATCCCAAACAATGATATTGTGATGACCCCAGTCAAAATCGCAATTCAACCACACGCCAATCGGAAAGCCGACGCTGAAGGTGATGTAGGGCGTGCCGTCCGCAGTGTCATAATAAACCTCGTCCGGCTGATAGACCGGCACATAAATCACCTGCGTGTTGACCGGCACGATTTCAATGTAGCCGCCGTCGTTGATCACCTGTTCCTGCTGCGTGGATTGCAAATTGCCAAGATTGTAGGCCGTTGTGCGCAGCCGCTGGATGGAATCCATCACGTCCTGCTGCTGATTGAGGAAAGCCTGTCCCAACTCCGTCGTCCAGTCCAGATTCTCGTCCATCCACTGCAACACATCCGGATATCGGGCCAGCGCCTGCACACTGGGATCCCAAGGCTGCTGGTCAATTGCATTGGGGTCGCCGCCGCCGCTGATATAACGGTCGGCCAGTACGATTTCCGTGGGGAACGTGGACGCCGGCAGAATTTCGGCAATCAGCGGATCGGGATAAAGCGCAATTGGTCCCAGCAACTGGTCAAGCTGCGCGTCGGACAGCGGCTGATAAGCCGGCATCGGCGGCGGCACCGGTATTTGCGCCCGCACCGGCACGGCTGCGCCCACGAACACGCACATCAAAACAGCGATGTTAAATAATGACTTCATCCGGTAACCGATAAAACGGTATCACTACTGTCAATAGACGTGACCACGGCCTGATAGATTTCAGCCTTTCGGCTTTTTCAAACACAGCCGCCACCGCGCCCGTTCACCAATGTCGTTTTCCTGCACGATGCGGTAACACGCCTTGCCAGCGCGGACAAGTTAAGAGCTGAAACGTCGAATTATTTCGACGCGAACGAACCCAAACTTCAGCTTTCAGCACCGTTCCGGCGCCGACCAGGCGTGTTCGGATGGCAATTGGCTGTGCTCACACGGTCAGCGGACGCGTTCATATGGTCAGCGGGTGCGGTCACATGGCTGGCGGATTACGTCACTTGGCCAGCGGATTGGGTCGCACGACCAGCGGATTGCGTCACATGACCAGCGGATTAGGTTAGCCGGTAAAAATTCATGTTCTAACGCATTGAAAATAAATAATTTAACATTTTAGCATGGTTTTTGCCGCTTTTTGGGCTTTCAAAACTGCCATCTCCTGGCAGCGTTGTTGCGATTGATGGCTGATTCGCCGAATAACTGCGTCGGAAAGTGCGCGGTTTTGGACTTCGGCTGAATACGGATTGCCGACCTCTAAAACGGCTCGACAAAACCCTGAGCCAGCTTGCATAGCTCCATCTATTTTCAGACCGACTGGGTCCTTTGGCCCGCCCGAGGTGGAGGCGGCGACGGTGCCGGCCAACGCCACCAAGCTGCGGCTGCGCCTCATCGGCCATGTGCCCGGCTTACGCGACTGGCGCGATCTGGAAAATCTTTTCCTCGGCTACCACGACCGGATTGACGGCAGTGAACCGTCGGAAACGCGCGGGCCGGATATGTGGATTTGGCAACCCGGCGAAACCAAACCCCTGCGCTATGGGCACTGGGAGACTGACCTGAAATTCGGCGAGCGGCACGGTCATGAATTTGAATTTTCCCTGGAAGCCCTTTGCCCCAGCGAACGGGCGTCCCAATTCAAGACGGACTGCCATCTGAAAGAATTTTTCCAGCAACCCGTGCCGCCGGATTGGGAACTGCCCGAATGGATCAACGAAGTTGACGACGAGTTAAGCTTTGAAGGCCGCGTCGAACTCGGGGAAATCTATTGCAGCGTGCCCATCAACAGTGCGCAACCGCTCGAATGGGCCAGACAACTGGCCCGACGCGAACTGGCGATAGAGCAATTCGGGCCCTGCACCCTCAACGACATAAACTCCCCCGGCAAATATAACCCCCGAGACGGCATCAGCGAAACCGGACGCCTGGTGGTGCTTCAGATGTCTGCCGGCTGAACCATGCGGAAGCGGGACGAAACCCGGATTTAAACGCGAGAGGCAGCGTTAACATTTAACCGGAAGATGATGTCGTGCGATGGACGCGAAGAAAAAAGAAAAGCACTTTTCCCTTCGCCACCTTCGCGGTCTTCGCGCACGACCGACCTCCATCGTTTTTGGCGTGTCTTGCCCTGCGGTTTGCGGTAATAGCGGGTCATGTCCAGCGGCATCCGCGTCGCCACGCCTCCGCCAAAACCGCTCATGGTTTTTGACGGCGACTGCAATTTCTGCGCGGTCTGGATCCGGCGCTGGCGTCAAATCACCGGCAATGCCGTGGATTACCTGCCCTTTCAGGACCCGCAAATTGCCGCGCGCTTCCCAGAAATCCCGCGCGAACGATTTCAATCGTCCGTCCAGCTCATCGAGCCTGACGGCACGGTGTATTCCGGCGCAGAAGCCGTCTTCCGCGCGCTGGCGAAAAACCCGCGTTGGCGTTGGCCGCTGGGAATTTATGAATCGTCGCCGGCTCTGGCTAGGTTCACCGAACGCGCCTACCGGTTTGTGGCCGGGCATCGGACGATGTTTTCGTTCGTTACGCGGATGTTATGGGGCAGGCAGGTCGAGCGACCGAATTATTTGCTCACGCGCTGGATTTTTCTGCGTGCGCTCGGCGTGATTTATCTCGTCGCCTTCATTTCGTTCTGGACACAAACCACCGGCCTCATCGGCCATGATGGAATCCTGCCAACCGACCAGTTCATGTCCGCCGTCCAGCAGCAATGCGACGCGCAGGGCATCGGTCTGAACCGGTATCACCTGCTGCCGACGTTGTGCTGGTTTGATTCGTCCGACGGGTTTCTGGATTTCCAATGCGCCGCCGGGACGGTTTGCGCAATTCTTTTGATGCTCGGAATTGCGCCGGTTCCCAGCCTCGCCCTGCTCTGGCTGCTTTATCTTTCGCTGACCACCGCCGGGCGCGATTTCTACAGCTTTCAATGGGACAATTTACTACTCGAAGCCGGATTCCTCGCCATTTTTCTCGCGCCGCTGCAATGGCTGCCGCGCTTTTCCCGCGAAGCGCCGCCGTCGCGAATTGTTCTCTGGCTGCTGCGGCTGCTGCTGTTCAAGCTGATGTTTTCGTCCGGCTGCGTTAAATTATTGAGCGGCGACCCGAACTGGCGCAATCTCACCGCGCTCACGTTTCATTACCAGACGCAGCCGCTGCCGACGTGGATTGGCTGGTATGCGAACCAGTTGCCGCTGTGGTTCCAGAAATTTTCCTGCGCGGGGATGTTCGCCATCGAGTTGGGCGCGCCGTGGCTGATTTTCGCGCCGCGCCGGTTGCGGTTTCTCGGCGGCGCGGCCATCGCGTTCCTGCAAACCTTGATTTTGCTGACGGGCAATTACACGTTCTTCAATTTTCTGACGCTGGCGCTCTGCCTACTGCTGCTCGACGATTTCGAGCTCGGAAAATTCTTGCCGCCCAAATTTCGCGCTCGGTTCATGGTTCACGGTTCATGGTTCACGCACCGCCTCAGGCTCCGCTTCGTCACCATTCCGCTCGCGCTCGTGGTGGCTTCCGTTTCCATTTTTCAGGTGGCTTCATTGTTCGGCGCGCGTTCCAGCCTGTGGCTGCCGGCGGAGTTTCTGGACGCCGAACTCGCTCCGCTCCGCACCATCAATGGCTACGGCCTGTTCGCCGTGATGACCACCGAGCGCCGCGAAATCGTCGTCGAAGGCAGCAACGACGGAACGAGCTGGCTGCCTTACGAATTCAAATACAAACCCGGCGACGTGAACCACCGGCCGGGGTTTGTCGAGCCGTTCCAGCCACGGCTCGACTGGCAAATGTGGTTCGCCGCGCTGGGCAATTATCAGGACAATCCGTGGTTCGGAAATTTCTGCGAGCGATTGCTGCAAGGTTCGCCGGACGTTCTGGCGCTGCTGGAAAAGAATCCGTTTCCCAACAAGCCGCCGCGCTACATCCGCGCCGAGCTTTACGATTACCGTTTCACCAGTTTCGCCGAACGCCGTGCGACCGGCGCGTGGTGGAAGCGTGAATTGATTGGTGAATACTTGCCGCCGGTTTCGCTTCCTGAATAAACTGACGCCGTGAGCGAAACATCCCGCGCCTTCAATTTCTTCACGCCGTTGCGCTTCGGCATTTTGCTTGCGCTGCTGATTTTCGCGTCGTTTCCGGAGATCATCCTCGGCCTGCAATCTTTTGTCGCGCGCGACTACGGATTTTTCGCCTACCCGCTCGCGCATTTCCAGCGCGATTGTTTCTGGCGCGGCGAAATTCCGTTTTGGGATCCTTACAACAACTGCGGCGTGCCGTTTCTCGCGCAATGGAACACGATGCCGCTTTACCCGCCGGCGCTGATTTATCTGCTGCTGCCGATGCCGTGGTCGTTGAGTTTTTTCTGCCTGCTGCACTTGTGGTTCGGCGGAATGGGAATGTTCTTCCTCGCGCGGCACTGGACGAACAATAACTTTGCCGCCGCGTTCGCCGGAACAGTTTTCTCGTTCAACGGCCTCTCGCTGAGCCTGCTCACGTGGCCGAGCCACACCGCGACGTTCGCGTGGATGCCGTGGATCGTGCTCGCGGTCGAACTTGCGTGGCGCGACGGCGGACGGAAAATCATCTTTGCCGCGCTGGCCGGCGCGATGCAAATGCTTGCCGGCGGGCCGGAAATTATTTTTCTGACGTGGATTTTGCTGCTCGCGCTGTGGATTCAGCAATTTCTGGCCGGCGAATCGTCGCGCGGGAAAATGTTCTGGCGGTTTCCGCTGGTCGTCACGCTCGTCATTTTGCTTTCCGCCGCGCAGCTTTTGCCGTTCCTCGATCTGGCGGCGCATTCGCAACGGCAGACCGGCTACGCCGATTTCCGCTGGTCCATGCCCGGCTGGGGCTGGGTCAATTTTCTTGTGCCGATGGCGTTCGGCGGCATCTGGAACGCCGGGATATTTTTCCAATACGGGCAGGCTTGGACTTCGTCCTACTATCTCGGCCTCGGCGCGCTCTGGCTCGCGCTCACCGCCGCCTGGCTTCGCGACCGGCGCGCGCGGCTGCTGCTCTTGCTCGCGGTCGTTGCTTTTTTGTTCGCCCTGGGCGGAAACACGTTTGTGCTTCCGGCCCTCCGAAAAATCCTGCCGCAATTGAGCTTCATCACCTATCCGGTCAAATACATCCTGCTCGCCGTTTTCATCGCGCCATTGCTCGCCGCGTTCGCGCTCGCGCAATTACAAACTCCAAAAATTCAGAAACGGTTCGTGCCTGTCGGAATCATTCTATTCCTCCTGCTCGCGGGAATTTTATTCTGGGCGTGGCGGTTTCCGTTCCCGTTCGACGACGTTCATGCCACGTTGCTCAACGGCCTTTTGCGCGCGGTGTTTCTGGTTTTGACCGGTGCGATTCTTTTTGTGCTGGCGCGGAAATCCGAATCGAAAATTTTCCGGATCGCGCCGTTGCTTTTGATTTTCGCCGCGTGGCTTGACGTTTTCACGCATGAGCCGGTGCAAAATCCCGCCGTGACGCCGAACGTTTATCAAATCAATCTCGCGCGCGAGGACTTGCAAATGAACCCGCAGCCCGAACTCGGCGGCTCGCGCGCGATGCTCTCGCCCGCTGCCGCCATGAGATTCCTTTCCGCGTTTGGCGATCCGAAGGAGAATTTTCTCGCCAAGCGCGCCGGTTATTGCGCCAACGCCAACCTGCTCGACAACGTGCCCAAGGTGGACGGATTTTTCTCGCTCACGCCGCGTGAAAGCGACGACGTGTTGTCGCTCTTCTACACGACGACCAACGCCAGTTATCCGCGCCTCGAGAATTTCATGGGCGTCTCGCAAATCACCGCGCCGGGCGAATTGTTCAAATGGCGGCCGCGCCCGGATTTTCTGCCGCTCGTGACCGCCGGGCAAAAGCCGGTTTTTCTTGATGACGCGAAGGCGTTTACGGCGTTGACGCAAAATGATTTTGACGGTAGCAAGGTTGTCTTCCTGCCGCCGGAGGACAAATCATTCATCACGGTCTCCAATTCAACCGACGCCAAAATTCTCAAGCCAGAATTCGGCAACGACACGGTGGACGCCACCGTTGAAGCCGCCGCGCCGTCGCTCGTCGTGGTCGCGCAAACTTATTATCACGACTGGCGCGTGAAAATTGACGGGCGGTCGGCGAAATTGCTCCGCGCGAACGTCGCGTTCCAGGCCGTGCAAGTTCCGGCGGGCACGCATCAGCTTCATTTTTTCTACGAAGACCGCGCGTTCGAAACCGGCGCGGCGGCTTCCATCGCCGCGTGGCTGGGCTGCCTGCTTGGTTTGTTCCAATTGCCGGCGCGAAAAAAAAATTGAAATTTCCGAAACTTGTTCTCGACAAAAAATTTATCTGAATTCAAATAAGGCGCGACATGGCGAAAACCAAACGCATCGGCATCCTGACCGCCGGCGGCGACAGCCCCGGACTCAACGCCGCCATCCGTGGCGTCGGTAAAACCGCGCTCGGCCACTATGGCATGGAGATTACCGGCTTTCGCGACGGCTTTCGCGGCATCGTCGAAGACAAGCGGCTGAAACTCGACAAGGGCAAGCTCGCCGGCATCCTCACCGTTGGCGGCACCATCCTCGGCACGAGCCGCGACAAGCCGCACCGGATGCTGATTGACGGGCGCACGCGCGACATGACCGACGTCATCGTCGAAAATTACAAGAAGCTCGACCTCGAGGCGCTCGTCTGCCTTGGCGGCGGCGGCACGCAAAAGAACGCGCTGCACCTTGCCAAGGCCGGACTCAACATTGTCACGCTGCCCAAGACGATTGACAACGACGTGGTGATGACGGACTCGACCTTCGGTTTTGCCACGGCGCTCGACATTGCGACCGAGGCGATTGACCGGCTGCACAGCACGGCGCACAGCCATCACCGGATTGTCGTCGCCGAAATCATGGGACATCGCGCGGGCTGGCTGACGCTGGGTTCGGGCATTGCGGGCGGCGCGGACGTGATTTTGATTCCGGAAATTCCCTACGACGTGGCCAGCATTGCCGAGGCCATAAAGCGCCGCAGCCGGCGCGGGACGAATTTCAGCATTGTCGCCGTGGCCGAAGGCGCGATGAGCATTGAAGACGCGCGCGCCTTTGCCGCCGCCGAAGCCAAGCGCGAGCGCGCCCGCACGTTGCACGACAAAAAGGAAGCCAAGGTTGAACTCGCCGCGCTGGAGCAGCGTCATACCGGAAACACCATGCGGCTCGCACGGCAGCTTGAGGAACTCACGCACCTCGAATCGCGCGTGACGATTCTCGGCTACCTCCAACGCGGCGGCATACCGTCGCCGGCGGACCGCCTGCTGGCCACGCGGCTGGGCGGCGCGTGCGCGGATTTGATCCACGAAGGCATTTTCGGCGTGATGGTGGCCGCGCGCGGCGACGGGACGGAACCGGTGCCGCTGGAAAAAGTCGCCGGAAAACGCAAGACCGTTCCGCCAGATCATTCGTGGGTGGAAACGGCGCGGCGCGTGGGAACGTGTTTGGGCGATTAAATCAATTTTAGTCGGATAATTTGCGCCTCGCCGGTCATGTTAAAATTGAATTTCCCAATTTAAATTAAGCTGTAAGCTTTCGCCTGTCGGTTTGCCGGTGTGGCGAAATGGCAGACGCACAGGACTTAAAATCCTGGGACCGTAAAAAGTCGTGTGAGTTCGAGTCTCACCACCGGCACCAGCTTTATTTCCAGCGGATGCTTTTGACACACCGCAATTATTATTCACGCTCCCGGATTGAGGATTTTTGCGTTGGCGTTTTCAGCGGATAAAGTCCGGGACAGCAGCCGAACGTTTCGTGGAATGACTGGCTGAAATGGCTCAAGCTCGCGTAGCCGACTTCCAGCGCGGCTTCCGTCACGTTGAACTTTCCCGACTTCAGCAATTCTGCCGCGCGCTCCATCCGCAACTGTCGCGTGTATTGCGGAATGGTCAGGCCGGTCGCCGCTGAAAAGGTCCGGCTCAAATGGAACGGGCTGCAACCGACCACGCGCCCGATTTCCTCGAGCGTTGGCGGTTCGGCCAGTTTTTCGCGGAGCAAAACGATGACTTTTTCCACGCGCTCGGCGGAAAGACGCTGTTGCCGCTGGCAGAACAATTCCCTTTCGCCCGGTGCAACGAAGAAAAATTCCGCCGCGACTTCGAGCGCCTTGGCCTGATACCAGACCGTCTGCGCCAATGCGAGCACGGGCGCGTCGCGCAGGCTGGCGAGCAATTGTTGCTGCCGGCTTGTCAGCCGCGTCGCGGTCGCGACGGCGGATTTTTCGGTTTCGCCGACGACAACTTCGCGCACGAGCGGATGCAGCGACGTGACAAATTCGCCGAGATGACGCCGCAAAAAATCGAAGGACATTTCAACGGTGAGAAACTGGTGCCGCTGGCCGGCCTGCCGCGCTGCGCGCAACGGCTGCTCGCCACGCCGGTAAAATCCGGCGGTCAGCGGCGCGAAAGCAATTTCAGTTTTGTTCAACGCAACGGTTCCACGACCCTCGAGATTCAGGCAAACCTCGATGCTGCCCGGATGAAATGTTTTCCCCCAGTCGAATTCACCGCCGGAGGTTTTGAAATCGTGCCACTCGAAACTGGCGCCCGCGTGCGCCACGCTGCCGTGCAAATGCCGCCAGCCGTCGCCAATCGCGCGCCACGCCGGACGCTCGGTGAACGCGGGAATTGGAAGGTTTTCCGCGACGACGGTTTCAGCCTGTTTTTTTGCCGGTTTCGACACGGCGACACTTTGCCATTTTTTTAGCCGCAAGCAAATTCCTTGTAGCCGCAAAGAGGCGAAATCTATTTCCCGAACAGGCCGTCGATGCCGTTCTTGATTCTGTTGACGCCCTTGTTGCCCAACTTTTCCGCGCCTTTGCCAACATTTGTGGCGGTGCCGGCAACCACCTTGACGGTGGCGCTGGTGATGGCGCTCAGAACCGCCCGCGTCAAATCGGTGGCGGTAAGACCATCGCTGCCCTTGCCCAAATTCTTGAGTTCAATGTCCGGCAGCGGCAACGTCATCTCTTTGCCGCCCAAACCGGTGAGACTGATGTGAACTTTTGCGCCGGTGATCAGCAAATCATCCACTTCATATTTTTTGGCGGGCTTGGTATTGGCGGCCGTGTTTGTGGTTGTCGGGCCGCCGTTTTGAGACACCGTTTCTACATTGTCCAAAATTTTGCCGAGGTTGTTTCCGCCCAGTCCACCTTCAAAGGTGATTTCCGGAGCCACAACTTTTACTGAAGGCAATACGATCTTGTCCGAGAAAATTGAAAGTGGATCCACACCAATGTTGGCCGTGCCGACGCTGATGGCGTTCGGCGTTTTGTAACCTTCCGGATTGCCGATGACCAGGTCCTTGACGCTGGCCGAACCGGTGAGCAAGCTGATATGCACTGCGTCCAATTTGACGGAAACACCGGTAATTTTCGGCCCGACAGCTTCCACGCCGGTCTTTACAATGCTGTCGAGGAACAGCGCCACCACAACAACCGCAATGACAATGAGAACCACCAACCCAACTATGCCGCCCCAAAGGATCTTTTTCATAATCAACTTTACTTTATGTTATGCCCATTGATTTGGCGAGCAAATTCGCAGGTTGAAAACGGCCTCAACCCACGGCGAGCTTCTGAACCAATTCAACGAACTCGCGGACTTGATACGGCTTGGCCAGAAAGCAGTCGGGCTTGACTGATTCGCCGGCGTAAATGGTTTCATCCACCGTGCCGCTGAGAAGAATTATTTTTTGGCGCGGATTGCGGCGCTTGCATTCGCGCACCAAGTCCAGTCCGCTCATCGCGCCCATCGCATAATCCGTCACGATTATCGCGGGCGGCGGCTGGGCGGCGGCAAATTCCGTCAACGCCAATCGGGGATCGCGAAACGTCCGCACCTTGAAACCCAGCGGTTGGAGAATGGCCGCCGCCAGATCAAGCAGCATCGGCTCGTCATCCACCACGAAAACTGTGACGGGCGGATTGCCGACGGCGTTGGAACCGGGTTCACTCATGCCTGAATCAAATTAATCAAACACGATTCGCGCCCGTGCGCAAGCACGTTCGGAAAAAATTTGCGGCGGCAAAAAATCAAGACAAATCTGCCGTCGCCACTTCGGCGTTTTCGGAAGCCGTTTTTGTTTCAACGGATTTATGGAATTTCACGCTGACAATTTTGCTCACGCCGTGTTCCTGCATCGTCACGCCGTAAAGCACGTCGGCCATCGCAATCGTCCGCTTGTTGTGCGTGATGATGACAAATTGCGAGTGCCCGAGGAACCGCTGCAAAATTTTCACGAACCGCACGATGTTGGCCTCGTCCAGCGCCGCGTCCAATTCGTCCAGCACGCAGAACGGGCTGGGCTTGACCTGATAAATTGAAAACAACAGCGACATGGCCACCATCGTCTGCTCGCCGCCGGACAAAAGCGAAATGCTCTGCAATTGTTTTCCCGGCGGACGCGCAACGATGTCAATGCCGCTTTCCAAAACGTCGCCCCCTTCCGACAAAATCAAGTCCGCTTTGCCGCCGCCAAAAACCTCGACAAACATCGCGCGGAAATTCTCGCGGATTTTCTCGAACGTTTCGATGAACATCTGCCGCGTTTGCGTGTTGATGCGGTTGATGACTTCGAGCAGCTGCGTTTTGGCGTTGACCAAATCGTCATGCTGCTTCGTCAAAAATTGATGCCGCTGTTCGGTTTCCTCGTATTCCTCAATCGCCACCAAATTCACCGGGCCGATTTCGTCCAGCCGCTTTTGTAGCGCCTCGATTTGCTGACCAACGGCGTTCCAATCCGTCGCCGCGCCGCTTTTTGCCATTTCTTCCGGCGTGAGCGTTTCCACTTTTGCCGGACCTTCGTCGGCATAGGTAATCGTGATGCACTCGCTGCGAACGTCGTCCAGATTGATGTGATATTTCTGCTGGATTTTTTCGCGCAGATTTTGGACGGACATGTTTTTCTGCGCCAACTCGACTTCCATTCCGCCGCGCTGATTTTGCAACTCCGTCAACCGGCTGCGTTGCGACCGCAAATTCTCCTCACGCGACGAGACTTCCGCTTCCTGCGAATTTTTCTGCCCAAGCAATTCCGCCGCCTGCGTGTTGACCAGTTCGCGCTCGTGGGAAATTTTTTCAATCTGCGTGCGCGACTCCACCATTTCCGATTCTGCCTGTTCCTTGCGCGCGACGACCGTGGAAATTTCCCCGCGCCGCTGGCCAATGATTTGTTTCAATTCCTGAATCCGCTGCGCGAGCACCTGCTGCTGCTGGCGGAACGAAGCGAGCAATTGCTCCTCCGCCGCGAGCGCGACTTTGCTTTCGGTCAACGTGGAATTTGCCGCGTCGCGCTGCTGCCGCAGATTTTCCAAATTTGTCGTGAGCAAGGAAACTTTTTCCTGCTCGCTGCGTTCGCGCGTTTCGAGTTCGTGCAATTGCGCCGTCAACCCACCGCGCTTTTCCATGCCTTCGCGTTCCTGCGCGGCGAGGCTTTGCACTTCAAAAACCACCGTTTCGATTTTCTGGTGCAACAAACGGTTTGAATTTTGCAGCGCGTTGAATTCACCTTCGCGCGTAGCAATCGCCACTTCCTGCTCGCGCAATTCCGTCTGCGCCTGCTGCAAACCGGCCTGCAATTCCGTCTGCTCGGCCAGCAGCGCGCCGCGCCTGCGGCTCGCCTCGGCAATGCGATTTTGGATTTCGGCCAGTTCGTTTTGCAGTTCGGTAATTTGATTTTTGCGGCCGAGAATCGAGGCCGGCGCCTTCGGGTTGCCACTGCCATTCAAATAACCGCCGGTGTAAATACCGTGCCGGCTCAACAAATCACCTTTCAACGTCACAAAGTCGCAGCCCGCGTGGCCATTTTGAATTTGCGCCGTCGCCGTCGTCAAATCGGACGCGATAAACGTGCGGCCCAGCAGCGATTTCAAAAGTTTCTCCACCGACGGCTCGGATTGAATCACATTCAACGCCGGAACCATCTGGCCGGGCTCCAGGCTTTTTGGCGCGGAACCGTTTTCGCCCGGCGCCAAGTCACCTTCAAAAACGAGCTGGTTCTCGTCCCGGTGCTGAATCGCCAGCGCCGCGACGCTCGCGCGGCCGGTTTTGTTCGCGCTCAATTCAGCCAGAATTTCCTGCGCGGATTCCGGCTCCTCGGTCAAAACCAGTTGCAGGTGATGGCCGAGCGCGTTTTCCACCGCGACAACAAATTGTTCGGGAACGCGAATCCGGTCGGCAAGCGAGCCGATGACTGAACGTGACTGACGCAAAGCCGCGACCGCGCCGGCGTCAAATCCTTCGCGTGAGTGTTCAAGCTGCTCGATCACGGTGAGGCGCGAACGTTTCTCCGCTTGTTGTTGCAAAAATTGATCCTGCTCGGTTGAGGATTGCTGCAATTCCGTTTGCAATTCGCCCAGACGATTCTGGCGTTGCTCCACCGAGCCGCGCTTGGTTTGCGCGTTCAGTTTTTCAACTTCGACACTCGCGGTAAATTCCTGCAAGCGCGCTTCCAATCGCGTCCGCTCCTCTTCAAGCTGAACTTTTTCGGCGGAAAGCTTTTCGAGCCGGATGGTGTTGCCCTGCTTCTGCAAATCGAGAGCGGTGATTTCATTGCGGATGCGCGTCAAATCCTGCGCGGCTGCAAACGCGGCGGATTGCGCGGCGCGCAATTCCTCCTGCAAACGCTTCAAATCACTTTCGACCTGCGCAAGCGCGAGCTGTTTTTTCTCCAGCGCGAGTTTGTGATCGGCAAGTGTGGCTTCAGACTTGGACAAATGCTGCTGGACGTTCGCCAGTTCCTCTTCGGTCGTGCGGCAACGTTCCTCGGCCTGCGCAATGTCGGCGAGCGCCTTGGAGTTTTGCGATTCGAGTTCGCGCAGTCGTTCCTCGTCGAACTGAATCCGGCTCTCGTGCCGTTCAATTTCTGATTTCAATTCCGTCCCGCGCTGTTGTTGCGCGGAAACTTCGTGCTCCAATTCTGTGAGCCGCTCGCGCAACTGCTTGATTTCGTCCTCGCAACGCAAAACATCCGCCGAGCCGGTTTCGATTTCCGAGCGCAATTGCGCGGCGGCGGAATTTTTCTCCGTGATTTCCGCCTGCAGCACGTCGAACTGGTGCCGCGCGAGTTGAGTTTCGAGATGTTGAAGCTCCAGCGAAATTTGTTTGTAACGGCGTGCCTTGCCCGCCTGGCGTTGCAGCGAGCCGATTTGCCGTTTCACTTCGCGGATCAAATCAGCGATGCGCAAAAGATTTTGCTCGGTGTATTCCAGCTTGCGCAGCGATTCCTTTTTCTGCGACTTGAATTTCGTGATGCCGGCGGCTTCCTCGAAAATCATCCGGCGATCCTCCGGCTTGCTAGAAAGAATCTGCGTGATGTGGCCTTGCGCCAAAATGCTGTAGCTCGTGCGCCCGACGCCGGTGCCCATGAAAAGTTGCTGGATGTCTTTGAGCCGGCACGGGATTTTGTTGAGAAAATATTCGCTGTTGCCGTCGCGAAAAATCCGGCGCGTGAGCGTGACTTCGTCGTAACTGACCTCGACGCCGGCCGCGCGGAGATTTTCGCCATCCACGCCGCCAAGTGTAAGCGAGACTTCGGCCATGCCCATCGGCTTGCGGCCGTCCGTGCCGTTGAAAATCACGTCGGCCATTTCGCCACCGCGCAATGCCTTGGCCGATTGCTCGCCGAGCACCCAGCGAACGGCATCAGAGACGTTGGATTTGCCGCAGCCGTTGGGGCCGACAATGGCGGTGACGCCGGGCTGAAAATTCAGCGCGGTTTTGTCCGCGAAGGACTTGAAACCGAAAACGGTCAAATTTTTGAGATACATGACTTTGACTGCGGTTATGCAACCACAACTCCCGGCTAAAGTCCAGCAAAAACCACAACATAATGCGGCTCATACCGTCGGCGGCACAACTAATTGGTGAGGAACCGTGATTTGCTTTGTGCCGCAAACAGCCACTTTAACCGTCAAATTGTCGTTATTTATACACCTGGCGGAGAAGTCCGTCAACTGGATTTGGTAAAAATCTAGATGGAAAATTCTACAAAATATTAGTTATCCTTGAAATGAATTCTTCTGTTCCACAGAGACATTTCTCCGGTCATCCATTAAATTGAATTGTCTATGATTTTTCGCCAGCTTTGGCTTTCAGCCGTATTGCTGATTTTGGAGATTTGCACGGCGTCCGGCCAGTCGAGCGGCGTTCCGCTGGTGCGGCGGCAGTGGTTCGAGATTCGCACCGCACATTTCAACGTCTTCAGTTGCGGCACGCCGGAGGATGTCCGCAAGCTCGCCGTGAAGCTGGAACAATTTTGCGAATCCTACTCACTGCTTGCCGGAGCGCAGGCGGTGGAGTCGCCGCCGGTTGTGGTGATGGCGTTTCCGGACGAAGAATCCATGCAGCCGTTCCTGCCATTGTATCAGGGCAAACCCGCCAATCTCGCGGGATTTTTTCAGCGCGGCGAGGATGAAAATCTGATCGTGCTCGCATTGCAGGGAACCAATTCGGCGTTGACGGGAATGGAAGTCATTTTTCACGAATACACGCATTTGTTGATGCGTCGCAACGACCAAATCTGGCCGCTCTGGCTCAAGGAGGGGATGGCCGAAATCTATTCCACGTTTGAAATGAGCGGTGGTTATCACGTCCTCATCGCCCAGCCGATTGACCATCACCTGGAATTAATGGCGCATGAGCCGCTCATGCCACTGACCGAATTATTTGCCGTCAACCACAATTCGTCCCAATACAACGAACGTACGCGTCAGGGAATTTTTTACGCCGAATCTTGGCTGCTCACGGATTTTTTGATGGCGGGCGACAATCCGGCGTTCAAGGCGCGGTTCGGACAATTCACCGAACTGCTCCGCCAAGGCGAGCCGCCGGAAGAAGCCTTTACCAACGCGCTGCGAACAACTTTGCCGGAAGTGGAAGCCGAACTTCGCGCCTATTTGCAGCGCGGCCAGTTCACGCCGGTTGAACTGACGTTGCCGGAGAACATCTCCGCGCCGGCCATGACAGCTTCAAGCGCCATCACTCCCGTGTTGGTTTATTTTCGATTGGGCGACGAGCTTATGAGGATTGGCCGTTTCGATGAGGCGGAATTGTATTTTAGGCAGGCGCAAAAACTCGCTCCGGCAAGTCCCCTGCCCTACGAAGGACTTGGCCTGCTCGCCGCCGAACGTGACCAGCCCGACGAGGCGGTGAACTATTTGAAGGAGTCATTGCAACGCGGTTCAACCAGCTTTCTGACGCACTATGTTTATGCCAGCGAGAAATATCAGCTTACCGCGGATTTGCAAAATCGTTACGCACCGCTCAGGGGTGAAGCGGCTGCGGAAATCCGCGATCAACTCCAGAAATCCATCGCCTTGATGCCGAACTTCGGCCCGTCGCACGAGCTGCTTGGTTTTTTTGAAATGGTGCAAGGTGAAAATCTACCGGAAGCGGAACGGCAACTGCAACTAGCCGTCCAACTGGAACCGGAAAATCCGTCCTGCCTGTTTTCGCTGGCACAGGCACAATTCAGAAATCGCGAACCCGCCGCCGCGCGGCGCTCCCTGGAGCCGCTGCTGTTGCCGTATGTTGACGCTCCGTTGCGCCAGCACGCCGCGGAAATGATGCAGGAAATCAACCGGGCATTTCCGGCCAATTGACCTCCGGAAATTTAAGTTGCCAGCCGGGCATTTTGATTTTAAAGTCTGGTGAAACCCAAAGGTTTTGAAGGTTATGTATTTTGGCGTTGATTATTATCCCGAACAATGGGTCTTTCCTTACGGCGGCACCGCCGACAATCCCGAAGCCGCGTGGGAACAGGATGCCGAACTGATGGCGAAGGCGGGCGTCAACGTCGTCCGCATCGGCGAATTTTCCTGGGGTATCTGCGAACCCGAAGACGGCAAATACGATTTCCTCTGGCTGCGGCGCGTTATGGACATCATGGCCAACCACGACATCAAGGTCGTCCTCGGCACGCCGACCGCCGCGCCGCCCATCTGGCTGGCCAAAAAACATCCCGAAATTCTTCCGTTAGATGAACGCGGCGTGGTCAAACACGAAGGCACACGTCGCGCCGTCTGCCTCGCGAGCGAAGCCTTTTGGGATTATTCCAAACGCATCGTCACCGCGATGGCCGGGGCGCTCGGCGATCATCCGCAACTTATCGCATGGCAGATTGACAACGGCATGGGCGCCAATGATACGGAATTTTCCTTTAATGACGCGACGCGCGACGAATGGCATTCCTGGCTTCAGGCAAAATACGAAACCATCGAGCGGCTGAACGAATGTTTGGGGCTTCGTTTTTGGGGACAAACCGTTTCGTCCTGGGACCAGGTGCCCATGCCAATGCACGCACCCGGCGCGCACAACCCGGCGCTGTTGCTCGACTGGAACCGTTTCAGCAGCGACACGATGGTGCAGTTCGTCAAAATGCAGGCGGACACCTTGCGTGAACATTGCCCGGACCATCCCGTGACTGTCACCATGCGCGCCTTTCTTCGCCAGTTTGACCACTTCGACATGGCCGAAGTCGCGGA
This sequence comes from Candidatus Aquilonibacter sp., assembly GCA_035504945.1. Classification (GTDB taxonomy): domain Bacteria; phylum Verrucomicrobiota; class Verrucomicrobiia; order Limisphaerales; family UBA11358; genus UBA11358. Next base: position 39,229 of record DATJRH010000049.1, on the reverse strand, counting down.
TTTTGTCTCCATCGAAAGCAACGTCGTGATGAAGTCCAAAACTTCGGAACTGGCCTGCGACATTGACTTCCTGCGCTCGCTGAAAAAATCGGAAATCAAGACGCCCGACGATGATTGTGGTTTTTGGGCGATGGAACAAAAAGTCGGCCAGGTCAACTGGCAGGATGTCAACGCGCTTGTGCGGCCCGGCCTCATCCGCCTGTTCACCTACCAGCTCGTTTCGCGCGGAGCATGCGGCGTTCTTTATTTCCGCTGGCGGCAGCCGCGCATCGGCAGCGAGAAATTTTACGGCGCGGTTTTGCCGCATCACCTCGACGGCAGCGGCCGCGTGTTTCAGGAAATCAGCCAGATCGGCGAGGAATTGAAAATGCTCGCGCCCGTGCTCAAGGACACGAAGGTGGTTTCCGAAGTCTGCATTCTTTTCAGCCACGAAAATGACTGGGCGCTTCAGCAGCCGATGCAGCCGAACAAATTTTTCAGCCTGCGCGAACACATTCAGCTCATTTACAACGCGCTGCACGACCGCAACATTCCCGTGGACTTCGCACGGCCCACCGAGGATTTGTCCCAATACAAAATCGTTTTCGCGCCATCGCTGCACCTGCTTTCGTCCGCCGAAGCCGACCGACTGAAACTTTACGTCCAGAATGGCGGCCTGCTCGTCGGCACGTTCAACACCGGTCTCGTCAACGAGCATCACATCGCGCCCGACACCGGCTATCCGAACGACTTGATTGAATTGTTCGGCCTGGAAGTTCTGGAATTCGATCCGCTGCCGCCCACCCAAAGCGAAGAAAATCATCTCACCTTCAAGGGTGTTTTTCCCACCAGCCACATGCACCCGGCGCGGCTGTGGTGCGACATCATCGAACCGAAAGGCTGCCAGATTCTGGCGAATTATGTGAAGGATTTTTACGCCACGCGCCCCGCCATGACGATGAACACCTTCGGTCTCGGCAAGGCCATTTACCTCGGCACGATGAGCCACCAACATTTTTACAATGACCTCATCGTGTGGCTGCGCCAGATGTCCGGCCTGCATCCCTTGCTCAAAGTCCCGGAAAACGTCGAAGTCAGCATGAGGGAAAAAGAAGGTGTCCGCATCTATTTTCTGCTCAATCACCAAAATTCGTCCGTCCGCATCCAGTTCTACAAGCCCATGCACGATTTTCTCACCGGCAACACTTTCTCCGGCAACTACGATTTGCCGCCTTACGGTGTCCTCGTTTTGGATGAACATCCCGAACTCAAAACCGCTGGCGAAACTGCCTGATTTTTCGTTTCATCTCCGGCGGTGAATTTTCTCAATTTTATTTTCGGCGCGCTCGCCGTTTTGAGTTTTGTGCTGCTGCTCTGGCAATTTTTTGCCGCGCGGAAATTCCCGCTGCATCAGCGAATTGCCGAAACAAAATTTGCGCCGGCCATTTCCATCCTGAAACCGCTCAAAGGCTGCGACGAGACAACTGCCGCCTCGCTCGAAAGCTGGTTTCACCAAATTTATTCCGGCTCCATTCAAATTCTTTTCGGCGCCGCTGACGCGAACGACCCTGTTTGCAAAATCGTCCAAGAACTGCTTCGGAAAAATCCCGGCGTTGACGCGCAACTGGTCATCTGCGCTGAAAACCCCGGCACGAACGGAAAAGTTTCCACGCTCGCGCAACTTGAAAAACTCGCCAAACACGATTTGATTCTCGTCAGCGACGCCGATGTCCGCGTGCCGCCGGATTTTCTGGCCAGCTTTGCCGCGCCATTGCGCGACTCAAAAATTGCCCTGGTCAATTGCTTTTACCGTCTCGCCAACCCAACGACGTTCGCCATGAAATGGGAAGCGATTGCCATCAATGCCGATTTCTGGAGCCAGGTTTTGCAGTCGCAAACTTTGAAACCATTCGACTTTGCGCTGGGCGCGGCGATTTTGTTGCGTCGAAAAAACCTCGAAGCCATCGGCGGTTTCGACTCGTTCGTCAATTGCCTCGCTGACGATTACCAGCTTGGCAACCGCATTTTCAAAAGCGGCGGCGCCATCGCACTTTGCCCGGCTGTCATCGAATGTTGGGACGCACCGATGAACTGGCGCGCGGTCTGGCGGCATCAACTCCGCTGGGCGCGGACGGTTCGCGTTTGCCAGCCCCTGCCCTATTTTTTCAGCATCCTGTCGAACGCGTCGCTTTGGCCGCTTCTCTGGCTTTTTATTTCATTTCCCGCGACAAAAACATTTTGCGCGCCACTTACCGCGATTGCTTTTTTGCTTTTGCGAATTGTTCTCGCGCAAAATCTGCAACGCCGTTTTACGCCGGAACTAAAATTGGTTTCGCCATTCTGGCTTGTGCCACTAAAAGATTTATTGCAGGCGGCAATTTGGTTCGGCGCGTTTGCCGGAAATGTGGTTGAATGGCGCGGAAGCAAAATGAAACTGCGTCGCGACGGGACTTTGATCGAGCAAAAGTAAAAGCCCGCTGGACAAGGTTTGAAACGAGGCGGCGAACATTTTGCCGGATTTTCGGCGCATTTTTTTTGCTTCGAGATGATTTTTCACCTAGGCTTGCATAAATTTGATGAAGGCAATTCTCGCGCTCGAAGACGGTTCGGTTTTTCGCGGCCTTGGTTTTGGCGCGCGCGCTTCCGCGTGCGGCGAAGCCTGTTTCAACACTTCCATGACCGGCTATCAGGAAATTCTCACCGACCCGTCCTACAAAGGCCAGATCGTCACGATGACCTATCCGCTCATCGGCAATTACGGCGTCAACGCGCTGGACGTGGAATCGTGGCGGCCGCACGTCGCCGGATTTGTGGTCCGGGAGTTGTCGCCAGTCGTCAGCAACTGGCGCGCGGATTTTTCGCTCGCCGAATACCTGGAAAAAAACGGCATTCCGGGCATCCAAGGCATTGACACGCGCGCGTTGACAAAAAAGTTGCGGGTGCGCGGCGCGCTGAACGGATTTGTTTCGACGGAGGAAATTTCCGAAGCCGAGGCCGTCAAACGCGCGAAGGAATTCGTTTTCATCGGCGTGGATTACGTCCGGGAAGTCACGCACAAAAAGGCCTTTCGCTGGGACGCGCAGGATGAGCAGAGCGCGGCGTTTGATTTGGTTCGCGGCAACGAAAAAATTGACGCGCGGAAAAATCACAAGCCGCTGCCAGCCGCCGACATTCCGATTGTCGCGTTTGATTACGGAATGAAATACAACATTCTACGCCGGCTGCGACAACACGGCTTTGCCACGCAGGTTTTGCCCGCGACAGCTTCGGCGCAGGACGCACTCAAGCTCAAACCCGCCGGAATTTTCTTATCGAACGGCCCCGGCGACCCAGCGGCGCTTGATTACATCGTGCGCGAAGTGAAAACACTCGCGGATGCCAGCGTTCCGATTTTTGGGATTTGCCTCGGCCACCAGATTTTAGGGCAGGCGTTCGGCGGAAAAACCTTCAAATTAAAATTCGGCCACCGCGGCGGCAACCAGCCGGTGAAAGACTTGGCATCCGGCAAGGTGGAAATCACATCGCAAAATCACGGGTTTGCAGTTGACCCAAAAAGCCTGCCAAAGGAAATTTCCGTTGACCGGATCAATCTCAACGATCAGACCGTCGAGGGAATGCGGCACAAAAAGAAACCGATTTTCTGCGTGCAATACCATCCCGAAGCGTCGCCCGGCCCGCATGATTCGACGCCGCTGTTCGCGGAATTTCGGAAATTGATTGAAGACCACGGTTAAATTACTTGCGGATTTTAAGATTTCCGTTTGACTTGAAACCTGTCGCACTCATAATCGTTCTAATCAAATTATGGCCAAGCTTGTTATCCTGAACCAGGGCATGACCGGTCGTATGCATGAGCTGAATGTGGACCGCACCACCATTGGCCGCGTGGAGGATAACACGTTTCAAATCGCCGACCCATCCGTTTCCAGCCATCATTGTGAGGCGCAATTGCGCGGCGAGGAAGTTTTCATCCGCGATCTCAATTCGACGAACGGTTGCTTCATCAACAGCGAAAAAATCACCGAAGGTGTTTTGAAACCCGGCCAGACCTTGCGACTCGGTCAAGTTGAATTGAGATTGATCGCCGAAGGGGCAGCGGCACCACCCCCCGCCACGCCCGCTCCGGCTCCAGCCAAAAAACCGGTGGACTCCACGATGGTCATTCCGCGCGGCGTCAGTCTGGGCGAACTGGAAAAAGGCGGACGCCCGCCAAGCTTCGACTCCACCACTGCGTTTTCAAAAAAGAAAAATCGGGTGAACACTTATTTCATCATTGGCGGCATCATTATCGGCATCTTGATTCTGGTTTTGATCATCATTTCATACATGGTGCTCGCCAACAGTCACAAGTAAATCCGGTGCGGCCATGAAACCGCGTTTTTCAAACAACCGGAACCATGCTGGCCTTGCCACCAACCGCTTTGCGATTCCGTAATCTGTGTTTCATCTGTGTGCATCTGCGGCTAAATTCTCCGTGTGAAATTGTTTTACACCGGCCCCGTTGTTAACGCCGAGATGCTCGTCGTGATGCTGGAAAAGCACGGCATCGCCGCCACGCAGGAATTTGCCGACCCAAACCAGCCGGATGACGGCGATTTGAGCCGTCCGGCAAAAGTTTTCGTGCCCGAGGCCGATTACGACCGCGCGTTTCAACTATTCTACGCCGAGCGCGAGGATGAATTATGAGATGACACCGGCCATTTTACATCTTCCTTTTTCCATCCTCGTTCAGCTATCCTGCCACGATGTTCGACACGATTAAAACAGGAACCGCAACCGCCACGGAAAAACTTTCGCACCTGCGGAGGTTTCTTTGACGTTGCCGCCACGCAAAAACGGCTCGGCGAATTAAATTCGCAGATGGCCGCCGACAATTTCTGGAACAATCGCGAAAAAGCGCAGGAAGTTATTGACGAGGCAAATTCGCTCCGCAACAAAATTGAGCCGCTGCTCGCTGCCGAAAAACAATTAGACGATCTTCGCGTGATGCTCGAACTCGGCGAGGCCGAGCCGGCGGAGGCGCAATTGAAAATTGAAAAGGAACTCGACGCCGACCTGCAAAAATTTCTCAAAGAGCTCGATTCGCTCGAATTGAAAGTTTTCTTGAGCGGCCCGCACGACCGGAAAAATTGCATCTTGAGCATCAACGCCGGCGCCGGCGGCACCGAGGCGTGCGATTGGGTGAACATGTTGCTGCGGATGTATCAGCGTTGGGCCGAATCGCGCGGCTGGAAAACCGAAGTGACCGACGCGCTGCCCGGCGAAGGCGCGGGCATCAAAAGCGCAACGATGCTGATTGAAGGTGAAAATGCCTACGGCTTTTGCAAGGCCGAACGCGGCGTGCACCGGCTCGTGCGCATTTCACCATTCGACGCGAACAAGCGCCGCCACACCAGTTTTGCCAGCGTGGACACGATTGCCGAACTCGAAGAAAATAGTTCCGACATTGTCATCCCACCGAACGAATTTCAAGTGGACACATTTCGCTCCGGCGGCAAAGGCGGCCAGAACGTGAACAAGGTTGAAACCGCCGTGCGCATCACGCACCTTCCGACCGGTCTGGTTGTCGCGTCGCAAACGCAGCGTTCGCAGCATCAAAATCGCGCGACGGCCATGCGGCTTTTGCTCTCGCGCATTTTCGCACAGCGGCAGGATGCGCAAAAGGCCGAGATGGAACGTTTCTACGGTGAGAAAGGCAGCGTTTCCTGGGGCAATCAGATTCGCAGTTATGTTTTCCAGCCGTATCGCATGGTGAAGGACTTGCGAACGGGCGTCGAAACGAGCAACGTTCAAGCGGTAATGGACGGCGATTTGGACCAGTTCGTAAATGGCTGGCTACGCGCCGGCTGCCCGATGAAACGGATGCAAGGCGTGAAGGACGAAGAAGAGTGATTGTGAATATTCTCGACAAAATCGTTGCAGGAAAAAAACGCGAAATTGCAAAATTACCCGCGCGGCTCATTGCCGCCGGCGATTTGCGCGACGCCATGCTCGAACACGGCGAGCGACGCGATTTCATTGCCGCGCTGAAAAATCCGCGCCGCGGCGACATTGCACTGATCGCTGAAATCAAAAAAGCGTCGCCGTCCGCCGGAATTATTTGTGAAGATTTTGATCCGGTCCAGATTGCCAAAGAATACGAAACAGGGGGTGCAAGCTGCCTTTCCATTTTGACCGACGAGAAATTTTTTCAAGGTTCGCTGGATTATTTGCGGCGAATCCGCGACGCCGTGAAATTGCCGCTCTTGCGAAAAGATTTCATCATTGATGAACGTCAAATTCTCGAAGCCATTGAGTGGGGCGCGGACGCCATTTTGCTCATCGTGGCCATCTTGGACGACAGCCAATTGAAAAACTTCCACTCATTGACGACTGAAGCCGGACTTACCGCGCTCGTGGAAGTTCATGATGAAACAGAATTGGAGCGCGCGCTCAAAATCGGCACGGATTTGGTCGGCGTGAACAACCGCGATTTGAAAACTTTCCAAGTGGATTTGGCGACAACCGAAAAACTGGCAAAGAAAATTTCTACAGGAAAAATCCTCGTCGCCGAAAGCGGAATTAACACACGCGCAGACGTGGAGCGTTTGAAGAAATGCGGCGCGAAGGCAATTTTGGTCGGCGAATCGCTGCTGCGCGGCGGCAAGATTCAAATGAATGCCCGCGAATTGATTGGCGGCTAAAGAACGTTGCGCGAAATTATTTTCGGTTTCGGGCAAGTTGCTTCGCCAGCCGGATTGCCGCAATCATGGACGACGGATTGGCGATTCCTTTTCCGGCGATGTCGTAAGCCGTGCCGTGATCAGGCGAGGTGCGGATGAACGGCAGACCGAGCGTCCAGTTCACGCCGGTGTCGAAGGCGACGGCTTTCAGCGGCGCGAGTCCCTGGTCGTGGAACATGGCGACCACCGCGTCAAAATCCCCTTGCAGCGCATAATGAAAAACCGTGTCGCCGCTTAATGGACCAACGACATCAAATCCTTTTTTTCGCAGAACTGAAACAACCGGCGAAATGATTTTGATTTCCTCATCGCCGAATTCGCCACCTTCGCCGGCGTGCGGGTTCAATCCGCAGACAGCAACTCGCGCCCGCGGCAATTGTAGGTCGCGACAGGCTTGCGCGGCAAGTTCAATCGCCAGCGAGATTTTTTTCGACGTCAATTTTCGGGCAACGGACTTGATGGAAATATGAATGGTGGCGAGCGCTACGCGGAGCCAGCGGTTTTTGTCGTCGTGGCCGAGCAGCATCATGGCCGTTCGTTTTGCGCCGGCGAGTTCGGAAAGGAATTCCGTTTGCCCGACGAAATTTTTATGTCCAGCGCGAACAATCGCCTCCTTGTTAACAGGCGCGGTGACGAGCGCGTCCAATTCACCGCGCAGGCAGCGTTCCGCACCGTCCCGCAGGCAAGCAATGGCGGCGTTCGCGGCGATTGATGAGCCGACCGGCAACTTTGAAGGCAAGTCTTCAGAAAACGAAGTTGTGATAAAAAATTTTCCGGTGTCGTGGTAATCGAAAAAATTTTTCAGCGGGAGTTTGAGCGAAAGTTTTTGGTTCAGCCGCTCCAGAATTGTTTTGTCACCAATAAAAAGATATTTGGTGTTGTCGGTTTTGGCTTCGGCGGCAACGGCCCTAAGCGCGACTTCCGGGCTAACGCCGGTGACATCGCCGAGCGAAATGCCAATCCAGCCAGTCATTTCAGTTGAGAGTTTTTGGTTGAGAACCGGACGATTGATTTCCAACTTGCAGCGGAATTTTTCAAAAATAACGGATGAAAGTTTTTTCCTTCAGCGATGCAATCCACTGTTTTTCAAGCTGCGCCTGCTCCTGCGTGCGAAGGGTTGTTTCAATTTCGGCGCGAACTTCGTTGAGCGGCTGGACATGCGCCGAGCGAGTCTGCTCGACGAGCATGAGGTAATCGGCATCCGGCGTATCAATCACGTCGCTCATCTGGCCGGGCTTGAGGCTGAAGGCGACGTCGGAAAGCTCCTTGCGAAGCACGGAGCGTCCGATCCAGCCCCATTCGCCGCGTTGCTGCTGCTGCGAACCTTGCGAATAAACAGAAGCCATTTGTGCAAAGTCCGCGCCTTCCTTGATCTTGGTCCGGATTTCACGCGCCAGATTCAACGTATTCGTGTCGTCGTCAGAACTTTTGTTCAGCACAATCATGCGCAGTTTGACCTGGTCCTCAACCTTGAAATCGTCCTGATGCGCGAGGTAATAACTTTTAATTTTGTAGGGCGAGATGACGATTTCCTGTGAAATGTTTTTGTTCCGCAACGCTGAAATGATGTATTGGTCGCGGATGTCGTCCTGGAATTTCTCGAACGTTTCGTTTTGCGACTGAAGTGTTTTCATGAGCGTGATACGATCACCGTATTGTTCACGAATACGGTCTTGAACAAGTTGATTTACGAAACTGTCCGGCAATGGCTTGTAACCCTCAACATCGAAGTCGTGAAGAATCAACTGGCGCTCAACCAATTGTTCCAGACTGTCGTTGAGCGTTTCGGTAAGCTTCTGCTGAAATTCATCCGGCTGACCGGCATATTCCTGGCGCAACGCGTCAATCGCCGGTTCGGCAAACTGCTGGACTTGCGCATATGTGATGATCGTGTTGTTCACGATGGCCTGAATGCCGTCCACCAGCTCCGCGCGCGACAGGGGCGCAAAGCAAAACACTGCCGCCATAACTGGAATCAATCGCACAAAATTCATCGGTCTGCGCCATATTAACAACAAGCACCGCCCGGTCAAGCGCTGCTCAAGGCCGGGTACGGTCAAGCCAAAACATCGCCGCTGCCAGAATCGCCGACACAATCAACGCCACGACAACCGACCAGGTGAGAATTAAATTCTGCTTGCGGCGATGCGCTACCCCGCCTTGCCCGGGCAACAGATAAAATCGTTTGTCCCCTTTATTGCGCTTGGAACGAAACATACACTTAACATCACATAAAAAAGCACGGCCACCGGCATTTTGCAACGCCGATGGCCATGAAATTTCCCAGCGTGGATTATTGGTCGGTGGATTCCTCGTCATCGGGCGCGCCGGAGCGCCAATGTCCCTTCTGCCAGACATAGACGCCGCCCTGTTGCACCCATTTGGCGCGAATCCAAATGTCGCCCGGATGCGGACGTGGACGCCAGTGGCCGGGAACCCAAACCCATTGTCCGCGCCAGTCCCAATAGCCGGGAATAAACCACCACAACGTCCTCGGGCCGGGAGGCACGGGAATAATATCTTTTTGATCCGGCGGCGGTGCCTGCGTCGGCTGGCCGACGTAGGTGTTGTCGGCCGTTTGAACCTGTGGCGCGACATTGGTGGGAGGCTGCGGCGCGCAACCCGCGAGCAACGGCAGCGCGGCGGCGGCGAGCAGGCTCTTGATTGGATATGGATTTTTCATGGTTATTTTGATTTGGGACTTACCGGCGTTACTGGCGAATCTGCTCCTTTTTAGAAGACCGTGCAACAGATTTAATGCAAAGCGGCCACAGGCATTTTTTCATGCCAATGGCCGCAAAATTCTCCAGCTTAAATAATTTTTGCGCCGGACGAATTATGAATCAACGCCAGTGGCCTGCCACCCATACCCGGCTATGACCATGCCAAACCCAGCCACCGCCAACCCACACTGCGCCCGGATGTGGACGCCTCGCCCAACGGCCCGGAACCCAGGCCCAGTGGCCGCGTCGCCATTCGTATGCGCCCGGCACCCAAAGCCAAACCGCCACCGGACCCGGGGCGGGAGGCGGCGCGATTACAGTCGGCGGCGGCGGTTGCGCAACCACAACGGCAGGCTGACGCTCATAAACCACACAACCCGCCAGCAACGGCAGGCTCGCGGCAATCAAAACACTTTTGAACAAAATTGAATTTTTCATATTCAGTGATTTAGACGACAAAATGGAGAAATTGTTTCATCACCCCGGCGGAAACTTCTAATGCGCCGCAACGGCGCCGCTGTCGGATCCCGCCTTTGGGGCATAGCGCACGCGCTTGAACAATAAGATCAACGGAATGCCGCAAAACGCGAGCAGACTGAAAATCCGAAAATTATCCACGAACGCCCACAGATGCGCCTGCGCGTTGAGCAAGTTGTAAAAAACGGCGTCGGCCTGATGCATGGCCATCACTGGATCGGCGTGCCGCGCCAGTGCATGCCGGGCGGCAGCCAGTTGCGCCGCAAACACCGGGTCGGTCAGCGCCAGATGATCCACCATGAGCGCCTGATGCACCTGCGACCGGCGCGCAATCATCGTGGTGACAAAGGCAATGCCAGTGCTCCCGCCAAGATTGAGCATGAGATTGTAAAGACCGGCGGCGTTGCCAATTTGCCGCTGGCTCAACTGGCTCATCGCCGCCGTTGTCAACGGCACGAAAATAAAACTCGTCGCCACGCCGTTCAAAATGCCGGGCAGCACCACGCTGCTCATGCTGACTTGCAGATTGATATCGCTCAACATCAGCGAGGACAGGCTCAAAAGGCTGAAGCCGACGCACAACAGCCAGCGCAGCCGGATTTTCCCAACCAGGCGTCCGACAAAAAATGTTGCGACAAACGCGCCCAATCCGCGCGGACTCATCGCGTAGCCGCTTTGCAACGCCGGATAACCCATCAACGTTTGCAAAAACAGCGGCAGTTCCGCCGTGGTGCCGTAAAGAATTGCGCCCATGATGGTGATGAGCAAAACGCCGACGGCAAAATTACGGTTTTTGAAAACGCGCAAATCCGCCAGTGGATGCTCTACCGTCAATTGCCGCCAGATGAAGGCAATCATTGAAATAACCGAAATGATCGCGAACCAGCGAATCCACAACGCGCCAAACCAATCGGCTTCCTGGCCTTTGTCCAGCATGATTTGCAGCGTGGACAGCCAGAGCGCGAGAAATCCGAAGCCGAGAAAATCCGCCGCCGCCTTCAAATTGCGTTTGATGTAGGGCGGGTCTTGCACAAGCCACTGCGCCAGAAACACCGCGAGAATTCCGACCGGCAAATTGATGTAAAAAACCCAGCGCCAGGAAAAGTTGTCCGTAATCCAGCCGCCGAGCGTTGGTCCGATAATCGGCGCGACGATGACACCTTGCGCAAACGTCGCCATGGCGATGCCGCGTTTTTCATGCGGAAAACTTTCCAGCATGATAGACTGCGCCATCGGCACCATCGCACCGCCGCCCGCGCCCTGCAAAATGCGGGACAAAATCAGCATCGGCAAATTCAACGCCATGCCGCAAAGCACCGAGGCGATGGTGAAAATTACAATGCACGAAATGAAAACCCGCTTGCGCCCGAACCGATTTGCCAGCCAGCCGGTCATCGGCAGGATGATGGCGTTGGCCACCATGTAGCTCGTCAGCACCCACGTTGCTTCGTCCGTACTGGACGACAAACTGCCGGCGATGTGCGGCAGCGCGACCGTGGCGATGCTCGTGTCGAGCACCTGCATGAACGTCGCCAGCATGACGCCCAGCGCAATAAGCCATGGGCTGTGGCGCGGATGCCATTCTTCGTGATGCGCAGCATCAGCCATGGGAAAATTATGTTTGTGCGGAAGCGCCTTCAGATTTGCGTTTCACAATCAATTGAAACGCAAAGGCCGCCGCCGCCGCCAAAATGGCGGCGACAATTGCCGTTACAAAATCCGGCACGCTGAACGAACTGATTTGCACGGTCGGTTCAACGGAAAGGCCGGGGCCAATTGTTTTGCCGGCCGGCAACGGCTCGTCGAAAAGAATTTTCACCGGCACACGCTGGACAACTTTCACAAAATTCCCCGTGGCATTTTCCGGCGGCAACAGGCTGAACACCTCGCCGCTGCCAGCTTGCACACTGTCCACATGCGCGCGAAATTTCCGGCCGCCCAGCACGTCAATTTCCACCGTCGCTTGCTGGCCGGGCCGCATGGCCTTCAGTTGAGTTTCTTTGAAATTGGCGACCACCCAGACATCCGTCGGCACGAGGGAAAGAAGCGTCTGGCCGGTTTCCACGTAATCGCCCGGCTCGACGGCCTTGTCCGTCACGCGGCCGTCGCACGGCGCAAACATTTTCGTGTAGGACAAGTCCAGTTTCGCCGACGCGACGTTGGTCTGCGCCTCCTGCCATTGGGAAGTGGCCAGGCCAACCTCGGCTTCCGCCGCGGACAGCTGCGTTTTGGCCTCGTCCACCTTTGAGTTTTCGGACGCCACGTTCGCCTGCGCTGCTTTCCAATCAGCGTCCGCCTGCGTGTCGGCGGCCTGCGCGTCGTCAAATTCCTGCTGGGAAATCGTGTTTTGCTTCCGCAATTCCTTCAGACGCTGGAAATCCGCCTCGGCGCGTTTGGCGGCTGCGGCCGCGGCGGTGGCATCGGCCTGCGCCTTGCGTGAATCGGCCGCGGCGGTGGCAACTTTCTGGCGCATCAATTCATCCACCGCCAGCACGGTCTTGACATTGGCGTCCTGGGAAGCCGCCGCCGCCTGCTTTTGCGCGACGGTGATGGCGTAAGTTGACGGGTCAATCTCCGCGAGCGGATCGTTTGAATGAACCATTTGATTGTCCAAGACGTAGACGGCGGATACCTGGCCGGAAACGCGCGGCGCCACCGAAACAATGTGCGCGGCGATGAACGCGTCATCCGTGCTTTCGGTGGTGAACGCGTCAATCAAATAACTCAAACCAAAATAAAGCAATCCTGCCAGCACGAGCCCGGCCAGCCAGATGAACCGCGGCGAATTTAATTTTTGCAAACGTGCGCCGTTGGTTTTGGATGCGGGCGCGGATTTTTCTTCGTTCATAACTTCCTCAAATCAAGGTTGCGGCGAATGTTCAAGCCAGCCGCCGCCGAGCGATTGGTAAAGGCCGATCAAGTTGGACAGCCGCGCAAATTGCATCGCAATCAAATTTTGCTGCGCGCTGTAAAGATCTTGCTGCGCCGTCAACACGGTCAGATAGCTGTCCACGCCGTCGCGATAACGCGCGTCGGCCAGGTCGTAGCGGCTTTGTTCGGCTTTGACCAGCGCGGATTGGTCGGCAAGCTGCTCGTCCAGAAATTTCTTCGCGGCCAAATCGTCGGCCACTTCGCGGAACGCGGTTTGAATGGCTTTTTCGTAATTCGCCACTTGAATGAGTTTGCCCGCCTTGGTGTATTGCAATTCGGCAACTGCCGTGCCCGTGGCAAAAATCGGCCAGTTGATTTGCGGCGAAAAATTCCAGATTTGCGAGCCGGGCGCAAACAAGCCTTCGAGCGCCGTGCTGGCGGTGCCGCCACCGCCGGTGAGCGTGATGGTCGGGAAAAAGGCGGCGCGGGCGGCGCCAATGTCGGCATTGGCAGCTTTCAATTCATCCTCGGCGGCAAGAATGTCCGGACGGCGTTGCAACAAATCGGACGGCAATCCCGGCGGCAAATCGGTCAACAGATTTTGTTCGTTCAGCCGACGCGGCGGCGGCAGGTCGGCGGGCAACGGTTCGCCGACGAGCAGAACCAGCGCGTCTTCGGCTTGGGTGTATTGCTGTTCGTCGGCGGCGAGAGCGGCTTTGGTGGCGTCCACTTGCGATTCAGCGGAACGCAAATCCAATTCGGAGCCGACGCCGGCATCGTAGCTGGCTTTGGTCAAGTCGTAGGATTTCTGAACGGCCGCCAGCGTTTTGCGCGTCATGGCGAGTTGTTCGTCCAATTCGCGTTCGATAAGATATTGGTTGGCGACTTCGGCAACGAGCGCGATTTGCGCGCTCTTGCGGGTTTCCTCGCTCGCGAAATAATCTTCCAGCGCGGCGGTTTTGAGACTGCGAACTTGGCCAAACAGATCAAGTTCATACGAGGAGACGTTGAGTTGGACATTGTATTGGCTGAAGGTCGTGCCGCTGCCACTGCCATTGTAACCGAACGCCGTCCGCTGGCGCTCCCCGTTGGCGTTGACGTTGACCGTGGGAATCAGCGCTGCGAGCTGAATGCGATATTCCGCGCGGGTTTGTTCCACGTTGAGCACGGCCACGCGCAGATCGCGATTGTTGGTCAACGTCAGGCCGATGAGTGCTTGCAACCGCGGGTCGCGGAAAAATTCGCGCCAGCCGATGTCGGCCACGGCGTTGGTCTGGTTCGCCTGGTTTTGGGGCACGAAATTTTTAGGCCAGGTTTGCGCAACCGGCGCGGCGGGACGCTGATATTTTGGAATCATCGTGCAACCGGCCAGAGTCACGGCGGCCAACGCGAGTGATAAAAGAAATTTGTTCATGCGTTTAATGGTTGGCGTCAGGATTTTTGCCGGCCTCGGCTTGCACCGCCAACTCGTGCCGGCTCGGCTTGGCTTTGAAAATTCGGCGGACGACGACGAAAAATATCGGCACAAAGAAAATGCCCAGCAGCACCGCCGCCACCATGCCGCCGGTGACGCCGGTGCCGATGGCGTTTTGGCTGGCTGAACCCGCGCCGTTGCTAAGGGTCAGCGGCATCACCCCTAAAATAAACGCAAACGATGTCATCAAAATCGGGCGCAACCGGATATGCACGGCTTCCAGCGTGGCTTCAATCAATCCCTTGCCTTCGGCCAGCAAATTTTGCGCAAATTGAACAATCAAAATTGCATTTTTGGTCGCCAAACCAATTGTCGTAATCAAGCCCACTTTGAAAAAGACGTCGTTCGGCAAACCGCGCAAGTGGGCGGCCAGCAGCGCGCCGAGCACGCCGAGCGGCACGGCGAGAATCACGGAAAACGGAATCGCCCAGCTTTCATAAAGCGCAGCGAGGCACAAAAACACCACGAGCAATGAAATGGAATACAACGCCGGTGCCTGTGCTCCAGCCAATCGTTCTTCATAAGATTGCCCCGTCCATTCGTAACCGATGCCAGCGGGCAGTTTCGCGGCCATCTGTTCCATCGCCTGCATCGCCGTGCCGGAACTTTTGCCGGGAGCGGCGGAACCTTGAATTTCCATGGACGGAAATCCGTTGTATCGCTCCAGCCGCGGCGAACCGTAAGTCCATTTCAACGTGGTGAACGATGAGAGCGGAACCATTGTGCCGCTGCTGTTGCGCACGAAAATGTTCCCGATGTCCGAAGGCTGCATTCGGAACGGCGCGTCCAATTGCACGATGACCTGCTGGACGCGATTGCCGTCCACGAAATTATTGACATAAGCGGAACCCAAATCCGCCGAAAGTGCCGTGTCAATGTCGGCGGGCGCGACGCCGAGCGCGGTGGCCTTGTCCCAATCCACGTCAATTTTCAACTCCGCCGTGTCCTCCATGCCGTTTGCACGCACTTGCGCCACATCGGAATTGGTCGCCGCCATGGCGAGCAATTCATTTCGCGCCGCCGTCAATTTGTCATGGCCGAGTCCGCCTTGATCTTCGAGTTCAAGGTCAAAACCGGCAGAGACACCAAGTTCGGGAATCGGCGGCGGATTAAGCGGAAAAATAATCGCGTCCTTGATTTGCGACAAAGCCATAAACGCGCGTCCGATGATGGCCTGCACATGATGCGCCGCGCCATGACGCTGGTTCCAATTCTTGAGGTGAACGAACGCGAGACCGGCATTCTGTCCCTGACCGGTGAAACTGAAGCCTGCAATGTCAATCACGTCCTGGACTTCCGGCTGCGCCATGTAGTATTTTTCAATCTGCTTGAGCACTTCCACGGTGCGCTGTTGCGTCGCGCCGACCGGCAGTTGAACCATTGTAATGAAATAGCCCTGATCTTCCTGCGGCAAAAATGACGAAGGCAACCGCACATACAGCCAGGCCATCGCCAGAATAATTGCCAGATAAATAATCAAGTAGCGCGGCGCTTTGCCGAGCATCCGTTCCACCACGCTTTGATATTTTCCGGAACTGGCAGCGTAACCACGATTGAACCAGCCGAACAATCCCTTTTTCTCGTAGTGATGCCCTTTTTCCACCGGCTTGAGCAGCGTCGCGCACAGCGCCGGCGTGAAGGACATCGCCAGAAATATGGAGAACAACATCGAGGCCACCATCGCCAGCGAAAATTGCCGGTAAATCGCGCCGACCGACCCGCCGAAAAATGCCATCGGTATGAATACCGCCGTCAGCACAAGTGCAATGCCGATGAGCGCACCGGTGATCTGACCCATGGATTTGCGCGTCGCCTCGCGCGGCGACAAGCCTTCCTCGCTCATGATGCGCTCGACGTTTTCGACGACGACAATCGCGTCGTCCACAAGCAGGCCGATGGCCAGCACCATGCCGAACATCGTCAGCACGTTGATGGAAAAGCCTGTCAGCCGCATGACTGTAAACGTGCCCATCAACGCCACCGGCACGACGATGGTCGGAATAAACGTCGCGCGCAAATTTTGCAAAAAGAGATAAATCACCAAAAACACGAGGAAGATGGCGATGAGCAAAGTGAAAACCACTTCTTCGATGGAAATGCGGACGAACTCCGAGCTGTCATAAGGAAAATTGACGATGACGCCGGGCGGGAAAAATTTGGAAAGCTCCTTGACCTTGGCGCGCACCGCGTCCGCCGTTGCCAGAGCGTTGGCGGTGGGTGTGAGCTTGATGCCGACCGCCGCCGCCGGCTCGCCGTTCACACGCGCTTGCACGGAATAATTTTGGCCGCCAAACGCAATTCGCGCCACGTCGCGCAGCAGCACGCGCGAACCGTCGGGATTGACGCGCAGCAAAATCTGGCCAAATTGTTCCGGCGTATTCAACGTGGTCGGCCCTTCCAGCGTGACGTTCAATTCCTGCCCGTCCACCGCCGGACGGGCGCCCAATTGTCCGGCCGGGACCTGAACATTTTGCGCTTGAATCGCCTGAATGACGTCGCCCACCGTCAGACCAAAACTGTCCAGCTTGGCCGGGTCAAGCCAAATACGCATCGCATATTCGGCGCCGAACAAATCCGCCTCGCCAACGCCGTTCACCCGGCGAATCGGGTCGAGCACTTTGGACGCGATAAAATTTCCCAGCGCGATTTCATTGATGTCGCCGGCCTTGGCCGACAGCGTGAAAAACATCAGGTAGTTGCGCGTCGCTTTGGCGACCGTCACACCCTGCTGCTGCACCGCCGCGGGCAAATTGGGCATCGCCAGTTGCAATTTATTTTGCACCTGCACTTGCGCGATGTCAGGGTCCGTGCCCGGCACAAAATAAAGCGTGATGATCGCCTGGCCGGAAGATTGGCTGACCGACGACATGTAAAGCAGCCCGTCAATGCCGTTCAACTGCTGCTCGATGACAGCGGTCACGGTGTTTTGCAGCGTCTCGGCGGAAGCACCCGGATAGTTCGCCGTGATGGCCACCGACGGTGGCGCGATGCTCGGATATTCCGCGACCGGCAGCTTCGTCAGCGACAATGCCCCGGCCAACAAAATCAAAATGGAAATGACCCAGGCAAAAATCGGGCGGTCAATGAAAAATTTTGGCATGGCAATTTTCCTTAATTGGCATCTCCATCCGCCGGATCGGCGGCGGCATTGTACGGCACGGGTTGGACAACCATTCCCGGCTGGACCTTCTGCAATCCTTCCAAAATCACGCGCTCGCCGGCTTTCAATCCGCTGGTGACAATCCATTTATTGTCAATCGCTGAACTGACCATCACCGAACGGATTTCCACCTTGTTGTCCGGCGTCACCACCATCACGGTCGGTTTGCCGTTCGCGCCGAACACCACGCCGCGCTGCGGCACGGTGATGGCGTTGTTGTCCACCGCCTGTTCCAGCTGGGCGCGCGCGAACATTCCCGGCAGCAGCAAATCATCGGGATTCGGAAATTCCGCGCGCAACGTAACCATGCCCGTCGTCGGATCCACGGTAACATCGGAGAACAACAATCTGCCTTCGTGCGGATAAACCGTGCCGTCTTCGAGCAGCAAGGTGATTTTCGCCTCATCCGGTGCAACTCTTTTAAGCTGGCCGCTGTCAAATTCCTGGCGCAGTTTCAACAGTTCCGTGCTCGATTCCGTGAAATCAAAATAAATCGGGTTCATTTGCTGGATGACCGCCATTTCCGTCGCTTCACCCTGGCCGACCAGCGCGCCCTCCGTCACCAGCGCCTGGCCGATGCGACCGGAAATCGGCGCAGTGACCGTTGCGTAGCCGAGATTCAGCGACGCAGTTTCCAGCGCGGCTTTCGCGACCAAAACATTTGCATTATCCTGCGCGGCGGTCGCAACGGCAGTGTCGTAATCCTGTTGGCTGACCGCGTTGATTTTCACGAGTTTGGCGTAACGGTCAGCCTGTGCCTGCGCTTGTTTTACGTTGGCTTCGGCGCTGGCCAGCGAGGCCTTCGCGCTATCGTAAGCGGCTTGCAATGGCGCAGGATCAATTTGAAAGAGCACGTCGCCTTCTTTCACGTCCGAGCCTTCAGTAAAATCCCGCTTGAGCAAAATGCCGGCGACGCGCGCACGCACTTGCGCCGTGCGCACCGGATCAATGCGGCCGGGCAATTCCGTCGTGATCGGCAGCGGCACGGATTGAACCGTGATGACGCCGACCTGCGGCGGCGGCATCGTGAAGTTTTGCTGTTTTTTCCCGCAACCGGCCAGCGCCAGCAACCCGATGGTTATGGCGACACCCGTAATCGCAGCTGCTGACGATTGCCGCTCGCCGTTTTCTTGTTTGAGCAAATGAGCATTCATTTTTCAGTGATTTTATTCGCCACAAAATTTCATTTTTTTGGCTTATGACTCGAATTTTTTGCCGCCGCGCCGACCAGAAATAATTCGACAATCCGTTTGGAGGCTTTGGGGTCTGGCCGGTAATTCCGCTCCGCCAGATGCGAGACAAAATAAAAATTCGTAAGGCCGTAAATGCCGAACGCCATTTCGCGGCTGTCGAAATGCCGGTTCAACTCGCCTTTTTTCTGCGCGGCCTTGATGAGCGAATGGACAAATTCAAAATTGCGCTCGCATTTGTCGGCGTAACAAAGATTTTCCGGCACTTCGCCTGGCGCGGCGAAATTGGTCGCAAAGGAAATGCGCATCAATTCGCGATTTTTGGCGACGTAATCGAATAGCGTAATGAGAATGTTCTCCAATTGCTCGCGGATATTTCTGCCGCGCCCGGCGGCTTCGCGCAGCAGGCGGAACTTTTCGTCGTGCGCCTCATGCACCAGCGCCTTGAAAAGTTCCGCCTTGTCGCGAAAATGATAATACAGCGCCGGCTTGGAAACTTTGGCGTCGCCGACGATTTGCTGGACGGAGGTGGCGGCATAGCCGGCGTTGGCAAAATGCTTGAGCGCCGCGCGCAGGATTTGCGCACGTGTGTTTGCACCGGCTTTGGGGCTGTGTTCCGCCTTGGCCATAAACCTACCGAACGGTAGGTAAATTCCAATAACAAGTCAAATTATTTTTGCGGGAAAAATCGAATTATTTCGGCAGAGCTTGAGCAACGCGCTGCTGGACTTTGGAATGGCGGCGGCCGTAACCAAAATAAATCACGAAGCCGATAATCATCCAGACGACAAGCCGCAGCCAGGTGTCGGCGGGAAGACCAACCACCATGAGAAAAATGCAGGAGCAGACACCAAGCGGCGCGACGAGCCAAAACATCGGCGTGCGGAAAGGCCTCTCGATTTGCGGGTCGCTGAACCGCAGAACAAAAACGCCGGCGCAAACAATCGCAAACGCCAGCAGCGTGCCGATGGAAACAAGTTCGCCGAGCAGGCCGATGGGAAAAAGCCCGGCAATAAGCATGGCAACCGCGCCGGTGAGAATCTGCGCGATCCATGGCGTTCGGAATTTTGGATGCACGGCGCTGAAAATCGGCGGCAGCAAGCCGTCCTTGGACATGGTGTAGAAAATCCGCGGCTGCCCAAGCATCATCACAAGAATCACAGACGACAGCCCGGCAATCGCGCCGATTTTTATGAAATACTCTAGCCACGAGAGCGACGGGCCGAGCGAATTGATGGCCAGCGCGATGGGCGCGGGCACGTTCAACTGCGTGTAACTGACCACCCCGGTCAACACGAGCGAAACCGCGATGTAAAGCACGGTACAAATGGCGAGCGAGCCGAGCAGCCCAATCGGCATGTCACGCTGCGGATTCTTGGATTCCTGCGCGGCGGTGGAAACAGCGTCAAATCCGATATAGGCGAAAAAAATGACGGCGGCTCCATGCACAACCCCGCGCCAGCCAAAATTACCGGACGCATCAACCGGCGGCACGAACGGATGCCAGTTGTTTTTGTTGATGTAAAGGGCGCCAACTCCAATGAAGGTGAGAATAACCAGAAGCTTTAGCGCAACGATGACGTTGTTGAATGTGGCTGACTCCTTGATACCGATGACAAGCAACACGGTGACAACAAAAACAATAAGAATCGCCGGCACATTCAAAATAGCCGTGACGTGCGCAAGCGTGGAAGGATCAGTGCCAGCGGCCTGAATACTTTTCAGCAAATCCTGATTTATCGCCGTCCAGCCGGCACCTTTATTTAGAACAGTTGCGAGCGTGGCGGGTATTTCAATTAAATGCGTGCCGCAGGCTGCCGAAAATTCTGGCGGAATGTGAATGCCAAAATCGTTGAGAAATGACACTACGTAACCTGACCAGCCGACGGCGACGGTCGAGGCGGCAAAAAGATATTCGAGGATTAAATCCCAGCCAATTATCCACGCTACAAATTCACCTAGCGTCGCGTAACTGTAAGTGTAAGCCGAGCCGGAAAGCGGAATCATCGAGGCAAATTCCGCGTAGCAAAGCCCAGCGAATGCGCAGGCAAGTCCGGCAAGGATAAATGAAAGAACAATCGCCGGCCCGGCATATTGCGCGGCGGCATGGCCCGTCAAAACAAAAATTCCTGCGCCGATAATCGCTCCAATGCCGAGCGAAGTGAGATTGATTGGGCCGAGCGCGCGTTTGAGGCGCTGGTCGGTCAGCGCCTCAGCCTGCAAGTCGGCTACGCGCCTCCGCGCGAATAAATTCATGCGGTAGTTTTCGAATTGCCGTGACCGGAGTCAAGAAAATGTCCAGTTCAAATTGACAGACGGCGCAACTCGCGCAATCTTGAGGTGTTGAATCAAGCTGGAAAGGCTTTTATGAAAACTCGAAATTTTATGTTGGCCGTCGCCGTCGGCGCCGGTTTTCTTGCCATGAATCTCGCGGCGCAGGATGCCGCCACAACCACAGCCGCACCGACGTTGTCGCCCGCCGCAGCGCAGGTGCTCCAACTCGCTCAGGCGAAAGTCGGCGATGACACCATCATCGCCTACATCCAGAATTCCGACACCATCTACGGTTTGAACGCGAGTCAAATCGTATATTTGAAACAGCAAGGGGTTTCCAGCGCCGTCATCAACACCATGCTCAACCAGCGCACGCGGTTGGCCGCGACCGGCGCGCAGCCGGATAATTCCACCGCCACCGCCCAGACTTCAACCGCCGTCGCTGAACCCACGGTCACCTATGTTCAAACGGTGCCGTCCTCGAGCGTCTATGTGATTCCCGACACCCAGACCTACGATTACGACACCTATTATTATCAGCCATATTACTATCCATATTACGCCTGGCCGTATCCAGCGGTATCACTGTCGTTTGGATTCGGCGGACATTGGGGTGGCGGTTATTATCATGGCGGTGGCTTTCATGGTGGCGGCTTTCACGGAATCGGGCGGCGCTGATAAATCTTTTCAGGTGTAATAAGCCAACAAGATGCCGGGGGAAAAGCCCGTCGGCGGATTTGCACGGTTTGTTCCTTCAGAATTCAGCCGAAATGACGTGTTGACTTTGTTTGCGCATCTGATAAATTCCGCCTTCCTTTTTTCGGAAAAATGAAAACGCATTTGCCAAAAGTGAATTTGAATGAGCGCAAGTGGCATCTGATTGATGCCGATGGCGCGGTGCTCGGTCGTCTCGCCGCGCAAGTTGCCGACGTTTTGCGCGGCAAAAACAAGCCGGTTTATACGCCGCACCTCGATGCCGGCGATTTTGTCGTCGTCATCAACGCGGAAAAGATCCGCGTGACCGGTAAAAAAGAAACCGCCAAGGAATACATGACGTATTCCGGCTGGAAGGGCGGGGAAAAATACGCCACGGTTGAACAAATCCGCGCGAAGCATCCTGAAAAATTGATTGAACACGCCGTCAAAGGCATGATTCCCAAAAATCGCCTCGGTCGGGTCTTGTTGACGAAATTGAAAGTGTTCAAGGGTCCGAAGCATCCGCATGCGGCGCAAAAACCCGAACCGCTCAAAGCGGCAGCCTGATTTGATTTATGGCGACAGAAACCAAAAATGAATTTCTCGGCACCGGCCGGCGCAAAACCTCCATTGCGCGCGTCCGTCTTGCCTCCGGCAGCGGTAAAATCACCGTCAACGGAAGGCAATTTGAAAATTATTTTCCCGTGGACACGCTCCGCGCCACCGCGTCGCAGCCGCTGACCGTCACTGGCACGGCGGAAAAACTGGACGTGAGCGTAAATGTGACCGGCGGCGGACCAAATGGCCAGGCTGGCGCCGTGCGTCACGGCATTGCCCGCGCACTGCTGCAATTCGACGCGAATCTGCGTCCGCAACTCAAGGCCGAGGGGCTGCTGACCCGCGACCCGCGCATGAAGGAGCGCAAGAAATACGGCCAGCCGGGCGCGCGCAAACGTTTTCAATATTCAAAACGTTAATCGCACTGGAAATTTCCAAGCCCCGTTGGCCAGCGCCGGCGGGGCTTTTTGTTTGGCAACCAAGAAACCAGGAAACGAAGGCCGGAAAAAACTTTGTTCCTTTGTTCCTTTGTTGTTCAATTTTTGAATTGAAAATGAAAACAAGAAAAATTGCCGTTATCGGCGCGGCGGGTTACTCCGGCGAAGTTTTGGTGCAATTATTGTTGAACCATCCGTATGCGGAACTGGTTGCCGTCACCTCGCGCCAGAATGCCGGGCAGACTTTGGCGCAGGTTTTTCCAAAATTTGCCAGCCATCCGAAATCCAAGTCGCTTCGCTTCTCCGAACCAAACGCGGAATTTCTGGCAAAGCAAGCCGACGTGGTTTTTCTCGCGTTGCCGCATGGTGTCGCCGCCGAATACGCCGTGCCGCTCCTGAACGCCGGCGTCCTCGTGATTGATTTGAGCGCGGATTTCCGGCTCAAGAGCGCGGAGATTTACAAGGAATTTTACGCGCACGATCATCCCGCGCCGGATTTGTTGAAAAAATCCGTCTATGGGTTGCCGGAAATTTACCGCGACGAAATCAAAAAATCCTTGCTCGTTGCCTCGCCCGGCTGCTATCCGACGAGCATTTTGCTGCCGGCGATTCCGCTGCTCAAAGCCGGCTTGATCAAAGCGGCCGGAATCATCGCCGATTCCTTGAGCGGCGTCAGCGGCGCGGGGCGCAAAGCAGAAATGGATTATCTTTTTTGCGAATGCAACGAAAGCGTCCGGCCATACGGCGTGCCGAAACACCGGCACTTGTCGGAAATCGAGGAACAGCTTTCGCTCGCCGCAGGAACAAAAGTCGTGATCCAGTTCACGCCGCATTTGATTCCAATCAATCGCGGGATTTTGACAACGCTGTATCTCGAACCGGCGGAAAAATTATCGGACGGAAACATTTCCGCCTGCTACAAAACATTTTACGGCGATGAACCGTTTGTGCGATTGCTCGAAGGAAAAACTCTGCCCGACACGAAAAATGTCGAGGGCACGAACGTCATCGAAATCGCGTGGCGGCTTGACCCGCGCACCGGCCGGCTCATTGTGATGAGCGCCGAGGACAACTTGGTCAAGGGCGCGGGCGGCCAGGCCGTCCAGAGTATGAACATTTTGTGCGGCTGGCCGGAAACGGCAGGATTGATTTGAACATGCCTGCAACTGCCATCCAACCTGCGAAATGGAATGCGGCCGAATACGCCGCCAATTCCGTCGTGCAGCAAACGTGGGCGCGCGAGATGATTTCCAGCCTCAATCTGCGCGGCGACGAACACATTTTGGATGTCGGCTGTGGCGACGGCAAGGTGACGGCGGAAATCGCCCGCGCCCTGCCGCGCGGCTCGGTCACCGGCGTTGACGCTTCGCCGCAAATGATCAAGTTTGCAAAAAAAACTTTTCCGAACCTGAAATTTCACGTCATGGACGCGCGCGAAGTAAAATTCGTGCGCAAATTCGACTTCATTTTTTCCAACGCCGCATTGCACTGGGTTGACGACCATCAAGCGTTCCTGCGCGGCGCGGCCTCGGTTTTGAAATCTGGCGGTCGGCTTGTCGTTTCCTGCGGCGGACGGCGCAACGCGCACGATGTTTTTGTGGCGATGTGCCCCGCGATGAGAAACCGGCTCTGGCGCGAATTTTTCCGCAAGATGCCGATGCCTTATTTTTTTTACGCCCCGGAGGATTACGAAAAGTGGCTGCCGAAATCCGGATTCAAGCCGCTCCGCGTCGAGCTTGTCCCAAAAGATGCCATCTATGACGGCGCGGAAGGATTTGCGACTTGGCTGCGAACGACGTGGATTCCTTTTGTCCAACGCGTGCCGGAAAATCTGCGCGAGGAATTCATAGCCGCCGTCACCGAACGTTACGTCGCCAAACATCCACTGGATGCGGACGGAAAAGTTCACGTCAAAATGGTGCGGCTGGAAATTGATGCCGTTAAGGTTTGAAATCTTGCCCGCGCATCCACAAATTCTTTTCGCAATGAGCAAAAAATCGTTCAAGGAAATTTCCGGTTCCATCGTGGCGCCGCAAGGCTTTCTGGCCAGCGGGGTTTTTTGCGACATCAAAAAGCTTGGCACTGGCAAAGGCTCAAACAAGGGACAAAAGCGCGACCTCGCATTGATCGTTTCGGAAACTCCGGCGACCGTTGCCGGCATGTTTACCACCAACCAAATTTGCGCCGCACCGGTGAAAGTGTGCGTCGCGCGCGTCAAAAAGGGCATCGCGCAGGCCATCGTTGTCAACTCTGGCAACGCCAATGCCTGCACCGGCAAACAAGGCTTAAAAGATGCGAGAGAAATGACTGCGCTGCTCGCAAAACATTTGCACACGCCGGCAGAACACGTCTTGGTCGGCTCGACCGGACGCATCGGCGTCACAATGCCGATGGTCAATGTCCGCGCCGGAATTTCCGAAGCCGTGACGTTGCTCGGCAATTCAGCGGATAATGCCGCGCACGCCTGTGAGTCCATCATGACCAGCGATACACGACCCAAGCAAATCTCGGTCGAATTCAAGCTCGGCGGCAAAACCGTGCGCATCGGCGGCATTTGCAAAGGCGCGGGCATGATTCAACCGGGAATGTCCGCCACCGGCGCACGTCCGGCAGCGTTGCCGTTGCACGCCACAATGCTGTGCTTCATCACGACGGATGTGGCAATTGACGCAAAGGTTTTGCAGGCGGCATTGCGGGAAGCCGTCGCGAACAGCTTCAATCGCATCACCGTGGATGGCGACATGAGCACGAACGACACGGTGCTTCTTCTTGCGAACGGACAGGCGGGCAACAAGAAATTCGGAATTCGGAATTCGGAATTCGGAATTTTCCAAACAACACTCAATCACGTCTGCCTCGAATTGGCCAAAATGATTGTGCGTGATGGCGAGGGCGTTCATCGCATCGTGACCGTGCGCGTAAATGGCGCGGAGACGATTCAAGATGCCGATGCCGCCGCGCGTGCGGTGGCGAACAGCCCGCTGGTAAAAACAAGCTGGCACGGCGGCGATCCAAATTGGGGCCGCATCATTGATGCGCTCGGCCATTCACAGGCAAAAGTCGTCGAGGAAAAAGTGGACATTGGCTACAGCGCGCCGGGCAGTCTGAAAATTCTTTGGAGCCTGAAACGCGGCCAGCCGACGCAGGCGACGTTCAAGGAATTGTGCGTCGCAGTCGCGCCAAAGGAATTTAATCTGCACATCAATCTGAACCTCGGCAAGGCAGGCGCGGTAATGTATGCCTGCGACTTGACCGAGGAATATGTTGATTTCAACAAGGGCGACGTGGGCGATCCAACTTCGCTGGGCGGATGATTTTGGCCACAGATGAAACGCAGATTGAACACAAATAAATCAAAAGCCACCGGATTTCTCCAGCGGCTTTATTGTTTCAAATCAGAAATCGTAAATCCGAATCGTAAATCAATACGCGGCTTGCGCGCCTTTGATTTGTCGTTTCTTCATCCACGGCATCAGACCGCGCAACCGCTCGCCAACTTTCTCAATGGGATGGTTCGCCCCCTTCTTGAGCAGCGCGTTGTATTTTTTATAGCCGCCCTTGTATTCGGCGACCCAGCCTTTGGCAAATTTGCCGGACTGAATATCCTTGAGCGCGGCTTTCATCCGCTTCTTGACGCTGGCGTCAATGATTTTTGGACCGACGCTCACGTCGCCCCACTTGGCGGTTTCGGAAATTGAAAATCGCATTCCGCTGATGCCCGCTTCGTTCATCAAATCAGCGATGAGTTTTAATTCATGCAGGCACTCGAAGTAAGCCATCTCCGGCGAGTAACCGGCTTCGACGAGCGTCTCAAATCCGGCCTGCACCAGCGCGCTCGCGCCGCCGCAAAGAACGGTCTGTTCGCCAAATAAATCCGTCTCCGTTTCTTCTTTGAAGGACGTTTCCAGCACGCCGGCGCGCATTGCGCCAATTCCCTTGGCCCACGCCAGCGCGATTTTTTTCGCGTCCTTGCCGGGATTTTGATAGACGGCAATCAAGCTCGGCACGCCCTTGCCCTCGGTGTATTGGCGGCGGACGATGTGGCCGGGACCCTTCGGCGCGACCATGATGATATTCACGTTCTTCGGCGGTACAATGGTTTTGAAATGAATCGCAAATCCGTGCGAGAACAACAGCGTTTTGCCTGCGCTCAGATTCGGCGCGATGTCCTTTTCGTAGGCCGCCGGCTGCTTTGTGTCCGGCAGCGCGACCATGATGACGTCCGCGCGCCGGACCGCCTCGGCGGTGCTGACGACTTCAAATCCTTTTTCCTTCGCGACAGGAATGGATTTGCTGCCGTCGTAAAGGCCGATGATGACATTGCAACCACTGTCCTTGAGGTTGAGCGCGTGCGCGTGGCCTTGCGAGCCGAAGCCGAGCACAGCGAGGGTTTTATTATGTAACACGCCCAAATCGGCGTCCTTGTCGGTATAAACTTTTGCCATAAATTGTTTCTTGCTAAAATTTACTTCCTCGGCAGCGCCGCCTTGCCCGTGCGCGTCAATTCCGTCACGCCGAACGAATCCATCAACTCCAAAAATTTTTCCACCTTGCCTTCGTTGCCGGTGACTTCAATCGTCAACGACTTGGGCTGCACATCCACGATTTTCGCGCGGAAAATATCTGTGATCTGCATCACCTCGGCGCGCGACTTGGAATCCACGGCGACTTTGACCAGCACCAACTCGCGGTCCACGTATTCGCCGTCGCGGAAATCTTGCACCTTGATGGCATTCGGCAGTTTTTTGAGTTGCTTGACGATTTGCTCCAACGTCGCCTCGTCGCCATGCGTAACGATGGTCATGCGCGAAAGATTGGGATCGTGCGTCGGGCCGACGTTGAGCGTGTCAATATTGTAGCCGCGCCCGCTGAACAGCCCAGCGACGCGCGTGAGCACGCCGAATTTGTTCTCGACCAAAATTGAAATGGTGTGTCTAGGCATAAATCCGCTATTGAAGCGGGGAAAAAGGCTAGCAACTGTAGCGGCGCAGGTCAATTTGCAAATTTACGGAAAAGCTTGGCACGCGGCGCGTTTTAGGTTTGATTGCGACTGCAAGTTCGCGGAAATGCCATGAATCCTTATCGCCAATTCGTTTCTGCTTTTGCCCGGCTCATCGCGGCGGGCAAATCCCTGCCGCTTGGCGGCATCACGCCGCCCCGCAAAACCAAACCGGCGGCGGACGCGCCAGTCGCGCTGATTTTTTCGCCGCACCCGGACGACGAATGCATCACTGGCGGACTCGCGTTGCGCCTGATGCGCGAAACCGAAATGCGCATCGTCAACACCGCCGTCACGCTCGGCAGCGACAAAAAACGGCGGCCAGCCCGCCGACGAGAATTGAAAAATGCCTGCGACTGGCTCGGGTTTGAACTGGAACTGACCAAACCGGGCGGGCTGGAAAAAATCAATCCGCAAACCCGCGCGGACAATCTAAAGCATTGGAGCGCCGCGGTAAAAATCATCGCTGCGTCGCTCACCAAACACCGGCCGCGCATCATTTTCTTTCCTCACGAACTGGACCAGCACCGCGCGCACATCGGTACACATTTTCTGGTGATGGATGCGTTGAAAAGTCAGCCGCGAACTTTTCAGACAATGCTGGTTGAAACCGAATTCTGGGGACAGATGCCGTCGCCGAATTTGTTGGTGGAATCCAGCGTGGAGGATGTTGCAGATTTGCTGGCGGCGCTGTCATTTCATGCCGGCGAAATGCGGCGCAATCCGTATCACCTGCGGTTGCCAGCGTGGTTGCAGGATAACGTGCGGCGTGGCGTGGAACTGGTCGGCGGCCCCGGCAGCGCGGCTCCTAATTTCACGTTCGCCACGCTTTTCCGGCTGCGTCGGTGGAAAAATGGCCGGGTTAAAAATGTTTGCGCCAACGGCAAAATAATCAGCGCGGCTGAAAATCCCGGCAACATTTTCAGCCCGGCATGTTGATGGCAATCGTCTCAAACTTGACGCGCGCGCGGAAAAAAACTAGCTTGTGAGCCGGTTGGTGGCCGTAGCTCAATGGTAGAGTCCAAGCTTGTGGAGCTTGTTGTTGCGGGTTCGAGTCCCGTCGACCACCCCACTTTCCAATTACTGATTGGCGGTTGGCAATGCTGACATTCAACCGCCGGCGATTAAATTTCGAAGTTGGGTTTGTCCTTCGGTTCCTGAATACGACCCAATGGAATTTTGTTCCAAACGCGTTCGTGGACGTAATAAAGAAAAACTTTCGTGAACAATTCCACGCCGCTGATGGTGAATGCCCATTTCAACTGTCTGGTGATTAAAAAAGAAATGACCAGCGTGTCCACGCTGCCGGTGAGCCGCCAGGAAACCGCCTTGATGATGCTGCGATAATGCTTTTCCGCCATGACGTAGAATAAAAAAATGCCGGTGGAAGTTAAATCGAATAATCCTCGGAAAAGATTTTCACATTCTTCAGTTCCACAAAAACCTGCTCGCCAGCCTTCAACTGCAGCTGCACGAATTCTTCCTTGCTCAATTGCGCCGTGAACTGCCCGTGTCCGTCAACCCGCTCCAATTCCAGATTTGCCAGCGGCCCGGCAGCGTTACAACGGACGATGCGCGCGACGAAAGTTTTTTGCCCGGACGGTTCGCGCGTGATGCGGATGTCGTGCGGACGAACGAATGCGACGGTGTCGGTGTCGGTTTCACCGGCGGTTTCCTCAACCGCAAATTCCGTCTCGCCAATTACGACCGAGCCTTCGCGGATGCGGCCGCTGAACAAATTCACATTGCCAAGAAAATCGTAGACAAACGGCGAGGCCGGCTTGTCGTAAATATCCTCCGGCGTGCCGATTTGCTCGATTTTTCCCTCGCGCAAAATAGCCACGCGGTCGGCCACTTCCAGCGCCTCCTCCTGGTCATGTGTCACAAACAGCGTCGTGATGTGGATTTCGTCGTGCAATTTCCGCAGCCAGCGGCGCAATTCCTTGCGGACTTTTGCATCAAGCGCGCCAAATGGCTCGTCGAGCAAAAGAACTTTCGGCTCGACGGCGAGAGCGCGCGCGAGCGCGACACGCTGGCGTTGTCCGCCGGAAAGTTGCGACGGAAATCTTTTAGCCAGCGGTTCAAGCTGAATCAACTTCAACAACTCCCCCACCCGCTCGCAGATTTTTGCCTCGGTGGGGCGCGTTGTTCTGGGGCGAACCCGCAGACCAAATGCGATGTTTTCAAAAACAGTCAAATGCCGGAACAACGCGTAATGCTGGAATGCGAAACCGGCCTTGCGCTCGCTGGCGGGAATTTTTGTCACGTCCTCGCCGTAGAACAGAACCTGCGAATCGCCGGGGTCGGGAAATTCCAGGCCGGCAACAATCCGCAACAAGGTCGTCTTGCCAGAACCGGACGGACCGAGCAGCGCAATGAGTTCACCGGACTCGACTTTCAGGTTCACGTTGTCGAGCGCGGTGAAATTGCCGAATTTTTTTGTGATGTTTTTGACTTCGACACTCATGCAATTTTTCCCATTTTTCCAAGCGGCACTGGCGTAAAGGCCGTCCCGCGCAATTCACGGTTCCGAAATTCCGCCAATGTTTTTAAAACTAAAGTAACCAATGCCAGAAATGTCAACAACGACGCCACCGCAAACGCGCCGGTGAAATTGTAATCGTCGTATAGCGCTTCAACGTGCAATGGAAGCGTGTTCGTCAATCCACGAATTTTTCCGCTCACGACCGAGACCGCGCCGAATTCGCCCATCGCGCGTGCGTTGCACAAAATCACGCCGTAAAGCAGCCCCCATTTGATGTTCGGCAGCGTGACGCGCCAGAACGTCTGCCAGCCGCTCGCGCCGAGCACACGCGCGGCTTCCTCCTCGCCACGGCCTTGTGCCTGCATGAGTGGAATCAATTCGCGCGCAACAAATGGGAGCGTGACAAAAATCGTCGCCAGCACGATTCCCGGCACGGCGAAAATGATCCGGATGTGGTGCGCAATCAGCCACGGACCGAACCAGCCTTGCGCGCCAAACACCAAAACGTAAATCAAACCGGCAATCACCGGCGAAATCGAAAACGGCAAATCCATCAGCGTCAGCAAAATGCTTTTCCCGCGGAAATCGAATTTTGCAATCGCCCACGCCGCGCAGACGCCGAAAACGCAATTGAGCGGAACGGAAATTCCGGCGGCAATCGATGTCAACTTGATTGCACTCAACGTCAACGGGTCGCGCAACGATTGAAAATAAAACCCGAGACCCAGTTGCAAACCCTCCGCAAAAACCGAAATAAGCGGCAGGACCAGAAACAACGCGATGAACGCCAGTGCGACGACATTGAGCAGCCGGCGAACGAACGGCGATTCGCTCAAACGATGCGGTGCGTTGACTTTTTCTTCGCTGGTCATGCGAATTCTGTGGCGTTGTGGCGGTTGCTCCACCATTGCAGCAGGTTGATGGCAAATAACAGCAGAAAGGCAATGACAAGCATGACGACCGCCAATGCCGTCGCCTTCGCATATTGAAACGAATCCACTTCGTTCATGATGAGCAGCGGAACGATTTGCGTCTTCATCGGGATATTGCTGGAAATAAAAACGACCGAGCCGTATTCACCGAGCGCGCGCGCGAATGCCAGCGCAAAACCTGTGAGCGCGGCTGGCGAAAGCATCGGGAGAATCACGCGATAGAAAGTCTGCCAGCGATTTGCGCCAAGGCTGGCGGCGGCTTCCTCGATTTCCGGGTCCAAATCGGCGAGCACCGGCTGGACGGTGCGCACGACGAACGGCAAGCCGATGAACGTGAGCGCGACGAACACGCCGAGTTGCGTGTAGGAAACCTTTATGCCGAGCGGCAAAAGCAATTCCCCAATCCAGCCGTTCGGCGCATAGAGCGTCGCCAGCGTAATGCCCGCAACAGCCGTGGGAAGCGCAAACGGCAAATCCACCAGCGCATCCACGATTTTTTTTCCAAAAAAATTATAACGCACCAGAACCCATGCGACAATCAACCCGAAAACCAGATTCACGAGCGCGGCGAAAAACGATGCACCGAAACTCAAGCGATACGCCGCCAGCGCCTGCGGGGAAAAAACCGTTTGCGAAAATTCCGCCCACGAAAGCTCGCTGCTTTTGACGAACGTCGCCGCCAGCGGGATGATGACGATGAGGCTCAAATAAAGGAGCGTGTAGCCAAGCGTCAGTCTGAAGCCCGGCAACACTCTCAATTTTTTCGCGCGTTGTTTTCCGGACATGGGCTTATGGTTGATAAATCTGGTCAAAAATCCCGCCGTCACTGAAAAATTTCTTCTGCGCCTTCTGCCAGCCGCCAAATTCCTGGTCCACCGTGACCAGTTTCAGTTGCGGAAAGTTGGCAGCGTATTTGGCAGCGATGGTCGGATTGCGCGGGCGGTAGAAATTCTTCGCGGCAATTTCCTGTCCTTCATCTGAATAAAGATATTCGAGGTAGGCTTGCGCGACTGCCAGCGTGCCGTGGTGTTTGGCATTTTGTTCAACCACCGCGACCGGCGGTTCGGCCAGAATGCTGAACGGTGGCGTCACGATCTCGAAATTGTTCGTGCCAAATTCCTTCAGCGCCAGGTGCGCCTCGTTTTCCCACGACAGCAAGACGTCGCCGATGCCGCGTTGCGCGAAGGTGATGGTCGAACCGCGCGCGCCGCTGTCCAGCACCGGAACATTTTTGTAAAGCTGGGTGATGAATTCTTTCGCCCCGGCCTCGTTGTGATTGTTTGTTTCCAGTGCGTAAGCCCAGGCGGCCAGAAATGCCCAGCGCGCGCCACCGGAAGTTTTCGGATTTGGCGTCACGACACTTACGCCCGGCTTCACCAAATCGTCCCAATTTTCGATGTGCTTTGGATTTCCCTTGCGGACGAGAAAAACAATCGTCGAAGTGTAAGGCGTGCTGTTGTCCGGCAGATTGGTCTGCCAGTTCGCCGGCAACAAACCAGCCTGTTGCGAAATCGCGTCAATATCATAGGACAACGCGAGCGTCACCACGTCCGCTTCGAGTCCGGCGATGACTGATTGCGCCTGCTTGCCGGAGCCGCCGTGCGACTGGTTGATGGTCACGTCATCGCCGGTTTTCACCTTCCAATATTTGGTGAAAGCCGCGTTGTATTCCTGATAAAACTCACGTGTTGGGTCGTAAGAAACGTTGAGCAAGGTGATTTCCTTTGCCTGGGCCGCCACGTTCAAGGCACAGCCCACTCCCAACAGCAATTTGAAAAGTGAATTCATATCTTCGTATGGCGATTGTTTGAATGATTTGGGTTCATTTAGAATGCCAGTTGCACGCGCGTAAAGAAGACGTTTTCCGGCTGTTTCGTCACAGCGTTGGCCGTGCCTACAATATCGCCGAACTGCGTGTGTGAGTAACTCGCGTTCACGCGAATGTTCTTGTTCAAATACCAGTTGACGCCCGCCGACCATCCGCGCGCTCGCAAAGCCGAGCCTGCGGCCGCGAACGTTGTTGAATCCGCCTGATGGTCCACATCCAATTCCGCGAATCGCCCAACCACCTGCCACGCGCCCCACTGCCCCTTGAGCGGGTCAAATGGATGCTTCGGGGTCACGCCGTTGTAAGAATCGCTTTCGCCCGTAAGCACCCAGCCGCCGGAAATTTCCCAACCCGCATTGCGCAAGTCAGCGGAACTTGCGCCAGAGGTCACTTGCTGGTCAGAAATCACATATTCACCAAGCAAACCAAGCGGTCCGTAGTAATAGTAACCTTGCGGAGAAATTCTCCAGTGGTCGCCATTGGCATAGGCCGTCGCCGAATAGGTAAAAAATTTCTGCTGGCCGTCGGTAACATATCCTGCCGTCAGACCGCCGTAATTGGCAGTGGTGCTGCCGCTGTCAATTTCATAACTGCCGCCGACACCGACGCCCAATCCTTGCAGCGGATCAATGCCCGATGTCTTAAAAGGCTGAAAGAAAAGGCGTCCGGCAAAGGCCAGATTGTTATCATAGTCCGCGTTAACGATGCCACTGCCGGGGTTGGAATAATCCGGCGCGCCATCAAATAGTCCAGCGGCATAACTGGCAACACCGCCAAACAAATCACCGTGCAATTCCGCCCCCAAATCGCGGTTGGGCACGAGATTGTTCGCGAGCGTCCGTTCGTTGAAGAACGTCCAAGAGTCGGATTGCAACAATTCCAGACCGACCGGCGATTTGAACTTGCCCACTTCCACCTGTAGTGCCGGATTGTAGTGATAATTGATATACGCGTCATAAATCGCCGGCGCACTGCCGCCGAAATCCGGCGTGAAATTAAAATCAAAATTATGGAACACCGTGCCGGTTAAAATCGGACGCGCCTTGCGAAGAAGAAATCCATCGCTGCCCGCCTTGAAGCCCGGCGGCGTTTCAAAGAAAGACCGGTCATCAAATTGAATCAAACCATGCAGGCCGATGACAAAATTGGTATCGGGCGAACTGAACGTAAATCCGCTCGAATCCAACTTCACCAGCGGCTGCTGCTTGGCTGCCACCGTCGCGTCGTCCTTGTCATTTTCGCGCAGGCGTTCCAGCACGCGGACCTTCTGGTCAAGATCTTGAATTTCCTGTTTCAAGGTTTCAATGTCTGTTTCATTGTTCGTGGCCGATTCATCCGCCACGGCCGAATTGACGGCCAGCGGCAACCCCGCGATGATTGTGATTAACAACCGATTTCGTTTCATGTTTTTTTATTTTCATTTCGTGAAACTTCCGGTTGTCCGGTCAGTGATTCGTTTTTAATTTTTATTTGGCCTCCGGTTTTTCCAGTCGGCGTTAAATTTGATATTCCGGCGGCCGATCCAGCCGCACCCGTTCAGTCTTCTCAATCTGCGTCACGCGCGAATCGTGGACGACGATCTCCACGACGCCGTAGCGTAACGAGCCAACCTGCCGCCGAACCAGCTCCAGCCAGTCCAGCTTTTCATCGGTTTTTTCATCCGGCCTGTTTTGTGTCGCGCTCATCTCAAAATCTTTAATAGACGACTTATTTAGTCGTTATTTTCCACAATATGGCTTTCCTGTCAACATCATTTTTTGATTATTTTAAATGCCCTCCCCGCCGACAAAGCCGACGGAAACCTCGCGTTTGGAAACCGGCACACCTTTGGCAACTTCGGCCAGCGTCGCCTTGTCCATTAAACTGGCGGCGTAATTTCGCGCATCCAGAAAAACCCGGCGAAATTTACACACCGGCTCCTGCGAGCAGCGCTGGTAGCCAGTGACGGAAACACAATCAATTGGCGCCAGAATTCCATCGAAATGACGGACGATTTCACCCATCGTGATCTTTTCCGGTTTTTTCGCCAGCAAATAGCCGCCGCGGATTCCCGCTTCGCTTTTGACCCAGCCTTGGGCCTTCAAATCGAGCATGATTTGCTCAAGAAAACGCTTGGGCGCGTCGTTGCGCCGTGCCAGTTCGCGAATCGGAATTGGCTCGCCGCCAAAGTGATCCACCAACGTGAACAAAGCGCGTAAAGCGTAATCGGTTCTTTTAGAAACCCGCATTAAAATACGATAGCTTGAGTAGTTATTTAGTCAACAAATATTTGCACAGCCAATCGCTGATAACTGGGAGCGTCAACTGATGATTCGCCGGCCTTCGTCGAGAAAGATGCCTTTGAAATTCATTTCCAGCGCCTGCGCGTTGCTGGCTTTCGACATGGCTTCCTTTTGCGTCACGCGGCCGGCCTTGACCAGATTGAACAGCGACTGATTAAACGACAGCATTCCGTCATCCGAACCGGTCTCAATCGCCGCCGGCAATTTATCGAGCCGGTTTTCTTCGATAAGCTTTCTCACCAGCGGCGTGTTGAGCATGATTTCCAAAGCCGGAGTCACCTTGCCGTCCACTGCGCCAACCATGCGCTGGCAAATCACACCGCGCAATGTGCCGGCGAGTTGCCGTCGGATTTGTTCACGTTCATCCGCCTGGAAAAAATCCAGAATGCGCGAGACCGACAGGGCCGCGGTCGTTGTGTGCAAGGTGGACAAAACCAGATGCCCCGTGTCCGCCGCGCTCATGGCCGCCGCGAAACTGATGTTGTCGCGCATTTCGCCAATCATGATGATGTCTGGATCCTGCCGCAAAATGTATTTGAGCGCGTGGTGGTAGGAAAGCGTGTCGAGGCCGATTTCGCGCTGCTCGACGACGGATTGGTTGTCCTCGAACGCGAACTCCACCGGGTCCTCAAGCGTGATGATGTGCTTCTTGAAATTGCTGTTGATGTGCTCGATCATCGCTGCGAGCGTGGTGGACTTGCCGCAGCCGGTCGCGCCGGCCACAAGCACGATGCCGCGCGGCGATTCCGCGACGGCCTTAATTTGCGGCAACAGGCCGAGTTCATCAAAGCCCGGCACGCTCGTCTTGACGTAGCGCATCGCCAGACACCATTGGCTACGCTGTTGAAACAGGTTGGTGCGGAAACGCCCGACTTCCGAGATAAAATAGGAAAAATCAATTTCGCGCTCCTCGTCCAATCGCTTTTTTAAATGCACCGGCGTGATGGCCTCGACAATTTTGTTCATCCACTCGAGCGTCGGATAGGGGCAGTCTATGGCAACGAGCTCGCGGTTGATACGAAAAATAACCGGCGTGCCGATTTTCAAGTGGACGTCTGACGCGCCGCCTTCGACGGCAGTTTTTAGAATTTTTTGAAAGAGTTCCATGTCCGCAAATTAACAAATTGTGCCGCCAATACCAGTGAAGAAAAATTTGGAATTTTTTCGTGTTTATTCGTGTCCATTCATGGTTAAGTTTTGCCATGTCGAAACATTGCATCGGAATCATCGGTGGCAGCGGGCTTTACAACATCGAAGGTTTTACGAACCAGAAATGGCTGAAGGTGAAAACGCCATTCGGCTCGCCGTCGGACGAATTCCTCACGGGAAAACTCGCCGGCCGCGACGTGGTTTTTCTCCCGCGCCACGCACGCGGCCACCGGATTTTGCCGAGCGAGTTGAACCACCGCGCCAATATTTGGGCGATGAAGAAACTCGGTGTCGCGTGGATCATCAGCGTCAGCGCCGTCGGATCGCTTCAGGAAAAATTCAAGCCGTGCGACATCGTTTTGCCCGACCAATTTCTCGACCGCACCAAACGCGACTTTGAACACACTTTTTTCGGGCGCGGCATCGTAGCACATATCGCCTTTGCCGAACCGATTTGCGGGGAGTTGCGAAAAATTGTTTTGCGGACGGCGCGCGAATTTAAGGCAACCGTCCACGACGGCGGCACTTATGTCAACATGGAAGGTCCGGCGTTCAGCACACGCGCCGAATCGCTTACGAACCACAAGCTCGGCTACGACGTCATTGGCATGACAAACCTCGGCGAGGCCAAATGCGCGCGTGAAGCCGAAATCGCCTACACGACGATGGCGATGATCACCGATTACGATTGCTGGAAAACGGACGAGGCGCATGTTACCGTCGAGATGGTCATCGCCAACCTGATAAAAAACGCCGCGACCGCCAAAGCCATCGTCGCCAGGGCGATTCCGCAAATTCCCGCCGAACCGGACTGGCCGTGCCATTCCGCGTTGCAGAACGCGATTATGACCGAAAAAAAATTATGGCCGAAGAAAACGGTAAACGAATTGAAACCAATTTTGGCGAAATATCTTTAATTCGCCATAATAGACTTTATTTTTTATCGCTGACAAAACTTTATGGGAACAAAACAAATTATCAAACCCGCGAAATCACCCGCCACCATCGGTCCGTATAATCACGCCGTGCGCATCGGCGACCTGCTTTTTTGCGCGGGACAAATTCCGATTGACCCGGCAACGGGAAATTTAATCTCCGGTGACATCAAAGTTCAAACCGAGCGCGTGCTGGAAAATGTCCGGGCGATTTTGGACGACCAGAAATTGACCTTTGCCAACGTCGTGAAATCCACGGTGTTTCTGACGAACCTCGGCGACTTCGCCGGCATGAACGAAATTTACGCGAAGTATTTCACGGACAATTTTCCGGCGCGCTCCACCATCCAGGTTGCCGCGCTGCCCAAAGACGCGAGCGTGGAAATTGAAGTTGTCGCACATTTCTAAATGAATTTACCTGTCGGAATTCAATGGCTGATTGCCGCGCTGGTTGGCGGCGCGATTGGATTTTTCATCGGCTGGCTCAAATGGAGCGGTAAGCGTTCCGATTTACGACTGGAGGCTGACCTGCAAAAGCGTCTCGAACAGGCCAAAGAAGATGAAAAGTCCTTGCAGACACAATTGCAGACTCTCAATAAACACAATGGTGAATTGGAAGCAGAATTGAAATTACTTGGCGAACGTCTAGCCACAGAACGGCAGCAGCTTGAAACCATTCAGGAAAAATTCCGCAAGGAGTTCGAAGCGATTTCCAACAAGCTCATCGTGGAAAACACGAGCCGGTTTAACCAGCAGTCTTCCGAAAGCCTCGGTAAACTGCTCTCGCCGTTAAAAGAAACGCTCGGTGAATTCAAAGCAAGCCTCGAAACAACGAGCAAGGAAACCGCGACGCACAGCGAACTACTCAAGGAACAAATCAGCCGCATTGGCACAGAGGCGGCGAATCTTTCCAAGGCGCTCAAGGGCGACGTGAAGATGCTGGGCAATTGGGGCGAGAATATGCTCGACCAGATTTTGGAAAAGTCGGGCTTGCAGCGCGACATTCATTATAGCCGGCAGCAAGGCGCGAAGGACGTTGAAGGTGACCAGCGATTTCTCGATGTGATTGTGGAATTGCCGGAGAAGCGCAATCTAGTGATTGACTCAAAAGTTTCATTGCGCGCCTATGAGGAATCCATGAACGCGCCTGACGAAACGATACGGCAGGCGCGGCTCGGTCAACACATCGAATCCATGCGGAAACATTTCAAGGAACTCGGCGCGAAGCGGTATCAGGACATTCACGGCATCAATTCACCAGATTTTGTGCTAATGTATGTGCCGGTGGAGGCGGCGTTTTTCGCGGCGATAGCGCGTGAGCCCGGATTGTTCGCCGAGGCGTTGGATTACAATGTCGTGCTCATCACAAACTCGACATTGCTCGCCACGTTGCGCACGGTTGCGCACGTCTGGCGACTGGCAGACCAACAAAAGCACGTCCTCGAAATCGCTGAGAACGGCGGGAAACTTTACGACAAGTTTGTCAGCTTCGTGGAAGATTTACAGTCGATCGGCAAATCACTCGACGCCGCGCGCGCGTCGTGGGAAAATGCGTCGAACAAACTTCAGACTGGACGCGGCAATCTGATCCGTCAGGCGCAACAATTGAAGACACTCGGCGCGAGAGCAGCCAAATCGCTTCCTAGT
Organism: Candidatus Aquilonibacter sp.; assembly: GCA_035504945.1. Classification (GTDB taxonomy): domain Bacteria; phylum Verrucomicrobiota; class Verrucomicrobiia; order Limisphaerales; family UBA11358; genus UBA11358. Next base: position 411 of record DATJRH010000049.1, on the reverse strand, counting down.
TCGCTGCTCGAGAAATCAGACGAGCAAGTCTGATTCGACTCCGCGTTTGCCGCCAGGTTAAATTCTGGGTAAAAATAATAAAAGCCGGAGAAATTCTCTCCGGCTTTCTTTAAAAGACTGGCGGCTACCTACTCTCGCGGAAGCTATACAACCACTACCATCGGCCATGCAGTGTTTGACGGCCGTGTTCGGAATGGGAACGGGTCGGACCACTGCGGTATTGCCACCAAATTGTTGCGCACGATTTTGACGTGCAAATTATTAAGATCGTATCCGAAGCGATTCGGCGATTCTCTGAAAACTACACACAGGAAGAACCGTGGAGCTTTTCCACAATTCGCGAGTTGAAATTGCATTTCCAAAAAATTGGAAAAAGCAATCAAGCCGCACGACCGATTAGTTCTGGTCAGC
>DATJRH010000048.1:0-45310 GCA_035504945.1 Candidatus Aquilonibacter sp. | reverse complement strand
AAAATAAAATCAAACAGCCGTGAGTGGAAAATTTATTTTGCCGGCCGGAGTATTTCTGGCGGCGTGCGTGCTGGCGGTTCATTTTTGGAAACCGGTAGTCGTCGCGCCGCCGCCAGCCACCGTAATCCGGACGATTCACTTCCCACCGAAGATTCATTCTCCGTCCAAACCCGTTCTCCCTGGAAAGACGGATCCCGCCGCTTTGCCCACGCACGAAATGGCGGCGGCGAAAACAAATAGCGCCGCCGCTTTGCCTGAAAAATCGGAGACCCGCTGCGAATTGATGGTGCGCTTGCGCGAATGGGCGGCCAAAGACCCTGCCGGCGCGTTGGCCTATGTTTTGAAAATGCCTGATGGCGATGAGCGCAATGACGCACTGCAAGCAGTTTGCTTCGGTCTGGCGCAAAAAGATCCGGCTGATGCCGTTGAGTTGGCGCAGTCATTGCAACAGCCGGAAGCCGTCATGGAAAATCTGGTGCAACAATGGGCGGCCAGCGATTTGCCGTCCGCTCTCGTTTGGGTTCACAACCAGCCGGCGAGCGACCAACGCGACCAATTTATCCAGCGAGTCGCCTTTGTTTTGTCACAAACCGATCCCTCGGATGCCGCGGGGCTGGTGATGGAACAAATTCTCCCCGGCCCGGCACAGAATGAAGCCGCAATGACGGTGCTTCATCAGTGGGGAATTCAGAACCTTGAGGCGGCGGCGTTATGGGCCCAAACGCTTCCCGCCGGCCCTCTTCAGGAACGCGCCATCACTGAATTGGAAGGAATTGAGCATTATCAGGAAGAATTGGCGCGCCAGTGATTGTTGTTTTGTTGCCGCGATTATTTTGATTAACCAGAAAGTTTTTCACCATTTGCCATTCGGCAGCGGTTGGACGTGAACGATCACGTTCCCAAGCGCCAAGCCAATGAATTGGAATGCTTGTTGCCTTTGAAAGCTGGTCCCATGTCATACCATCTATTTGCCGCACCGTTCTGATTTGCTCGCCGAGGCTTCCAGTCAGATTTGGCTTTTCCTGCCGCAAGATTGGTGTTTTTATGGGCAAAACAACGTGAATGGTGCGTTGTGTAAAAATGTCCATGAACCTAACGCCGCGCTGGAGCCAACGGCCACCGCGCCTTGTGTTTGTCTGAAGGCGAGCGCTACGTCATTCTTGCTTGGGGATTTGTCGCGGAGACCACGAATGGCGGCATTCACCAGTTCTTGACCAATTCGACCGGCGACCATGCAGAAGAGACACCAGAAGCCATGCACCGGATTGGAGCGACACTGGCTGCCGAAGCGCTGGACGCAACGCGTGAAGTTCTCTTTGGCGATAAGCCGATTCCATCGGACCCGATGTTGCGGGAGGATATTTTATCCGCATGGGACGCGAAGCATGGTAAGAATGCTGCTTATGATTTTCTCGACCGGTTTGATGGATTGCTAGAGCATTGTAAGTCGGTCGAAGATGCCATTGCAGGATACATAAGAGACCACTATGAGATGTTTGGCTGATGCCTAACACCGCGCAGGAGCGATTGGAAGGATGAATGGCGAAGGGCAAGTGAAAATGGTTGAGCCATGAAGATTGGATTTCATCATTAGAATTTTGCACTTGGCCCCGCGCACTGGGTTTGCAGGAACTCTTTTTTAATCGAAAGCGGCAAAAATTTGTAACCTTTCCCGCCGTTTTTCGCTCAAACCATCATGCGCAAAATCCAAACGTGCCTATTCCTCTCTTGTGTCCTGATCGCCATTTCCAATTTATCATGCAGCTCCATCCGGTCCACGTCGGGACGGGGCGGCCTGTCGGAAGTCAAAGTTTCTTCCCTGACTGGTTTGCAATCGGCCATTGACGCGGCCAAGCCCGGGACACGCATCGTCGTCGCCGACGGTATTTATTCCTCGACCGGCGCCATTCACGTTGCCTGCGCGGGCACAGCGGAAAGGCCTATCGTGATTGCCGCCGAGACGCGTGACGGCGCGGAAATCACCGGCAAGGCGGGCTTCGAACTGGTCCGGCCGGCGGCTTATGTGACCATTGAAGGCTTCAAGTTCACGCACGCAGTGGAAGGCGAGCAGATCAATGTGGGCGCGAACCATTGCCGCTATTCGCGCAATGTTTTTCAAAATCCCGGCCTGGGCTATGAATTGTTGGTTTCCGGCGATGACGCGCAGATTGACCGCAATTGTTTCCAGAATAAATTTGCCGGCGGCCAGATGGTTTATGTGCAAGGACCCGGCACGAGCGGCATGGCGCAGCGCACCTGGATTCATCTGAATCTGTTCACGAATTATCCCGACACGCACCAGAACAATTGTTCGGCCATCCAAATCGGCTTGAGCGGCCGCAGCATGACGGCGGCGCATTCGCTGGTGGAAAGCAATCTCTTCATCCGTTGCCGTGGCGAGAATGAGAACATCTGCAACAAATCCTGCGAGAACACCTATCGCTACAATACGTTCGAGGACAATTGCAGCGAATTGTCGCTGCGCCACGGAAACGACAACATTGTTTATGGCAATTTCTTCATCGGCACGGACGGCCTGCGGATGTTTGGCAAGCGGGACAAGATTTACAGCAACTTTTTTGAGAGCTGCAACCGCGGCATCCACATCGGCAACGGCGATGGCGTGATTCCGCCGTCCAAATTGACTTCGCACGACCGTCCGGACGGAATGCAAATCGTCTATAACACCATCATCAATTGCAATAACAGCCTGATGATGGCTAGGCGCAATCGCGGCCTCGGCGCAACGAACATCACTTTTGCCGACAACATCATCGTGGGCAAGGGCAGACTGATAAACATCGAAGGGCCAATTACGCATTCGGTTTGGGAAGGAAACATTTTGTGGGGCGAAACGAACGGCCTGACTGCTGACATGGCCGCCGGATTCAAGGTGGTTGACCCGAAATTGAAGCGGGACGCCAACGGCGAATATCATTTGTCGGCGGGAAGTCCGGCGGTCGGCGCGGGCGTCGGCTCGTTTCCTTATGTGACCGTGGACATGGACGGCCAGCCGCGCGGCGTAAAAATGGATGTTGGCGCAGACCAAATTTCCAAGGCGCCGGTCATCAACCGCATTTTAACGGTCGCCGATGTCGGCCCGAACGCGCCGTAAAATATCCACGATGAAAAATATGTGTTTCATTTTTGCCGGTGCATTTGAAAATTTTCCCCGGATTACGCTTGAGTTTCCAAGCGCGTCTGTTGTAATCTTCCAAATCTCAAATCCATGAAAAACAAGAGACTGATTTCCATCGTTATTTGTCTTGCAACCATTACAACCTTTGCCATTGGCTGCCGGACGGAACAACCCGAGGCGCATGCCGCCAAAACAAGCTACAACGTTCGCAAATTCGGCGCGACCGGCGACGGAAAAATCCTGGACAGTCCGGCGATTAACAAGGCGATTGACGCGGCGGAGGCGGCGGGCGGCGGCACGGTGTTGATTCCCGCCGGAACGTATTTGTGCGGCTCGATTCATCTTCAGAGCAACATTCATCTGGTCATTGACGCGGGCGCGACGATTCTCGCTGCGCCGCAAAACATGAAGGCTTATGACGCGGAAGAAGATTTTAAAGGCCCGGCCTTTCAAGATGGCGGCCATACTTATTTCCACAACAGCCTCATCTGGGGCGAAAATCTCACCAACGTATTCATCACCGGCAACGGCATGATCAACGGCACGGCCTTGACGACCGGCGACGGCATCGAGGATCACATGGACGGTTTTTCCAATTTTGGCAAAGCGAAACCGACGGCTTACACGCCACCCCCAAATGCCTGGCCGCAGCATCTCGGCAACAAGGCCATTGCCCTTAAACTTTGCAAAAATGTTTTAATCCGCGACATCACGATTTTCAAGGGTGGCCATTTTGCCATCCTCGTCACCGGCTGCACGGACATGACCATTGACAACGTGACGGTGGACACCGACCGCGACGGCATGGACATTGACTGCTGCTGCAACACGATGGTTTCCAACTGCCGCATCAACTCGCCGAACGACGACGGCCTTTGCCCCAAGAGCACCTACGCGCTAGGCCATCCGGTTATTGAGGACAATCTAACGATTGTGAACTGCCAGGTTTCCGGTTTTCAAGTCGGCACGCTGCTGGACGGGACGATGAAACCGAGCAAAAATGAAAACGGTCGCATCAAATTTGGCACGGAATCCAGCGGCGGCTTCCGCAATTGCACCATCGCCAATTGCACCTTCCGCGATTGCCGTGGCCTTGCGCTCGAGGAAGTGGACGGCGGCATCATGGAAAATATCACCATCAACAACATTTCGATGATGGACGTGCCGCATTATGGCATTTATATCACGACCGGCAAACGCGACCGCACGCCGAATCTCACAACGAACAGCACCATGAAGAACATTTTCATTTCAAACGTCATCGCCGATAATGTTGGCAGTCCGAGCGGCATTCAAATCACGGGCATGCCCGGCGCGCCCATCGAGAATTTGCGGCTCGACAACATCCGCCTCAACAGTGAAGGCGGCGGCACGGCGGCGCAGGCTGATAATGTTCCGAAGGAATTGGGCAAGGGCTATCCTGAACCCGGTGGCGTTATGCCCGCTTACGGCGTCTTCGCGCGGCATGTCAAGAATCTGGAGCTGGCAAACATTTCCACCAGCTTTGAAAAAACCGATATGCGTCCGGCAATTGTTTGCTCGGACATCAACGGCCTGGAGATTGACAATTTCAAGCCGGAAGTTGCCGAAGATGTGACACCGGCGGAATTTCACAATGTCTCCGGCCTCGTTATTCACGATTCGCCGGCGCTCGAATCGAAAGGCAATTAAGCCTCGCTTTCCACCGGCCAGCCCGCTTTGACCATCGCCTTGTACCCGCCGGCGAGCGAGAAGACGTTTTTGTAGCCCATCTTTAGCGCCGCATCGCACGTCAGCAACGAACGGAAGCCGCCACCGCAATACATGATGATTTCCGCGCTTGCGTCAGGAAACATTTTTTCCAAATCGCGCTCCAAAATTCCCTTGCCCAGATGTTTTGCGCCCGCCGCATGGCCGGTGTTCCATTCATGGTCTTCGCGCACGTCCAGCAAAATGGCGGCGGGATTTTTTGCGAGCCGTTCACGCGCTTGGGCAACGGAGACTTCCCGAACCCGCGTTTTGGCATCGTTCGTCAATTTCAGAAAACCGGGCGAATGGTCCATGCCATGAAATTAAATTGTCCTCCGCGACGGTCAAATCAATTTGACCGTTCGCAGCGAAAGGGTTTTACTACAGGCATGAAATTGTTTGCTCCTTTGGCGTTGCTGACCGCCGGATTGCTAGCCGCCGGCTGCGTCTCGCACAGACCCAGACTCCGTCCCGCACCGGCGCCTGCCGTTTTGAATGATGGTTCTGCAACGGCGGCTCCACCACAGATTGTCACCCCGGACGATTCGCTCACCGCGAAAGTTGTTTCGTATGATTCCGCCGGCCAATTTGTTGTCCTGAACTTTCCCGTCGGTCAAATGCCGGCGACGAATCAAAAGCTGTATCTTTACCGCGAAGGATTGAAAGTCGGGGAGGTTAAAATCACAGGTCCACAGGCCGATGACAACGTCGTAGCTGATATCGTCACTGGCGAAGCGCAGGTCGGTGACGAAGTGCGGGCGCAGTAAATCATTCCTTCGTCTTCTGCGATTTCTCCACGAGCGGCTTCACGGTTTTGGGCAGCGCCGCCTTTTGGTAGGGCGAGTGCAGGTTGAAATAAATGCCGCACATCGGGCGGGCTTCACCGCTCTCGCTTAAAATGATCGTCACCTGTTTATCCAGCGCGATGCCATGGCGCATTCCCGCGCCGCGAGTTTCGTAGGCCTTGATCGCCTTTTGCGTCAGCGAATTCAGCGACGCCTCAAAATCTTCCGGCGTTTTATCAATGCAAACGACGTATTTGTCATACGCCTTGACCGCCACCGCGATTTCCCGTTTGAACGTTTCAACTGTCACGGCTGCCAGCATAGAAAATCCGGGCGGAAAGGGAAATTAAATTTCCAAACTTTGTGAGCCCGTGCGTCCGGGCTTTTTCCGCTCGCCAAACAACGCCGTCCCGACCCGTACTATTGTCGCGCCTTCCTCGATGGCGATTTCAAAATCGCCGCTCATACCCATGCTCAAATGCGGCAACGGCACGCCAAGAATTTCTTCGCACTGAATCTTCAATTCGCGCAGCCGCCGGAAATGGGGGCGCGATTTTTCCGGCCCGGCTGAAAATGGCGGCATGGTCATCAAACCCTGGATTTCAATCCGCGGCAGTTTGTTGAATTCCTCCAATTCCGTCAGCAATTGCTCCGGTTTGTAACCAAACTTGCTCGACTCCCCGGCGACGTTCACTTCCAACAGCATCGACATTTTTTTTGCCGCCTGCTCGCAGCGTTTGGAAATCTCCCGCGCCAGCGCCAGGCTGTCCACGCTTTGGATCATTTCAAAAAGTTCCACCGCGTCGCGGACCTTGTTCGATTGCAAATGACCGATGAAATGCCAGCGCGCCCGGCCCGGACACAACGGGATTTTCGCCTTCGCCTCTTGCGCCTTGCTCTCGCCGAAAAAAATCTGGCCGCAACCCATCGCCGCCTGAATCGCTTCCGGCGGATGAGTTTTGGAAACCGCCAGCAGCTGGACGGAATTTTCGTCTCGCCCCGCGCGCCCGGACGCCGCGCGAATCCGTTGCTGGATTTTTTCAAAGTTTTCAGCCAAATTCACCGGGCAATCGTAAATCGCAAATCGCAAATCGTAAATTCTTTATGAACTATTGGCTCGTAAAATCCGAACCCGAAGCCTACTCGTGGCCGCAATTCTTGAAGGACGGCCAGACCGCGTGGACGGGCGTGCGTAATTTTGCCGCGCGAAATTATCTGCGCGCGATGAAAACGGGTGATCGCGTTTGCTTTTATCACAGCGGCGAGCAAAAATCTGTTGTCGGCCTCGCGTGCGTCGAAAAGGAATTTTACCCCGACCCGACAGCAAAAGAAGGCGACTGGTCATGCGTGGATTTGAAGGCGGAAAAAGCATTGTCCAAACCTGTCACGCTCGCGCAAATCAAAACCGACAAGATTCTGTGCGAAATGAAGCTGGTGAAACAATCGCGCCTTTCCGTGTCGCCGCTCACACACCGGCAGTTCGCGCGTCTGCTGACATTGTCCGTGACGGTGATTTAACGGCGGGCAGGTTGGAGGAAACATTGGCCTGAGCGCGCCGGCGCTTGCGATAGTCCCACCATGCCGCCCACGGAAAGAGCAACGCAATTACTGAAAGGCCAATGGCCGTTTGCACCGTGTTTGAAGGCGTGAATTGCAGAACGATGTCGCTTGCCGCAATGACGAGCGGCAGGTGAAAGGCAAATACGGCCAACGAATTTCGTCCCAGCAACGCAGTCGGCGCGAGCAATCCTTTTGGCAGCCGCGGATTCCACGCGAGCAACACGACTGCCCACACCGCGAAATCCAACAGCCGCAGCGGGCCGAGCGTCCATTTGTCCGACCAGAGAAAAATGTCGGGATTGAACCACGCCTGCGGCCAGAATCCGCGCCGGAACAACAGCGCGACCAGCGCCATCGCGGCGGCAGGAATGCCCAGCCAAAGGCGGAACTGGGATTTGATGATTGGCCGCCGCAGCGAAGTTTCTCCGAGCGCCAGTCCGCAAACCCAAAGAAACTGCCAGGCCAAAATGTCAAATGAACCCCACTGCAATGGCAGCAAACGTGCGGGATCACCGATGAGGCGAGTGTCCAGTTTGAATTGCACCGCGAGCCAGCCCAACGCCGACGCCGTCAATAAAATTCCCCAGCCGTACCTGCGCGCCAGTGCCAGCAACCACGGCGAGGCCGCCAAAAAAATTACGTAAAGCGGCAAAATGTCAAACAGCGGCGGTTGGTGAAGCAACAGCGGCATGAGCGCCAGACTGCCCAACGGCTGGGCAAGGAAATTTTTGAAATGTAGCGCCAGCGGCGGAAGCCGGCTCGCCAGCACGAGTGCCATCATCGCGATGGGCAACAGCATCGCCAAATGGACGAGGTAAATCTGCCGTGCCCGTTTCCAGACCCTGCGCGACATTGCGCGCCAATCCGCCTGCCAGTAAGTTTTTCCATAGACAATGCCGGCCAGGCAGGCGCTCAAAAAGATGAATCCTTCCGCCGCGCCATTAAAGCCCAGCGGGTCTTGCAGAAATTGCGACACCGGCGTGGGCACGTGCACGCCGGCCATGATGATCAGAAACAAGCCCCGCATCGCATCCAGCCTCATGTCCCGAGGCTTTGCAGCGACGCCGCTGCGCGGTCCGGTTTCAATTGCAATGTGTTTGTTCAAAGCCGTGCATCATAAAGAAACTCGCGCACAGTTAAATTTCTTTCTGATTTACACGCTGGTCAATGGTTGTCATCAGCCGGACATTTTTTGGCAAGTGGCAGGGACGAAGGGGAATTTTATTTTCCAAACGTTTCCGCAATGCTTTCGCGCGTGACAGCGACGATTTTTTTTAACTGCGCTGCCGTCGTGCAATACGGCGGCATCAGCACAATCACGTTGCCGATGGGCCGCGTCAGCACGCCGCGCCGCGCCATCGCTTCGCACACGCGAATGCCCGCGCGCTCGCGCAAATCAAAGGCCTCGCGCGTCCGCCAGTTTTTAACCAGTTCAATTCCGGCGAGCAAGCCGGCCTGCCGGATGTCGCCGACATTCGGTAGCGGCCACATTGATTGCAATTCTTCACGCAAATTATTTTCCAAAGTTTGCCGTGCGCGAACGGACATCCTGCTTTGCAAAATTTCCAGGCTTGCCAATGCCGCCGCCGCCCCAAGCTGATTGCCCGTATAACTGTGTCCGTGGAAAAATGTTTTGAACTCCTGATATTCGCCGAGAAACGCGTCAAATATTTTTTGCGTCGTCAACGTCGCCGCCATCGGCAAATAACCGCCGGTCAAACCTTTGGCGAGGCAAAGGAAATCCGGCTGGGCGCTTTCATGCTGGCTGGCAAAAGTTTTTCCAGTTCTGCCAAAACCGGTCATCACTTCATCCGCAATCAACAACGCGCCATGCGCGCGGGCAATTTGAGCAGCCTGGTCCAGCCAGCCGTGCGGTTGCGGAATCATTCCCGCCGCGCCTTGGATCATTGGCTCGAAAACGAACGCCGCATAGGAATTTCCTTTTTTCTTTTGCGTGAAAAATTTCCGCTCAACTTTGCGGACGCATTCCCAGTTGCATTGGCGATAATTCCGCGCGTCGTCGCGCTCCGGCTTCGCACGGTTGAACGGGCAGCGATAGCAATACGGCGCCATAACTTTGTCACTTTTGAACAACAATCCGCCGTAAGCCTTGTGAAACAAATCAATGTGGCCGAGCGAAACGGCGCCGATGGTGTCGCCGTGATAAGCGCCGTCGAGCGAAAGAAATTTAGGCCGTGATTTTTCACCTCTTGCCCGCCGCGTGAATTCGCAAGCCAGCTTGAGCGCAACTTCGAGCGCCGTCGAGCCGTCATCGGAAAAGAAAACCTTTTCCAATTTACAATTTTTGATTTTCGATTGACGCACTGATTTGCCTTTTGAATGGCAAATCGAATTTGCCGCCGAAACCAGTTGTTTGGCCAGAAGCGATGCGGGTTCATTGGCCAATCCCAGCGCGGAGCTGTGCGCGATTTTCCTCAACTGCCGTTGAATGGCTGAATTTATTTTCGGATGGTTATGACCGTGCAAATTTGTCCAAATGGAGGAGTTCGCGTCCAAAAATATTCTGCCGCGAGCGTCGCGCAGTTCCGCGCCGTCGCCTTCGACAATCACAATTGGCTCCCGCCGCAGCCAGTCGCGCATTTGCGTGAAGGGATGCCAGACGAAGGTTCGATCAAGTTTTGCCAGTTTGTGCATCATTGGGTTTTTGATTTACGATTTGTCCCAGCGCGTTTGCCAGTTTCGCAATGTCGTTTGCCAAATGTGCCGAAGTTAATGTCATACGCAACCGTGCCGAACCGCGCGCGACGGACGGAAATCGGATTGCGGGAACAAACATATTTTGTTCGTGTAGTTTGGCGGCAGCGACCATCGCCTTGTTTGCATCACCGAGGACAAGCGGAATTATCGCGCTTTGCATTGCGGAATACGGAGTCCGCAGCAGCGAGTGAAATTGTTTGATGTTCTCTCGCAGCTTTTTTCGCCGCGCCTCGCCTTCGTCGGATTGAACAAATTGAATCGCCGCAGTCGCCGCGGCGGCGGCGGCCGGAACCGGTGCGGTCGAAAAAATGAAGCTGCGGGCGCGGTTCACGAGCAGGTCAATCAGCGCGCGCGCGCCGCAAATATAACCTCCGCTGGCGCCGAGCGCCTTGCCGAGCGTCCCCATTTGAATTTCGATCTGATTGCTGACGTCAAGTTTTTCGGCAAGGCCGCGGCCGTTTTTGCCGAAAATTCCCGTCGCGTGCGCCTCATCCACCATCAGCCAGGCGCCGAATTGGTTTTTCAATTCAACAATTTCGCGCAGCGGCGCGGCGTCGCCATCCATCGAAAAAATGCTTTCCGTCACGATGAGCGCGCGCTTCGGGCGCTGGATGTTTTTCACCGTCCATTTCAATTTGTCTTCCAAATCGTTCAAGTCGTTGTGGGCAAAAACACGGATTTTCGCGCCGCTCAATCTGGCGGCGTCCACGATGCTGGCGTGGACGAGCTTGTCCAAGATAATCACGTCGCCCTTGCCGATCAGCGCGCAGACGGCGCCGGGCGCGGTCGTGTAGCCGGAGGAAAAACTCAGGGCGGCTTCGGTTTTTTTGAAGTGCGCGAGCGATTCCTCAAGCTCATGAAACGGCGCGAGCGAGCCGCAAATCAAACGCGACGCGCCGGCGCCGGCGCCAAATTTTTTAATCGCGCGAACCGCGGCCTTTTTCAAAATCAGATCGTTGGCAAGCCCGAGATAATCGTTGGAGGAAAAATTCAGGAAGATTTTTTCTTTGATTTGAATCCGCGGCGATTGCGGTGAATCCACGCGGCGCAGCTCGCGGAACAGATTTTGTTCGCGCAGCGAGTTCAGCCGCTGCTGAAGCTCCGAATTGAAATTTATCACGGTTCGATTGCCCATTGTCCGTCAACCATGACGGCAGAAATGGCTGACGCATGATGCAGCACTGCGTCGTAAATGTCCGCAACTTTTCCATCGAAGGGGATGGCGATTAAATCCGCTACGGCACTTTTTGAAAGCTCGCCGATTTGCCCGGCCATGCCGAGCGCGCGCGCGCCGTTGACGGTTGCCATTTGCAAAAGTTTCGCCGGCGAAATGCTCCGGTCACCAGCCGCGAAGGCGCGCATTTCCGCGAACATGTTCAATTCGGGTTTTTGTTTCCCGTTTTGGCGGACGGTGGCGAGGCTGTCAGTGCCGAGGCAGATGTTCACGCCGGCGTTGGCGAGACGCCGGCGCGGGAAGGGTGGATGCCGGAAATAGTCGTGGCTGCGGGGACAGTGGACGACGTGAACGCGATGACTGCCGAGCAGCGCGGCATCGCCACGCGCCAGCAGGTTGACGTGGACGGCGATGAGATTTTCGTCCAGCAACCCGCAGCGATGCGCGTGCCGCACGGGCGAGCCGAGGCCGCAGTCGGAATTGTCCCGCCCGCTGCGCTTGAGCCAGTCGAACATTTTTCCGCGGGCGCGGGCGAACATTTCAAATTCCTCTTCTGATTCGGCGAGGTGCGTGGTGACGCGCCAGTTTCTTTTCCGCGCGGTTTCGGCGGAAAGCTTCAGCAATTCCGGCAGGGTGGAATAGGGCGCATGTGGAGAAAGTGAGGCGCATCGGTTTTCGTGCGCCAGCGAATCAATCTTTTCAACGGCTTCACGCAGGACTTCCTTTGCATCGCGTTGCGCGCGGACACCGGTCATTTCAAGAAATGAAAAAACGCGCAGCGGCGTCGCGTCCCAGACTTCCGGCAGCAAATCCGGCATGGCTTCGATGTCGGCGACGGTCGTCGTGCCGGTTTGCAAAAGCATTTTCGCGCCGTCGAGCCAGGAACGGGCGTAGTCGGAAAAAATCCAGCCGGATTTGGCGGCGAGAATGAGCGGGATCCAATCAGTGAACGTTTTGGGCGGCGGCAATTGTCCGGCCATGCCGGTGTAATCCAGATGACAATGGGCGTTGACGAGGCCGGGCAGCAAAATGACTTCGCCGAGGTCGAGGATTTTTTCGTCCGCCACGGCTTTCAAATCCGTCCACAGGCCGACAAAGCGAAGTTTGTTCCCGGCAATCGCGACCGCGCCATTTTCAATGGGCGGCTGCGAGACCGGCACAATTGTCCGCGCGCGAAGAATCACGTTCACACTCCGGCGGCGCGTTTGGCGTTTTTGAGCTTGGCGGCGTCCTGGTGTTTGCGGGACTTGACTTTGTTGTGACGTTTGCGGATTTGCTGCTCGATTTTTTTGGTGACCTTGTCAATGGCTTTATACAGGTCGCTTTCACGATCCTCGGCGAACAAATCCGGTCCGCGCACGGCCAGGCGGACGGAGCAGCTAAATTGCCTTTCCGGCGCGCGGTTATGGTCATGTTCCAGCGTGACGCGCGCATCAATGGCGCGTTTGTCAAAGTGATCCAGCTTTTGCAGCCGGTTGACGACGTGAGCCTCGATGGCCTTGGTCAGCGTCAGGTTGTGCGTCGAAAGAATCAATTTCATGCTTCCAAGATGCAACTTGTCCGCAATGAAATCCAGTTTTTCCGGTGTTTTGGAACGCAAAGCGAAAATCGTGCCAATTTAGGCTTGTGTTGCGACAAAACTCGCGCTACAGTAAACCGCAAATGGTTCAGGGATTACAACTTTCCACGCGCCTGACGCAGTCCATGGTGCTGGCGCCGCAACTCCAGCAATCGCTGGCTTTGCTTCAGGCGCCGACCCTTGAACTCAAAGCCCTCGTCGAACAGGAACTGCAGCAGAATCCCGTCCTCGAGGAAATCGCGGCGCCGGAACTTGAACTGCCTGAAAAGCCCGATACCGAAACGGGTGAAACGAGCGACGCAACCGCCACGCCAGATCCGGCTGAACGCGCGGACGAGCTGCCGGCCGATTTCGATTCGGAAAAAAATTCAGACGCGCCCGTGGACGATTTTCAGGCGGAGTTCGACAAACTGGTCCAATTGGACCAGGAATGGCGCGATCACTTTTCGCAGACCAACATCCCGATTCGCCAGTCCGCGGAGGAGGAGGAAAAACGGCAGTTCATGTTCGACTCGCTCACGGCCGAAACATCGCTCGCGGAATTCTTGATCGAGCAGGCGCGCGAATCGGATTTGACGGAGGAACAGCGCGCCGTCGCCGAACTCATCATTGGCAACATTGACGACTACGGCTATTTGAAGGCGACGGTCGAGGAAATGTCGGCGGCAAACAACCTGCCGGCGGAAAAGATTTCCGAAGTCCTGAACACCGTCCAGACCTTCGATCCGCCCGGCGTCGGGGCGCGCGATTTGCGCGAGTGCCTGCTGCTGCAGCTCGAACGCGCGGGCAAACAAGATTCGCTTGAACATCGCATCGTGCGCGACTTCATGGACGCGCTTGGCAAGCGCCGCATCCCCGAAATCGCGCGCGGCACCGGCTGCACGGTTGAGGACGCGCAGGCAGCGCTGGGCCGCATCGGGCGCCTCGAGCCGCGGCCCGGACGCGCGTTTTTGCCGGACATGGACCAATACGTCCTGCCCGAAGTCTTTGTGCAGAAGGCGGGCGGCGATTTCACCGTCACGACCAATGACGAACACATTCCGCACCTGCGCATCAGCAACATTTACAAGGACCTGATGGCGCAGGGTGGCAATTCCTCCGAGGTCAAAAATTACATCCGCGAAAAAATCCGCGCCGGAAAATTTCTCATCAAAAGCCTGCACCAGCGGCAGACGACCATTTTGAACATCGGCAGGGAAATCGTGAAGCGCCAGCGTGATTTTATGGAGAAGGGCATCGCGCATTTGAGGCCGATGACGATGGCGCAAATCGCCGAAGTCGTCGGGGTCCACGAAACGACCGTGAGCCGCGCGGTTTCGGGAAAATACATACAGACGCCGCAGGGCGTGTTTGAGATGAAATTCTTCTTCACCGCCGGTTTGCAAAGCAACAACGGCAGCGAAGTTTCCAATACCAGCGTGAAGGACATGATCGCCGAGATTTTCAAGGCCGAGGATTCCGCCAAGCCGTTGTCCGACCAGGAAGTCGTGAAAATGCTCGGCGACAAGGGCATCACCATCGCGCGCCGCACCGTGGCCAAATACCGCGATGAACTGGGAATTCTGCCGTCGAACTTGCGGAAGGTGTATTGAAAGCCTTTCAGGGCGGCATATTGTTGTAGAAATCGGGATCAACAAATTTTCCAGGGTCGGTTCCGTCTAAAATCCGGCATTGCATGAGCCGTCGCAGAAAAATTTTAATCTTCGCTGGCATTATTCTCGGCGCGGCCATTCTCATTCCCGTCATCCGCCATTACCAGTTGCGTTCCTCCGTCGCATCTTACATTGCCGGACTCAAGGCCAGGGGCGAGCCAATGGAAATCAGCGAAGCGCTGCTGGCACCGGTGCCGCCGGGAAGCAACGGCGTGGAAGCCGCGCGCGCGGCCTTTGCCTTGCTCACGCCGGGCAGCTTTGCAGAATCAAACCTGCCGCCCATGATGCAGATGGTTGCGCCGGGCAGGGCGATGATTGGCTGGCAACAGCCCGAAGTGCGCGGCCCGGACTTCACCAATTCGTGGAGCAATGTCATGGCGGCGGCAGCGGCCAATCAGGCCGCAAGAGCTTTGTTGATGAAAGCGGCGGCTTATCCGGCGATTGATTTTCAATTGGATTATACAAAAGCGTATGATCTGCGGTTGCCGCAGTATCGAGGACTCAGGCAATCCATGCAGGGGTTGGCGGCGGCAGTCATATGCGATTTGCATGATGGAAACACGGCCTCCGCGGCCACAAACATCTGCACGATGCTGGCGCTCGATCAAGCCATCCGTGGCGACCGGACGGAGTTTTCTCAAGTCACGCGAGGAGCATTTGCTGAAATCGCCGCGAGCGCGACGTGGGAATTGTTGCAGGTCACCAACGTAACGGACGCGGAACTGGCCGGGCTGCAAACCCATTGGGAGCGGCTGGAATTCATCAAGGAGATGGAAAATGCGGATTTGATGGAGCGGGCGTTCATGGAGTCAGAAATCCCCAAAATGCGCGCTTCCGCTGCGGAGTTCTATCGTATGTTTAATGGTCCCGGCGGATTTTATGCTAATTTCGTTGACGAACCTTCTGGCGAAGCAACGGGCAAACTCGGCCATATTTGGATAGATGCCAAGACAACCTACGCCATGTCCATGTGGCGTTTTTGGTGGTCTTATTCGGATGAATTGCAGGCCCTCAAACAATATCAGATTTTTTTTGAGTCCCTGCGCGCGGTGGAGACCAATCAGGTTTTTTATCCGGCTTATACCAACATGGAAAACAGGCTCCACGCCATCGTGGTCACCGACGATTCGGAGGATTGGTGGTTGTCGAAACTGGACATTCCCGATGCTCGCTGGTTCTTTTCCGAGATAAATGTATCGAGTGAAAACTCCTTCGGCTATGATCTTTATGCCACCATCATTCGCACGACAATGAGGGCCGAAGCCACGAAGCGCATCGTCATCACCGCCATCGCCTTGAAACGATTTCAATTGCAGCACGGAAATTATCCCGAAAATCTTTCCGAATTAACGCCCGAATTTCTCACAACGGTTCCGCTCGACCCGGTGGACGGCCAGCCGCTTCGCTATCATCGAAATGCCAACGGCACTTATTTGCTCTATTCCATCGGCGAAAACGGCGTGGACGACGGCGGCAATCCTTCGCTGGAGAAAGATGTCACGGATTCAAATCAGTATTGGCCAAATCTGCACGCGCTGGACTGGGTCTGGCCGCAGCCGGCTGCGCCCGCCGAGGTTCAAAATTTCTACAACCATCCGCCGAAATAAATGAAACGCCACCTTGCATTCGCGCTTACAACCTTGCGCTGCGGTGAACAAGTTCCGCTTGTTAAGTTCTGGAAGAATTTCGTTCGACATGAAAATTTGAAAGGCGCAAACTTTTGTCGGATGAAAATCAAAATGATTCTCCGAATGTTTCTTGCTGGATTTATTTTCTTGGCAATTTGGCTGACTGCTTGGTGGCTCGTTCACAAGTATTCCGCAAAACCTTATTTCGTGAGTGATCCAGATTGGACTTTCTCAACTGCAAATGGTGGACAATACGGCTTAATTCATTTTAGCGATTCCAATTACTTCGGTTGTGATACGGTCATTTGCTTTGGGTCAATGTCTTTTGAACTTCCCTTGCCGTTGTATTTGTTTGCCTGCCTTGTAATTTGCGGAGTGCTGCTTGCGATTGATGGCATTTTAAGCTTTAGAAATTTCTCTCGACAGAAAAAATCGGAAGGCGCAAACCAAAATTGTTCACAATGAAAATATGCGCGTATTTCTAAAAATACTTGCGTGGCTTTGCAAAGTCGCGGCTGTTGCATTTTGGCTTTTTGCGGCGTGGGTTGGCATTGACTTGGACGCTTCCATTTTGCGTGGCGGCTACTCGTCGTATCGCGACCCGGCGCCGGATAATTTGACGCTTATTCTGGAAATCGCCGGACTGACCGCGCTGGCCTTGTTGGCGCTGCTTCCCAATCGCTGGCTGGTTTTTCGCCCGTGGCTTTTTGTCCCATCGTTGCTGATCGCCCTGATTCCCTTCTGCAAGATCTTTGATTCACCGATTGAACGGTCGGATTTACTGTGGATGATGTCTCTCATGTTTTTGTTTGCCATGCTGCCCCTGTCGCTGATTTTGAGTTTTTGGCGGCAGCGGAAAGGGGAGGGAGTCGGTTATGTCTAATCTGCCTTGAATGAAACGCCACCTTCCGTTCGCTCTCGGCATTTTGATTCTTACCGTATGCGGTTGCGCAAGCATGAGGCGGGCAGATTCGCTACAGGGCAACCTGACTTGGGAAAAGCTTGTGGGGACTGTAAACCAACTCGAATGGTCTGAGGCAGACGATGGCGCGGCCTTCGAGAAGGCTCAAGAGTCCCTTGGGCTGGAAAATTACAATGCAATGCAGCTTGATGGCCCGCTATTTGTAGCGCATGAAATGGGAGGCGCGGCATGGACGCATCCTCTGCCACGTCCCTGGCACACCGAGGATCAGAAACTGCTCTGCGCCGGTGACCTCTGCGGCGATGGCAGGACCGAATATGTTCTGGGCTTCGGATGGTTCGGTCCGATGGGCGGGGTCGTTTGCGTTTACGACGACACCATGCGCAAAATTGCCGAGGTTCCACTGGACGACGTTTACGGTCTTCAACTGGAAGACGTGATTGGCGACGGAGGATTGGAAATTTTATGCTGGCAGGATCATCACAACGGCACCGACGGATGGCTGCGTTATCTCACAATTTTCAGGCTGTCCAGGAGCGGTGTTCTCCAGCCGATTTGGGAAGGCTTCACCTATTCTGAATTGAGCGTCGACAACATCACCAAACAAAAGATTCGAATTCGACAGACGCCCGGCAAGCCGGCGGTCATCGAAACCGAGGAAGTTTATAGTCGAGGCACCCATGAGGACACAGACGATGGAACTTCATACTCGTATCTTGAAACTCCCTATACAACCACGCGCTATCTATGGAATCCAGTTACACAAACATTTGAAACTGCCAAATAAAACCATGTTGTTATGGAACCACTTATAGACAAGCTGGCGCGGCAGAAGATGGTGAGGAAGTTTTTTGAGACGATTCGCAACTGCGACAAACGTTCAGACAACTGGGTGCTCTCGTTGTCACCAGAGTGGCGAATTCCTGCGTCTGTTGGACTTCTGACAGTGGCGGCGTGTTTGGCGCTAAGCACCTTGTTCTTTGGCTGGATAACGATATGGACGATGATTATGGTCTTGTTCTGCATCGGTTACATCTTCCTCCTGCCAAATCTTTGTTTGATATTGTTCGTGAAGCAAAACTGGCCGTTTAGATTGGTCAATTTTGGAATCTTCCTTGCATACCTCTTCCCGGTATTGGCGCTTTTCTTTGATTGGGAATCGTTTCTCGAATATTTCGGCTTTGCCATTATTATAGTCGGTCTGGCGGTCGGTTGCTTCGTCACGCGGGAGCGGCCATTTCGTCCCGCGTTGGTTGCTGTTGCCATAGTTGCGTCTGTGGTCGTTACATTTGTGCTGTTCGTCGCGCTTTCCATCAGGCATACCGAGACATTCGCCCAGGCCGTAGGTGGGTCCCTGTTCTATCTTCCGAGCATTTGCATATTTTCTGTTCCGGCAGCGGTCAGTTGTCTCTTGGCACAGAGTTGCCGAAGCGCTTGTTTGCGGAGTGCATGAAGCGCTCCAAAAAGCAGCGATTGCATTAAGTGTTTCATTCACTCTCGGATTACGACCGGAGGTGGAGAGCCAGTTTCAGAAAATTGGCCAACCACTTCCAGATTCAGCGCGAGAACGGCTACGGACTCTTGGCATTGAGCCAGATTGAATTGGATATGGCTTACGAACATGGTTGGGCAGAATGTGTGCAGCGTTTCGCCCAGAATATTGATTTTGATGATCCTTCACCGTTCATTTTTGGAGGGTGGGTCGAAGAACAGGCCGGAGGCGCCGCTGGTTATTGCGATGCGCGGAACCGCATTTACGATTTGATTCGAATTTACGGGAAACAAAAAGTATCCGATTATTTACAGCAATTCAAATTGCCGGATGAAAGCACATCTGCTGAAACCAACGACAGCAGCGCAATGACCAACACGGACAACCGATTCGATTTGTCCGGACTGTTTCCGGGCAACGGGCGGCGGCAATATCTGGATTCTTTATTGCTCGTCGCCCGCGTTTTTTATTTCAAAGCCCCGCTTGATTTGAAATTAGCGTCTCGTCTCCGGCAAATTATTTCTTCTGCAACTCCGCCTTCGTTGCCGCTTGCAGTTCGTCCAGTTCCGCGCGCAATTCTTCCTTCGTCTTCCGGCTCATCCGGTCAATGAACAAAATGCCGTTGAGATGATCCACCTCGTGCTGGATGGCGCGTGAAAGCAAACCGCCGGCGCGAAATTCAATAACCTTGCCTTTTTCGTCCAGCGCCTTCACGTCCACCAATTCCGGACGCGAAATGTCCCCGTAAATCTGCGGGAAGCTCAGGCAGCCTTCACCGCCTTCAACGGATTCGCCGAGCGGCTTGATTTGGGGATTGATCAAAACCAGCGGCATGATTTCGCCCACGTCGGCGGGCTTGCCCTTGAGTTCGATCGTGGAGGGACGCTCCTTGTCGGCCTCGCGCACGTCAATCACCGTGAGTTGCAGGGCCAGGCCCACTTGCTGTGCCGCCAGCCCGATGCCGTGGCTCGCGCGCATCGTCTCGAACATGTCGGCGATGAGCTTTTTGATTTCCGGTGTGATTTTTTCAATCAGCGCGCCTTTTTGCCGCAAGGCCGGATGGCCGTATTTGACAACTTCCAAGGTCATGACGAGTGATGGGTGACAGGTGGCGAGTAGCGGGAATTCATTTTAAGGTCGGATATTTTCCTTCGGTTTTCGATGGTATTAATGGTCTTGGTCAAACCACCAATCACACGATTAAGCGCGGTGGATCGCTGCTGAATGACGTTCAGCGGCAATAAATGGCGGCAGCGTTCATAACGACCAAGGCTTTCGCGAGCTTCACCCCGCGCAATCTTAAGATGCTGCGGCAATTCCTTTCCAAATCCGCGTCCGTAGCCTTCTTCGATATTGGCACATACCGAATCCAGGCTCCGCGTTTGTTGTTTAGCCAGTTCACGGCCGCGAAAATCTTTGGAAAGAATTTCCGAATCGTCACAAAATTCGTCAAATACCTGTCGCGCCACTTTGTAAATTCCGAATGATTCCAACCGATCAAAAGTTTCCATAAGCTTTGAAATATACAACAGTCTTCCCGTCACCCGTCACTCGTCACCCTTTACCTTTTATTGTCACTTGTCCCATGTCACCTTTCAGTCACTCCCAGAACTTGCAAAATCCGTTCCAGTTCCTCGTCGCTGAAAAAGGAAATCTCCAGCGAACCTTTGCCTTCCGCGTAATGCAATTGGACTTTGGTGGCAAACACTTCGCGCAGTTTCGCCTCCAAATCGGCAACATGCGGGTCGCCAATCGGTGTTGCAACACTTGCTCCTTGCTCCTTGCTCCTTGCTCCCCGCCGTTGCAGCTTGGCCACCATTCCTTCCGTCTGCCGGACATTCAGGCCTTCCTTGACGACACGCTCGGCGGCGAGCTTTTGATTTTTCTCATCGGCAATCCCCAGAATCACCTTCGCGTGGCCGACCGAAAGCCGCCCTTCGCGGACAAAATTCTGGATGCCCGGAGATAATTTCAGGAGCCGCAGTGCATTGGCCACGACGGCGCGGCTTTTACCGACTTTGGCGGAAATCTCCTCCTGCGTGAGTTGAAATTGTTCGGCCAGTTGCGCAAAACCGTGGGCTTCTTCAATCGGATTGAGATTTTCGCGCTGGAGATTTTCGATGAGCGCGAGTTCGAGCACCGCGCGGTCGTCGGCCTCGCGCGTAATGACCGGAACTTCCGGCAGGTTCAGCAATTGCGCCGCGCGCCAGCGGCGTTCGCCGGCGATGAGTTCGAAATTGTCGCCGCGCGCGCGGACGATGAGCGGTTGCACGATGCCTTGTTCACGGATGGAATCCGCGAGTTCGCGCAGCGATTCTTCGGAAAATTCCTTGCGGGGTTGCAACGGCGACGGGCGGATTTTATCCAAGGGCACACGCTGCACGCGCTCGCGATTGTCGGGCGCGGGAACCGAAGTTGCGGGTGGTTGAATCGCTGGCGCGGGCGCGGGTTGAACGGACGGATTTCCACCCAGCAACGCGCCGAGGCCGCGGCCCAAAGCAGGTTTCGACATGCGGGCAGAATGAAGAATGAGGAATGTGGAAACAAGAGCAAAACATTTACGGTGGGGGGGGAGCGCACGCGCCTCGCGTGCAGTTTCCAGCGCCCTCGCTGGAAACACCGGGGAGTGTGTTCGACGGGGCGTCGAACACGACAGCCGAGGGCGGCTGTGCTCCCCATTTACGACAATATGAAGTTGAACGAACTCCAATGAGCAACGACTTCGGGAGAGATTTGATTCTCAAAAAAGACGGGAGGAAAACTTTTGTGGAATGTAAGCGGTATGACAGAGACACGCCCATTGGTCGCCGTCATCTGCAACTTTTCTATGGCGTGATTGTGAATATGCGCGCGGACGCAGGGATATTTGTTACAACCAGCAGGTTTGCAAATACAGCGGTCAACTTTGCGGGTGAAACCGGCATCAAACTAATTGATGGATACGAACTGGCCGCACTGATGGCTCAAGCATTTCCCGGCGATGGCAACGCAGACGAATATCGTGCGATGTGCCGAGTGTGTGGAGGCGTGGTGGTTTTTAATCTTCGCGAGCCAGTTTCAGAAATGATTTGCAAGAACTCACACACGGTTAAAACGATTCGCCAGATTCGTTAAAGATAAAATTGATTGCCGAAGCTCCAAGTTGTGAAAAATGCGGTTCAAAAATGAGGCTGGTAAATGGACGCCGCGGAAAATTCTGGGGATGCAGCAATTATCCTAAATGTCGGGGCACACAACGATATTCCAGTCATTAGCGGTCAATGATCTGGCGTTGTCGAAAGCGGACGGAAAATTTTCTCCATTGCCCATTTTATCCAGCCGGTCGGCGCAATTGGGCGGCACGGTGGCGACGGTCGGTTTTCCCGACATCGGATTATTGAAAGCAAGCGCGACTTTGAGCTTTGGATTTTTGGCCTTGAACTTTACCCTGCTTCCGTGAGCAAGAGCAAACGCATTGCCGCGCTGGCGGAACAACATCACAAACTGGACGCGCATTACGCCGGTTACTTCAAACAATTCAACCACCAGAAATTTTATGAGGCGCACGATGTTCTGGAACACATCTGGCTGAAGGACCGGCATGGGCCGAACGGCGCGTTCTACAAGGGGCTGATCCAACTGGCGGGCGCGTTCGTGCATTTGCAGCGAAACCATCTGCGCCCGTCGGCGGCGCTGTTCAAGCTCGCGCAGGCCAATCTTGAAAAATATCCGCACCGGCATGAACATCTCGACGTGGTGGCGGCGCTGAAATTGATTGCCGACTGGCTGCAGCGACTGGAAGGCTACGACTATCGCGTGAATCCCCTGACGCCGACGAATCCTCCGCAAATCAACCCGGTGGCGTAAGCCGGAAGCATCCCCCAATTCCGCTTGACAGATTTGCAATAGTTCTGTAATTTCTGTCGTGACAGAAATAAAGGAAATATGAACAAATTAAGTCCAGTCGAACAACGGTTTGTCCTGCACTGGGGCGAGATGGGGACGAAGTGGGGCATCAACCGCACCGTGGCGCAGATTCACGCGCTGCTTTACATCTCGCCCAAGCCGCTGACCGCCGAGGAAATCAGCGAGACACTGGACGTGGCGCGCTCGAATGTCAGCAACAGCCTCAAGGAATTGCAGGGCTGGCGCATCATCAAGCTCGTCCACGTGATGGGCGACAAGCGCGACCATTTTGAGGCGTTGCCGGATGTCTGGGAGACGTTTCGCATTGTGTTGGACGAGCGCAAAAAGCGCGAGATTGATCCGACCCTCGCCGTTTTGCACGAGTGCGTCGCCAAGGCCGGGGAAGATTCTCAAACCAGCAAATATACCGAACAACGCCTCCGCGCCCTGACCGGTTTTTTTGAAACAACGACCGGCTGGTATGGGCAGATTTGCAACTGGCCGGCAAGCGCATTTATGAAATTCGCCAAGTTTGGCGGCAAAATCCAAAAGCTGCTCGGCATCGGAAAATAAAACCATGACTGCGGCGCACACAACGGCAATGGGCTTGAAACGCGAACCGAAGCGCGCGTGGATATTTTATGATGGAGACTGCCAATTCTGCACCGCCACCGCCGCGCGTTTCGCGCCCATATTGGGTCGCCGTCATTTCAATCTTATGTCATTGCAAACGCCGTGGGTGCAACAACGGCTTGGGTTGAACCCGGGCGAACCGCTGACCGAAATGAAATTGCTGGCGGAAGACGGTAGAATTTTTGGCGGGGCGGACGCGCTGCTGCGAATCGCGCGAAAGATCTGGTGGGCGTGGCCGCTGGTTGTGCTGGCGCAGATTTCCGGGGCCAAATTCCTGTTCAGGACCGCCTATGAACGTTTTGCCGCGAACCGGCATTGTTTGAATGGAATTTGTTTTCTGCCCCAGAAATCTGTTCGCCGTAACATCACCACAACTTTTTTTGAAATGCCATGAACACCTTTGCCATTCAGCGGCCGCATTTTCATTTGCCGGCAATTCGCGGGACGATTGAGCGGAGAATGCTCATCAACTTCCGCTGCGAGCCTTCCAAGCTTGCGAAATTGCTGCCGGCGCCATTCCGGCCCCAATTGGTCAACGGCTGGGGCGTGGCTGGCATTTGCCTCATCCGGCTTGGCGGAATTCGTCCCGCATTTCTGCCCGTGCCAGTCGGAATGACTTCGGAAAATGCCGCGCATCGCATCGCCGTCAAGTGGGATGAAGCCGGCGCGATGCGCGATGGCGTTTTCATTCTACGCCGCGACACGAATGCGCTGCTGAACCGGCTTGCCGGCGGTAAAATATTTCCCGGCGTGCATCATGCTGCGAAATTTGATGTGGAAGAAACAAACGATCGGTTCAGGCTGGAAATGCAAAGCGACGATGGAAGGACGTTTGTCCGGGTGTCGGCACGGCTGGCGGATGGATTGGGGCAGGATTCGATCTTCAGTTCTCTCGCCGAGGCGTCGGAATTTTTTCGCGGCGGCTCGCTGGGATGGTCTTCGCGGCCAGCGACTGGTGGGTTCGATGGGCTTGAGTTGTCCTGCCGTGAGTGGCGAATGGAACCGCTGGCCGTTGAGCAAATCAGATCAAGCTTTTTTGAAGACACCGGACTGTTTCCGCCCGGCTCGGCGAAATTCGACAGCGCATTTCTCATGCGCGACGTCGCGCATGAGTGGCGCGCGCGCGGGAGGCTTACAAATTTTGAAAGGTCAATCCTATGAAACGACGCATCATTCTTGCCGGCGGCGGCGGCTTTCTTGGCCATGCGCTGGCAAACCATTTTTTGAAGCGCGACCGTGAAATCATCGTGCTGACGCGCCGGCCGCATGAACGGGCCGATGGCATTCGTGAAGTTGAATGGGATGCCGAACACCTTGGCGAATGGATTAAATGTTTGGATGGCGCCGAGGCAGTCATCAATTTGACCGGGCGCTCCGTGGATTGCCGCTACAACGAGAAAAATCGTCGTGAAATCATCTCATCGCGGGTGAATTCAACCCGCGCCATTGGCGAGGCGATTTCAAAATGCAAAACTCCTCCGCGCGTCTGGCTCAACGCCAGTTCAGCGACGCTTTACAAGCATTCGTTCGACAAGCCGATGGATGAAAATGGCGAAACCGGCGCGACGCCGGAAGCCAGGGACGAATTTTCTGTTGATGTCATCCGGCAATGGGAGGGTGCGCTCGACGAGGCGAAGACGCCGGCCACTCGAAAAATTGCGCTGCGCATCACGCTGGTTTTTGGAAAAAGCGGCGGTGTGTTTCCGGTTTTGCGGCGGCTTGCAAAATTCGGATTGGCCGGCGCGATGGGCGGCGGCAGGCAGATGGTCTCATGGATTCACGAGGAAGACTTTTGCCGCGCGGTAGAATGGATTGCTGCCCATGAAAATTTGAGCGGGCCAATCAATCTTGCCGCGCCCGGTCCGTTGTCGAATCGTGAAATGATGCGGCTCATCCGCAAAGCCTGCGGTGTGCCAATTGGTCTGCCGGCCACAAAATGGATGCTGGAAGCCGGCGCGTTTTTTCTGCGCACGGAAACCGAATTGCTGATCAAAAGCCGTTATGTCGTGCCGAGAAGATTGCTTGCATCGGGATATCAATTTCAATTTCCGGATTTGCATGGCGCACTGGCGGACTTGTGCAAATGAAATATGAACGCACCAGCCAACAGCAATGTTTTGCGGGGCGGGCCAACCGCACACATGAGCGCGGCCGGCAAAGCGCGGCTGCTTTCAGTTCGCGGCGAGCCGTTGTTTTTTGCCGGTTGGGAACGCGCGTTGTTTTTTCATTACGAAATCGAGCCGGCAATTTTGCAGCGCGAGTTGCCGTTTGAACTCGATTTGCGGGACGGCAAGGCCTTCGTCAGCCTCGTTGCCTTTACCATGCGCGACATGAAACCACGGCTCGGCGGACGATTGGGTGCATGGCTTTTCAAACCGATTTCAACACATTCATTTCTCAATGCGCGGACTTACGTGCAGCACGACGGCGAGAGCGGAATTTGCTTTCTCACGGAATGGCTTTCGAGCCGGTTGAGCGTTGCGCTCGGCCCGCCAGTTTACGGCCTGCCATATCGTTTCGCAAAAATTGATTACCGGCACGAGCACGAGACAAATCATTTGCGCGGCGAAGTCAAGGCGCCAAAGCGAGCCGGGCAATTTGTTTACGAAGCGCGGCTGGAATCGGGAAATGAATTTTTTCCCTGCGAAGCCGGCTCGTTGGAGGAATTTCTGCTTGAGCGCTACACGGCATTCAACTGGCGTGGCAAATCACGCCGTTTCTTCCGCGTCTGGCATCCGCCCTGGCCGCAAATGCCGGCGCAGGTTTCAGTCGGATATGACTCGTTACTAACGGCAACATTTCCGTGGTTTGAGAATGCGCGCTTGGTTGGCGCAAATTACTCGCCGGGTTTCCACGAGGTTTGGATGGGGCGCGCTCATTTGTGCAAACTGTCTCGCGGCGAAGTGAACGGCTGAAAAATTTTGGCGAACGCCCACGGCTGAGAGGCCGCAGCGGCGTCTCGCTTCCTACGGCGGGCTGCGTCGTCGTTGATGGACCAATAACTTAACGAGCAGACCCACGGTGTTTTATCGGCGAAAGCTTCGAGGGTCCTGGCGTCTTCGATTCCAAAAACTTCACGGCTTGAGCCATTGTCGCCAAGGCAGGGGCAAAGGCCGATTTGGATTGCAGGATCAATTTTCCGAATTTGCGCGTGCGCGGCCTCGGCGGAATCAATTCCGAGCCGGCCTTCGGATTTTCCCGTGCTCGTAAATTCGCTTCCGAAATACATGACCATAAGGTTTGCCGAATGGACTTTGAGTCCCCTGGCTTTTGCGTCGGCGAGAAGTCTTTGCGAATCGCCGGAAATGCCGTGCGGGTCAACGGGCAACGTGTAGGAAACAATCAAGCCGGGATTTTTCTTCTGGAGCGCGGCCAGCGCGGCGTTACGGCGCTCGTTTGCCGCCGTGTTTTCCAGATTTTTGCCTTCGATGTCAAAATCGAGCCAGATGAAATGGTAACGGTCAATGACGGATTGATATTCTGCCTGAAGTCTGGCGGCGTTCGTTTCGACGATGGCAATTTCTTTTCCCGCCTCGCCGCCAAAGGACATGATGACGTCGCCGCCGCGCGAGCGGATGGCCGTGATTTGATTCGTGTAGAAATTATCCGCCATCGGAATGCGCCCGTCCCACGCGGGGTTGCCCGATTTGTCCGCGATGATGAAGGCGAGCGTATAGAATTTCAGCCCGCATTGGTCGTTGCAGTCGGTGAGCTGGAAATCGTCGCCGGCGCCGACATACATATACGGCGCGAAAACGCGCGCCGGCCAGCCCGCGCGGGTGTCGGCCAGGCCGGCAATCAAAAACACTGCGATGGCGACGGGAAGAAGGATTTGTCTGCGTGACATTGTGATTGGGACGTCGCGGGGAGCGTAATCATTCATTTTCATGTGTCAATTTTCATTCGACCCGGCGCAGATTCATTGTTAGCCTGCGCGCAGTATGTCACCCGACGATATTTTGCTGGAAGCCGAAGACAAAATGATCAAGACCGAACAGGTGGTCATGAATGAATTTGCCGGCGTGCGCACGGGCAAGGCGTCCGCGTCGCTCGTCGAAAACATCATGGTGGAAGTCTACGGCTCGCAAATGCGCGTGCGCGAACTCGCAGGCATCACTTCGCCGGAGCCTCGGCAACTGGTTCTTCAGCCGTGGGACGCAGCGTCGCTGCAGCCGATTGAGAAAGCCATCCAGAAGGCGAACCTCGGCTTGTCGCCGGCGGTGCAGGGCCGGCTCATCCGGCTGGTATTTCCTGAATTAAGCCAGGAGCGGCGCCAGGAATTCGTCAAGATCACCAAAAAAATGGCCGAGGACGGGCGCGTGGCCATCCGCCACGTGCGCCGCGACGCGCTGGAGCTTCTGAAAAAAGCGAAAACCTCCGGCGGCGTCGGCGAGGAGGAAATTGAAAGCGCGGAAAGGGAAATTCAAAAATTGACCGACCAATATATCGCCAAGATTGACAGTTCCGTCGCGAACAAGGAAAAGGAAATCATGACGGTGTGAGTCAGTTATTTATGGTTAGCTTTGAGCTTCGGTCGGCGGCATTTTAAAATCTCAAATCCTAAGTGCATCAAGGGGGTGTTGCGTTCGTCTCAAAATGAATCACCGTTTCATCCGGCTTGGCGTAACCGAGTTTTTCGCGCGCCAATCGTTCGACGGTCTTGGGGTCGTTTTGCAGGGCGTTCACTTCGGCCTGAATCTGGTTTAACTGGTTCGTTTCCGTCTCAATTTGCTGGTTCAATTGGTAAATTTCCGCGCGCATCCGGTCGTTTTCCTGGATGAGCGGCAGATAACACATTCCAATCAGCAGCAAAATGGCCAGCACCACGAGGCCGACGACAATTTTCGTCAGCTTGCTCCAGATGCCGAGGTCAACGTTCATGCGGCGAGTAAAACACGCGCGCCACGCCCGCGAAAGCGGATTTTATTTCGAAATTTCCTTTTCCGCCGCCAGTGTGCCGTCCGGTTTGAAGATGAGCTGCAAATAGGTGCTGGGAAATCGCGTCACCGTGTAGCCGGGCGTAACCATCGTGCCAAAACCGGGGCGGGGCGAAACCCAATACGGACCTCCCGGCGAAACGACGGTTTGGCCGGGATCTGTCATCCATTCGGCAACGGTTGAGCCGTCGGAAAGCTTGGCGGATTTGTCCGGCGGACCGTAGTCCTTCACGGCCTGGCTGTAAGTGTAATGCCCGATGCGCGGCGTCCAGTCAATTTGCTCCGTGGCGCAACCGGCCAGCATCAGCGCGGCAAGCGCAGCAAAAGACGCCTTTTTGAGCACGGCCAAGTTCATGTTGTCAAATTACACCGGCGGCAGCGGAACGCAACCGGCGCGCGACCGTTCGGATTTGATTGTCAGCGCGCTCCCAAATCGGTATCACTTGCCAGCGCATGATTAAAGCATTGTTTCTGATTTTTGAGCCGATGGCGGCGTGGGAAGGCATAGTGCGGGCACGGCGCAGCTTGGGATTCATTGTTGGATTCTATTTGCTGCCAACACTGGTGATTGTGGCTGCGGCCGAGGGTTTTGGCCTGGTGAAATGGGGCAAGCCGCAATTCAACTTTGGCCAGATGAAAAGATTTACCACCGGCGAAGCGACGATTTACGAGGCAGCGCAGACGTTGCTGACGCTTGCGGTGATCGTGGTCGGGGCGCATCTCATCAAAGTGCTGGGCGAAACGTTCCGTGGCCGGCACACCTACCCGCAGGCGTTCGCGGTGGCGGCCTATGGATTAAGCCCTGTTTTTTTATTGCGCCTGCTGGATGCTTTTCCGTCGGTGAATCCGTGGCTCACCTGGATTATCGGCATCATGCTTACCGTCAAAATTCTTTATCACGGCGTGCCGCTCGTCATGCTGCCGGACCCGCCGCATGCATTCGGACTTTATTTCATGAGTTCGCTGCTGCTGCTGCTGCTGACGGGATTGGAACGATTCATCACCGCCTGGTATTTGAGCGGACATTTTATTCCGCTCGAAACTTTCGTCTCCCACGTCGCCGCGAAACTGCCGTTTTGAAAATGAAGCTGGAAGAAAATCTGCTTGCCACGCTGGTTGAATTGGACAAGGCAATCGAGTCAATGCCCGGCGCCAATCCAAAACCGAACCTGCTGCCGCTCTTTGCGCGCATTGACGAACTGGCGAAACAATTGCCGCGTGAAACCGACCCGGTGCTGCTGCATTATCTGCACAAGAAAAGCTACGAGAAGGCACGGCTATTTTTGCAAGGGCGGGATGCGGAGAATCAAATCGGAAATTGCCGCCATGTTTGATCGGCAAAAAATCATTGACTGTTATCGTCTCCGGCAGACGGAAAATTCTGTCATCATTGATGAACACAGAGGTTTGTTTGAAACAATTTTCGATCTCATATTCGGGTTGGTTTTTATGTTCCCGTTCTTTTTGCTCCTCAATGCTTTTTTTGTGGATATTGGATGGCTGCATTTGAAAAATGGATGGCTGGGCATGGAGTGGGAAGAACAGAAATGGCCGCCTGCCCCTCCGATTTGGGGTTGGCCGATTTTAATGCTGATTTATTGCATGATCTTTTTTTTTGCTTACATTGGATTTTCTTCTACCTTTGCACGATCTCATGTTGAGGCCACAAGTGGGAAGATTCTCATAAGCAATACTTGGTTTGGTGTGCCGGTAAAATTAAAGACCACGCCAGTTTCAAAAATAAGCTCTGTTCAAATAAAATGGGAACTTAGTGGAGGTGTATTTACACGGCAATGGCGTTGTGATGTTTCAGCTTTGACGGTAAATGTGGCAAAGCCTGTCCAATTATTTTCCTGTTCCAAAAAAGAAGCCGCGTTGGAATTGGCAAATGCAGTCGCTGAAATAACAAAATTGCCGGTGCAAGATATTCCACATTCCTAATTATGCACGACGACACCATCGCCGCCATTGCCACTCCGCTCGGCGAAGGCGGACTCGCTGTCATCAGAATTTCCGGCACGGAGGCGCTTGCAATCGCCGACAAGACTTTTCTGCCGATTGGAAAAAATTCCTTAAAACCATCCGCCGCGCCGACGCACACAATTCATTTCGGAAAAATTGTCCGCGCCGGGAAAGTCATTGACGAAGTGCTGCTCGCCGTCCTGCGCGCGCCGCGCACGTTCACGCGCGAGGACACCGTTGAGATTTCCTGTCACGGCGGCATTTTGCCCGCGAAACTGGTGCTGGATGCGATTCTGGAAAGCGGCGCGCACTTGGCCGAGCCGGGTGAATTTACCAAGCGCGCCTTTCTCAACGGCCGGCTCGACCTGGCGCAGGCCGAGGCCGTTGCCGACGTGATTCACTCGCGCACCGAACTCGCGCTCGCCGCCGCCAACGAAAAGCTTGCCGGCAAGTTGTCGCAGCGCATCAACCAGCTCCGCGACGATTTGATGCACACACTCGCGCACGTCGAAGCGCATATTGATTTTCCCGACGAAGACATTTCGCCCGACACGAAGGAAAAATTGCTGCAACATTTGGAAAATGGACTTGCCTTCATGGACGAATTGCTGCGGACGGCGAATGAAGGGCAAATCTTGCGACGCGGCATTCGCGCGGCGATTGTCGGCCGCCCGAACGCGGGCAAATCCAGCCTGCTCAACCAGCTTCTCGGCCACGACCGCGCCATCGTTTCACACATTCCCGGCACGACGCGCGATACGATTGAGGAAACGGCGAACATTCGCGGCCTGCCGGTTGTATTTATTGACACCGCCGGCTTGCGCGAGGCGCGCGACGAAATTGAAGTCGAAGGCATCCGCCGCAGCCGCGAATCACTAGCCAAGGCGGAATTGATTTTGCACGTTCTCGACGCCAGCGAACCGTTGACCGAAGCGGACAAAAAATATTTCGTGGAATTTGCCGGGAAAAAGAAAGTTCTTGTTCGGAATAAAATAGATTTGCCAGTGAAATTAAATTTACCGGAGAAAATTTCCGCGACGGCCGTGGACGTTTGCTGTTTGAGCGGGCAGGGGATTGAAACGCTGAAAGACGCGATAAAGAATTTAATTTGGGCCGGAGAAATTGAAGCCGGAATGTTGCAAGTGATGATCAACTCGCGGCATCAGGAGGCGCTGGGTCGCGCGCGCGCGGCCACGCTGCGCGCCCGTGACGCATTGTTCGAGGACGCCACGCTGGAACTCGTCGCGCTGGATTTGCGGATTGCCGCCAACGCCGTCGGCGAAATCGTCGGCAAAACAGCGACGGAAGATTTGCTCGACTCGATTTTCAGCCAGTTTTGCATCGGGAAATAAAACATCAATATTCGTCCGCCGCATCCAACTTTTGATTCAAATTCCAGGCGGCGTTAATGAGTCCGATGTGGCTCAAAGCCTGTGGATAATTGCCCAAATGCTCGCCGCTTGGGCCAAGTTGCTCGGCATAAAGCCCGAGATGATTCGCGTAACCGAGCGCCTTTTCAAAAATGAATCGCGCCTGTTTCAAGTCGGCGGATTTGGTGAGACATTCGACATACCAGAACGAGCACATGGAAAAAGTGCCCTCCGTCCCGGTCAGGCCGTCGTCCGCCGCGCCATCACCGCGATACCGATAAACCAGCGAATCCTCGACGAGCGACTGCTCAATCGCGGCCAGCGTGGATTGCCAGCGCGGGTCCGTGGGCGCGACAAATCGCGTCAGCGGCA
This sequence comes from Candidatus Aquilonibacter sp., assembly GCA_035504945.1. Classification (GTDB taxonomy): domain Bacteria; phylum Verrucomicrobiota; class Verrucomicrobiia; order Limisphaerales; family UBA11358; genus UBA11358. The sequence continues at coordinate 13,774 of DATJRH010000048.1, read as the reverse complement.
TGAACAAACTCGATGAATCCACCGTTTTCGCGCCTTGAAACTGGACGAAGCTTTTCAACGCCGGGTCCCAGAAATTCTGGTGGATGTTGCCGTAAATTTCGTCGCGCACGCGGTGCCATTCCGCGAGCGGCGCGGGATATGATAAATTGCGCGACAGTTGAATTCCGCGGTCAATGGCCACCCAGCACAGAACTTGCGAATAAAGAAAATGCCGCGCGCCGCCGCGGACTTCCCAGATGCTTTCATCGGGCCGCTGCCAGTTGGCGCAAACCCAGTTCACCAGCCGGACAAGGTTCTGCCAAAAATCGTAGGAGACTTCGCCTCCGCACTGGTTATAGGTGAGGATCGAATCGAGCAATTCGCCGTAAATGTCCAGTTGCAATTGCCGGCTGGCCGCGTTGCCAATCCGCACGGGTTGCGACCGGCGGTAGCCCTCGAAATGCTTCAACTCCGTTTCCGGCAAGTCGCGGCGTCCGTCAATCCCATAGACCACCTGCAATGGCAGGGCGGGATCAAATTGCCGGCAACGCTCCTCGATCCACCGGTTGAACGCCGTCGCCTCGCCGATGTAACCGAGGCGCATGAACGCATTCATGGTGAACGATGCGTCGCGGACCCAGGTGAAACGATAATCCCAGTTGCGCGCGCCGCCGATGTGTTCGGGCAGCCCAAACGTTGGCGCGGCGACAACCGAGCCAAATTGTTGCGAGCACAAAAGTTTCAGCGTCAGCGCCGAGCGGTTCACGATTTCGCGCCAGCGGCCGCGATACTTTGAACGGCCCGTCCACTGCTGCCAGAAATTCATCGTCTCCTTGAACGCCTGCGAAACATAATCACCTTCGATGGACGGCAGTTCGCCGTCCGGCAAAACCTCGCCAAAAATAAAATAGGCGACGTCTCCCGCGCGCAGTTGAAATTCCGCCGCTGCGTCGCCGTTCTGAATTTTCACCTTCACACTCGGATGCAGTCGCAGGGCAATGTGCCCTGCCTCCTGCCGGCGGAAGATCACTTCTCCGCTTCGCTGCTCCACCGTGTGCGGCGCGCGGCCATAATCAAACCGCGGCGCGCAGGTCATTTGAAATTTGATTTTACCGCGCACCACCTTCAGACGACGCACCAAAACGTTTTTGGGGCCGGAACCGTCCAGCGGCATGAAATCGGAAAGCGTCGCCACGCCGTCGGCGGCAAAAAAGCGGGTCAACAAGATGTTCGTGTCCGGCAAATACATTTGTCGGGAGCGGAATTCTTCGGACACCGGCGCAATTTGAAAATGGCCGCCCTTTTGGTCATCCAGCAGCGCGGCAAAAATGGTCGGTGAATCGAAGCGCGGGAAACATAGGAAATCAATCGAGCCGCGCTGCCCCACGAGAGCAACAGTGTTACCATTGCCCACAACTCCATAATTTTCAATTGGTTGATAACTCATAATGCGCCTAATTTAAGCTAATCATCGCCAAAGGTGACAGAAAATTTATCCGGTTCAATTTTCAACCGGCCTTGCATCGGAAATAAATTGCGGGCTGGTGTTATTGAACGGACGTGTTTAATTTGCTGTCATGCTGATTATGAATAAACAAGAAATCGCGGCGACGTTGAGAGAAGAAGTTGGGCATCTGGAAGTTGCCATCAAAAAAGCGCAGGCCCGCTGCGAACGGTTGAAAAGGTTCGTGCTTGATTTGGAGGAGGAAATTTCCCCGTCCCCGCCGCCGCAAAAATCAGTTATTGACGGCAAGTTCAGAAAAATGATTGACCGGGTTTTTGGTGAAGAACCAAAACGGCCCAAACGCTGACACGACATTGAAAACAGCGGCGAAGATTTCATCGGCTCAATCTTCGGCCGGTTTTGTATCGGGAAATAGCCGCGAACGTTCAACTCCACTTCTTGCCCAGCGCATCGAGACCGCCGTGCTTCAAATCGTCCGGCGTCATGCAAGGATAAAGCTGTACATCTGCCTCAAAAGTCAGGAACCACGGCTCGGCCAGCGCCGGAATTTTCGAGGCATCCGGCAAATCCACCACCATGACGGCGGTGCGCTTGCCGCAGAGTGACGTGAAATGGACCGACTCCGGCTTGATGGCCTCCAGAATTTTGCCGAGCTTTGCGCCGGCGGAGCCGTCCTTCACGGCAGCGTTGAATTTCTGATGGGGAACGGTGACGATCATTAACATTCGCATAAAACTCCTTTGGTTGACGTTTAAGTTTTGGCAACGCCGTTAAATATGGAAAAGCGAAGGTGGACTTCAAGCTCAAAACACGACAGAAGATTTGCCCGATTCCATCTTCAGCCAGTTTTGCATTGGGAAATAATTAGTGACTTACCGCGGATTTTGATTTTTCTGGCATACCTTTGCAAACAAATAAACCGATACCCCAAATTGCAGGAATGGTTAGATTGCACAGCAAATAGAAAATGGACATTGTTTCTCTCTTCTTGCTGTATCTGTTTTTGACCTCATTTATTTGATTGTCAATTTTAGAAGGCGCCGGCGGAGCTTCTCCCCAATATCCCATTTCCCTAGCATAAGAATCAGCACCAAGTATGCCCTTGATTGAATCTTGTTCGTCTTGATGGCTCTTAACAACAAAGCTCACAATCAGGAAAATGGTAGCTATCAGACAAAGAACTTGAGAAAGCAAATACAGTCTACCCCACCAGTTTTTTAGCAACCATTTCATAAATCTATTTCCTTCTCAATTTGATTACCCGAAAAACGTCGTGGCGTTTGGTCCTTGCCTCATGTTTTTGAATTTCTTCTTTGGTCTCACTCCAGTTTTCTACAACAAAATCTCCTTCGTATTTCCAGTTGTTCACGCTTTTCTTGAGATACACTTCAAACGAAATGCTGCAATCTTGTTCGCAAAGTATTTCTGCCCATTTTTCGCGTAATGGACCTTGGCCGACTAAAATAATTTTCGGCGCGTCTAGGTTCAATTCTGGCTTCAAGTTTGCGCAAACAACACGACCGTTTTCAAATCGAACGTAGCCATGACCTTTTCCTGGAAGTTCTGACCATTGATAACATTGTCCAATTCGTGGCATACAAAACTATTGTTTGCCGGAGTCATATTTTGTCGAGAAAAATTGCATTTAACATTTTACCAAACTTCCACCGGCCCTTTCGGCACGGGAATTTGTTCGCGTTGAGTTGAAGCCGGTTCGCGCATGAAGGACGCGACCATCGGCGGTTGTTGAAAACGCGGAAGCAATTCGCCGTTGTCGTCCAAAAATTGTTGCCGCCAGCGGATGTAATTCTCCAGAACGTCGTGAAATTCCGCGCGCGCGGAAATCCGCACGACGCGCTTGTTGAATTCGTGGCACGGGCCGAAGCGCTTGGCATACCACGGCGCGACTTTGCGGAACATCCGGCAGCCGAGTTCCTCGCCAAAAACTTCAATCATCAAATCCAGATGCCGGCACATCACGCGCACGCGCTCGGCAAAAACCGGTTCGGGTAAAAGCTCGCCGCTCGCCAAAAAATGCAGCGTTCGTTTGAAAATCCACGGGTCATAAAATGCACCGCGCCCGATGCTCACGCCCGTGCAGGCGGTTTCGTCGAGCATTTTTTTGGCGGCCGGCGGCGTGATGATGTCGCCATTGCCAATGACGGGAATGGTCTTCAAGGCTTCGACGACTTTGCGAATGCCAGCGAGATTGACCGTTCCGCCAAATCCCTGCTCGCGTGTCCGTCCATGAACGAAAATCGCGGCGGCGCCGGCGGCTTCAAGCGCACGGGCTAAATCAGGTGCAGTCAAATTATCGTCGTCCCAACCGAGCCGCATTTTGGCGGTGACGGGAATTTTCACGGCGTTGACCATCCCGCGAACGAGCGCGGCGGTTTTGTCCAGTTCGGTCATCATCGCCGAGCCGCCGCCGACGTTGCAGACTTTGCGGACGGGGCAACCCATGTTGATGTCAATGGAAGCGACGCCGAGCGATTCGAGAAATTGCGCCGCGTCGCGCATTTCTCCGGGCACACTGCCGAAAAGTTGCACGGACAACGGCGAATCGGCAGGCCGCGTTTCGATGAGCTTGAATGCCTTGGGATTTTTTTCAAGCAGCGAGCGCGCGTTCACCAAATCGGTGGTGCAAAGGCCGGCGCCACCGAGTTCGCGCACGGCAAGCCGGAAGGGCAGGTTGGTGTAACCGGCCAGTGGCGATAAAAATAAATTGGATTCGAGTTTGAGCGAACCGATTCGCATGGTGTAGATTATAGCGGAATTGAATGTTTGCGAAAGCGGCAACGTCATGTTAGTTTGCGGCCTCAAACTCGGTTGGTAAAATGTTTGAAATGTTTAACGAAGACGACAACAAAAAAAACGACCGCGGGCAGAAAAAGCCGCCGGGCGGGTTCAACGTTCCGCCGTTCGCCTGGGTGTGGTGGATTGTCATCATTGGCGGCATCGTGGCGTTGATGGTGGTGAAAAATCACATGACGGCGCCCGCCGGCACGCCGCTGTCCGAAGCCGCCTTTTTGCAGAAGTTTAACTCCAACCAAATTGTCAACGCGACGATCACATACAATCAATCGGCGGGCAGCCCGAACAGCATCGCGGGAAAATATTACGAAACTGACACGGATGGAAAAAAAATCGAAGTGCCGTTTATCGTGTCGAACGCGGTGTTGACGCCGTCAATGGAAGACAAACTGTTGCCGTCGGACAAAATTGACATCAACGTGCCGAACCCGATGCTTTCAGAAATCGGCTACCAGCTTTTGTTTTTCGTCGGCATCGCGCTGCTGTTCTGGTTTTTGTTCATGCGGCCGCTGAAAATGGCGGGCAAGGGCGCGTTGAGCTTTGGCCGGAGCAAGGCGCGGCTGCTTGCCAAAGAGCGCAACAAGACAACGTTTAAAGATGTCGCGGGCATTGACGAGGCGATTGAAGAAGTTTCGGAACTGGTCGAATTTTTGAAGGACCCGAAAAAATTTCAAAAACTCGGCGGGCGAATTCCCAAGGGCGTTTTGATGATTGGGCCGCCGGGCACAGGTAAAACACTTTTAGCCAAGGCCATCGCCGGCGAGGCGGATGCCTCATTTTTCAGCATCAGCGGTTCGGATTTCGTGGAGATGTTCGTCGGCGTCGGCGCGAGCCGCGTGCGCGACATGTTCGAACAGGCGCGCCGCAACACGCCTTGTTTGATTTTCATTGATGAAATTGACGCAGTCGGCCGTCAGCGCGGCCACGGCCTCGGCGGCGGCAACGACGAGCGTGAGCAGACGTTGAACGCGTTGCTCGTGGAAATGGACGGCTTCGACACGCAGGAAGGCATCATTATCATCGCCGCGACCAACCGCCATGACGTGCTCGACCCGGCGTTGATGCGTCCGGGACGGTTCGATCGGCAGGTCGTCGTGAATTTGCCGGACGTGCGCGGTCGCGAGGGCATTTTGAAAGTCCACGCGAAAAATGTGAAACTGGAGCCGGGCGTGGATTTGTCCATCATCGCGCGCGGCACGCCGGGCTATTCCGGCGCGGAGCTGGCAAATTTGTTGAACGAAGCGGCGTTGCTGGCGGCGCGACTAAACAAGAAAGCGGTCGGCATGCCCGAATTGGAGGAGGCGCGCGACAAGGTGCGCTGGGGCCGCGAACGCCGCAGCATGGCGATGAGCGACGAGGAGAAACGCGCGACGGCCTGGCACGAGGCCGGCCACGCGCTCGTCAATGTTTTGCTCAAGTACACGCATCCGTTGCACAAGGTCACGATCATCCCGCGCGGGCGGGCGCTCGGTGTCACGATGTCCCTGCCGAAGGAGGACATGCTGAACATGAGGCGCAAACAGGCGGTGGACACAATCATCATGACCATGGCCGGTCGCATCGCCGAAGAATATATCACCGACGACATTTCCAGCGGCGCGGCGATGGACATTTCGCAGGCCACGCAACTGGCCAAGGCGATGGTCATGCACTGGGGCATGAGTGAGAAGCTCGGCAACGTCCTTTACGGCGACAGCCCGGAATACGTTTTCCTAGGGCGTGACATGATGCGCACGAAAGATTACAGCGAACAAACGGCGGAGGAAATTGACGCAGAAGTCAAACGTATCATTGACGAGGCCTATAAAACCGCTAAGGCACTCATTGAAGCCAATCGCGACAAACTCGAAATCATCGCCAACGCGCTGCTTGAACACGAAACGCTCGACGGCTCGCAGGTCGAGGAGATTCTTCGCACGGGAAAGTTCACTCCGCCACCGTCGGCGGCATCTCAAGCCGGTCCGCTGCTCGGCGCGCCCGCCGGAACGCCCTTGCCGGAAACTCCGGTGAAGCCCGTCCCGCCAAAATTGCCCGGCCTCGGCACGCCCGCGCCCGCGCCGGCCTGAAGTTTTTTACGACGCCTTTTCGAGGTTCTTCAAATCTTCCGCCAGAAACGCGGCAACATCTTTGAAGCGCGCTGCATTTTCCGGACTGACGGCCATGAGTGTCCGGTGCGCCTCCAAACAGGTGCGTGTGACTTGTTCGTGCGACGGGTTGACCGGGGTGGGCGTGCTGGTTTCCACGTCCGCCGGCAGCGCCAGAACGCCCGTCGAGATTTTGAAGAGCCGTAGCGCGCCGAGGTTTTCGAGCAATTCCGTGACACGTGCGTTCGGATTCAGCAATTCAATGCCGCCTTTGTCAGGCGCGCCGTTCGAGTTCAATTTCAGGCCGAACCCGGCGAGGACGCCAAGAAACGTGCTGTCCATCAGCACGCATTCCGACAAATCCACGATGAAATGGCCGTAACCCTTCTGGATTAGTTCTTCCAGCAGCGTTTTGAAATCAGGACTGAATGTGAAATTAGCCCGGCCAGCGATTTTGACGCAGGCAAAATCCTTGCAGACCAGCACAGATAATTTAGCCGACGGAGTTGACATCTTGTTACAAAAATTTCAGGCCGCACTTGTTTGCGGCACGACAATCTGCGCCAGAGCTTGTTGCAACACAAGCGTTTCTTCCAGTCCGCTGGAAACCAGCCGCCGGTTGCAGCGCAGCAGCAAATCCATGGCGCGAATCAATTCGTTCCGAGTGTATTTTTTGACCTGTGGCAGCGCTTTGTAAAGCACATAAGGATTAAATGCCAGCGGATTAAATCTTTTGTCCGCCGGAAATTGGTCCTTCGGCGCGCGTTCCAGTTGCGATTTGAAATGGCTGTAATCGTTCGTCGGCTTGAGCCAGCCTTCGCCGAGCATTTCTTTCAGCAGCAGCATCGCGCGCACTTTTGAAATCAAACCGTAAAGCAAACCGATTTCCGACTTGTCCTTGTCGAATTTTGTTTCCCACAATTCCTCGTCCAGCCGTTTCAGCAGACACGGCAAATCACGATCGCCCAGTGCGTCACCCAGTGCATACGCCCGCGCCGTCTTGTTGCGCGAGCAAATCGCCGCCACGTCGGCAAACTCGATCTTTTTTTGGCTGCCGATGAAAACGGAAAGCTTTTCAATTTCATTTTCCAACTGCCGCGCGTTCGGGCCGACGCGGTTGACCAGTTCCGACAAGGCTTCTTCGGAGATTTCCTTTTTGCGCTCGCGGACGGCGGCTCGCGCCGCCATCTCCGCGCGTTCCGCCCAGTCCCGGTCATCCGCCGAGAGCGCTTCGAAATTTTCCACCTTGCCGATTTTGTCGAGCGTTTTGAAAAAAGTTTTGCGCTTGTCCACCTTGCCCGCGCTGATAAGCAGGCGGACATTTTCCCACTTGAAACTTTTCAGTTCGTCCGCCAGTTCGGCCATGGTTTCCGTGACGGCCTGCGCCGAAGCCGCGCGTTCGTCGCCAAGAAAATTGCAATCGCGCAACCAGACAACCTTGCCCGAACCGAAAAACGGCAACGTTTGCAGAGCTTCGCGGAGTTTGGAAACGGCAGCGAGCACCTCGCCGCTGTTGGAAACCGCGGCGTCAATGATCTCGTGGTTCATGCCGCCAAGTTCTTCACTCCACTGCTGAAAAATTTCCTTGGCGCGTTTTTTGACGGCGAATTCATCATCGCCACAAATGAAAGAAAGCACGGAAGCTGATTTTACGGCGGGCATTTTATTCGGCTTCGCTGCCGGTCTCGTTGATTTTGTTGAGGACTTCGCTCATGTCCTCGACCTGCTCAAAAAGCGGCGCGGCGACAAAAATCGGTTTCTTCTGCGCGGCGGCGATGGCCAGGCAATCGCTTGGGCGCGCGTCCACCTCGACAATTTTCCGGGCAACTTCGTTTTGCTGTTGCAAAATCAGCCGTGCGAAATAGGTGGAATTTTTTAAATCGGTGATGACGACGCGCTCGACGGCGATGCCGAAGCCCTGAAAAATCCGGTTGATGAGATCGTGCGTAAGCGGGCGTTCCTTCGGCGTCTGCTGCATGAACATGCCGATAACCATGCCCATTTGTGGCTCGACCTGAATGACAAAAACCTTTTCGTCATTGCCGACAAACAGCGCACAACCGCTGTTCGCGGGAAGAATCCCGCGAATCTGCACCGGCACGACGTCGTTCTTCATGCGTTCAATCTAAGCTGTGACGGGCGAAAAACAAGTCCTGTTCGCGTCAATGCGCCTGCCCGCAGGCGCAGCCGGCCGGGGCGGCGGTTTTCTCCGGTTCGTAATTCAGCCACGGGCCCAGCCATTTTTCCACTTCCTGCAATGTCATGCCCTTGCGCAAATGATAATCGAGAATCTGATCGCGACCGAGTTTGCCAACGGCGAAATACTTTGACTCCGGATGCGCGAAATAAAGTCCGCTCACCGAGCTGCCGGGCCACATCGCAAAACTTTCAGTCAAGTGGATGCCCGTGTTCTTCTCAACGTCGAGGAGCTTCCAGAGAATTCCCTTTTCCGTGTGATCGGGACAAGCCGGATAACCCGCCGCTGGCCGGATGCCCCGGTATTTTTCCTGAATCAAATCTTCCGGCGAAAAATTTTCTCTTTTGCCGAAGCCCCATTCCTCGCGGATGCGCTTGTGCAAAAATTCTGCGAAGGCTTCAGCCAATCGGTCCGCGAGCGCTTCAGCCATAATCGCATTGTAATCGTCGTGGTCGGTTTTGAATTTCTCGACGAGTTCCTTTAATCCGTGCCCAGAAGTCACTGCGAATGCTCCCAAATAATCCAGAAGGGACGGCGGCACATCGTTCCTGAAACTTTTCCATGGTGCAACAAAATCTGCCAGACACCAATTTGGTGTGCCGTCATTTTTTGCAATCTGCTGCCGCAAAAAATGAAAAATTGCGGGAGAGCTGTCTGGATTGCGTCCTTCATCTCGAAAAACGTAAATATCATCACGAATACGATTTGCTGGAAAGAAACCGTAAACACCACGCGGCTGGAGCAATTTCTCGGCGGAGATTTTTCCCAAGAGCTTTTGCGCGTCGGCAAAAAGTTTTCGCGCCTCCTCGCCGTGTTTTTCGTGCTGTAAAATTTTCGGATAAACCCCGCGCAATTCCCAGGTGTGAAAAAACGGCGACCAGTCAATAAAACCAATCAATTCTTCCAACGACGGCTCGATTGTTCTCGTGCCGACAAATTCAGGTTTTGGCAAATCGTCGAATTTCAATTTCGGCGCGTTGGCGCGGGCTTCTGCAATGGAAATCAATTTCGCCTGCTGGCCGGCGTGTTGCGCCCGGACGCGTTCATATTCGTCGCGAATTTGCCGCGTGAAAGCCGGCTTGTTTTGCGCGCTGATCAAACTGCCCGCAATCGGCACGGCGCGGCTCGCGTCGAGGACGTGGATCACCGGCTCGCCGTAGCCGGGCGCGATTTTGACCGCCGTGTGCGCCTTGCTGGTCGTCGCGCCGCCGATGAGCAGCGGCAGTTTCAAGCCCTTGCGGTCCATTTCCCGCGCAACGTGGACCATTTCATCCAGCGAAGGCGTGATCAGTCCGCTCAAGCCGACGATGTCCACCTTCTCGTCAATCGCCGTCTGCAAAATCTTTTCACACGGAACCATGACGCCGAGGTCAATGATTTCGTAATTGTTGCAGCGCAGCACGACGCCGACGATGTTCTTGCCGATGTCGTGGACGTCGCCTTTGACCGTGGCCAAAAGAATTTTTCCCTGCGTCCTCGCCGCGCCGGAAGATTTTTCCGCTTCCAGAAACGGCTGCAAATACGCGACGGCCTTTTTCATCACGCGCGCCGATTTGACGACCTGCGGCAAAAACATTTTGCCCGCGCCGAACAAATCGCCGACAACGTTCATGCCGTCCATGAGCGGCCCTTCGATGACCAGCAGCGGCTTGCCGTATTTTTTACACGCATCCTCGGTGTCGGCCTCGATGAAATCCACGATGCCCTTCACCAGTGCGTGTGAAAGTCGTTCCTCGACCGTGCCCTTGCGCCATTCGTCCTCGACAATTTCAGCTTTGCCTTTTTGTTTCACCGACTCGGCAAATTTGATGAGGCGTTCGGTCGCGTCCGGCCGGCGGTTGAGCAAAACGTCCTCGACCAATGCGAGCGAATCCTTCGGCACTTCGTCATAAACCGCGAGTTGGCCGGCATTGACGATGCCCATGTCGAGACCGGCGCGAATCGCGTGAAAGAGAAACGCGCTGTGCATCGCCTCGCGCACGGCGTTGTTGCCGCGAAACGAAAATGAAACATTGCTGATGCCGCCGCTGACTTTGGCGAGCGGCAGATTTCCCTTGATCCATTTCGTCGCGCGAATGAAATCCACGGCGTAATTCGCGTGTTCTTCCATTCCGGTGCCGACGGTCAAGACGTTCGGATCGAAAATGATGTCCTGCCGCGGAAAGCCGACCTTTTGAACGAGCAAATCGTAAGCGCGCTTGCAAACTTCAATTCGCCGCTCGAACGAATCGGCCTGGCCGCGTTCGTCAAATGCCATCACGACCACCGCCGCGCCGTAACGGCGAACCAGCTTCGCCTGCTTCAGAAATTTTCCCTCGCCTTCCTTGAGCGAAATGGAATTCACGATGCCTTTGCCTTGAAGACATTTCAGTCCGGCTTCGATGACTTCCCATTTCGAGGAATCCACCATCACCGGCACTTTGCAAATGTCCGGCTCGCTGGCGATGAGATTCAGAAATTTTGTCATCGCGGCGGCACCATCAATCATTCCTTCGTCCATGCAAACGTCAATCACCTGCGCGCCGTTTTCGACCTGCTGCCGCGCGACGGCGAGCGCGGCTTCGTAATCACCGGCCTTGATAAGCTGCGCGAATTTCGGCGAACCGGCGACGTTTGTGCGTTCGCCGATGTTCAGGAAATTGGAATCTGGTCGAACCGTTAGCGCGTCCAGCCCGCTCAAACGCAAATACGGCTCGACGGCCGGAATTTTGCGTGGCGGCAAATCTTTCACCGCTTCGGCAACCGCTTTGATATGTGCGGGCGTCGTGCCGCAACAGCCGCCGACGATGTTAAGCCAGCCGCATTGCGCCCATTCACGCAATTGCGGCGCGAACGTTTCTGGTGTTTCAGGAAATCCGGTCGGTAGCAGCGGATTCGGCAAGCCGGCGTTTGGATGCGCGCTGGCGTAAATCGGCGCGATGCCGGAAAGCTCTTCAATGAGCGGACGCAATTCTTTTGGGCCGAGTGCGCAATTCATTCCGACGGACAGCAACGGCACGTTGGAAATTGAATTCCAAAATGCTTCAACCGTTTGGCCGGTCACGCCGCGATTGCTGCCAGCTTGAATGAAAGTGACACTCGCCAAAATTGGAACAACGTTTTTTCTGCTTTCAGTTTTTGCGCCGTAGGGCAGGGGAACGATGCCGCGTTCTTCAAATATTTTCTGAATCGCAAAAAATGCGGCACGCGCGTTGAGCGTGTCAAAAATGGTTTCGACCAAAAGCAAATCCGCACCACCGTCGAGCAGGCCGTTGATTTGTTCCGAATACGCCGCGACCAATTCGTCGTAAGTGCAGCCGCGCGCGCCGGGATTGTTCACGTCCGTCGAAATCGAAGACGTTTTTGTTGTCGGACCGATTGCGCCGGCGACAAAGCAAATTCTTCCCGATTGCGTTTTTTTAAATTGTTCAACCGCGTGCCGCGCACATTCCGCGCCAGCTTTTGATAATTCGTAAGCCAGCGATTCCATTCCGTAATCCGCGAGCGAAATGCTTTGCGAATTAAATGTGTTTGTTTCAATGATGTCCGCGCCGGCTTCGAGATACTGGAGATGAATGTCCTCGATGATTTGCGGCTGCGTGACGTTCAGGAGATCGTTCAGCCCCTTGAGTTCCTTGCCGCGCCAGTCCGCAAAGCGCGCGCCGCGAAACGCCGCCTCATCCAGCTTGCGTTGCTGGATCATCGTGCCCATCGCGCCGTCGAGGATGACGATGCGCTCGCGCAATCGACGTTGCAGATGTTCGATTTTGTCCGGCATTGGCTGAATTCAAGTTAACCGCCCCAAAAATAACGGAAAGTTTTCGCTTATGCAAATTAAATATCAACGCATCTTGATGCAATGATATGATATTATTTTCATCTTGTCACGCAACTGTTGCGACTCGTCCGTTGACACTTCATTTTGCTCTGCTAGGATTCGCGGCTCGGTTTCACCGGTAAAATCCCGACGATTTAATTTATGGCAAAAGCATCAAAATCAAAAAAATACGTATATCTGTTTGGAAACAAAAAGGCTGACGGCGACGGTTCCATGAAGCCGCTGCTCGGCGGCAAGGGCGCGAACCTCGCTGAAATGTCCCGCATCGGCCTGCCGGTGCCTCCGGGTTTCACCATTACAACGGAAGTCTGCACCTATTTTTACGCGAACAAGAAAACCTATCCGAAGGAACTTCAGGCGCAAATCGGGGCTGGCATCGCACACGTCGAGAAAATCATGGGCACGAAGTTCGGCGCCAAGAATGCCATGCCGCTGCTCGTCGCCGTCCGCTCGGGCGCGCGCGATTCGATGCCGGGCATGATGGACACAATTTTGAACCTCGGCCTCAACGACGAAACGGTCGTGGCGCTGGAAAACGCCACGAAAAATCCGCGGTTCGCGTGGGATTGCTACCGCCGTTTCATCCAGATGTTTGGCGACGTGGTGATGGGCGTGCAAAAACGCGAGGGCGAAGACCATGAGCCGTTCGAAACGGTCATCCATTCGTTCAAGCACGAGAAATATCATAGTGACATCGAGGACTCGAAGCTCACGGCCAATGACCAGCGGGAATTGGTGAGGCGTTTCAAGGCGCTGGTCCACGAGCGCACCGGGAAAAATTTTCCGAATGATCCGTGGGAGCAGCTTCGTGGCGCGGCAGGCGCGGTGTTCGGCTCGTGGATGAACGACCGCGCGATTGTTTATCGCCGCAAATACAACATCCCGACCGACTGGGGCACGGCGGTGAACGTCCAGGCGATGGTTTTCGGCAATACCGGCGACAAATCCGGCTCCGGCGTCGCGTTCACGCGCAACCCGGCGAACGGCACAAACGAGTTTTACGGCGAATTTCTTATCAACGCGCAAGGCGAAGACGTCGTCGCCGGCGTGCGCACGCCGGAACCGGTTTTGGATTTGAAGAAAAAAATGCCGGAATCCTATGCGGAGCTTCTGAAAGTCCGCGCCATTTTGGAAAAGCATTTCAAGGACGTGCAGGACATCGAGTTCACGATTCAGGAAGGCAAGCTGTTCATGCTCCAGACGCGCAACGGCAAGCGCACCGCGATGGCCGCGCTGAAGTTCTCGATGGACATGGTGAAGGAAAAGCTGATTGACGCGGAAACCGCCGTGCTGCGCAACCCGGCAGACCAGCTAGACCAATTGCTCGCGCCGGTGTTCGATTTGCAGGAAATCAAAAAGGCCAAACCGATTGCGACCGGCCTGCCCGCCGGGCCGGGCGCAGCTTCGGGAAAATTTTA
>DATJRH010000047.1:0-73128 GCA_035504945.1 Candidatus Aquilonibacter sp. | reverse complement strand
ACTAAACCTTGCGTCCGAAGACCGGCGCGAACTGGAAACGCACCTGCGCGATGCCATCGCCGGATTCCAGCAACGCGGCTTGAACGACGAGGAATCGTTCTGGCTCGCGCGCGAAAGAATCGGTCAGTTGCGACAACTCGGCGAGGAATTTGTAAAAGCCAATCCAACTGCGGTCTGGCGTGAGCGGGTGTTTTGGATGACGATTAGTTTGGTGGGAAGTTATATTTTCATGACTTGGAAGGATTTGCTTGCGACCTGGCTGGTCTGGACACAATTGTTTTACCTGATCCCTCTGTTTGTGCTTATTGGAGCAGTCATAATGATTCGACGTGGACGCGTTCCGAATCCAAATCATTTTGAAAACATTGCGGCATGGAAATGCGCGGGCGGGCTGTTCGCCATTTTGACCGCTACGGTTTTAACGGCGTTTTTCCGGGGCCGGCATCTGCCGGCTAACAATATATTTCTGCCAGCTAACGATATGTTTAACGCCGGATACAACCTCCGCCTGTGGTTGTCCTGGCTTGGGAATGCCATCTGGCCGACGGTGATGGTTTTGGTTCTGCTGCTGACACTGAAACGAAACCGCAAGACTCACAAAATTGTTTAAACAGTTATGGAAAATCAAACCTGTTTTAGCCTGAACACTGCCATTGAAAACTGGCGCTCGGAATTGGCCACGTTCGCAGCCGATGACCGGCGTGAACTGGAAACACATTTGCGCGATGCCATCGCCGGGTTCCAGCAACGCGGCTTGAACGACGAGGAATCGTTCTGGCTTGCGTGCAAACGCGTGGGCCAGCCGCAACAACTCGGCGAGGAATTCGTCAAGGCTGATCCGGCCAAAGCCTGGCGCGAACGAATTTTTTGGATGGCCCTCGGAATTATCGTGTTTTGGGAATTGACGCAGATACTCACTTTTGCAGCAGGTATCGCGCTGTATTATTTGTTTCCCGGTCTGCATGAACTTTACATAAAAAGCGGTTTCTGGCCGACGAATGCGGTGGTGCTGATCGTTGGAATCGCATTGGCCAGAGGCTGGCTTGCTCAATCCATGAAACTGATGTGGTTTCTCAAAAATCGTTTTCATTTGGCATTTTTGGTGGTGATTTTGGCTCTGCTGCTTTCTTTGACTCAAACGGAATTTGCCCGTGAAAGTTTTGTCCTTAACGGTCATCATCCTTCCGTGGTCACATGGGCATGGGCGCCCTGGCTCGAAAACGTCCGCCATTTTTTGTTGGTTTATCTCGCGCATATTGTTGCCCCGTTGATTTTTCTCGTTTTGCTTTTTCCGGCACAAAATCAAAAAGCTCCCCAACGTGCTTGAGTGCGAAGCAATTCCTTCTGGAATTAAAGACCCATCCGCTGCCGGCGCGCATTTCACCGCCGATAACACTTGATTGGCAGACTGGAAATGATATGAATTCCTCATCTCAGAGTGGCCGGTTTTGATTCGACCTCGGCTGGCTAGTTTTGAAGTGACCGGTGACACCGCAAACCACGGGAAGCTAGCTTCTTTTAACTGGCATTGAGTTGAACGATAATATTTCGAGCTTCATTTGAATTCATTTGATTTAACTATTCAATTGTAAATTCGCCGACGCTAAAGTGTAGCACACGTTTCTGAACATCAGGATTTTGTTTTCGCCGGTTTAGCCATCTTTTCTTCCAGTAAGCAATCAAATCAGCCTGTGGATAGTCTGAATACAGGCTGGTCGTGAATATGCACGCAAGTCTGCTTGCGGTGCGTTTCATTTCACGGTGATGACGCCGCTTCCAGCCTTTCCAAGGTCGGCCCCATTTCATTGCCGATGCGGTTGCCCGCCAGATGCAGGACATAGCCGAAGCCAATCATCAGCACCAGCAGAATGATGAACGCCCAGAAGTGCCGGGCTTCAAACTTTTTCACCGTCCGCCCAAACGCCACCAGCGCGAACAGGGCCGCCACGACAATCACCGCGTCAATGCTCGCCCGTTGCCAGTAACTGCCGCCCAGGTGCAGCCACATCCCGAATTCGTCGAAGGTCAACCCCATCGCCAGCCCATAGACCAGCGCGGTGATCTCCGCCGGACGCCCCACCGGCCGCCGGAACACGCTGTAACCGCACACCGCCGCCAGCAGAAAAATGCCGTAGTTCAGATGATGCACATGGGTCTTGCCCACGAAGAAATACAGGTTCGGCATCTCATCGGACATGATGAGAAACACGCAGATGCGCGAGAGGACGAAGGTGATGAGAAAGCCGAACAACGCGCGGCGCGCCAGTTTGTGCGCCGTCTCGCGCGGGGTGTGATGTTCCGGATTCAAAATCGCCCGCTGGTTTATGCCCGTTTGTGAATCGTGTCCAGCGTTTTTTGCCGGCATCTGTGCATCTCTTCTCGGGGGAGAGGATAAAGGTCAGGCGAGTGAAGAACAAAATGAGTTGAACAACCGTGCTCACCCCGACTCTCTCCTCCGAGGGAGAAACATTTGCCGCTATTTTGAAGATTTGTGTGCTGGATCAAAATTCTGATCTGGCGTCTTTTGCCCCAAATACGCGAACGACGGCTTTTACATAATTTGTTTCTGGAAAATCCCTCGTGAAGGAAAGTTTGAAGGAAGCTGTTTCATTGGCCGGCAAATAATACTCAAAATTTTCGATTGCGCCCGCGTCGGTGTGCCTGCCGGTTGAATCGAAGAAATCAACGTGGAAATAAGGTTCAGTCCAGGGGACGGAACTCAGATTCTTGATCGTTCCGATGACATCAACCACCGGGCCTGATTTTCTTTCTCCAAAAACAATCCGGCTGTTGGTGACCACAATCTGGTCTTTGTATTTCTCATAGCTCTGTCCCCTATCCAGCATGGAGATGGCAATACTCATCATGATGGCAAAGGGAATCATTATAATGAGGACCATAAAAGCCGGATGATACATGAACATAGCCAAACGATTCTGGAACTGGTGGCAATATGGACATTTCCGGGCTTCTTTTGGAATCTCCATGCAGCACATCTTGCAGGTCTTTTTTGTGGTATCGGATTGCATGCTTGTCCGTTGGTTTATGCCCGTTTGCGAATCGTGTCCAGCGTTTTATTTGGCGGGCGCGGACAGGTCTGCGCTTTATTCCGAGGCGGCAGGCCGCATCAGGAAAAAGCGGTGTCATGTCATGCAGTCCAAAAACCAAGCCGTGTCTCTGGCTCAAAACCCGCAATTTCCCACGCGCAATTTTATCGTTATGGCCGCATTTACAACCATTGAAAGCCGGTCAAAAACTCATCTGCAGGCCAAACAGGACATAAACCGTGTTGCCCATTTTCAACTGTGCCTGTTCGCCGCCGGCGTTGCACGAAAAAGTGCCGAGATATTCATACTGCGCCCCCGCAAAGAAACTTGTGCAGGAGGTGACGTCGAATGACAATTTGCCTTCCAGATAACCGCCGGCATTGAACTCCGCGCCCGAGCCTGAAGCGGTGTTGTTGACCACCTTGCCGCCGCCGTAGGAGATGGTTTCGTTGAATGAATACCGGGTGTCGGCCACCGCCAGGGCCAGCCCGCCACCCAACCGGCCCAAACATCTTTCTCCCAACGGAAACTCAAAGTAAGGACCCAAGCGCAATGCATAAACCTGCGCGTCGAGCTTTCGTTCGCCCGTGACCGCCACCGTTTCCGAGGCGGTGGTCCGCGTCGGCGTGTCCCCCAGCAACGGGCCGGGGCCATTGAAGCTGCCGGAATACGGCGCTTGCGGCGGCGTGGTTCCGCCCAGCGAGAAGGCATCACTGATCAACGTGGCCGAGCCGCTGAACGGATCGTCATCCCAAATCGAAATATGAGTGAAGTCAAAGGCCGCCTGCGCTCCCCACTTTATGCCCCGCACGGTGCCGAGGCGGCGTCCGAACGCCAGATCAAATCCATCAGGCAGATCGGCATTCTTGCCCAACGAGCCGTCCGCAGTGGACACGCTGTGCATCACCAGCGTGTTGCCCTGCACCTGCGAATCGTTTTGGTATCCCCAATTCCAAGTCTGGCCGCCCGCGTCGCCGGAACTGTCCACGTGAACGAAGCCGTCGTCGTAGGTCCGGTCCACGTCACCGCCGGTGGCGGGGCCCGGCGACATGGGATTCACATTGCCCACATGGTTGAACCGAGCCTTGATATTGAAACCCAATTGCGGGCCGAAACTAATCCAATTTGGATCCGGATTATCCGGAGTGGTGATTTGGGCGTGCAGCTTCGGGGCAGACAGGCTCGCCGTCAGGGCCAGCGCGAGGGCAATCCAAGATTTCTTCATTACGGCAGCAGCCGACGCGAGCCGGCCCTGATTTCGTTTCAATTTGAGCCTAGTCACTTTGGCTCCCGCTGGATTTTGAAAAAGGCGCATGGTGATGTCGGTTGTGTTTCAATGGGCGGGCAGCAGGACGACGCGATAAAACCGGCTGGGTTGTTGCGCCGGGCTGCTGTCCGTCTGGGGCGGGCCGGCGTCAATCCACTGGACACGATTGGCCGGGGCGGTGATGACCGGCACCGCCGTCTGCCATGTCACCATGTCGCTGCTATATTGGATGGCATAAACCTGGCCCGGAATGGCGCTGAACTCCACCAGCACGCTGCCATTGGAAAGCACAATCGTCCGGCTGATGTTCAATATGGTGCCGTTGACCACCGGCGGGACAAACGGCGGCCCGGCTTCCACGAGGTAGGTCAGGCCCGTCGGCGCCACGCGGGTTGGAACGTAAAACTCCAGCACAAAAACCACATTGGAGCCGATGCCCAGCGGCAAGGCGCTTTGAACGAACGGCAAACCGTTGGTGATGCCCGTGGCATTATACAACCTCGCGTTGGCCGCCAGCCCGGAAACCAGCACCAACACCGACGACGGTGTCGAGGGGCCGCCGTTCGAGACTTCAATTTGCTGTTCGAACAAACCGGTTTGCGGGTTCAGGACCGGCGCGGAAAGCACCGTCAGCACGAGGTTGGTAATCGGCACGGTGACGGCAGTCGTGACATTCGTCACATAGTTATTTGTCGGCTGCGAATCCGTTTGCGCGCTGGACGCGACGGCGACGTTGGTGAGCAGGCCGGCGGCGTCCGGGATGACCACAATGGCGAGCGTGTCGGCGATGCCGTTGGGCAGGCTGCCCACGTTGTAAGTCACCACGCCCGCGTGGTTGCTTGCCGACCCTTCGCTGGGCAGCAGCGAGAACAAGGTGACGTCCGGCGGCAGGGTGTTGGTCACGACCACGCCGGTGGCCGCCGTGCTGCTGTTGTTGGTGACCATCAGCGAATAGGTGAGCGGCGAGCCTACGGCCACCGGGTTCGGCGCGGCCATGAGGCTCAATGCCACGTCCACCTGCGCCACGATCCCGGTCATCACATAAACCGACGAGGCGAGATAGGTGTTCGTGCTCGTCGTCGTCACCAAGTTGGTCACAACGGAGGTAACCAAGGTGTCAATGTCCTCCTGGCCGGGGAGCAGGGTGAAGGAATTCGTTTGGTTATTGCCCACAAAAATATTGGTCGGGCCGATGTAGGTGGTCACGGTGATGATCAAATTGGTTCCAATAGGATTCGTCACTACGACCGAGGAAGTGCCCGCCAAGGTTTGGGTGAAAACCGTCTCCGACGGACCGGTGTAGGCACTGGCTCCGGCGTTGGTCAGGTTCGTGGCGGCGGTGGTGATGGCTGCCTGCAATGCGCCGGGCGAGAAGGGAATGGCGAAAGCATTGCTATAAACGACGGTTCCGTTGGGCATCACGGCAATCAACTCAGTCGAATAATTGGTTGTTTGCTGGTTCACGGTCGTGGTGAGGTTGGTGTCAATTGTCCGGGTGCTTTCGCTGGTGAAGTCAATAGTAGCGCCGCCGGTAATCATGGTAACCACCGTGGCCGAATTGTTCGTCAACACGGGATCATATTCATTGGCGAACACCTGGAATAAATTGGTGAGCAGGCCGGCGGACGTGGGTTGCACCACAATCTGAGCCGTGACATTGGAGCCGGTGTCCAGCGAGCCGAGGTTCAGGAGCAGGACGCCGTTGGTGGGCGTGGCCCCGCCCGTGGCCGAGATAAAATTGACGCCGGCGGGAATCTGGTTGCTCACCACCACGCCGGTGGCCGTCGCCGGTCCGGCATTGCTGACCGTGAGCGAATAAACCAAGTTGCTGCCCACGCCCACCGGCTCCGGCACAGCGCTGGCGCTCAAACTTAAATCCGCCGACACGGGCGCGTTGGTTTTATAATCAAACGTCACTGAGTTCGTCGGTGAGAAACTGCCGTAAGCATCCACCGCATAGGCCGACACGGTGTTGCTGCCGGGTGCCAGGGTCACGTTGGCCGACCAGTTCGTCCAGCCATTGACCGACGTCGCGCTGATCCAGCCGCCACCGCTCAATTGCACCATGACATTCGTCAAGTCATTCGTATAGAAATAGTGAGTGGCCGTGCCCGTGACGGTGAGCGCGGCGTTGCTGACCACCTGCCCATTCGTCGGGGAAGTGATGTTAACCAAACTCAAAAAAGACGTGCCGATTACCGTGGCAATTTCCGTTTGGCCGGCCAAAATGCCGGCTGCGGGACCAAATTGGGTGTAAGTGGTGGTAAAGATCGTAAACCCATTTGGGTCTGTTCCGATATAGCCGACCGGGACATAGGAGACAACCGGGAACAACTGAAACCCGTTAAAACCGCCGCCGCCATAATTGGTGGCAAAAAAGGCCTGCGATTCGGTAGCCGCCAGTCGCTCGGTTCCCGTCGGGTCGGCGGGATTAAAGAACCGCACCACCACCGCCCAGTTGGTGGGAGCGGTGGACGCACTGTTAGTAAAGAGCATCACCAAATCGCCCGCTTGACAGGTGCTCGCCGGATATATTCCGCTGTTTGATACTTGTATGGGTAGCGGTTTGCCACCGGATACAAAGGTCGCTGTATCAATGACTGCACCCCCCGGATTCGTCCAATTGATACCCGTGCCGGGGATGGCCGCAGTCACCACCGCCACATTCGTGACCACGCTGACCACGGTGGCGGAATTGTTCGTCACGTTTGGATCAAATTCATTGGCGAAGACTTGAAATAGATTCGTGAGTTGGCCTGCAACGGTCGGCTGCACGGCAATCTGAACCAAATTGGTTTCGCCGACAGCAAGTGAACCGAGGTTCATCAGCAGAACGCCGTCCGAAGGCGTCGCACCGCCAGTCGCGGAGACAAAATTCACACCGGCGGGCAGTTGATTGCTCACCACCACTCCAGTCGCCGTTGACGGGCCGGCATTGCTGACGGTGATGGAATAGACCAGGTTGCTGCCCACGCCCACCGGCTCCGGCGCGGCGCTGGCGCTCAAACTCAAATCCGCACCCGGTTGAATGGCGGCGGTGTAATCTAAAATGGCTTCCTGACCGCCCAAAATGTCGCCAACCGGACCAAAATCCACAGCTACGCCGGCGATGCTCCCATCCGCGTTGGTTTGTGTGATCGGGACGAAAATGGCATTGGGCAACAAGACAAAGCCCGCAAAATAATCCGGCGCGGCATTGGTCTGGAAATAGGTCTCATATTCCGTCGCGAGCAGACCGTTGGTCCCGGTGGGATCGGCCGGATTCACAAAGCGCAACACCGCCGCCCAGTTCGTGGGGTTGTCGCCGTTGTTCGCGTTTTTCAAAAACACCACATCCCCCGCCAAGGCCGTGATGGGCGGCGTCTCGAAAATGGTGGTGATCGGCTGCACCCCAATGCCGCCGCCCAAATTGATGGCTACAACTGATCCGCCCGGATTGCTAAAGCCCGACGCCGGTGTGCCCGGCGCGCGACCGGCGAACTGTGTGCCGGCCGTGGGCACATAAACAAACGTCACAGTGTTGGTGGCGGACACATTGCCGGCGGTATCCACCGCATAGGCCTGGACCGTGTTGGTGCCGGGAACCAAATATCCAAATGAATAAGAAATCCAGTTGGTCAGATCTCCTGAATACTGCTGGGAGGCATAAAACCAGCCGTCATTGTTCACTTGCACCCAAACGTTGGATACCGCCGCGACGCCGTTGCTGGACGGAACGGTGCCCATGACGGAAAAAAACTGCTGATTGGTCAGCACCTCGCCGGGCGTCGGAAATGTGATGGTCACGGCGAAGGGAACGCCCGCCGGCGCATTCGTGACCGCGCTGACGACGGTGGCGGAATTATTCATCAGCATGGGATCGAATTCGTTGGCGAAGACTTGAAATAGATTCGTGAGTTGGCCTGCAACAGTCGGCTGCACGGCAATCTGAACCAAATTGGTTGCGCCTTCAGCGAGCGAGCCAAGGTTCAACAGCAGAACGCCGCCCGATGGCGTGGCCCCGCCGGTGGCCGAGACAAAGGTGACATCGGCGGGAATTTGGTTGCTGACCACCACCCCGGTCGCCGCGTCCGGTCCGGCGTTAGTGATGGTGAGGGAGTAAACGAGATTGCTGCCCACGCCGACCGGCTCGGGCGCGGCACTGGCGCTCAAACTCAAATCCGCATTGGTCACCGGGATAAGCGCAAAGGCATGCGCTTGCTGCACTAATCCGTTGTTGGTGATGACGCCGAAGCCGACAATTTCTCCGGAATCGTTGATGCCGGAGGCACCGAGCAAAATCCAGCCGCTGTTCGTCGGGATCAGCGTGTTCAAGTCCACCGGCTCGCTGTTGTGGTCGGCCCAATAAACCGCCGCCAAGTTGAGCGGGTTGCTGGTGGTGGCCGACACGCCGACAATCTGGCCGAGATTATTGATGCAGACCGCCAAATTTGTGCCGATGCCGAGCGACGGCAGTTGAACCGGCGGACTGACGCCGTTGGTCCAGAACGCCGCCCGATACAGATCACTGGCATCGTAAGCCTCGCCCACGATCTCGCCGACGGTATTGATACTGAAAGCCGCGCTGTTGCTGCCACCCAACGTGCCGAGATCCACGGCCAGACTGCTGCTGTTGGTCCAATACGTCGCGTGGTGGTTCTTGTCCGGGCCGGTCTCGCCCACGATCTGGCCGGCGTCATTGATGGCGTGGGCAATGCCGGTGCCGTTCGCGTCGCCCAAATAATCCAGCGTCTGCAGAAGACTGCCGTTGTTGGTCCAGAATGCAGGCAAATCGCTGGCGGTGGCGAGCGAGGTGTATCGGCCGACAATCTGGCCGGAGGAATTGATGGCTTCTGCCTGGCTGCGCGTCCCGCCGGTCAAGTCCAGATAAAACTCCTGACTAGCACTGTTGGTCCAGAAAGTGGCGAGACCGCTCTGGCCGGTGTCGCCGCCGACAATCTGGCCGGAGTTGTTGAGGGCGTCGGCCTCGTAGGTCGCACCCGTCTGCGAAAGTTCAAAGCCGGCGCTCAAATAATTCGTCCAGAAAATCGGAACGTAATCCTTCGCCGCGCCGACCTGTGAATAGCCGACGATCTGCCCGGAATTATTGACGGCCAGAGCCAGCGTGTTGCTGTCGCCAGCGAGGCCGCCGAGGTCATATACATTATACAGCACCGCCGCCGCCGGCCGGTCAATGCCGGCCAGCACCAAGCCCAGCCCGGCCAGGAGCACGGGCAGCAGGACGGAATTTTTGGGGCGCGCTTTCAAGTGGCAAAAGGTGTGCGTGCCGGGCTGCGCGCGAGGGCGGGCATGGCTGCGGTCAAACCGACGTTCCGTCGGATTCGCATTGGGTTCCTTGTTTTCTGTTTCAGCGCCGTTGCAACCTGCGCCGATTGTAGTAACGCGTGGCACTAAAGCAGATGTTCTGCCCGGCGTCAAGTAGAAACGGTTTCCCAGAGCAAGAACGTGGGATCGTATCACTGCTGTCCTTTTCAAGGCATCGCCGGCAATTCCAACAGCAACTTGAGCAATGGTTAATCGCAATTGAGGAGGTCGTAGTCCGGTCGGCAGAACACCTTGTTCGCAAAGCATGTTTGACCGCAGATTTCACAGATTCACGCGGACTTTTTTGTTTTCAAGCAGGCGGGCGGAAACGGCTAATTTGATTTGTCGAAAAATCCGAGGTTCCAATTGTCCTGCCATTGCAGATAGGGAACGCCGCCGTGCCACTGAACCGGCAGCCAGATGTAGCGGCCGTCAATCGCATTTTTTGGCCGCCAGCGGTCGGCCATGAAAATATAGGCGTCTTTTTTACCGGCCACCGGCAGAACAAAAGTGGCTTGCGACTCGAACGTGGTTTTCATCTGTTGTTCCGTTCCGCGACACGGATTACCGAGCGGCGTCCAGGTTCCGAAAATGGAATCCGCCGTTGCCAGCCGGGCGGCGTTCGGCGCCCAGCCGCTCGTTCCCGAGGTGATGAGAAAATATTTTCCGTCGTGCTTGAACATGGCCGGCGCTTCGTTGAACTGGCCGGGCAAAATCCGAATGTAACGACCTGCCGGCTTGAGATAATCATCGGTGAGCCGGGAGATTTGAATCGTTCCGTTGTCTTCCGACGAATAAATTTGATAAGCCTTCCCGTCGTCGTCCTCGAACAGTGTCATGTCGCGCGTCATCTGGCCGGTCGCAAAATCACGGCGGAACAACAGGTTTGTGGGAAATAATTGTCCTTTCACCGCGCCGCCCGGTAATTTGAGTTGCGCGAGCGAGTCTTGTTCAGCTTTTGTCAGCGGCTTGCATAAATCCTTCGGCGCATTTTCCGGCCACACTCCGGCGTTTGGGCGCAGGGAATACAAATAGCGGTAAGGCCCGGTCGCTTCATCGGCAATCGCCACCCCGCTCCGGGCCGCGTGATACCCCTGCCCTTTCAATTCCAGATGGAACCACATCACGAATTTTCCGGTCTTCTCGTTGAAAATCACCTTGGGACGTTCGATGACGCAGCCCCTGGTAATTTCGCTCTTCGGATCATCAGACACGGCCAGCGCGATGCCTTCGTCTTTCCAACTGTAAAGATTCGTGGAGGAATAAACATGCACACCGACTTGCGCCTTGTTCCCGGCAGAACCCGCAACCTTGTGTTCGCCAAACCAATAATATGTGCCGTCGTGATACAACATCCCGCCGCCGTGGGCATTGATGGGAACGCCGTGGTTGTCGAGCCAGAGCGCTCCGGGACGGAATTCGTGCGCGCCATACTTTACCGGCGGCGGCTCGGACGCGGGCGCGCTGTTGGTTTCAGCCGCTGAAAGATTCGCAATCGCGACGAAACCTATCGCCGTAATCAGTGCGAACGATTTCATGCCGCCGAAGTTATTGGATTTTCACCAGCTCCGCGCCGTGCGGGGCGACGGTCATGGAAAATTCATTGTCGAATTCGCCCAGATTTTTCTGCCGCCACAAATCGCGAACGGCATGTTTGCCGGAAATTTTCAGGTCGGACCATTTGGCGGTCACCGTCGCCGGCTGCCCGCCCAAATTGTAAAGCGCCACGGCCTTCGAACCGTCTTCGAGGTCTTTAACATAGACCAGCAGCCGGTTGTCATTGTTGCTGGCGAGCGTCGCCTGTTTGCCGAGCGCGTCCTGATCCACGGCCAGCACCTCGGCGTTCTCGACGAGGTTGAGCGTGAAGGCGTCGAGTTTGTCCATGTCGCAGCCCAGCAACAGGGGCGAGGAGGCCATGCACCACGCCGTCACGTGCAGATATTGTTCGTCGGGCGTGAGCCGGGTCGGATGCTGTTTGCCGCCAAAATTGACCACGCCCAGCACCATCATGTCGGGATCGTTCCAATGACCGGGCCGGGCAAAGGGGACCCATTTGTCGCTGGGCGGGCCGGACGGCTCGGTTTCTCCCCGGCGAAAAGGCATGTAAAAGGCGTGGCTCGCCATGCTCGGCCAGTTGTCGCCGATGTCACCAGTGGTGCGCCAGCAGTTGTAAATTTGCGACTGATCGGCGATGTCGCTGAAGGGCATGCTGTTGGAGTAGCTGAAAACGACGTCGCGTCCCGACTTGCGCAACGCATTATACATGGTGGCGGAGTCCTGGTGAAATTGTTCGGGCGTTTCCGGCTTGGGCCGGGTTCTTGTCGGGTTCCAGTCGTATTTCAAATAATCAACGCCCCAGGCCGCCCATTGCTCCGCGTCGTTGTCGGCATAAGAGAACTTGCCCAAAGTGCTGCGCACATGGGTCCACGCGCCGTTGGTTTCGTCCGAACTGCCGCCCACGTAGCCGGCATAGGAAGTCTCCCACGGCGTGGAATAAATGCCGACCTTCAGGCCCATCCCGTGAATGGCGTCGCACATTTCCGGCATGTCGGGAAACTTGTCGTTGGGCTGGATGCCGTCGAATTTTCCGCCGCGTTCGCCCTGCCAGGAATCGTCAATGTTGATGTAAGTCCAGCCATAATTGATCAAGCCGCTGGACACCATCGCACGCGCGGCGTGCATGACATCCTCGCCGGTCACGATCGCGTGATAGGCGTTCCAACTGTTCCAGCCCATCGGCGGCGTCAGCGCAATGGTTTCACCGACAACGATTTTGAATTTCTTGCTGTCCTCGCCCAGCGCGTTTTTCGCGTGCAGCGTGACGGTAAAGGTGTGCTTCAGGCCGAACCATTCCTTATCCAACACGCCGGTGATGTCGCCCGTGGCGGGATCCACCGTCAAGCCCCGCGGCAGGTGGTCCACGGAAAAGGTCATCGGCCGGTCACCGGTCGCGGGAATGTGATAGAGAAACGGATGGCCGGGGCGGACGCCGAAAATGTCCGGGCCGTTGATGCGCGGCGTGGGCGGCGCGGGCGGCGTGCGGATTTCGGGCGCGGGCACGGCTTCGATTTGAGCCGGAAGCGTGGCCGGCACGAGAACAAGGACGGCGACGCACAGCGGGAGGAGCGTAGTTTGAATTATGTTGCATTTCATATCGAAACTTTCTGTCGTAACGGAACAATCTCCATGAGCCACCGGTTGTGTGTTGAACATCAGCGGGGCTGCCTTCGAATTTACCGCTCTTTTCCGGTCACGGTAAAGAGTTAATTTACAAATGAGTCGTCATAAAATCCTGATGCGCGACGGTTTTGAGCCTTTCGGCGCCACCACAATGGTTTCATTTTTGGCGGTCGGGAATTTCAGCAGCGTTCCCGAAATGTCCCCGGCCTGCCGGCCGTTGCGATAAAGCGTGACCGTGGTTTCGCCCCACGGATTCTGCAAATTGCAATCGCTGCCGGCCAGTGATTGAATCTGCACAAACGGAATTTTTCCATTGATTTGCGCGGAACTGACGAGGAACGCGCCGCGCGCCCGGAGCGTGAAGGCCGTGTCCCAATCCTTCGGCCAATCGTTGATGATTTTCAAGAGCGGCTCGCCGTCCGGCAGGTCCAAATTGCTGGAAAGCATCGTGTCGTGAATTCCCATCGCCAGCCCGGCGAGATGCTCGGCGTCAATCGCGCCGGGACCTTCGCGCAGCCGGAGGCGGTTGCGAAAAATCTGCGCGCCGCCGCCGCCTTCCGGATCAATAAAATCGGCGAGGCGGTCAAAACCGAGAAACCGGCGCTTCAATTCCGGCTGCGGCCCGATGGGTTCGATTTCCCCCGGCCCGCCGTAAACGAACGAGCCATAGCCGCTGAAGCGATTCGTCCGGCTGCCCGCCGGCGCGTTGGTGTCGTCGAAGGAGCGGCGGCGCATTTTGACGGGCAGCGGCGGCGCGAGATTATCGGCGATGTCCTGCCACTTCGGACGCAAGCCGGCGTCCACGCCCAGAATTTTCGAGGCGCGAATTGCCAGCGGGAAAATCATGCGCATTGCGTTGATTTCGTTGGGCGTGTCGGAGGAGTTCCAGTTGCCTTCGCCATTATTGACGTGGTGGATGTGATATTTGCCGTCCGCCTCCTTTCCAAAATTCGGAAAGTTGCGGTAAAATTCCGCCGCACCCTTGATCATCGGATAGGCCCGGTCACGGAGCCAGTTCGTGTCCATCGTAAATTGATAGCGCTGCCAGTAGAGATTGGCGATTTTCGCGCCGTCGGCGAGAATGTGCGTGCAATGGCCGAAAATGTCCGCCGGCGTGCCGCTTTCGTCGGGCGCGCGCCTCCCGCCCTTCGTCGGCACGACGAGATGGCCGTGGTCCCAATAGCCGTCACCCTCGAAATTGTAGCGGGCGTTGTGGCGGTTCTTGGTTTCAATCCACCACTGAAAATTGGTGGAACGTTCCGAATAAGGTTTGCGGCACAGCATCAAGTCCTGCAATTCCGCCGCGATGTTGTCCGGCAATTTTTCCGGCCCGTTGAAGAAGGTGACTTCCGGAATCCAAATTCCCTGTGAACCCCACTGCTGCCGGGCGGCGAGCGCGCAGGCATCGAACATCCCGCTGTAAAGCGAGAACAGCGGGTCCATCAAATCAAGACGGTTCGCCGGCATCAGATTGCTGTAATAGGCGCTCTCGTTGGCCCACCAGTATTGCGAACCCCAGCGGCTCAAATCGCCGGTCGTGCGCCAGAGCATTCCGCCGAAGCGCGGCGGATAATCGCCGCGCGAACTCGCGCCCATGAGATACATGAAATAGGTGTAATTGGCCTCGACGAAATCGGCCTGGCCGAGCTTGACGGTGGGATTGGCGGGATTTGGCGTTGCCGTGTTGCTGTCGCTGTGCATGTAAACAAATCCCTTGCTCCAGAAATTGTGCCACCAGTCGGCGGTTTCGGTTTCCAGCCCTTGGAAACCCTTCATCTCGGCGGCCTGCAATTCAGCGACGGCCTGCGCGCCGACATCTTTATTCGTGTCAAAACTTGCCGCGCTGGAAATCAGAATTGTGAATTTTCCCCGGCCCGGCGCAACGGAAAGTTCAACGGTGGTTTCGTTCAAATACCGCGCCTTCGACCGGCGCCCGACGACGCTGATGCCGACGGCGGACGAATCGTAAAATTCGTTTTCGCGGAATTGCTGGATCAGCAAAATGCGCCCGTTGCGAATGTCCAGCTTGGAAGTGGCGGTCTGCTCGGCGGTCTGGACCACGTCGGAATGGTTCGTCGCCAGTTCGTAATTCATCCCGGTCACGCGCTGGACGGCGTAACGCAGCATCCGCAAATCCACGTTGATGGGTTCGGGATGCCACCGCCGGTCGTCAATTTGCACGGCCAGTACGTCGCGTTGCGGCCACGCCAGCACGCGCGCCGACACGCCCCTGCCCGCGGCCGTCATCAACGCGTCGTAAAGCGAAAGATGCTGGTGAAAATCCTTGCCGGCAAAAACGTCGTTGCCCGCCTGTACCAAATTTATGTCCACGTAACCGCAACCGGCGGCATAATCGCTGTCGGCCTGCGGAAAACTGACGG
Organism: Candidatus Aquilonibacter sp.; assembly: GCA_035504945.1. GTDB lineage: Bacteria > Verrucomicrobiota > Verrucomicrobiia > Limisphaerales > UBA11358 > UBA11358. The sequence continues at coordinate 57,949 of DATJRH010000047.1, read as the reverse complement.
TGTAACTGTCTTCCGCAAACACGTCGCAGCGGTTGATTTGAAATTTCAACGCGGACGGCGTCGTCCAGACCAGGCTGCCCATGCGCCCGTTGCCGACGGGCATTCCCTCCTCGCTGCGCGTCGCGGGGTTCGTGTAGTCCAAATCGCCCCGCGTGACGAGCGCGCGATAATTGACGTCGAGCAAACCGTCATCCGCGCGGGCCGCAACGGCGGCGAAGACCGAACAGGCAAGGATGGCGGAAAAAAATTTCACGGCAAATCTGCCCGAGTCAAAATGTATTCTGCATCACGAGTTTTATTCGGCCGCCGGCACCGAGACTTTTACCGTCTTTGCCGCGCCTTCGCCGGCCAAGTTCACCGCCGCCACGTCGAACGTGTAGGTTTTTCCCTTCTCCAGGTCATCCACCACATCAAAGGTCACGTGTTTGCCACTAAGCACCAAAACTTTCCGCCCGGTAAACATGACTTTGCGACCGCCGGGATTGACGGTGACAGCATAAGCGATGATGGGGCTGCCGCCGTCATCGTCGGGCGCGCCGAAATGAACGCTCGCGATGCCGTCATCGCTTGCGGACACCTCCGCGGTTGATGGCGCGGCCGGTGTTGTGATTGATTTGGCAGTGGGTATGACCGGTTCCGACGGCAACGACGGAGAGCTCATGTTGATGCCGTTGTCGGCGGTCACGGTGAAGGTGTAACTCTGGCCGTTGGTGAGACCGGAAATTTTTACATAGCCTTTCTCGTTGAATTCCGCCATGGAAATGGTTGTCTTGTCACCTGCGGATGAAGTAACCGTGTAAAACGACGGCAAACTATCAACAATTCCCGGGTAAGTTCCCATGAACACCGGCGGATTCCATGAGACCAGGGCGAATCCATTTCCGGCAAACGCCGCGACGCGCTTCGGCGGTTCGGGCGCGCTTGGACTTCCAAATGGTTCGTTCAAAATGTTCTTGAACGCGGGCTTCAATCCGGCGTTCTGGAGAATTTTCTGCGGAGCCTGATCCAACTCGCTGATGAGATGGTTGTTTTTCAGCGTGACATTTTCGCTCGAGCTGTCCTCGTCGCCCTGCTGCCAGTAATTGTCCTCGAAATCGAAATAATCGAACGTCTTGCCGTCGTTGTCGTCGTAGTAATTACGATGGCGGCTGCCCCAATTGTCGTGGTCCGTGTGAAAGATGACATTGTTTTTGGCGGTGACATTGTTGCAGCCGTTGTCCGTGTAAATGCCGTGGCCGCTGCCGAGCTGGTTGTAAATCACATTGCCGATGAGTTTTTCGCCGTCGGCCAGCGACGGGCCGGTCAGCCCTTGCGTGTAAATTCCGCCGCCGTCCGCGAGCAATTGCATGTGGTCAAAAATCAAATTGTCCTCAACCTGATTATCGTGTGAATTATTGGCGACGCCGGCGCGCCGGATTTTGTCCGGCCAGCCGCCCCAGCCCATCGAAATCGCCGAGTAAGGCAGGTGGTCAAGCTGATTGTGCGCAATCAAGGTGTTTTGCGCGTAGCCGACGTCAATGCCGATGCCGCCGTGGTATTCCGCCGCGACGTTGTAAATATGGTTGTTGAGAATTTGATTATCGCGCGTCGCCTGCTCGGCATTGGCCTCGGGCAAATCCACGCCGCCCAGTTCAAGGCCGTTGGCGGAAATATCCGTGAACACGCAGCCTTCAACCATGTCCGATTGCGAGCCATCGCCGAGTTCCAGCCCCGCGCCGCCGAGGTGAACGAAATTGTCTCCCAGAAACAGGATCCCGTGGTCGTAGCTGAACGAAACATTGCCCGGCGTCTTGGTCCAGTCGCCAAATGGCTTTTGCCCGTCCGGAACCAAATCGCCAAGGCCCTGCGTGGCGTAACCATTCGTGCCGGTAACCATGTAGTTCGCCTGAATTTCCGAAAAACCTTCGTTGCTGCTGGGAAACAACCACGTCGCGTAGGAAAATTGCAGCCCTTTGAAAATGATATTATGAATCGGCGCGCCTTCAGCTCCTTCGCCCGAAACCAGCTTTTGCAACACTGGCACTTCAACATCCGCCGTCGCCAAATTTTCGCCCGGACGCGGGACGTAATAAATCACTTTTGCCGGGCGGTCAAAATACCACTGGCCGGGCGTGCCCAAAAGTTCGTAGGCGTTCTCGACATATTCCGGCTGCCGGCCGATGCTCGCCGGGCCGACGAGATTGGCCGTGCGCCTGAAACCGGAACTGGCCGGCAGCATCACGCGCTTGGTCGAATTGTCCCAGCACGGCTCCGCCATCGTGATGGTCGTGCCCTCGATGCTGGCGACCGGACAGCGCGGTTCCGTCCACGCGCCAAGTCCCCACGACCGTTCCGACCAAAACGCATTGCCGCCGGTATAAACAAATTCAATGTCGCTGGGATTCCGCCAGCCTGCCATGACGGGCGAACTGGCGATGTAGCCCGTTTTTGTCTCGGTCAGTTTGACCGGCAGACGGCCTTGTGTGCGGTAGGCGCGAACGCCGTTGACATAAAGCTGCCGCGTATTTTCGAGAACGGCGGGCGCGGGCGCCGACCAGAGATTTTTTCCGGCGTCCACCAGTTTCCAGCCGGTAATTTGCACGCCGCCGCTGATGACGGGCCGCTGGCCGGGCATCGCGGAATAAATCACGTTGTGATTGCGGGTGCCGGAATCCCTTGCGTCCAGCGTCAGCGGCTCGGTCAGCCGGTAGGTTCCGCCGGCCAGCCAGACCGTGATGTCGCCGCTCATGTTTTGATCCATGTCGCGCACCAAATCGCGGGCGTGCTGCAGCGTGCGAATCGGTTTCGCTTGCGTTCCGGGATTGGCGTCGTCGCCGGTCGGCGAGACATAAAGCGAATCCGCCGCGAAAAGGGATTGAGTGGACAAGACCGCAGCGACAACGCCGCCCAGGAGAAAAAGTTTTTTCATGCGCATTTGACAAAAATAAAACCCGCACCCATTCGTCTTCCTTTGGGAAAACAAATTTGTGCTTCTTTCATTTGACGCTTAAAGGCGGGAAAGGTTGCAAATTAAGGCGAATCAGGTGAAATTTTCACCAGTTCCGCGCTGTGCGGCTCGACCTTCATCGAAAATTCGTTATTGAACTTGCCCAAATCCTTCTGCCGCCACAGGTCGCGCACGTTTTGTTCGCCGGAAATTTTCAAATCGCTCCATTTCACGGTCACGGTGATGGTGCCGCTGGTGCCGGTGTTGAACAGGCCGACGGCTTTTGAACCGTCTTCGAGATTTTTGGCATAGACCTTCCAGCCGTCGCCGCCGGCGACTTGAACCGCCTGGTCGCCGAGCGAATCCTGGCTCACCGCCAACACTTCGTTGTTTTCGAGGAGATTCAGCGTGAACGCGTCCATGTGGCTCAAATCGTTCGCGAGCAGCAGCGGCGCATCCAACAGGCACCACAACGTCATGTGCGTGTATTCTTCATTCGGCGTGAGGCCGGGCTGGTTTCTTTCCGCCGTGGCGATTTCCAACATGTCAGGATCGTTCCAATGCCCCGGCGAGGAATATTTCCGCCACTTGTCCTGCCCGAAACCGTGCGAACTCATCGAAGCCCAGTTCGCCTTGATGTCGCCGGTCGTGCGCCAACTGTTCGCGATTTTTCCAATCGTCGGCCCGTTGGTGATGTTCATGTTGTTCGACAGGCTGAACACGATGTCGCGTCCGCTGTTGCGCAGCGCGTCATACATCGCCTGCGTTTCGAGAAGCTCAATCGGGTTCCAGTCGTATTTCAAATAATCCACACCCCACGCCGCCCATTGGTCGGCGTCGTTGGTGTAGAAATGATATTGGCCGATCGCCCACGGCAGGATGTTCCGGTTCGGCTTTTTCGGCCCCGTCGCTTTCGTCCAGGTGCCCTCGGGATTTTCCGAACTGCCGCCGGGATAACCGGCATATGATTGCACCCACGGCGTCGAATAAATCCCGAATTTCAAACCCAGCGCGTGAATCTGTTTGCACAACTCTCCGATGTCTGGAAATTTTTCGTTGCCTTGCAGCGCGTGAAACGGCCCGCCGCGCTCACCCTGCCAGGTGTCGTCAATGTTGACGTAAGTCCAGCCATAATTGATGAGGCCGGAATCCGCCATCGCCTTCGCATTTTCGAGGACAATCGCCTGGGTAATGCGGCCCGCGTAATGATTCCAACTGTTCCAACCCATCGCCGGTGTCAGGTCAATCGTTTCGCCCACGACGATTTTGAATTTTTTGCTGTCCTCGCCCAGCGCGTTCTTCGCGTGGAACGTGACGATGTAATCACCTGTTTTGGTCAGCGAACCGGTGATGTTGCCCGTCGCGGCGTCCACCTGCAAACCATCCGGCAGATTATCCACGGAAAAGGTCATCGGCCGGTTGCCCGTCGCGGGAATGTGATAGAGAAACGGATGCCCCGGACGGACGCCGAAAATGTCCGGGCCGTTGATGCGCGGCGTGGGCGGCGCGGGTGGCGTGCGGATTTCCGCGCCCGCGTCACTGACGGGCGAGTCCTGCGCGGAAGCAAAATTGCCGATGGTTAAAAAACTGGCCATGGCGCAAAGCGCAACCAGCGTCCGACGAAGAGTGGATTTCATGGCGGCAATTTGCAAAATTTCATTCCGGGACGCAAGCCTTACGAATTTGCATTCGGTAAATTCGCCTGCCGGACATCACAATTTCGGCGGGGCGGGTTTGTTCGGCGCATCCCAGCCGTTCGCGCCGGTCACGTTCAGCTTGCGCTTGAAAAGCTTGTCGCCGCAGGTGGCGTAGAGCGTGTCGAATTTTTCGCCGCCGAAAGTCAGGTTGGCAATCTTTCCGTTGGGCGTCGGCAAAATGCACTGCACGCGGCCGGCCTGGTCGCAAACCTGAATCCCGAAGCGCGTGGCGACGTAAAGCCGTCCGTCGCGGTCCACGCGCATTCCGTCCGCGCCGCTGTCGTCGTCCACGTTGCGCGTTTGCAGCCAGTCATACGCCTGCTTATCGGCCAGGGTTCCGTCCGGCTGGATGACGTAGCTATAAACCCAGTGCGACCGGTAGTCGCCGATGTAAAGCAGCGACTGGTCGGGCGAGAGCGTCAGGCCATTGGCATATTTCAGGCCGGTGTCCACGACGGATTTATCTCCGTCCGGTTTGATGAGCCAGACTTTGCTCGGCAAAATGTTCGTGCTCGCCGGCGGGTCGGTGACGTAAATGTTTCCGTTGTGCGCGACCGCGAGATCGTTGCCGTTCACGTCGTCCGCAATCAAAGTAGCGTTGCCGTCCGTATCATAGGCGAACAGCTGCTTTGATTTCATCGAACTGGTATAAAGTTTTCCATCCGGCCCGAACGCCTCGCCGGAAACGCCAATGGCATTGGTCGCGAACAATTCAAGTTTGTCGTCCGCGGTGATTTTCCAAATCCGGTTCGAGCGCGGTTCGGAGAAAAACATTTCGCCATTGGCGTCCACCGCCGGGCCATCGGAGCCGCCAAGGTTGTCGGCAACAACCTGCCAGTCTTCGCCGGGAATCAAAATGTTCGTGAGCGTGTCATTCTGCGACCAGCCAGCCTTGATGGGCGCCGGCCAGTCGCGCCAGAGCCAGCGCATCACGTCGGGGAAAATGGCGTCGCCCTGCTTGTGCGTGTGGCCGCCGTCGCCCCACGCGTGGTTCACGTCGTAGCCGGCGAAGGTCAGCGCGCGCTCCAGCGTCTGGTTGGCCATCCACCAGTCGCCGCCGTATTTGTTGTGGTCGTTCGAGCCGTCCTGCAAAAAGACGCGGATGGGTTTCGGCTCAACCTTGCGGACAAGCGACGGATAAACGTCGCCGCCGCGCAAATCCACAAACGTCCCGATGGCGCTGAACACGCGGCGAAAATCATTGGGCCGCTCCCACGCGACGGTGAACGCGCAAATCCCGCCGCTGCTCGCGCCGGCGATGCAACGGTCGTTGCCGTCGTGCGACAAATGAATCGCGCGACCGTCGGGCAAAGTCATTTGCTCCACGTGCGGCAAAACTTCCTCCAGCAGGAAGCGCGCGTAATTGTCGCCGAGGCCGTCGTATTCGTAACTGCGATTGAAGCGGTCGAGCGCGGCGTTGGTGTCGGCGGCGTGGACGATGCCCGGCATGACGAAGACGCCGATGGTCACGGGCATTTCCTTTTTGTAGATGAGATTGTCGAAGACGGTCGGCGCGTTGAAGCGGATGCCGTCCTGGCAGACAAACACGCACGCGGGTTTGTCCGGCGTGTATTCCGCCGGGACATAAACCCAGCAATCATGCCGCGTGCCGGGAAAGATTTTTGAATCTTTCAGCGTAAATTTCAGCACCGTGCCCTTGGGCACGCCGGGCTGCGGCCGGGAATCCGGGCCGTTCGTGTAATCGTCGGCGGCAAAAACGGAAACAGTGGAAAGTGCGATGACGAGCAATGCGGTCAGGGATTTCATGCGCGGGATTTTGTCCAATTCCCGCCGCCAGTCAAAGCACAATTGACGCTGACAAATTCCCGTAGCACAATCGCCGCATGGCAAAGAAAGCAGACGCGAAATTAACCACCAAGACGCCAAGCCACAAAGTTGCCGATAAAGAAATCACCCTCTCCCCGAGGGAGAGGGCCGGGGTGAGGGCGGACAAAAAAACCGCAAAGCCAAGTTCCCTCCTCGACACCCGTGTCATTTATTGCGGCGACAATCTGGAACAGCTCGCCAAGCTGCCCGACGCCTGCGTGGATTTGATTTACATAGACCCGCCCTTCAACTCCAACCGCAACTACGAGGTCTTCTGGGGCGAGACCAAGGAGAAGCGCGCCTTTGAAGACCGCCACGAATCCACCCGCGCCTACATTGACTACATGAGGCCGCGCTGCGTGCAACTGGCCCGCGTCCTCAAAAAGACCGGCAGCTTTTATTACCACTGCGACTGGCACGCCAGCCACTACGTCAAGATCATGCTCGACCAGATTTTCGGGGAAAATAATTTTCAATGTGAAATCATCTGGCACCGCACGTTGGCAAAAGGTTTAGCCTTCACTGGCTTTCCAAATAACCATGATTCAATTTTCCTCTACAGCGGCGGCGGTGAAATAACTTTCAACCGGCCTTACAATCCTTACGACCCAGACAATCTCGACGAAAAAACCGCTGGTAAGTATTCGCACCGTGATCCAGACGGGCGACTTTATCAATTGGACAATTTGCTGAATCCAAATCCTAATCGGCCAAATCTCACCTACGAATTTTTAGGCCACACGAAAGTTTGGCGTTGGACAAAAGAGCGGATGCAAGAAGCCTATGAAGCTGGAATTGTTGTTCAGCCGAGTCCCGGCGCAGTGCCAAGATTGAAGCGGTATCTCGACGAACAAGAAGGCCGCCCGATTGACACAGTTTGGACAGACATTCCGCCAATTAACTCGCAGGCAAAAGAACGCCTTGGCTATCCGACGCAGAAGCCGCTTGCTTTGCTTGATCGCATTGTCAGAACCAGCAGCAATGAAAACGACATTGTGCTTGATGCCTTTTGCGGTTGCGGCACGGCGCTCGTCGCGGCGCAGAATTTGAAACGCCAATGGATTGGCACTGATATTTCGCCTACCGCCTGCCGCGTCATGGCCAAACGTCTGCGCGACGTTTGCGGCCTGCCGGAAAGCGAACCGCTCTGGAAAGCCGGACGCGGCTTCATCGTCCGCGACCTGCCGTGGACGGAAGAAAAATTGCGCGCCATTCCGCCGTTTGAATTTGAGAATTGGGCCGTCATCGCCCTCGGCGGCATTCCGAACAAAGTGCAGGTCGGCGACATGGGCGTAGATGGCCGCATTTATCCCGTGAGTTCCGCCGCCACGCCGCGCAAGAAACAGGAAGGCGAACTTGCCCTGAAAGAACGCTGGTATCCAATTCAAGTGAAACAAAAGGACAAGGTGGGCCGCCCTGACATTGATTCCTTTGAAGCCATGATGATGCGCGAGGAATGCGACAAAGGATTTTTTGTGGCTTTTGATTATTCGAGCGATGTGAACCCGGAGATTCAACGTTTCTTCAAACAGACCGGCAAAGTCATCATCCCGCTCACCGTCCGCGAAATTTTGGATGAGGAAATTGCAAGGAAGCTGGCGTAGAACTTTGGTTTTTAATTACATAATGATGGACGGAAATTTTAGAAGAGCTGTCCAAAAAGCAGATAAATACATTCGGACAAAGGACTATCTTTGCTTGTTCCCTGCTTGTAAAGAAAAGGCAATCCGCAGTCATGCTATTCCGCGTGCATCATGCCTCGAAGCACTTGCTGAAAAGGGTGAATTATATGGCTGGGTTCACGGTTCGGCAGAATCCCTAGTCCCGTCAGGGACGAAAGGTTCTTGCGAACGGCCACCATTGTCTGCTGTCCCTGACGGGACTTTGAAAATCGAATCGCGTTGTTCCCAGCCATAAATGGCTGGGCTATTATCGCCGCACTCCGCAGCTCCGTCGGCGCGGCATCATTGTAGAGTTGCCCAATTCTAACATTTCGGCGATTATTTTGGCATGAGCGTTGCCGAATTGCCCATCCAGATTGACCGCGAGCAGGTGGCGCGTTTCTGCCGGGAACGCGGCATCCGCAAATTGAGCCTGTTCGGTTCGGTCTTGCACCGCGATTTCGACCCGCAGCGCAGCGACGTGGACGTGCTGGCGGAATTTGAGCCGGGCGTCCTGAAAAACGCCGGCTTCCAATACTTCGGCTATGGCGAGGAACTGGCGGCCATCATCGGGCGCAAGGTGGATTTTTGTTCGCGGCTGCATCCGCTGATTTTCGACCGCATCAAAGACGAGTTGTTTCCCGTTTATGAGCGCGCATGACGATCTGGAACAATTTCACGCGCGCCAGATGGCGGGCGATCCGCAATACGCGGTTGCCCGGCAATTGCTGGAATTGGGCGAGGCGGTGGCGCAATTGCGGGAGGGCGCAAAGATGACCCGCAGCCAGTTGGGAAAACTTTTGCGGGTCAAGGCGCAGGACATCGCCGTCGTTGAGGAGGAAACGCCGCGCGCGCCCGCCGGATTGCTGGAAGCAGCGTTGCGGGTATTGATGCAAGCAAACAAACCACAAGCCGGGCAAGTTTCCGATGTTTCAGATTGGCGGGGAAGCAGGGTGCATTGGAAAAATGATTCTTTGGGCTGGAAATGAGTCCATTCCCGCCGGAACTGTTTTGGTTCAACTCGGAAGCCGGAAGATTTCCGTCTGAACCGTAGCGGCGCGGAACGGAAGAAAAGCCGTTCGCGTTCGAACCGGGGAAGTTTCGCCGCGAAAAAACAAGTCCCGGCCGAGAGGATGATCCACCGGCCGGGACCGGAAGAATAAAGCTACAGGTAAGTTTCTAGCAGTTTACAACCGTATTAAGTCCCATGCCATTTTGTACGCAATTGACATGCCAAACCGGCTCCGGATTAGCCCCACATTTCGGCAATGGCATAATTCTGCGCGAAGACCGCAAGGTGGCGGGGAAAAGAAAGCTTTTGCCCATGTTTTTTGCCTCCTCAGTGCATCATTGTCTTCCAGCCAAGTCACCTTTCGGTAGTTTTCGCTCCCGGCAGACGTTTCCTGCTGGCGTAAATTGTCCCGTGCGGGCAAAAATAATCTGCGGAAAACAGTCACCACCCACACCGGGGAGAAGAAACTATGTTCGGGCCGGAACGCGGACGTTTGTCCCGGAGTTGTTTCGGTTCAAATCTACTTCATTAGCGGCCTTCGCCGGGATTCGTCATGTCTAGCCTTTAACTTCCCAAGTCAATCGCCGCCGTGCCGCCGTCGGCAATCTGCAACGACTTGAAAACATTTCCGTTTTCCAAAACTTGAATTTGCAACTTGTCCCCTGCCCGGCTCACAACCAGATCAAAATTGCTGCCGAACGCGCGGATGTGCCGCAGCGCCATGCTGGGCCATTCCTTCGGCAGGCGCGGCGTGCAATTGAACGTGTGCAATCCCGTCGGCCGGATGCCAAACATTCCTTCCGTGTAAATCCTGCAATACAGCGCGCTCTCCGCCGCGAGGTGGCTCTGGTTGCCTTCGGGATAAGCTTCGACCGGATACGGCACGTGCTCGCCGAGCAGCCGCCGCGTGGAATAATACTGCAGATATTTTAGCGCCCGCTCCGTCTCGCCCGCCGCGAATACACCGCGCAAGGCATATAACGTCGAGCGGTCCCAAAAAACCGTGTCACCCTCTTCTGTCCTCAACCCGTCCGGCGACCAAAGATTTGTGGAGAAAAGCGCGTCAATCGTTCCCGGCGCGCGGTCGAAAATTCCGACGGTGAGCGGGATGCAAATCCACGCACGCAGCTTGTCCGGCTCACTTTCGTAATGGGCGAAGCGTTTGAGTGCCCGCGGGTTGACGCTCGGAACGGATTTGTCGAAATAGCGGTAAGTGTGAAAGCCATCCACGTCGCGGCCAAAATAACTTTCAATCGCGGCGCGCAACGTTCTCGCCTCTGCGGAATAGTTTTCCAATTGCGAATCCGGCTTGCCCAATTCCTTGCCGAGATAAACGGCAGAATTCAACGCGTCGTAGTAGAGGCACGACGTACAGAGGTTCGCCTTGCCGGACGGAAAACGGTTTTCCAGTTCGTCCGCGTCCGACTCGACGACGCCATTCGTGTCCACCTTGCGATGGCAGTATTCGAGGCACCATTGGACGAGCGGCCACAAATTCCGCGCCGATTGCAGATTGCCGCAGGCGAGCGCGTAGCGCGACGCGCCATACGCCAGCATCGCCATGTCGCCGCGGTCGCCCGCGCCGTGCCAGTTCGTGACGCCTTCGGCGACGATGGAACTCGGAATCGGCTTGTATTCGGGATTCATGTAATCCGCGAACATGCGGTAGGAATTCGTCGCGGCCTCGTTCGCCGCCGGGTCGCCGTTGAACGGGAAAAACGGATTCGCATACTCGCCCTGGTCGTTCGCCCAAATCGCCGCGTAATAGCGTCCGCCGCCCGGGCTGTGCATCAGGCCGCCCTTCGTTTTGTAGATGCTTTCGGTCGTGCGGATTTTTGCGAACGCGAATTCTGTGTTCAAAGTTTTGTCCGGCGTCTCCAGTTGCAAATTGTCCAGATAACTTTGGACCAACGCGGCGCGCGCCTGCAATTCCGCATTGGCATCAATCGTCAAATCCGGGTCGGCCTCGTGCCGCGCGCTAAAGACCCGGACGAATGTTGTGTTTTCGCCCGGCTTGAGCGTCCGTTCACCGGGATCGAGCACGCGCGACGACATTACATACGCGCCTTCCAAACCTTTTGCCGCGTCCGTGGTAATGCTCTTTGCTCCGCCTTCCAGTTCCACCGAAACTTCCGCAGCGGAGACATTCGTCAAAGAAATCATTTCGATGACCGCCGGCTGGCTGGTGGACGGAAAAATTGTGCGCGTCCAGGCGACGGCTGCCTGTGGACCACGCATTTCGCCGTTGATTTGCATGATGCCCTTTTGCCGGAAGCTTTGGACGACGTCGCTTTGCGGTGCGGCATGATTAAGTAAAAAGTGCGGCTCAAGGTCGGCTGTAAAATGTTCCGAGATGTGGCTGCGCGTGTTTTGCGGCACGGTGCGGAACGTCGGGAAAATTACAAATTCGGCCAGGCTCAACGCGGCGTTCGTGTCCACGCCGTAAGTGACGATGACGGAAACCTTCTGGCCGCTCATCTCGATGTTGTCCTCGTGCGCCGCGCCGGGCTGGACGTCCCAGACGATGCCACCGTCGCCGGTGATGTGCCAGCGCGATTGCGCGTTAAGGTTCAGCGCCAGTGACAGAAATGAAACGGCCAGTAAAGTGCGGGTGAGCTTCATGCCGATAGTGTGCGAAAAGATTTCGCTCGCGCAAGTCTGCGTTGTTGCAGCGATTCAGGCCAAATGGCGGCAAATGCCCATGGTGGAACAGGGTCTCGCGCCGCTTGCATTTTCATTCATTCTGGTGAAAAGTTCAGTTATGAAGCCATTCTGCCAAATTGTGGACGACACAAAAGGTAAGAACGGACCAGTGCAGACGGGAATTGCGAATGCTGCCATCTGGATGGCGGAGGAGGAGCCGGAACTGATGATTGAGAAAATACAGCAACAAGCCACTCACTTGGGTCCGGTTCTGGAAGAGATTCTTCGTCAAACGCCTGGATGCGGGCAGGATCACTGGGATTAATCTAGTCTGGGATTAATCTAGTGAGCTGAAGGCGGAATTGATTTTGTGCCGGGGAAGAGGCCCAGACCTCGCGGCGGCAAGCAGGGACACGCTGTTTGGGCAGAAGGTGAACTGCAATCGTCTGAACCAAAACAGTTCAAGCGAACGCCTTCGGCGTAACCACGTTTGTGCCGATGCGGCGTTCGTAATCTCGGATGATTTCAACGACTTCGCCCACGTCGTCGGTGATTTTGAAGAGGTCGAGATCGCCGTGCGTGATGAACTTGTTTTTTTCCAGGCGCGATTTCATCCAGGCGAGCAATCCCTGCCAGTGTTCGCGTCCAAACAGGACGAGCGGAAATTCCGGGATGCGCTGGGTCTGCACGAGCGTGGCGACCTCGAATAATTCGTCGAGCGTGCCAAAACCGCCCGGCATATAGATAAAACCGAGGCTGTATTTCACGAAGCAAACCTTGCGCGAGAAAAAATAATGGAAATGAATCGGGATGTTGGAAAACCGGTTGGCGAATTGTTCCTTGGGCAGTTCAATGTTCAAGCCGACGGATTTGCCGCCGCCGTGCAGCGCGCCCTTGTTGGCGGCCTCCATGATGCCCGGCCCGCCGCCGGTGATGACGGCGAGATCGTGTTGGGCAAGCCCCTTGGCGATGGCCTGCGCGGCGCGATAGTATTGGTCATTCGGCTTGGCGCGCGCGGAACCGAAAATCGTCACGGCAGGACCAACCTGGGCCATCGTCTGGAAGGAATCCACAAACTCGGCCATGATGCGGAAAATACGCCACGGGTCTTCGTGAATGAAATAATTGGAGTCGCTCATGGACGAAGATTAACGCCGTGTTTCGAAAAATAAAAGGCCGGAGAAAAATTTTCTCCGGCCTTACGAATCCCGGATTTTTCACGAACAACCCAAGCTCTCGCCGCAATTGAGACATTTGTAGCACGCGCCGTTGCGCACGGCGACGTGTCCACAGTTGGGACAGGTCGGCGCGTCCTGCTGGTTGGTAATCATAGCCGTCAGTGTCAAGGCGCGGGGGGCGTGGCCGTTGCCATTTTTTATTTCAACCACATCGGCGTCCTCCGCAATCGGCAGTTCAGGCACCGGCCGGTTTATTTTTTTTTTCATTTCCTCGACCAGACCGGGCATCGCCAGTTCCGGCTGATTGCGAACGGCGGCGACATTTTCGCGATAACCGGGAATGAATTGCAGCGCCATCCAGCGGAAAACATAATCGGTGATTGAGGCCGCGCTGCGGATTTCCGGGTTTTTCGTGAAGCCGCTCGGCTCGAAACGCTGGTGCGCGAATTTGCGGACGAGCGCCTCCAGCGGCACGCCGTATTGCAACGCCATGCTCGTGAGCGTGCCGATGCTGTCCATGAGGCCGCCGATGGTCGAACCTTCCTTGGCCATCGTGATAAACAATTCGCCGGGCTGGTGGTCTTCAAAAAGTCCGACGGTCAAATAGCCTTCGTGGCCGGCGATGTCGAATTTATGCGTGACGGCCGTGCGCGTGTCGGTCAGGCGGCGGCGCAGGGGTTTGCCGGCCTCGCCGCGAAGCTTCGCAATTTCCGACTCCAATTCCTTGACGCGATTTTCAAGCGCGGGATTAGCTGCGGAAGAAGTTTTATCGCCGCCTTCGTTGGTTTTTTTCGTGTTAAGCGGCTGCGAACGCTTCGAGCCATCGCGATAAATCGCCACGCACTTCAGCCCCATTTTCCAGGCCTGGACGTAAGTGTCGCGGATTTCCTCGACTGTGCTGTCGGCGGGCATGTTGACCGTTTTTGAAATCGCACCGCTGATGAATGGCTGCGCCGCAGCCATCATTTTCAGGTGCGCGAGATAACCGATGCTGCGTTTGCCGCGATGCGGCTTGAACGCGCAATCGAACACCGGCAAATGCTCCGGTTTCAGTCCACTACAAATAATTCCATTTTCGCCGTTTTGTTTAGGTTCTAAACCAAACTTAGAATCGTTTTCAGCAACATCTTGTTTTTCTTCAATAACATCTTCAATCGTGTCGAACTTCTCGATGTGCGCGATGATCTTTTTAATTTCCACCTCGCTGTAGCCGAGCCGGCGCAACGCATCCGGCACGCCGCGGTTCACAATCTTCAACATGCCGCCGCCGGCGAGCAGTTTGTATTTCACGAGCGCGATGTCGGGTTCGATGCCCGTCGTGTCGCAATCCATCGAAAACGCAATTGTGCCAGTGGGCGCGAGCACGGTGACTTGCGCGTTGCGGTAACCAACTTGTTTGCCGCGGGCGAGCGCGCCGTCCCAGCATTTGCGCGCCTCATTTTTTAAATAGCCGAATTCCTCGCTCGGATGAATTTCCTCAACCGCGTCGCGATGCAATTGAATCACGCCGAGCATCGAATCCACGTTGTCCTTCGCCAGCGGCTTGGCAACATGGGCGCAGCGCGCATCGCGATAACCCGGAAATGCGCCGATATTCGCCGCGATTTCCGCGCTTTGCTCGTAGGCGTGGCCAGTCAAAATTGCCGTGAGCGCGCCAGCGAGCGCACGACCCTCGTCACTGTCGTAAGGCAAACCGTAGCTCATGCACAGCGAGCCGAGGTTCGCGTAGCCGAGCCCGAGCGTGCGGTAAATGTGGGAGTTTTCCGCGATGTCCTTCGTGGGATAACTCGCGTTGTCCACGATGATTTCCTGCGCGGTGATGAAAATGCGGACGGCGGCCTTGTAACGCTCCACGTCAAACTTGCCGTCCTCACGCTTGAACTTCATCAAATTCAGCGACGCAAGATTGCACGCCGTGTTGTTGATAAAAACGTATTCGCTGCACGGATTCGTGGAATGAATCGGTTCGGTGCCTTTGCACGTGTGCCATTTCTGGATGGCGCCGTCGTATTGCATTCCCGGATCGCCGCAAATGTGCGTGCCCTCGGCGATTTTCAAAAGCAGCTTGGCCGCATCCTTTTTTTGCAGCGGCTTGCCGCCGTTGGTGATGCTGCGCGTCCACCATTCCTTGCCCGCGAGCGCGGCCTGCATGAATTCGTCGCTGGCGCGGACGGAAAGATTTTCGTTTTGATACATCACGCTGCCGTAGGCATCGCCGTTGTAGGAACCGTCGTAGCCTTGTTCGATCAAGGCCCACGCCTTCTTTTCCTCTTTTTGCTTGGCGTCAATAAATTCCTCAATGTCGCCGTGCCAGTCGCGGAGCGTGTTCATCTTGGCCGCACGGCGTGTCTTGCCGCCGGATTTCACGACGTTGGCGACCTGGTCATAAACTTTCAGGAAACTCAACGGGCCGCTGGGCCGTCCGCCGCCGCTCAATTTCTCCTTGCTCGAACGCAGCGGCGACAAATCCGTGCCGGTGCCGGAGCCATATTTGAAGAGCATCGCTTCGGACGACGCAAGACGCATGATGTCCTCCATGTTGTCCTCGACCGATTGGATGAAGCACGCGCTGCCCTGTGGATATTCGTATTGCGTCGCGGCGCGTTCGGCCTGGCCGGTCTTGCGGTTGTAAAACCAGTTGCCCTTGCCGGATTTTTTACCGATGCCGTATTGGTGGTATAGCCCGACGTTGAACCACACCGGCGAATTGAACGCGCCGTATTGGTTCACGCACAGCCACGAAAGCTCCTCGTAAAAAACCTCGCCGTCGGCCTTGCTGAAATAGCCGTCCGCAATTCCCCAGTCCGCAATCGTCCGCGCAATGCGATGAATCAACTGGCGCACCGACGTTTCTCGCTCGAGAGTATTTTGCTCGCCGTAAAAATATTTCGAAACGACCACCTTTGTGGCGAGCAACGACCACGACTTGGGCACCTGGACATTTTCCTGCTTGAAAATCACCTTGCCGGCGTCGTCGGTGATTTCCGCAGTACGACACTCCCATTCGATTTGATCGAACGGCTTTACCTTTGCGTCGCTAAAAATGCGCTCAACGCGCAGCGACTGTTTCGCCGCGCCCGCGCCGCCCCGGCCATGCCGCGTGGTCGAGACCGCCGACCGGCGGCTTTTGTGTGGCGTCGGAATCGAAACCTCTTCACGTGCGTCAATCATGGAATTCCTTTCAAAGCGGTTGCGTTCAATTTTCAGACAAATCACCCGACCGTCTCAAACAGCAGCCCGGTCGGGAAAATCGGATTTTCAGCCTACTTTTGAGGGTTTCGCCAACCGCTTACTTTTAAGCGAAACCCCATTTAGTGGGCAACAATGCGAGAGTATACCCAATATGTTGTGGTTGCAAGAAAATTTTTCAAGAAAGTTACACAAATGATATTCGCAAGTGAATTCAATGGATTTCGGGGCGCGGGCATTGAAAAAACCGGAATTATTCGCCGCTGTGAACAACGTCAGTGTGAACGTTTCCGGCGATGTTGGCGGCGATTGTGCTGCGGCTTTTGCGATTGTCCCGGCCTGAATTTTCGAATCGGTTCGACTGTTTTCGGGCGCGGCTTCGGCACAAGAATCAGCGGGCAGCCTTCGTAGCCGAACGCCTTGCGCAGTTCGCCCGCGAGATCCTTTTTGTATTGGTCGGAAAACAATTCGTCGCGGTTGACAAACAGCAGAAACGTCGGCGGCACCTGCCGCACCTGGGTCGCGTAGAAAAATTTCAGGCGGTGGCCGGCGGCGCTGACCGGCTGGCGGCGCTCCACCGCGTCGCGCAACGTGCGGTTCAAAATGCCTGTCGGAATTTTTTGCCGCAACTGCGATGCGACGTAGTGGACGGCTTCAAGCAGCCGCTCCAGATGAAAACCGGACTTGGCCGATGTGAAAATCACCGGCGCGTAATCGAGAAAAAATAATTTTTGCTGAACCCACGCGCCGGATTCCGCGAGCGTGGACAAATTTTTTCCCTGCCCTTCAGTCCGCTGCTTGCGATTGCGTCGCGCGATTTCCTCTTCGCGGGCTTCGCGGACTTTTTCGTCGAACAAATCCCATTTGTTGACGACGACGATGCAAGCCTTGCGGTTTTCCACAATCACGTCGGCGATTTTTTTGTCCTGCTCCAGAATGCCGGCCTCGGCGTCCAAAACCAAAACCACAATGTCGCTGCGCGCGATGGAATCCTCGGTGCGCTGGACGCTGAAAAATTCAATTGAATCGTCCACGCGGCGCGACTTCCTCATGCCGGCGGTGTCAATCAGGACGTATTTCTGGCGGACGCCGTCGGTTTCCACTTCAAACGGCACGTCAATCGCGTCGCGCGTCGTGCCGGGGATCGGTGAAACGATGACGCGCTCTGATTTCGTGAGCGCGTTGATGATGGAAGATTTGCCGACGTTCGGGCGGCCTACGATGGCGAGTTCTAGCGGGTCAAGGGTCAGGGGTCGAAGGTCGAGAGCTTGCGCCTCATCTTCAAGCATTTCCGCCTTCGATTCTCGACTCTCGACCCTCGATTCTGGCAAAAAGGCAACCGCCGCATCCATCAGATTTTGAATCCCTTCGCCATGAATCGCACTGACGGGGAAAATTTTCTCGAAGCCGAGCGCGGAAAATTCGTCCGCGCCCTTTTCCGCGCGCTCGGTGTCCACCTTGTTGACCGCAACCAAAACCGGCTTGCCGCTGCGACGCAATTTCCCCGCGACTTCACGATCCAGCGGAACAATTCCGTCCTGCACGTTGACGACAAGAATAATGGTGTTCGCGGCTTCAATCGCCAGTTCGACCTGTTCGAGCGCGGCCTTGATGATGACGTCGTCGGATTTTTCGCGGCGCAGCAGGCCGATGCCGCCGGTGTCCACGAGCGTGAAAGATTTTCCGCCCCACTCGGCCTCGGCGGTGACGCGGTCGCGCGTGACGCCGGGCTGGTCGTGGACAATCGCAATGCGCTTGCCGGCGATGCGATTGAACAGCGCGGACTTGCCGACGTTTGGCCGTCCGACGATGGCGATTAAGTTTGACACTCGCACATCATGGAGAAATTTTCGCGTGCGAGGAAGGGAAAAGCCGTCACTTCACAAAGTTTAATCCAAGAATTGTCAGAATCAGTGAAACACCAAGTCCCATCATAGCCAGCGGCTTGCGGGCTTGTTCCCAATGACTAATGATAAAAACGATTGCACCAGTTCCAGCAGAAATAACAAAGACACTAATAATCAATTCCGGAATTTGAAACGGCTTGTTTTGATGGGTTAGCAAGGCCCACTGAATCATCCAGCCGACCATGACAAGAGCTGCAAAGATTGACCGTAATCCGCCGATAAAGAGCATGAATAGTCCCCAGCCGACCGAAGTTTTGAAGCCCGCCACAACAAACATAATTTCTGCGACAAAAAAAACCGGAAGGAGCAATAGGGCACAAATCAATTGGACTTTTTCCACAGGCGACTCTTGCGCCCATGTTTTGCCGTGCGTAAAGAAATGAGCTGGCGAGTTGGTTGTGCTGGACGTTTGCGCTTGCAGTGGAAAAGCCGAAATTAAAAAAACAAGGCAACATACCATGCCTATTGCCATTTTTAATTTAGGGAAGCAAGCCATTGATTTATTTCTCATTAAACTTCAATCTCCCCAGCTTCCGCAACAAGCTTTTTTGCGCGGCGAAGCCGGACGCGCTCCGATTGTGCTGGAATGCCGGTGTCTAATTCCAACCCTTATTTGAAGTGGAAAAGGAAATTACGGCAAATCAGTCGCGCCAATCAAAAAGCGATCGCACTCGCGCGCCGCGCCACGGCCTTCGTTGAACGCCCACACGACGAGGCTCTGGCCGCGACGGCAATCGCCACAGGCGAAAATTTTCGGATGGTTCGTCGTGTATTTTTCAAAATCAGCTTTCGCATTTGAGCGCGCGTCGCGTTCGATGCCGAGCGCGTCGAGCAAGGGCTGTTCCGGCCCGAGAAATCCCATCGCGAGCAGAACCAATTGCGCGGGCAGAACTTTTTCAGTGCCGGGAACGTGCTTCGGAATGAACTGGCCTTTGTCGTTCCGTTCCCATTGCACTTCGACGGTGTGAATGGATTTGACGTGGCCGTGGTCATCGGTGTCGAACTTTGTCGCGGTGGTCAGATAAATGCGCGGGTCGGCACCGAATTTTGCGGCGGCTTCTTCCTGGCCGTAATCGAGCTTGTAAGTCTTTGGCCATTCCGGCCACGGGTTGTCCTTGGCACGTTCGAGCGGCGGCTTCGGCAAAATTTCCACCTGCACGAGCGATTTGCAGCCGTGCCGCATCGAGGTGGCAACGCAATCGGTTCCAGTGTCGCCGCCGCCGATGACGATGACGTCCTTGCCAGTGGCGTCAATGAAACTGCCATTCTTGTGGCCGTCGAGCATAGCCTTGGTGTTGGCGGTGAGAAATTCCATCGCGAAATGGATGCCTTTCAATTCGCGTCCGGGAATCGGTAAATCTCGCGGCTTGGTCGCGCCGGTCGCCAAAATCACGGCGTCAAATTCCTTCAACAATTTGTCCGCCGGATAATTCCCGCCGACTTCAGCGTTGCAAATAAATTGAATTCCTTCGGCCTCAAGTTGCTTGATGCGGCGCATCACGACTTCGTTTTTATCCAGCTTCGGATTCGGAATGCCATACATCAACAAACCACCCGGTCGGTCGGCGCGCTCAAACACGGTGACGAGATGGCCGGCTTTGTTCAACTGCGCGGCGGCGCTCAATCCCGCCGGACCGCTGCCGACGACGGCGATTTTTTTGCCGGTGCGTTTTTTCGGCGGTTCGGGTTTGACCCAGCCGTTTTCCCAGCCGTGATCAATGATGCTGCACTCGATATTTTTAATTGTGACGGGCGGCGCATTGATGCCCAGCACGCACGAGCCTTCGCACGGCGCCGGACAGACACGCCCGGTGAATTCCGGAAAATTATTCGTCTTGTGCAGCCGTTCGAGCGCTTCTTTCCAGAGGCCGCGATAAACCAAATCGTTCCATTCGGGAATGAGATTGTGAATTGGGCAACCACTGGCCATGCCGCTGACGAGCTGGCCGGTGTGGCAAAAAGGAATGCCGCAATCCATGCAACGCGCGCCCTGCTTGCGCAGGTCGGCTTCCGGCATGTGTTCGTGGAATTCTTTCCAGTCGGCGACGCGGCCGAGCGGCGAACGGTCTTTCGGCAGTTCACGGTTGATTTCTAAAAATCCGGTTGGTTTACCCATTTTAAATCTGATTTTTAACGCAAAGGCGCAAAGGCGTAAAGGCGCGGAAAAACAAATTGAAATTGTTTTTCAGCTTCTTTGCGACTTCGCTTCTTTGCGTCTTTACGTTAAGTCTCATTAAATTGAATCATCCGCCGCCGACGCGCGCGACGTCGCGGATATTTTCCTCGAACGCGGCCATGATGGCGTCGTCGCCGCTCAAGCCCTGTGATTGAACTTTCTTCAGCGAATTCAAAACGCGCGCATAATCTTTCGGCAGGACTTTGACAAATTTTGGAACAAAACTTTTCCAGTCGCCGAGAATTTTCGCGGCGCGCTCGCTCTGCGTGTAAGTCTGATGGCGCTGCACCAATTTCCAGATTTCCTCGATTTCGTCGGCGTCGGAAAGTTTTTCGAGCGCGACCAGTTCCTTGTTGCAGCGCGAAGCAAAATCGCCGGCTTCGTCCAAAACGTAAGCAATGCCACCGCTCATGCCGGCGGCAAAATTGCGTCCGGTTTTGCCCAGCACCACAACGCGCCCGCCGGTCATGTATTCACAGCCGTGATCGCCGACGGCCTCGACGACCGCGTTGACACCGGAATTGCGGACGCCGAAACGTTCGCCCGCCATGCCGCGCACAAAAATCTCGCCCGCCGTCGCGCCATAAAGCGCCACGTTGCCGATGATGATGTTTTCCTCCGGCACAAACGTCGAACCGCGCGGCGGATAAACAATCAATTTGCCGCCGCTCAAACCTTTGCCGAAATAATCGTTGGCGTCGCCTTCGAGTTCGAGCGTCATTCCTTTCGGAACGAACGCGCCAAAACTTTGCCCGGCGCTGCCGTTGAATTTCAGCCACACTGTGTCCTCCGGCAAACCGTTCGGGCCGTGTTTTTTTGTGATTTCGCTGCCGGTAATCGTGCCGACGACGCGGTTGACGTTGATGATCGGCAATTCAGCTTTCACTTTTTCGCCGCGCACAATCGCCGGTTTGCAAAGGTCGAGCAGCTTCGTCACGTCCAAAGATTTTTCGAGGCCGTGATCCTGATCCTGCTGGCGATAGCGGCCCACTTCCGGCCCGGCTTCGGGCTGATGTAAAATCGGCGTAAGGTCGAGGCCGCGCGCTTTCCAATGATCAATCGCCTTCCACGGATTCAATTTGTCCGTGCGGCCAATCATTTCGTTGAGCGTGCGGAAGCCAAGTTTGGCCATGATTTCGCGAAGTTCCTGCGCGATGAAACGCATGAAATTCACGACGTGGTCGGGATTGCCGGCAAAGCGCGCGCGCAGACGCGGGTCCTGCGTGGCAACGCCGACCGGGCAGGTATTCAAATGGCAAACGCGCATCATGATGCAACCGAGCACGACGAGCGGCGCGGTCGCAAAACCAAATTCTTCCGCGCCGAGTAGCGCGGCCACGGCCACGTCGCGGCCGGTCTTCATCTGGCCGTCGGTCTCGACGTAAATGCGGCTGCGTAGATTGTTCAGCACGAGCGTCTGGTGCGTTTCGGCCACGCCCAGCTCCCACGGGCCGCCCGCGTGCTTGATTGACGACAGCGGCGACGCGCCGGTTCCGCCGTCGTGACCGGAAATCAAAACCACGTCCGCGTGCGCCTTCGCGACGCCGGCGGCAATCGTCCCGACGCCGACTTCGGCGACGAGCTTGACGCTCACGCGCGCGTTGCGATTTGAATTTTTCAAATCGTGAATCAGTTCGGCCAAATCTTCGATGGAATAAATGTCGTGATGCGGCGGCGGCGAAATGAGGCCGACGCCCGCCGTCGTGCCGCGAACTTTCGCAATCGGCGGATAAACTTTTTTGCCGGGCAATTCGCCGCCTTCGCCGGGTTTCGCGCCCTGCGCCATTTTGATTTGCAATTCCTGCGCGTTGACAAGGTAATGGCTCGTGACGCCGAAGCGTCCGCTGGCAACTTGTTTAATCGCGGAATTTTTTGAATCGCCGTTCGGTTCGAGTTTGTAGCGTTCCGGGTCTTCGCCGCCTTCGCCGGTGTTGGATTTTCCGCCGATGCGGTTCATCGCCACCGCGAGCGCCTCGTGCGCTTCTTTGGAAATCGAGCCGTAACTCATCGCGCCGGTTTTGAAGCGCTTCACGATTTCTTCGACCGATTCGACTTCCTCAATCGGCAGCGGCTTCTCGGCAAATTTGAAATCGAGCAGACCACGCAGCGTGCAGAGATTTTTCGCCTGGTTGTTAATCAACTCGGCGTATTCGCGATAAACTTTTTCGCTGCCGGTGCGGCAGGCGTTCTGCAACTTGTGGATCGTCTGCGGGTTGAACAAATGGAATTCGCCGCCGTCGCGCCATTGATATTGGCCGCCCGCGTCGAGCACGCCGTTGACCGGCCGGTCGGGAAATGCGTGCCGATGCCGCGCGAGCGCTTCCCCGGCAATCACATCGAGGCCAACGCCTTGAATCCGCGACGGCGTCCAGGTGAAGTATTTGTTCACGACATCGCTGTTGAGGCCGACCGCTTCAAAAATTTGCGCGCCACGATAGCTTTGAATGGTCGAGATGCCCATCTTGGCCATCGTTTTGACGACGCCCTTGATGGCGGCCTTGATAAATTTCTTTTGCGCCGTTTTATGGTCGGTGTTGGCCAGCAACCCCTGTTGAATCAAATCGTCGAGCGTCGCAAACGCCAGATACGGATTGATGGCGCCGCAACCGTAACCGATGAGCAGCGCAAAATGATGCACCTCGCGCGGCTCGCCGGATTCGAGGATGAGGCCGACGCGACCGCGCTTGCCGGTGCGAATCAGATGATGATGCAAGCCGGCCACCGCCAGCAACGCGGGAACCGGCGCCAGTTCCGGCGAAATGCCGCGGTCGGATAAAATCAAAAGGTTCGCGCCGCCGGCAATCGCCTGGTCAGCGTCGGAAAATAATTTTTCCAGCGCGGCTTCCAAACCTCTTGCGGCGTCGGCCACGTTGAACAAAATCGGCAGCGTGACGGCTCTGAATTTTTTCCCGTCAACGTGGCGCAGTTTTTCCAATTCCTCGTTCGTCAGAATCGGATGCTTCAATTTGATGAGCGCGCAACTTTCCGGCGTCGGATTAAGCAGGCCACCGCGCCCGCCCAGCATCGTTTCGGTCGAGGTGATGATTTCCTCGCGAATCGGGTCAATCGGCGGGTTCGTGACCTGCGCAAAAAGCTGCTTGAAATAATTGTAAAGCAACTGCGGTTTGTCCGACAAAACCGCCAGCGGCGTGTCCGTGCCCATCGAACCGAGCGGCTGGACGCCGTCGTTGGCCATCGGCCCGATGATGAAACGCAAATCCTCGAACGTGTAGCCGAAGCCCTGCTGCTGCTGCAAAATTCTCCGGTGAGCGGGAACCGTTTCGCTGGGCGGCTCGGGCAGATTTTCGAGCAGCACGTGATGTTCGGCCAGCCATTTTTGATACGGCTGCGCGCGCGCGTATCTTTTCTTCAGTTCCTCGTCGGCAACGATGCGGCCTTGTTCGGTGTCCACCAGAAACATTCTACCCGGTTGCAAACGGCCTTTTTGCAAAACACGCTCCGGCGCGACCGGCAGCACACCGGCTTCCGACGCCATGATGACCATGTCGTCCTTCGTGACGTAATAACGTGACGGGCGCAGGCCGTTCCGGTCGAGGCACGCGCCGATGATTTTTCCATCCGTGAACGCCATCGAAGCCGGGCCGTCCCACGGCTCCATCAGGCAGGAATGAAATTCATAAAACGCCCGGCGTTCGGCGTCCATGCTCTCGTGATTTTCCCACGGCTCGGGAATCATCATCATCATCGCGTGCGGCAGCTCGCGCCCGGCCATGACGAGCAGCTCCACACAATTGTCAAACTGCGCCGAGTCGCTGCCGTCGGTGTTGATGACGGGAATAATTTTTTTGATGTCGTCGCCAAACAGCGGCGATTTGAAATTCGCCTGCGCCGAGTGCATCCAGTTGACATTGCCGCGCAGCGTGTTGATCTCGCCGTTGTGCGCGATGAAGCGGTTCGGATGCGCGCGGTCCCAGCTCGGAAACGTATTCGTGGAAAAACGCGAATGGACGAGCGCGAGCGCCGTCGTCATGTCCGCGTCGCGCAAATCCGGATAATATTTCGCGACCTGCTCCGGCATTAACATGCCTTTGTAAATGCAAGTCCGGCACGACAGGCTGGAAACGTAAAAAACATTTCCGCCGGGGATTTTTTTGCCGTAACGGATTTGCTGTTCGGCAATTTTGCGGATGACGTAAAGTTTCCGCTCAAATGCCGCGTCGTCTTTCAACGCGGAATTGCGTCCGACAAAAACCTGCATCATGTGCGGCTCGCATTTTTTTGCGCCGTTGCCGAGCGAGGAATTGTCCGTGGGAATGTCGCGCCAGCCGAGCAGCGTCTGGCCCTCGTCGGAAATAATCTTTGCGAGCGCGGCCTTGACGCCTTCGCGTTCAGCCGGATCGGGCGGCATGAACAACATGCCGACGCCGTATTGGCCGGGCGCGGGAAGTTTGAAGCCGAGCTTGTCCGCGGCCTTGGCGAAAAATTCATGCGGCACCTGCATGAGAATGCCCGCGCCGTCGCCGGTGTTCGCTTCACAGCCAACGGCGCCGCGATGATCAAGGTTCAGCAAAATTTGCAGCGCGGCGGTGACAATGCCGTGCGATTTTTGCCCCTTGATGTGGACGAGAAATCCCACCCCGCACGAGTCATGCTCGAATTGCGGGTCATAAAGCCCCTGTTTCGGCGGCGCGGAAATCAGATTTTGCGCGGGCCGTTCGTTTTCATTTTGTTGCGTCGGGTGTTTCGTCATTTCTGGCAATCAGCCGTCGTTCACTCATTTTTGGCTCAAAATTCACCGTCGCGCAATAAATGTTTTTAAAAAATGTGAGTTTTTTTCATTAGGATATTACTTTTTTAACGAGGTTGCATTAGCCGGAAATAACAAATTGCCAAAAATTTTCTGTTACCTTTTCCCGGCTGCGTAAATATGTCTGTGAAAATCATGAATGACGACTTGAGCCTGCTGCGCGAATATGCCCGGCGCAATTCCGAGGAAGCGTTCACCACGCTCGTCACACGGCACGTCGCCCTCGTTTATTCCGTCGCCCTGCGACAGGTGCGCGACCCGCATCTGGCCGAGGAAATCACCCAGGCTGTGTTCATCATTCTGGCGCGCAAGGCCGGTTCGCTCGGCGACAAAACTATTCTGCCCGGCTGGCTTTGCCGCACGGCGCGATACGCCAGTGCCAATGCGCTGACCATTCAAAGGCGGCGGCAGCGCCGCGAACAGGAGGCGCACATGCAAAACATTTTGACTGGTGACGGCGACGCCCCGTCGCCGCAAGTTCAAGCGGAAACCTGGAACCAAATCGCACCGTTGCTGGATGCGGCTATGGAAAAGCTCGGCCAGAAAGATCACGACGCCCTGGTGCTGCGGTTCTTTGAAGGCCTGAATTTTGCGGAAGTCGGCGCAACGCTGGGCGCGAGCGAGGATGCGGCGAAAATGCGCGTTAGCCGCGCCTTGGAAAAGCTGCGGAAATACTTTTTCAAACGCGGCGTGACTTGCACTGCGGCGACGCTGGGCGAAACCATTTCCGCCAACTCGGTTCAAGCTGCGCCGGCCCTGCTCGCAAAAACTGCAACTGCCGTTGCGCTGGCCAAGGGCGCCACGGCTTCCCTTTCCACCCTAACCCTCATCAAAGGAGCATTGAAAATTATGGCATGGACAAAAGCGCAGACAATGGTTGTTGCCACGGCAATTGTATTGCTCGCGGCGGGAACAACAACCATCACCGTAAAGGAAATTGAAAAAAGTTCCGGACCTCAGTGGTGGCAGGATTTTGATAACGGCGTTAACGTCGAAGTATTGCGAAAAGCGCCACCCTTGATGGAAATTCGGCCTACGGTAAACACCAACGGCGGGAGTGCCGAGGTGGGAAGCGGGTCGGGGAATGAAGAGCAGAGACTCGCAATGGCGTATTCCGTCCAACAGATGGTGAGGGATGCCTACGGCTCATGGACCGACGCCCGGACAATTGTTGCGACTCAACTGCCGTCTGAGCGTTACGATTTTATTGACAGTCTGCCAAAGGGCGCCACCCAAGCCTTCAAGGACGCCATTAAAGCGAAATTTGGCGTTACTGGAAATGTCGTAACGGTGGTGACGAATGTTTTGCTTCTTCAAGTCAAAAACAGCCACTCACCGGGTTTGCGGCCAAGCAGCTCGGAATTGGAGTCATCTGCTATCAGCGATGAAATGTCCTTGGATGGAGTGACGATTGGGCAATTGGTGTGGAACCTTGAAGTAAATGAATTTCAAATTCCGGTTCCAGTCATAGACGAGACAGGGTTGACCAATCGTTATGATTTTGAAATCCCACGGGAAACGTCTGGAACGAAACCACCGAATTTTGATGAATTGAACAAAACTTTGTTCGACAACTACGGCCTCGAACTGGTTCCCACCAACCTGCCCATCCAAATGCTCGTGGTCGATAAAGTGAAATAATCTCGAAAAATAATTGTCCAATTTTTGCGGCAGGCGGGGAATAATCAGTAGATGCCCGATTTGAACGAAATGGATTTGCTGCGGGAATATGCCGACTGCGGTTCGGAGACGGCTTTTGCCGGATTGGTTCAGCGGCACATCAACCTCGTTTATTCCGTCGCCCTGCGCTACACCGGCAATTCCCTGGACGCGCAGGACGTGACGCAGGCCGTTTTCATCATCCTTGCCCAAAAGGCCGCGAGTTTGCGCCAAAGAACCACGCTCACCGGCTGGTTGTATGAAACCACCCGCTTCATTGGCATCCGGCATTTGCGGAACAAGGCCAGACAACAAGCCCGCGAACAGGAGGCTTATATGCAATCCAACCTGAACGATCCGAACGCCGAAAACATCTGGCGACAGCTCGCCCCGATTCTGGAGGATGCGATGTCGCGGCTGAATGAAAAGGAGCGGACGTTGCTGGCGCTGCGATTTTATGAAAACAAGAGCGGCGCGGAAACCGCCGCCCTGCTGGGCATTCAGGAATGGGCCGCGCACAAACGAGCCACGCGGGCCTTGGAGAAATTGCGGAAATACTTTTTCAAACACGGCGTGACTTCGACGACGGCGACGCTGGGCGAAACCATTTCCGCCAACTCGGTTCAAACTGCGCCGGTGCTGCTGGCCAAAGCCGTGACGGCCACCGCATTTGCCAAGGGCGCGACGGCTTCTCTTTCAACCTTAACCCTGATTAAAGGAGCATTGAAAATTATGGCATGGACAAAAGTGAAAACAGCAGTCATCACAGGTGCAGTCGTATTGTTCGCAGTGGGAACAACAACAATCGCTGTCAAAGAATACAAAGAACATAATGAGGACAGGGCTGACTCATGGGAAATCCCGAAGGTTAATGATCCACAACACGACGACATAGAATTCGATTATTCTGAGCCGCAAGTTCGAATCAAACAATCAATATACCCAAAATTCATCGGCGCCCAATTGCCAGCCACTACTGCTTCCTTCCGAACTGTAGTCAGGCGGATGCCGGATGGCAGCGTCGTTCAAACCAACGAAATCGTTCAACCCCCATCCAATCATTGGCAAAGTATCGGCCTCGGCGTCACCCTTGAGTATATCGTGCGAATTGCCTACGACGCGCAGCCTTGGCAAATGGTGTTCCTCGCCAAACTGCCTCAAAAACCATTGTATGATTACGTCTCCGATTTGCCTCAAGGCACGGCCTTGCCGCTGCAGCAATTAATTGAGAAGCAGTTCGGCATTGTCGGGAAATGGGAAACGCGGGAAACAGACGTTCTCTCGCTCCGGCTTTCAAACCAAGATATCGGCGCACTCAAGCCGGCGGGCAGTTTGGCGCGCAGCATGAATATAACCAATCTGAGTGCTTTCGACCGTTGGCATGGCGCCAGCAGGGGCGATGCGCATTTTTATTTTACAATGGACGATTTGGTAAAGGAACTTTGGCTCCAAAACACCTTCCCCGTGCCGATGGTTGACGAGACCGGCTTCACGAACCAGTTTGACTTTTTTTTTAAGATTCCCACCTGGCAAAGTGGCAAGGGTCCTGAGCAACAGGTTGAGCAACAGGCTTGGAAGGATGCCTTAGCGAATCAACTTGGTTTGGAACTCGTTCCTGCCAGGAGATCTGTCAAAATGCTCGTGGTCGAAAAGGCGCAATAGCATTTTCCTTTTGACAACGGCGGCGGACTGCTTTATTTCATCCGCCCATCAGATGTTCACCTTGAGTTTGAAGGGACAATTATTTTATTGGTCCGAACAAACCAGGTTGGATGAACAATCAGAAAGCAGGGCTTCGGGAGCCGACACATGAAATGTTCACGGACAGGTCGCCCACCACGCGGGCGTTGCCGCGCATGTTCCGCCGGTTGCGCGAGCGGCGCGGGTGGTCGCCCAACGAACTCGCCAAACGCGCAGACGTATCGCGGCAGATGTTGTGCCGGGTGGAAAGGGAGCAAAGCGTCCCCTCGCCGGAAATCATCGCGCGGGTCGCCCGGGCGTGTGGTCTGTCATTAAGCCGGTTCTATGCGCTGGTGGAGCGATGGCTCGCCCGGCAGCCGGCAGCTTGCCGGGAGTGCAAATATGTTTGCATGGTTCGCGGGGAATTAATTTGGTTGGATGCTCACCGTAAATGCATGCGCAATCTAAAAGCATCGCCCGCCCCGCCAGCAGCTTCGCCGGCCTGAAAATTGTGGCGTCCGGCCTGTGGCCGGATTCGCGCCGCCTTTCAACCAATTTATCGAGGCGCAGCCCCGGCACTGCACGGTTTGCAGGGGTATGCCGCCGCCTCCCAATCAACCCGCGCAAGGTCGGCAGGGGCTTTTCGGGTGTTTCCGGCAGCTTTTTAAGCGGTTCCGAGAACTTCTGGAACACTTCCAAGAACTTTTGGAACGGTTCCAGCAACTTTTTGAACCGTTCCAGGAACTTCTTGAACGGCTCCAAGAGTTCTTGGAGAGGTTTCAAGAACTTTTTGAGCGCCTCCAAGAACTTATTTATCCGTCCCAAGAACTTTTTGGAAGGCTCCAAGAACTTCTGGAACGGTTCCGAGAACCTTTTAGACGGCTCCAGGAACTTGTTTATCCGTTCCTAGAACACATGAAAACAACATAAAAACTGCATAAAACAACCAATCAAATCCTCAAACCACATCAATAATATGCCAAAAGCCTATTTTTTACCCACAAACGAGCCTGGCAAACGCGCGTGGCTCAACAATTTCGCCGGCAAAATGCCCACCTACGCCGCCATCGTCGGCGTCACCCCGGCGGAAGTCACCCAGTTGACCGCCGACAATCTTTTCTTCAATTACGTCTGCGATGCGCACAGCCAGCACACCAAGACGACGCGCGATTGGACGGCTTACAAGCATCAGGCCGCCCACGGCGACAATCTGAGCGACATCCCGGTGACGCCCACGCCCGGCACGCCGCCGCCCACCGTGCCGCCGAATATTTTGGCCGCGCCAGCACCTTGGCCGTGCGCATCAAGAACCATCCCAACTGCACCGACGCCATCGCGCAGGATTTGGGCATCATCGGCCCGGAAGTGATCATTGACCTGGCCAACATGAAACCGGTGCTTTATCTCACGCTCACCGCCGGGCATTCATCCGCACGTCGGCTGGGCCAAGCAGGGCATGGACAGTCTGGAATTGCAGGTGGACCGCGGCGACGGCAAGGGCTTTGTGCCGCTGACCTTCACGACCAATACCGATTACGCGGACAATTCGCCGCTGCCCGCAGCCGGCACCAAGCGCGGTCTGGAAATACAAGGCCGTCTATCGCCTCAATGATGCGCAAGTCGGCCAGTGGAGCGACGTGGCCACCATCGGCGTGATAGGATAAAAATCGGCGTAGCGGCTTTCGGCAGAAAGCCGCATTATTTTCTTCCGAATAATTAGCGGCGCTCTGCCGAGCCGCCGCCACGATTTCAATCCGGCTCGCGGGAACGCACGCCACACCGGCACTTCAATTAAATTCCGCCAACGGCTTTTGAATAAAAATATTGTCTCCAACAGCCGGTTGCGGACATTTATTGATAAATGTCTGAAATGTCCCCCAAGTTTTTTCGTTTGAGTTATGAGCTATGAAAGCCATCATTGCGGGCTATGGCAGACGGCAATGAAGAGAACACATTGGTCATCCTCAAGCCGGATTCTTTCTGGCGCAATTTGAATCATCAGGTCGAAGGCCGGCTCAAGGCGTTGGGATTGAAAGTGGTCGCCGAACGGACGCTCGCGGGCGGCGAAAATCTTCCGGAGGAAAAATGGCGTGAATTTTATTTTCCGGCCATCGGCGACCGGCCGCCGTGCCTGGAGGGAACGTCGAAATACATGGCGCACGGACCGGTGAAGGTCATTCATTTTCGCGGGCCCGGCGCCATCCAGAAAGTGCGCAAAGCCGTGGGCGCGACGCGGCCGTGGCAGGCGGAGCCGGGAACGATTCGCGGGGATTTCTGGCCGGGGGCGGCGGAAGTGAACGCGCCGTATCGGCTGAAATTCCAGCAGCCGGGCGATGACCAATTTCTGTTCAACCTGATTCACGCCTCGGATTCGGAGAAAAGTTTTGCGCGGGAAATCCAGTTTTTCCAGTTGTGATTGTCTTCGGGTGCGTCGGTTTTGTCTTAATTTTAATCGTAATCATAATCTTCGGAATTGAACGATTACGATTAAGAGTGGGATTAAGAAATTGCACGCTTGTTCAAACCATTTTACACGTCGCCTGCGCATCGTATAATGTCCCATTGTGAATTTGCAAAAGCGTCAGCGCGTCGTCTGCGGCATGAGCGGAGGAGTTGATTCCTCCGCGACGGCGGCGCTTTTGCTGGAGCAGGGCTACGACGTCATCGGCATCACGCTGAAGCTCTGGCCGCAGGATTGCGTGAACCGCGCCGAGGACAAGTGCTGCGGCCCGCAGGCCGTGACCGACGCCCGCGCTGTCTGCCACAAGCTCGACATCCCGTATTACTTGATTGACGAGGCGGCGGAATTCCAGAAGCACGTCATTCAATACTTCGCCGACGAATACAAGGCCGGGCGCACACCGAACCCCTGCGTGATGTGCAACCAGAATTTGAAGTTTGGCCGGCTCATTGACCGCGCGGACCAGCTTGGTGCGGATTTTGTTGCCACGGGACATTTTGCGCGAATTGAGAAAAGCGTGGACGGCTCGCGCAATTTACTCAAGCGCGGGCGCGATTTGCGGAAGGACCAAAGTTATTTTCTTTTTTCGCTGCGGCAGGACCAGCTTGCGCGCGCGATTTTTCCGCTCGGCGAAAAGACCAAGAACGACACGCGCGAAGTGGCGCGGCATTGCCAGCTCAAGACCGCCGACAAGGAGGAGAGCATGGAAATTTGCTTCGTGCCGGACAACAATTACGGCGGCTTCCTCCAGCAGGCGAACCTCGTGCAAAAGCATCGCGGTGAAATCACGGACGTTCACGGCCTTGTGCTTGGCCATCACGACGGCATTGAATTTTATACCATCGGCCAGCGGCGCGGGCTTGGTATCACGACGCCCAAGCCGGTTTATGTCGTCGAGTTGGACACAGAAAACAATCGCGTGGTGGTCGGTGACGAATCGGCGCTCGACCGTGATGAATTCACCGCGACGAATTGCAATTGGATTCCGTTCGACAAACTCACGGAGCCGATCGAAGTCACGGCAAAAATCCGTTACAACCATCCCGGCACGCCCGCGACCGTAATGCCGACCGGCAATGGTTCGGTGAAAGTGAAACTGCATTCCGCCCAGCGTGCCGTTACTCCCGGCCAAGCGGCGGTGTTTTATCAGGACGACTTGGTTGTTGGCGGCGGCTGGATTGCACGGTGAAATTAGACACCGCAAAATCCGCGTCAGACGGATGGCGTAGTCCGGAATTTTTGCAACCGAAAATGCCCGGCTTAATTCTTTTTCTGCAAATCCGCGATGGCGGCTTGCATTTCATCAAAGTGCGTTTGCGGATTCATGGAGTCGGTCACGTGGACGATTTTGCCGTCCAGCCCGATGAGAAAACTGACGCGCTTGGCCATGTTCATCATCGGCATCTTTACATCATAGAGGGAAACAATTTTTCCCTCCGGGTCGGCGATGAGCGTGAAGTTCAAGTTGTATTTTTCGGCAAAACTTTTGTGACTGGCAACGGAATCATAGCTCACGCCGACGACGGCGACGTTGTTCGTTTGCAAATCGCCCATGCGGTCGCGGAAACCGCAGGCTTCTTTCGTGCAACCGCCGGTGAAATCCTTCGGATAAAAATACAGCAATACGATTTTTTTGCCGATGAGGTCGGCCAGCTTGAAGGTCTGGCCATCCTGGTTTGTGCCGGTGAATAGCGGCGCGGTGTCGCCGACCTTGGGCGTGGCGGCGAAGGTCGTGGCGGCGGAAAAAAGAATTGTCCCGGCGATTAACCGGGTTGCGAACCAGTTTGATTTCATAATGATTGTCCTTTCCTTGGAGTTGGACGGAATTATCCGCAGAACGTTCAGGCTTTTGCGCCGCGTAATTTCGCGCCCTTGATCTTTTCCACAAAATCCACAAAGCCGTCAACCTGTTTTTTCAGGCGCTCCAAAAGTTCGGCGTCCTTCAATTTTCCCGAATCGTCGAGCAAATTGTAAATTTGCGGCAAAAAAACGCGGACTGGATAAATGTGCGCGTTGCGGTAGCCGAAAATGGCCTGCAACTGCTCGACCGGCCGCAGCGCGCCCCAAACGCCTGCCGCCAAGCCGGTGAAACAGACCGGGCGCTGCTCGAAACTTTCCGGAAATTTCAGCATGTCTATGAAATACTTCAGCACGCCGGGCAAACTGCCGTTGTATTCGGGCGTAACGACATGCAGCCCGGCGGATTGCAGAATGGCGTCGGCGAATGGCTGGAAGGATTCCGGTTTTTCGAGATAGGAGCGCGGCGAGAATATTTCCGGCGGCAATAGTGCCAAATCCAGAACGTGCAGCGGCACTTTCAGTTCGCGGTAAAATTCCTCGACGTGTGCGGCGACCTTGCGCGTGTTGCTGCCCGGCCGGTTCGTGCCGACGATTAAAACAATCATGGGCGCAATCTAATTCACCGCGCGCGTTTGGCAAATTTCATTTGCGTTTGCGCGGCGAGCGGCGCAGCCCATTTTGCCACCACAGCCGCCAAACCATCCAAAACGCCTCGTTGATGATGCCGCCGGCCATCTTCGAATGGCCCTCGGCGCGTTCGGTGAAAATAATCGGCGTCTCGACAATTTTGAATCCCTGCCGCCAGAGCTTGTGGGTCATTTCAATCTGGAAACTGTAGCCGTTCGAGCGCACGTCATCGAGGTTGACGGCTTGCAGCGCGCGGCGGCGGAAACATTTGTAACCGCCGGTCGGGTCGGTAAACGGCATCCCGGTGACGACCTTGACGTAAATGCCCGCCGTGCGGCTCAACATCAGCCGGCGCAACGGCCAGTTGATGACGCGAATGCCGCCGGAATAACGCGAGCCGAGCACGAGGTCGGCATTTTCATTTTTCGCCGCGTCGAGAAATTTGGGAATGTCCTCCGGGTCGTGCGAAAAATCGCAGTCCATTTCAAAAATAAATTCGTAGCCATGCTCCAGCGCCCATTTGAACCCGGCGATGTAAGCGCGGCCCAGCCCGTTTTTTTCATTGCGATGCAAAACGTGGACGCGCGGATTTTCCGCCGCCAGTTCGTCCGCGATTTTGCCGGTGCCGTCCGGCGAATTGTCGTCCACGACGAGCAAATCCACCGCGACCGGCAGCGCCAAAAGCCTTTGCGCCATGCGCGGGAGATTGGCCCGCTCATTGTAAGTCGGCACGATGATCAAAGCGTCGTTCACGCGGAGCGCAAATTGATAAAGAGAATTGACGGCAAAAACAAGCCGCCAATTCAAAGGGCAAATGATGAAACCATGAGGACAAGAAAATTCTCAAACGCTCAACTGACCCGTCCGAATTGGGGGAATTAGTCATTTTACCACGAGACATTTTTAATTTAACCTGTCGCCATGTTCACTTCGTTGATGACGAATCTGCTGAATTTCGGTTATCTGCTGCATCATTTGTGGCTGCTCCCGGTCTTTGCCTTTCAACTCTGGATGTTCATTCACGCGCTCCGCAACCGCGAATGGCTCTGGGCGGTTTTCATCCTCATCGGCTGGGGCATCACGGCGCTGCTTTATTACTTTTTCGTCTATCGCGCCACGCCTTCGGCCACGCGCGGATTTGAACTGCCCGGCGCGCAAAGCCGCCAGCGCATCAAGCAGCTTCAATCACAAATCCATCACATCGGCAACGCCTATCATTATTTCCAGCTCGGCGACGTTTATTTTCAACGCGGAAAACTGGCCGACGCCGAGAAGTGCTATCGCGCCGCGCTCGAACGCGAGCCGAACGACATTGACACCCGCGCGCATCTTGGCCAATGCCTCGTCCGCATGAAACGTCCCGCCGAGGCGCGCCCGCTGCTCGAAGGCGTGATGCACGAAAAACCCGACCATGATTACGGCCACACGATGATGGCGCTGGCCGAAACACTCACCGCACTTGGCGAAACCGACAATGCGCTTCAATACTGGCAGCACATCACGCAAAGCCATTCCTATCCGCGCGCCAAAGTGCAGCTCGCCGAACTTTACCTTGCGAAGAACCAGCCCGAACTCGCCCGCGCCGAACTCAAGGACGTTTTGAGCGACGATGTTCATGCGCCGGCGTTCCAGCGCAAACGCGACCGCGTCTGGATTCGCCGCGCGAAAAGTTTGATGGGGAAATTGTAAAAGCCATGGCCTTTGGCTCCAGCGCGGTGTTGGGCGCAAGGCTCGATACCAACTGGCGCAATCCGAAACCAAAATGCTCTGCCTTGCGCTTTATCGAAGGTCTCGAATCCCACGCACGATGCTCCCACCGATATTCAAAGCAAATCGGACACATAGCAGCAAAACCAAAGCTGTAATAATCCAGAATATGATAACGACCACACGGTCTGCCTGGTCATCAGGCTTGCGCAGCTTTGCAAGGTCATCTCGCCAGCGTGAAAGTATCTCCTTGCACCACCAAATCCCAAGTGCAAAGAGAATGGCCTGAACAAGATTCCACGGGCTGAGAAACATATCCTGTGCCTAACGATCCAAAGCTGAATCACGGCACTAAAAACCGCAAGCAGGAATTTTCTCTCAACCATCAACTTTCAACCGTCTTCCGCCTTTGGCTCCAGCGCGGTGTTAGGCGCTTGAATCGTGTGACTGTTTAAACTTGGAATAATCTATAAAAATACCATAGGCGAAAACCAAAATGGTACCAAGAATTCCACCCGTCATTGCAAGGGCTGGCGAAAATGCTTGGTGTAAAATAATCAGGGAAGGTGGTCCCGCGAGTAAAATCACAGCGAAAATCCAACTGACTCGCCGTTCCAATGCGGAAAGCCTCGGTGTTGGTATGCGAAGCCGGGCAACCACGATGGCGGGAAAAAGCACAAAAATGGCGACCGTGTAAAAATGCAGCCAAAGCGCGGCGAGGAACGCCGCAAATAGCAACCACGAAATCACCAATCTTGTTCTGATAAGTTTCATACCCGCAAAAACGACTAACGGTCCAAAGCTGAGCCACGCCGACGGGCGAGTGGCTCCGCAAGCTCGATAATGGTTGTATAACTCAAACCATCCATAAACTCAAGGGGCAGTCGGCGTTGGCTCCAGCGCAGTGTTAGGCGTCGGCTTTCTGTGACTCCTGGAATATCGCCGCTCAATAAACATGATGCTCACAGCCCAGCCAAGAAGTACAACGGTAAGTCGAGCCAACGTCTCTGCCACACACCATCTCATATAATCCGGCGGAGTGCTGACCCACTCCGGCTGCACAAGGCGAAAATGCCAGATATGCCTGACAAGGTCTGCGTCCGTCCAATCTGTCGGGTGAAGATACAAAAGTGGCGTGAGCAAGGGACGGAGCGACCAGAACAAAGCCGCAGCAATCGCTGCCAGTGTGACGAGCAGCAACAAAATTATGTGTCTCGATTTTTGCACTGTGTGCTGACGACGCCTAACCTGTGGCTAAGAAGAAGTGGGCAGAACTGTGGTTCTGGGTAGTTCCGCCGGGTTGGACCAAAGGTTTCATGGGGGCAATTTACCGTCCTTGACGGCCTTGTCAATGTCCCCGGCCCGGGCTGCGCTCATTGCACATCGCCAATTTTCAACCTGACCGTCGAAACGTTGGGATGGTCAGGTAAAATTTCAACATGGCTTCCGACGCGTGTAGATGGTCGTGTAAATTTTTGACATGGCCTTCGACACGTGTAGCTGGCCATTGTCAAATTCAGCAATGGTTTTTGAGGCATTTGGGCGTGGATTTCAAATTTTAAGAGTCTTTGGCACCTTCTTGACCGGCAGAATTTGTTTGCGACCGCGGTCACGCGACCAGTTTGTAGCCGACGCCGTGGATGGTAAGCAGATGTCGCGGCTCACCGCCGTTGTCACCGAGTTTTTTGCGAAGCTGCATAATGACCTGGTCCAGCGTGCGCGTCGTGCCATAATAATTGTAGCCCCAGGCTTCGTTCAGCAATTTGTCGCGCGACAGCACCTCGCCCGCGTGCGCGTGGAAAATCTGGAGCAGTTTCAATTCCTTGGCCGTAAGCTCCTCCACGGCTTTCCCGTGCTTCACCTGGAATGTTTTCGGATCAATCGTCGCGCCGCCGATTGTGAATGGCTTGTCGTCGACGGCTTGCGCCGAGGCCTCGCCGCCGCCGCGCCGCAGCAGCGCGTGGATGCGCGCGAGCAATTCGCGGACGCCAAACGGCTTGGTCACGTAATCGTCTGCGCCGAGATCAAGGCCGACGACCTTGTCAATTTCCTGCCCCTTGGCGGTAAGCATGAGAATCGGCGCGGCAAATTTTTTCGCGCGCAGTCGCTTACAAACGTCGTAGCCGCTCGCGCCGGGCAGCATCACGTCCAGCACCACGAGCGCGGGCCTGTGTTTTGTGGCGGCGTCAAGCGCGAGGTCGCCGCGATTGCACGACGCCACGTCGAAGCCGTCGCTCTTCAACACTTCCTCCAAACCCAGCAAAATGTGCGGGTCATCCTCGACGATGAGAATTTTTGTTTTCATGCCGTGCCCCCCGAAAGTGGCAACCGCAAAATAAAACAACTGCCGCCGCCTTCGCGACGTTCATAAACCACGTCGCCGCCGTGTGCGCGGGCGATTTGCCGCGCAATCGTCAAGCCGAGTCCCGACCCCTGAATGCCGCTGCTCAAGGAATCGTGCGCGCGGTAAAATTTCTCGAAAATCTTTTCCTCGCTGCCGCGCGGCACGCCGGAGCCGCGGTCCATTATTTTTACCTCGACGTGCGGCAGCGGCGATTGCTTCTGCGCCAGTTGCAGCGTGATTTCTTTCCCGCCGTTGGAATACTTTTCCGCGTTGGACAGCAGATTGACAATGACTTGCGAGAGCGCGTCATTGTCGCCGCGAACCGGAATTTTCGTCTCCGGCAATTCGCTGTCCAGCTTGAATCCGTTCGCTTCGAGGTGCGGACGGAACGTTTCCACCGTCGCGCGGACAATCTCCGTCAAATCGCACGGTTGGAAATTGTATTTCTTTTCGCCGCGTTCCATGCGAGAGAAATCAAGGACGTTGTTGATGAGCCGCGTGAGCCGCGCGGCCTCGGCGGTGATGATTTGCAAATACGAGCGCTGCTTCGCGTGGTCGGCGACGCGATTTTCGGCGAGTAATTCGGAAAACATGCGGATGGACGTGAGCGGCGTTTTCAATTCGTGCGAAACGTTGCTGACAAAATCAGTTTTCTGCCGCGCGAGTTTGAGCTCGGCATTCAGGCTGGTGACGATGAGCCAGCTTCCGACGCCGATGGCCAGCACGAGCACGCCGATGAGCAAGCCGAGCGTAAGTTCGGCGGTGCGCGCGGCCTGCGTGAGCTGCGCGGGATTGACGAGATACGCGGCGGCTTCCCAATGCGGCAGCGCGTCGCCAATTTCGGTGGCGACGAACGGGTGTTTCCAGTTCGCCTGAAAACCCGCGCGCGAAAGAGCCACAGGCCGGGCGTTGTCGTCCAAAATGGCGAGGCAAATTTCATTTTGCAGCGCGGGATCGGGCTGGACGAGTCCGCGCAAACCGGCGACGACGCGGTTGAGATTCAATTCGGCGCCAAAAACCAAATCGGGTTCGGTGCTCAAGCGATGCCAGAACAACAGCTCCAGTTTGTTTTGCAAAAATCGGGCAAGCATCCCATCCG
Source organism: Candidatus Aquilonibacter sp. (assembly GCA_035504945.1). Classification (GTDB taxonomy): domain Bacteria; phylum Verrucomicrobiota; class Verrucomicrobiia; order Limisphaerales; family UBA11358; genus UBA11358. Next base: position 19,588 of record DATJRH010000047.1, on the reverse strand, counting down.
TGCCGCTGCCGACAAGTTGGGCGAATTCGGCTTCGGCGGGGATGACCTTGGACAAATTTTGCTCCATGGCGCCGGAAGAATCTTTAAGCTGGTCATAAGCCACGTTTTGCGGGCTGACTTTGCGCGTCTGCGGTTTGTCTAGTTGCACCTGCTGTTCGTTGATTATGCCGCTCACGGTTGCCGTTTGCGAAAGGTCGCGTTGAGATGTTTCCTCCGGCGGCGCCACGGTGTCGGCGGCTTTAGCTTCGCCAAGCAGCGATTTTTCCTTCTGTAGCGCGAAGGCAGCCGGCGCGGCGGTTGACGCCGGCGGCGATTGGTTCTGTGCCGCGGTGCCGGAAAAGGAGCTGAACGCGAGCAACTGGCTTGTCCCGCCGCGAAGGGAGCTTTGAAAAACATTTTGAGCCGCATTGGCGTTGCCGTTCAGTCCATAAACTTCGGCCGATTCGCGGTTGCCGAGAAAATCGCTGTTGTTCTCATAAAATGTTTGTGACGCCGCGCGCGCGCTTTGCGAAGGCGAAAGAATTTTTCCCGAAAGCGTGACGCAGAAACCGACCTCGGCGAGCGGCCAGCTTTGGCGGATTTCGCCGTCGAATTGGCCGGCCACCTCCTGCGCGTCCTTGCCGGCGGCGAGCGTTTCGACTCGCGCGCTGAATTCCTGCTGCTGCTGCGCGAGGTAATCGGAAATGTTTTGCGCGAGCGAATCAGTGGCGCGCTGGTCCAGCAACGCCTGCTGGTGCTCCAGCAGGAATTGCTGGTCGCGTAGCGAGCGCACGGCCAGCCACGCGAGCACAAGGCTCGGCAGCAGCACCGCGAGCACAAAAACCAGCGCGACTTTTTTCATTGGCTTTGCTTCTGAAATATCCCACGTCCGACGGCATAACCAAGCTCAATTTGCCGATTCAACGCCGCGAACCGCACCGGATTTCGACAGGCTTCGTCCTGCCATTAAAAATCAGGCGGCCTTTGAACAAATGATTTGAGCGAGTTTATGCATGGCTCGATCATTTTGAATTGAGTGTGTTGTAGGATTGCCATTGCATCGTCTTACGGGTGACGGAATCGTATTGGCCTTGATCAAGCTGGTTGGTGAAATCATCGAGATTCTGCAACTCCATCCGGATTTGAGACTGTGCGCCGGCAGGCGCGGCGGCAAAAACACCGCTGAGTGTCTTCGCCTGTCCACCGAGAATCGTCGCCGCCTGTTGGTAGTTTCCGTCGTCCGCCTGTTGTATCGCCTCATCCTTCGCAACGGCGGTGAGCACCAATTCTTTTTCTGCCTCCACGGCGTTGTTCACCGACTCGTCGGAAGCTTTCTGGCTGTCGGTAAAATCAATTTTCGCCGTGCTGCTGGCCGTCTGCACACTGTCGTTGTCAAATTCGTCCTTGTAGCTGACGTTGACTTGCGCGACCTCGGGCTGGTCACCGTTCACGAGGCAGCGGAGGAACAAATAACGATCCTGCCCGCCGTCGAGCTGGCTCAAGTTAATGACGGCCTTCTGGTCCTGAAATTTCTCGGCGCGGCCAATGAAGCCGAGCGGCTTCACACCGTCGGGGCAAACGATCTCGATGCGCACATCACGCGCGGCAACGGTGAGCAGATCGCCGAGTTCCTTGGCGAAGATTTTGGGAAGATTTTCGACGTCCTGGACGAAATAATAATTGGCGTCGCTCGCCTCGGCGAGACCGGCCATCAAATCCTCGTTGTAATCGTCGCCGACGCCGATGGTCGTGACGGAAATGCCGCGCTCCGACAAATCGCTGCCGAGCCGGCGCAAATCGCTCGTCGAACTCGGCCCGACATTCGCCAGCCCGTCGGATAACAGGATGACACGATTGATCCGCTCGGAAGAAAGATATTCTTCAAGCTGATCCGCACCGAGTTTCACCCCGTCGTAAAGCGCGGTGCTGCCGCCGGCCCGGATGCTTTCGATTTTTTCCTTGAGCGCATCCTTGTCCTCAACATGCTGCGCCGGCACGAGCACGCGGGCCCGGTCGCTGAAAACGACGAGCGAAAAAATATCATCGGGCGCGAGGCGATCCACCAATTCCATGGCGGCCTGTTTGGTCTTCTCCAATTTCGCGCCGCTCATCGAACCGGATTTGTCCAGCACGACGGCGAGATTTAGCGGCGTGCGGTGGACTTTCTTTTTGCCGGTGATTGCGGAGAGGTCAATTTTTATGACGACTTCTTGTGGCGAATTTTTCACAATGACATCGCGCTCCGGCACGAGGTTCAATTGCAGAGTTTCTCCGGCGAACAGGTTTGCGGTGAAACCCGCCGCCAGACCGATTGTGAGCAGAATCATTTTCATGCCGCCATTTTACCCGAAGCCGCAAAGGAGTTGTCAGCAGCGTGTCAAAGGTTTGTAAAAAATTTGTAATGAACTGCCGGGTTGCTTGAACAATTAGTTCTTGACGTTGATATCATTATTGTTTAGTGTCTTTTTCGCCCAAATTGTGACATGAGTCGTTTCCGAATGGATTGAAGGATACAATCGTGTTGAGGTTGTGTCCGTTTTCTTCTGGAGCATGCCCCAAAATCAGGAGCACAATTATGGCCAACGGCAAAGTAAAATGGTTCGACAATAAAAAAGGGTTCGGGTTCATCGCCCAAAATTCCGGTCAGGACGTTTTCGTGCATCACTCGTCCATCCTCGGTGCGGGCTTCAAAACTCTGAACGAAGGCGACGAGGTTTCATTTGAAGTCATCCCCAGCGAAAAGGGCCTGAAGGCGCAGAACGTCCAGCGCGTGAGTCCGGCGTAACCCCCGCACCATCCGCGATCCCATTTTCCGCCGGGAACATTTTCGTTCGCGGACGGCGACGGTGTCGGCTAATCTTTCCCCATGGCAACGCCAGCTGAAAAAATTCGTAATCTTTATGTCCACGTTCCGTTCTGCGCGCGGAAATGCGAGTATTGCGCCTTCTATTCCGAGGCGGCATCCGGCGAACTGATGAACCGCTACGTCGCCGCGCTCGCACGCGAATTGGAAATCGTCGCGGACGATCTCGCGCTAAAAACGATTTTCTTCGGCGGCGGCACGCCGTCGCTTTTGAACTTGCGCCAATGGGAAACGATTTTGCGCGCGATGGAAAAACTGAATCTGCTCGGCGCGGAGGAATTCACCGTCGAATGCAACCCGGCGACGGTTTCCGCGGACAAGGCGAAATTGCTCCGCGACTTTGGCGTGAACCGGATTTCCATGGGCGTCCAATCGCTCGACGAAAAATTACTGGACCGGCTCGGCCGGGTTCATTCGCGCGAAATGGTTTTCAAATCGTTCGACATTTTGCGCACCGCCGGGTTTGAGAATCTCAACCTCGATTTGATGTTCGCCATTCCGACGCAGACGATGGAAGTCTGGCGCGGCACGTTGCGCGAGGCGATGGCCATGCAGAGCGAGCATTTGTCCAGCTACGAAGTTATTTACGAGGACGACACACCGCTGTTTCAGCAATTGCAGGCTGGAGAATTTTCCGTGGACGAAAATCTCGCGTGCGAAATGTTCGAGGAACTGGTTTCGTCCGCGACGCGCGCCGGTTTTCATCAATATGAAATTGCCAACTTTGCACGAGACGAATTGAGCAGCAAAAAAATTCCGGCGCGTGCCTGCAAACACAATGTCAATTACTGGCGCGGCGGAAATTTTTACGGGCTGGGGCCGAGCGCAACGAGTTATGTTCGCGGCGTGCGGACAAAAAATTGGTCGAATACGCAGCTTTACTGCGAGCAGCTTGAAAAGGGGAAGCACGCGATTGAATCGAGCGAGGAACTGCCGCCGCTCAAGCGCGCGGGCGAAACGGCGGCGTTCGGTTTGCGGATGAATTCCGGGTGGCAATTCGAGGAATTTCAGCGCACGACCAATTTCGATTTGCGCGAGCAATGGAATTCGGAAATGAACCAACTGGCCGGACGCGGCTGGGGAAAAATTTCCCCTGACAGCTTTCAGCTCACGCCGCAAGGTTTGCGCTTCGCCGACGCGGCAGCGGAATTATTTCTGCGTTGAATCAATTTGTCCGGCCGAAACTTCCGCGCCTGCGGTTTCAGCGCCTTTGCCGAGCCACAGCACGGCGAGCGCACCGGCCACAATCGAAATTGCGCCGCAAATCACATACGGCAGCGTTGGATGCACTCCGTAAAGCTCCAAGGCAAACAGCGGGCCCAAAATGCGCGCCAGACTGCCGACGCCTTGTGCGACGCCGATGGTCGCGCCCTGCTCGTTCGCGGGCGTGAGGTTTGAAAGCAAACCGAACACCGGCGGGCGCGTCAGGCTGGTGCCGACGGACAGCAACGCGAGCGCCAAAAGCATTTCAATCCACGGATGGTCAGCGAGGCGCAGGACAGCCAGCCATTTCAACTGGCCCTCGCCTTTGATGAACGGCAGCAGCGCGAGGCTGATGCCGGTCAGCACGAGGCTCAACGCAATCAGTTTCGGTTCGCCGAACATTTTTACCAGCCGGCCAATCGCGCCGCCCTGAACAAACGCCGCAATGAGTCCGCAAAAAACAAACAGCGAAACCACCGTCATGGCGGGCTTGGTCAGATCCACAGTCAGACCCAGGTTGAAATCGTCATTCACCAGCAGCGGCAAAGTCGTTTCAAAGCAACTGAACGCAAATGTCGCCAGAAAAAAAATCAGGATGAGCACGCCGATTTTGGGATGCGATAACGTGTGGCCCCATTGTTTCAAATGCGGGCGCCGGTTCGCGTGGCCGGAGGACGGCTGAAGGCTTTCGGCGAGAATGGAAAAGGCCAGAATAAAATTGGCCGCGCAAAGGACGGCGGCGGCCCAGCCGGGGCCAGTCACGCCGAAAAATTTCAGCGCGATTCCGCTGATCGCCGGGCCGAGAATAAAGCCAAGTCCGAACGCCATGCCGATCAAACCCATCCGTTTCGAGCGCTTTTCCGGCGGCGTGATGTCGGCGATGTAGGCCTGGGCGACGGTGATGTTCGCGCCACAGACGCCGGCGAAGACGCGCGAAATGAGCAGCGCCCACAGCGCGGCGGTGTGATTTTGAAAACCCGACCCGATGGCGAACAAAACGTAGGACAGCGCCGCGCCAGCGGTGCTCAGGAGCATGACGGGACGACGACCGATGCGGTCGGACCACCGGCCCAAGACGGGCGCGAAGAGGAACTGCATCGCGGAATACGAGGCAATGATGACGCCGATGACCAGCCAGCCCGCGCCGTAAAGCTTGCTGTAAAGAGGCACGAGCGGCACGACGATGCCGAAGCCGATGAGATCAATAAAGACGGTTAGAAAAACGACGAGCAGTGATGGTTTGTGTTTCATTGTTACAACAAGCAGAAAGTTTAACAACGAACAGTAGCGAGTCAAATTTTCCGGCGAATAACTTCGTGAAAATTGAGTGAACAAGAAAAACAAGTTTGTCTTGCTGCAAATTCATCGACAGCGTTTCCTTGTCGCATGATTGATTCCATTTCCGAGGTCGCCGGCGCAGCGGCTGATTTGAAAAAAATGCGGCGGCGCAAAAATATTTCCCCGTCCGATTCGATTAAATTGGACCGATTGCCGCCGCACTCGCCCGAAGCCGAAATGGGCGTGCTCGGCTGCTGCCTGTTGTCGCCAAATGAATGTCTTGGCGAGTGCGTTGAAAAATTGAAGGACAATGGAGCGGAATATTTTTACGACCTGCGGCACCAGACGATTTACGAAATGCTGGCGGGAATGTTTGATGCGAAGGAAGCCATTGACATCATCACGGTCCAGCAAAAATTGAAGGACAAACAATTGCTCGATCAAGTCGGCGGCATCGCCTATTTGTCACAATTGCAGGACGCCGTGCCGAGCGCGGCCAATTTAAGTTACTACCTCGACATCGTCCGCGAAAAATATCTGCTGCGGAAAATGATTTCCGTTTGCACGGAAGTCGTCGGGCGCGTTTATGATTACGAAGGCGAAGTGGACGCGCTGATGGATGAGGTTGAGCGCGACGTGCTGCACATCAGCGAAGCACGCTCGCAAGGGCAGACGACAACAATCAAAGAACTTGTCAAAAGGGCAATTACTACAATTGAAGATTTTCATCAACGACAGGGAGCTCTCACGGGAATTGGCACCGGCTTTCCGGAACTGGACAAAATGACGAGCGGTTTTCACGGTGGAGAAATGATAGTTATCGCTGCCCGTCCAAGCGTTGGGAAAACTTCTCTTGCGCTAAATATTGCTGAACACGTGGCTGTTGAACAAAAGCTGCCTGTCGGTGTTTTTAGTTTGGAAATGACCGCAGAATCACTCGTGTTGCGCATGCTTTGCTCTCGTTCGAGAATTAATATGCAGAGCATCCGTGACGGATTTTTGGTCGAACGAGATTTTCCGCTCATTTTAAATGCCGCCGGCCAAATATCGGGTGCTCCATTATTGATTGATGACACTGCTGGTTTATCCATTTTGCAACTTCGTGCCAGAGCTCGTCGTATGGCTCAACAACACGGAATCAAATTGTTTGTTATCGACTATTTACAACAGATGAATTCTTCATCGCGAAAAATTGATAATCGCCAGCAAGAAATTGCGGACATTTCAAACGGGGTAAAGGCTCTGGCGAAAGAACTAAAAGTTCCAGTAATTGTATTGAGTCAATTAAATCGAGATTTTGAACGAGACAAAACAAGAAAGCCAAATCTCGCAGATCTTCGCGAATCCGGAGCGATAGAACAGGACGCTGATTTTGTCGGCATTTTGTATAAGGCCGATCCGGATGATCCAAATAGAAGAAAAGACGAGGTTGCCGACGAAGAAACTGGTGTGGTGCCAGACAGCATACCAGTTAATCTTTTGATTGCCAAACAGCGAAATGGTCCCATTGGTGAAGTTCCTCTACAGTTTTTGAGAACAATTACACGCTTTGAAAGTCGTTCAAAAATTGCCAACGAGGATGTTTCGTAATTATTCCAACGACGGAATTTTTTTGTGGTTGATTATTTGCAGCTTTTGCATTCTACTGACCACCGCTCACAGGAAAACCGGCAGCAGGAGATCGCGGACATTTCCAGCGGCATCAAGGCGCTGGCGAAGGAATTGAAGGTGCCGGTGCTCGTATTGAGCCAGTTGAAGCGCGAACTGGAGCGCGACAAAAACCGCAAGCCGCGTTTGAGCGATTTGCGCGAGTCGGGCGCGATTGAACAGGATGCCGACCTCGTCGGTCTGTTGTATAAACCAAATTCCGGTGATGACGACGAGGTGATGGAAGAAGCAGATGGTTTACCGGTGAATTTATTGATTGCCAAGCAGCGCAACGGCCCGACGGGCGACGTGAACTTGACATTTTTGAAGTCTTATACCCGCTTTGAAAGCGCAGCCAAAGTCAGCGATGAAGACATACCGGAAGGCCGATAGACGATGAAATTGTTTATCCGCCTTTTCGGAATCTGGCTGTTGCTTGGCTGTGCGCAACTGGCGTGGTCGCAGGCCGCCGACTTAACAATTGACCGCGTGGACATCAAATACGTCGGCCCCGAGTCGGTCAGCGAACCATTCGTCCGCGCCAACATCAGCGCCAAGGCCGGCGACATTTACACGCCGGAACTCACCGAAGCCGACCTTCACTCACTCTACGGCACGGGACAGTTCTACAACATCCAAGTTTCCATGACGCAGGCTGACGACGGCGGCGTGATTTTAACTTACATCGTGCAGGCACGCCCGCGCATCACCGAAGTCACCGTGGAGGGCAACAAAAAGTTAAGCGATTCCAAAATCCGCAAAGAAATTACCGTGAAGACCGGCGAGCCGCTGGACGAGCAAAAGTTGTTCACCGACACGCAGGCAATCAAAAAGCTTTACGAAAAATACGGCTACCCGGACACGCAGGTAAAATACGTCCTGAACATTGACCAGGACACCGGGCGCGGCTCGGTCACGTTTGAAATCACTGAAAGTCCGAAGGTCCTCATCACGCAAATTCAGTTCATCGGCGCGACGGCGTTCTCGCAAAAGGAATTGCGCAAGCAACTCAAGACTTCGACACGCCGTTGGTATTCGTGGTTGACGGGCAGCGGCGTCTTCAAGCAGGACGATTTCGACGACGACAAAGACTCGCTCACGCAATTTTACCTCGACCATGGCTACCTTGACTTTGAAATCAAGGACGTGAAATTCGTGCATCCGACGCCGAACACGCTGGTCATCCAATTTTACGTTTTTGAAGGGCGGCAATACAAGGTCGGCTCGATCAAATTCACCGGCAACAAAATTTTCACCGACGAACAGATCCGCCAGGGTTTGCAGTATGTTCACAATCTTGAACACTCGCGCGCCAAACTTGGCGTGCATGGATTGCCGATGGACGTGGGCGACACTTTTACGCCCGGCGGCATGCAAACAAACATAACCGCCATTGAAGATTTTTACGGCAGCAAAGGCTACATTGACGTGGCGCAGGGAATGGCACTGCAGGTCAACAGCGTTCCCAACGTGGACACGGGCACGATGGATTTGGAGTTTCAAATTGCCGCCAGCCAAAAAACCTACGTCGAGCAAGTCAACATCCGCGGCAATTTGAAAACAAAGGACTCGGTCATCCGCCGCGAGCTGGCCATTTCGCCGGGTGAAGTGTTTGACATGGTGCGCGTCAACCTAAGCAAGCAACGGTTGGAAGGCTTGGATTATTTCGACCGGGTGGAAATGCAGCCGGAGCCAATGGATCCGCCGGTTCCCGGGCGCGAAAATTTGGATGTGGACGTGGAGGAGAAAAATACCGGCAATTTCACGCTCGGCGCGGGCTTCAGCTCGGTGGATTCGCTCGTCGGTTACGCCGAAATATCGCAGGACAACTTCGATTTGTTCCATCCGCCGTATTTCACCGGCGGTGGCCAGAAATTCCGGCTACGCGTCGAGCTGGGCACCGAGCGGCAGGATTACGAGCTTTCATTCATTGAACCATGGTTTTTGAACCGCAAGCTGTCGCTCGGAGTGGACCTTTACCGGAGTGAATGGGATTTTGAAAGTCCGAACAACATTTTTGACGAAACCCGCACCGGCGCGCGCTTGAGCCTGACGCGCGCGTTGTGGAGCGATTTCTTCATCGGCACCGTAAGCTACACGGCGGAAGAAGTGGGTATTTCACTTAATCCCGGCTGGCATAGTTTTGAAAATATTCCCGTGCCAAATCCCAGTCCAAGCCCCGGCACACCGCCCGGTCTAGCAGAGCCGGTTCCGCCCAACGTCCCCACATCGATCTTGGAACAAGTCGGCAACCATTTTTATCAGCGCTTTGATGGAACGCTCGCTTACGACACCCGCAACAGCACGGAATTGCCCAATCACGGTCAGCGAACGGAGCTCGACACGGAGCTCGATGTTGGTAACACGACATATTACAAGGTCGAAGTCAAATCGGACTGGTTCTTCCCCGGCTTGTTCAAAGGCCATGTGCTTGAAGTTGCTGGACGCGCCGGCATCGCGAACAGTTTAAGTGGCGGTGATGTGCCGTTTTATGATCGCTATTATCTTGGCGGCCTTTATTCGCTGCGCGGTTTCAAATACCGCAACATCGGCCCGCGTGATCCGGGCTATTTTCCCGGCAATTCAGCCGGCATACCTGACGAGCCGATTGGCGGCGATAGCTACTGGTTCGGCACGGCAGAATACAGCATCCCCATTTTCGAAAGGGACAATGGCGTGGGTGTGCGCTTTGCTCTCTTTTATGATGTCGGCGCGGTAGGCGCAGGACCCTATTCATTTTCAGGAAATTTTGATGACAACTGGGGTGTCGGCCTGCGCCTGAACATTCCGCGCCTCGGCCCGCTCCGGCTGGACTACGGCGTGCCCATTCACCATGATCAATACAACGGCAATTCCGGCCAATTCCAGTTCGGCGTCGGCTATACCCGTCAATTTTAAGATGACTCTTTCTCGGAAACAATTTCTGTTCGCAACGCTCGCTGGGCTGGCGATGGTGTTGACAGCACGCGCGCAGACTGCCGCGCCGTTCGGCAATGTGCCGCTTTATTTTGAGGCCGGTTCCCCGACCCGATTTCTCGCCCGAGGCAGCGACGCACAATTCTTGATTGCACCGACCGAAGCGCAATTCACCCTGTGCAAATCCGCAGACAAAGCCGCCACCGTGCGGATGCAATTCATCGGCGCAAATCCGCGGGCGCAAATTTCCGGCGATGCCGAATTATCCGGCAAAATCAGTTACTTTGTCGGCAGCAATCCGGCGCAATGGCGTTCCGGCATCTCCACTTTTGCCAAAGTCCGCGTTACGGACATTTATCCCGGCATCGGTTTGGTTTATTATGGCAACCAACAGCGACTTGAATATGACTTCGACATCGCGCCGGGGGTGAACCCAGATGCCATTGTCATCCGCTTCGACGGCACTGATAAAATTTCCATCAATGCGCGCGGCGAACTGGTTTTGGCATTGGCCGACGGCGAAATCCGCCAGCCGAAACCGTTGATCTATCAAATGGCCGGCGGCGTGCGGGAAGAAATTAGCGGCGGCTATAAAATTTTGGGCGCGCACACCGTTGGATTTGCCGCCGGCAATTACAATCGCAATCTGCCGCTGGTGATTGATCCGATTTTGAGCTATTCTACTTATTTCGGCGGTAATAATGGCGATACCGCCTGGTCGGTGAAGGTGGACAACAGCGGCTGCGTTTATATTGCGGGTGAGACACTCTCGACAAAATTCGCAACCAATAGCCAGCCCAATGGCTATCAAACGAACTTTGCCGGAGGCACGATTTCCGGTGATGCTTTTGTGGCCAAATTCGGCAATCTCGGGACGAACCTCATTTATCTCACCTATCTTGGCGGCAGTTCCGAGGACGGCGCGGTGGATTTGGCGGTGGACGGCGCGGGCCACGCCTTTGTCACCGGATATACCGAATCTACAAATTTCCCGACGACTACCAATGTGTTTCAACCGAAAATTGGCGGAACGAAAATCGTTTTTCTCGGTCAGTCCTATGGCTACTACCCCGATGCTTTTGTGACGGAACTGGAAACCAACGGCTCGCAATTGGTCTATTCGAGCTATCTCGGCGGCAGTGGGACCGACGAAGGCATTGGCATTGCCTTGGATTCGAATGGTAATGCTTATGTCACCGGCCGCACCAGTTCTACTAATTTTCCGACGACAACCAATGCATATCAGCGCCATCTGGGCAGCACTAATTCCGTCTACAACGGCAACGCGTTCGTAACCGTGATTTCCGCCGGCGGCTCTAATTTGACTTACTCCAGTTATTTTGGCGGCACAAACTACGATATTGGCAACGGCATAGCGGTGGATCCCGCGGGCTATGTGTATGTCGCCGGAACAACGGATTCGACCAATTTCCCGACCACGACAAACGCGCTGTTCCACCATCTGAACAGATTCACTTACGGTTCGCCAAGCCAGACTTTCAACTTTGATGCATTCGTCGCCAAATTCATGCCTTTGCCCAATTGTTCCAATCTGGTTTATTCAACTTATCTCGGCGGCACGAACTATGATGTGGCCTCGCGCATAGCATGTGACGCCGCCGGCAGCGCCTACGTGGTTGGCGCAACCACCTCGTCGGACTTTCCAAATACCGCGACGAACATCTTTGTCAATTATCTCACGAACAACCTGAACTTCACCTACCCCGTGACCACCAATGTCTTCCTGACAAAAATCACCAATGGCGCCACGGTCGGCATCGCCTATTCCGCCGTCTTTGGCGGCAACAGCATGGATTTGGGATATGACGTGGCGCTGGATCCAGCGGGCGACGCTTTCGTCACGGGCGTCGCTGGTTCGACTAATTTTCCGACGGCCAACACAGCCGGTTTCCTGTCTGCGACCAATTCCGGCGGCAGCGATGCTTTTGTCACCGCGATTAACACGAACGCATCCGCGCTGCTTTATTCCGCGTATCTGGGCGGCTCGACCAATGATTACGGCTATGGCATCGCGGTTGACCCGGCGGGCAACGCCTATGTCGTCGGCCAGACAATTTCGACAAATTTCCCGGCGCTGGACGCCTTTCACAGCACGCTGCACGGCACCAACGACGCCTTCCTCGCCAAAATTCTTTTGGCGTCACAACCGACGCTGACCATTGCCCCGGCGGACACCAGCAACGTCACCCTCGCGTGGCGCGCCTTCCAGCCGGAATACATTTTGGAATCCAACACAAATCTCACCTCGACCAACACTTGGACAACCGTGCCGCAACCGCCCGTGTTGAGCAATGGCTGGAACACCGTCACTCTGCCCTCCACCAACGACGATTCATTTTTCCGGCTGCACAAATTTTAACATGAATACCACCAGTTTTGAGTTGGCGTCGCGGACGAATTCTGATTTCCTATTTCCATGAAAATTTTGCGAACAATTATTTTGACGGTTTCATTGCTGACGTTTTTGAGCGTTCCCGCACTGGCGCAAAGCCGGATTGCCACGGTGGATTTGCGCAAACTCTTCGACGGCTATTGGAAAACCAAACAAGCACAAATTGACATCCAGCAACACGCCGAGCAACTGGACAACGACGACAAGCAAATGCTCACCAATTTGAACCTGGTCAACACCCAATACCAGCAGTTGTTGCAACAGGCCAATGATCAGGCCATTTCCGCCGACGAGCGCGCCAAGCGCCAGCAGGCCGCTGATGCCAAGTTGAAAGAATTAAAAAGCTCCCAGGCCGCGATGGATCAGTTTGAACACGATGCCCAGGCCAGGCTGGCCCAACAAAAGCAGCAAATGCGCGCGGATATCCTGCAGGAAATCGAGGCCGCCATTACCACCAAAGCCCAGGCCGGTGGTTATTCGTTGGTCATTGACTCCGATGCCGAAACCGTCAACGGCACGCCCGCGGTGCTCTACAATAACAACGAAAACGACCTGACCACCGCCGTCCTCGCCCAACTCAACGCCGGTGCGCCAGTCAACCCGCTGCCCGAGTCCACGCCCACGAACACTAGCAGTCCGTGATCGGCGGTAATCCAGGCCCAAAAGTCAAAATTTGGGTCGTGTGTGATTATTTTGTTGCTCTCTAATTGCTCCCGAAATCATCTTTCAATAAATCGTCAAATTTGATTTGAGAAACTCCATGAAAAACCGCTCTGTAATTTTCGGCAAAATCATGTTTTGAGCCGGACATTTGAAGCACGGCTGTCGTTTTCGCAATTTGTTCTTTCAGTTCGTCTTTCGCGTGCTCCTCTAAAAATTGATGCAATCGGATAAAGTCCGGGTCTTTGCCGGTCAAATCGCAATGCGCGGCACGCTTGGATTTTAGTTCATGGGAAAGCCCGTCATAAATCGGGGAGTAAATAAAATGATTTGTCCAATGGCCAACCCAACTTGGTTTGTTCTTTGATGCGTCGAATGATTCGCCGTAGATGTTAAGAAGCGCAATGTAAAATTCATCCTTGAAAGTTTTTCGCCATTTTTCGGGAATCGTCAGCAGTATTGTATCAACTGGACGCAATTTTTCGCGGGCGGCTCGGAAAGCCAATATCAACTTCACGCGAAATTCTTTTGTCTCCTCTGTTGGCCGAGTGAGCATTAAAAGGAAAATCGTCTGGTCAAAATTGAGAAAATAATGCTTTTCAGGGCGTCCCCCTTCAGAACCCGCCGGAGGTTTAGCGGTTTCAAACCGATAAACCCTAAGCCGGGTTAAATCAGGCTATCAGTGTGAAAGGTGTGAACACACATGGTTTTTGGTCAGACCGCTTGCCGCATCTGTCAGAAGGGATATTTGCAACTTACTGGACATTGAATCATGCGATTAAAACCAGTCCGGGCGGAATTGCTGAACCAAAACAGATTGTCGTATTGGAAAATAATAAAGATAACAAACCCACTTGCAGGGAATTAACGAAAGAAGAAACAGACCCCATTGAACAAGCGGTGAATGAAGCAGAAAGTCGTTTGACAGCCATTAACAAACCATCCGCAAATGCCGAGGACATCCCAAAGCCAAGCGGAACACAGCCAGCATCCCCAGCCAAGCCAGCCGAAAAATCATTTATGGAAATATCGGCTGGCGACTCGCCACAAAAATAATTCAAAGTTGGACTGTATCGCTTTTCTTACCAGCAACAATTTTTTCCAACGCGACCAAAATTTGCGCTTGCCCCACCGGGCGGCTGCGACTATATTTCGTGCTCTTTTGCAATTGAATTAAATTTATGCGACGTCCTAAAGGCATCAAAACGAAGAAATCCGTGGCCAAGCGGTTCAAAATTACCGCCACCGGCAAGGTGACCCACTTTCCCGCCGGCCGCCGCCATCTGGCCCAAACCAAAAACGCCAAACGCCTCCGCCGGCTCGGCAAGGCCTCTGTCGTTCATGCGACTGACGCCTACCGCATCACGCAAAATCTACCGTTCAGCCACTAAATTTTTATGCGAGTCACCAATTCTCCCGCTTCCCGCAAACGCCGCACACGCATGATTCGTGCGGCCAAAGGCTTCCGCCTCAAGCGCGGCAAGCTTTACCGTTACGCCAGCGACGCCGTTGACCACGGCCGCCAATACGCCTACCGTGATCGCCGCCGCAAAAAACGCGAGTTCCGTTATCTCTGGCAAATCCGCATCAATGCCGCCGTCCGCGCCACCGGGCTGACTTACAGCCGCTTCATGGAAGGACTCAAGGCCGCCAAATGCGCGCTCGACCGCAAAGTCCTCGCCGACATCGCCGCGCAGGATGCCGCCGGTTTTACCGAATTGGTCAACGTCGCCAAGAATGCGCTTAAGGCCAAGCCCGGCGCCACTTTGGCAAAGGCGTAATCGAAATTTCAATTTGAATCCATTAACGGGCGGCCCGAAAAGGTCCGCCCGTTTTTCATTCACTGAAAATAAAATGGCGGAGCGAGTGTCCTCACGAGCCGAATCGCAAAAAGAATTCTGTAAATTTTGTTAATTCTGTCTCAAAATCTTTGAAGTCTATGTCGTTCCTGAACGAAATTGAACCGCTCAAACAAGCCGCGCTCGCGGAACTCAAAGCCGCGCCCGACCTCGCCGCCTTGGAACAAACCAAAGGCGCGTGGATTGGACCGAATGGCAAGTTCACCGCGCTGATGAAACAGCTCGGCACGCTCTCGAAAGAAGAACGCCCCGCCGCCGGCAAGCTCATCAATGCCGCCAAAGTCGAACTCGAAGCCGCGCTCACCTCGCGCCGCGAGGAATTGGAGCTGAAAGCCGCGCTGCCGAAGGAGCCGACCGATTTCACTCTGCCCGGCCGCCGCCGCGCGCTTGGCAAATTGCATCCGCTCACGCAAGTCACCGACGACATCGTCCGCGCGTTTCGCAAAATTGGTTTCGCCGTCGCCGACGGGCCAGAGATCGAGGACGAGTATCATTGCTTCGACGCGCTCAACACGCCGGCAGATCATCCGGCGCGCGATTCGCAGGACACGTTTTATCTCAATACTACCGACAAACGCTTGCTCCGCACCCACACCTCGTCCGTCCAAATCCGCGTAATGGAAAAACAGCCGCCGCCCGTGCGAATCATCGTGCCCGGCCGCGTCTATCGCCGAGACAACGCCGACGCCACGCACAATCCCACGTTCCACCAGATCGAAGGGCTTTACGTTGATAAAAATGTGACCGTTGGCGATTTGAAAGGCACGGTGGAATTTGTTTTCAAAGAACTCATGGGCAGCGACGTGAAGATCCGTTTCCGGCCGCATTATTTCAGCTACACCGAGCCGAGCTACGAGATTGATTTCACCACCGCGCTTGTGAAGAAGATGGGCAAGGACTGGCTGGAGATCGCCGGCTGCGGCATGGTGCATCCGCAGGTCTTCGAGAACGTCGGCTACGATCCCGAAGTCTGGACGGGCTGGGCGTTCGGCTTCGGCATCGAACGCATCGCCATGCTCCGCTACGGCATCAACGACATCCGCCTTTTCTACGAAAACGACGTGCGGTTCTTGAAACAATTTTAGGATTCCAAAATAACATTGACAGGATTCCAAATAAAAGTATTTTAGGATCATGAAAACAACAATTGATATTCCTGAACTGGCAATGGAAGAAGCCATGAAATTCACCGGCGCGAAGACCAAACGCGAAGCCGTGGTGACTGCCGTGGAGCGGTTCAACCGCCTTAAGCGGCTGGAAAAGCTGAACGCCCGCGTGCGTGGTCAGTTCCGTGATTTCATGACGCAGGCTGATTTGAAGGCGATGCGTGCAGCCGATATGCCCAAGGCCAGATGAAGCTTGTTGACACATCCAGTTGGGTGGAATACCTCCGCGACCGCGAATCCGAAATCGGCGACAGCATTGAGGTGCTGGTTTTGAGCGGTGAGGCGGCTTGGTGCGACATCACTTTGGTGGAATTGTGGCACGGCGTGCGTGGCACGAAAGAAAAACGGGAGCTGGCCGAAATGGAAAATGAAATTGAACGTATTCCGGTGGACGCGGCAGTTTGGCAATTGGCTTCAAAACTGGCTCTTCGATGTCGGGAAAAAGGACTTACCCTTCCTATCAGTGACATTGTTACTGCGGCCTGCGCTGTGACCCACGGCTTGGAATTGGAGCATTGTGATAAACATTTCAACGAACTCCTGCCGTTGGCAAAATCATTATGAATTTGAAATCCACCATGCTCCGCTACGGCATCAACGACATCCGCCTCTTCTACGAAAACGACGTGCGGTTTTTGAAACAATTTTGAATCAATTAAAGCAATGTCCTCTGGCGTCAATCCAAACGTCGAATTCGCGGTGGTTTTCAATAACTTTCTTTTGCAAACCAATAAAATTATCGCGTTCAGGAATGATGCTTTGTTTCTAATTGAGAGCGGCAAAGACCAGTTGCTTATAAAAGCGAAGCAAAAAATCCAAGCCATAAAAGATTTTAGCAATAGCGGGAAAACCACCATTGAAGTCACACCAGAAGTTGAAAAAATGTTTGGCGAGAGCTTGGACGCCTTTCAGTTTGTGAAAAATCCCGATGTTTCAATTCGGCACTCAAAAAGAAGAATTGATGCAGCCGCAATCGTTTTCATCCACTCTCTGCTTGATGCTACGATTTACTCTCTTTGCAAAATAAGTCATTCGTTAAGCCCAAATGATTGGATACCTTTTATAAAAGATCGCAAAATAGAAATTGGAACTGTTCTGGCGGAAACCAAAGACAATGTCATTCAAGCCGCCACCGAGAAATTTCTTGTTAGCTTGGAACGTGAATCCATTGTTAAAAGGTCAGATATTTTACACGCGATCTGCAAGCCCGTCTCACAGGCTAGATATGCAAACAATTTCACATTTTCTAAAAGCGCATTGGAAACATTTGATAATTTGCGGCATGACATCGTGCATGGGCAACAATTTGGAAGGGAAATTTTTACCATTGATCAGGAATTGAATTTTGGACTTAAGGCCGGAGTATATTTTTCGTCAATGGTTAGACATAAATACGGACTTGAAAAAGAAATTTCCGAACAGCAATACGAACAATTAGTCGCTGAAAATTAATTTTCCATGAAAGTCACCCTTAACTGGCTCAAACAATACGTTGATTTCAACTGGTCGCCCGAGGAGACGATTGAGCGGCTCACCATGCTCGGCCTCGAAGTCGAGGGCGTGCAGAAAATCTCCGGCGCGTTCGACGGCATCGTCGTCGCCCAAATCCTCACGCGCGACCCCGTGCCCGGCTCGGACAAGCTCTCCGTCTGCAAGGTCAACGACGGCAAGGGCGAGCGCACCATCATTTGCGGCGCGCAGAACCACAAGCCCGGCGACAAGGTGCCGCTCATCCTGCCGAACTTCGCGCTGCCGTTGAAGCCCGGCGACAAGGTGCCGTTCGTCATCAAGGAGCGGAAGGTTTTCGGCATCACAAGCCAGGGCATGATGTGTTCGCCGCAGGAACTTGGCCTGCCGGACAAGGTGGACGGTCTGCTCATCCTGCCCGCCGATGCGCCCATTGGAAAACCGTTCGGCGAATATCTCGGCCGCAGCGGCGGCGACGTGGTTTACGATTTGGAAGTCACGCCAAATCGCCCGGACTTGAACAGCGTTATCGGCATCGCGCGGGAAATCGCGGCGGTGACAGGGAATCCGCTGAAAGTTCCGGAAATCAAACTTGGTGGGGCGAGCGTCCCCGCGAGCCGTGATTTAGTTTCAGTGAGAATTGAAGACGCCGGACTTTGTCCGCGTTACACGGCGCGCGTAGTTAAAGGCGTCAAGATTGGGCCAAGCCCGGATTGGCTGCGCTCGACGCTGGAGAAGGTCGGCATCCGCAGCATCAGCAACGTCGTGGACGTGACGAATTACGTCATGCTGGAAATCGGCCAGCCGCTGCACGCGTTCGATTATCATCTCATCGCTCCAACCTCCCGCTTTGGCACAGATCCGCGCGACGCCGTCCCCGAGATTATTGTTCGCCGCGCCGCAGCCGGTGAAAAATTCAAGACGCTCGACAACCAGGAGCGCACGCTGACGAACGAAATGCTTTTGATCGCTGACGAACAAAAGGGCATTGCA
Organism: Candidatus Aquilonibacter sp.; assembly: GCA_035504945.1. Lineage (GTDB taxonomy): Bacteria > Verrucomicrobiota > Verrucomicrobiia > Limisphaerales > UBA11358 > UBA11358. Next base: position 1,144 of record DATJRH010000047.1, on the reverse strand, counting down.
CTCGCGGGCGTCATGGGCGGACAAAACACCGAGATTAACGATTCGACCGTGGACGTGCTCATTGAGAGCGCCTATTTCGCGCCGGTGAACATTCGGCGCACGAGCAAGGCGCTCGGCCTGCGCAGCGAATCCAGTTACCGCTTCGAGCGTGGCGCGGACGCGGGCATTTGCGATTGGGCCAGCCAGCGCGCGGCGCAATTGATTTTGGAAACCGCCGGCGGCCAGTTGGCCGATGGTGTGGTGGATGTTTACCCGAAGCCGGTTGAGCCGAAGCAAATCACTTTGCATTTTTCAAAGTCGAAAGATTTGCTCGGCATCGGCATTTCGCACGCGGAACAAATTGATTTTCTCACCAAGCTCGGATTGTCCATCGCCAGGCAGGAACCCGGCGAATGCGCGTTCACCATTCCAACGTGGCGGGTGGATTTGAAGCGCGAGGTGGATTTGATTGAAGAAGTCGAGCGGCTCTACGGCATTGAGAAAGTTCCTGCCACGCCGCCACGCGGCGCCCTCGGCGCAAACGCGTTTGATTCGGTCTACGACCAGATCAGCGATGCACGCCGGATTTTAACCGGCCTCGGTCTGAATGAAGCGCAAGGGCAAACGCTGATTTCAAATTCAGAATTTCAAATTTCAAATGCCGGATCAGTGGCGCTCGCCAATCCTTTGAGCAGCGACATGGATGTGCTGCGATTGAGTCTGCTGCCGGGTTTGATTCATTCGCTGCGGCACAATGTCAGCCGGAAAAATTACGACGTAGCGTTGTTTGAAATCGGCCGCGTGTTCACAAATGTGAGTGGTCAGACGAAGGAAAATCGCAACGTCGCCATCGCACTTACCGGCCAGCGGGCGCTGAATTTCTGGAGCGGCGGGGAACGCGACGCGAAGTTTGACGTTTTTGATTTGAAAGGTATCGTCGAGGAATTCTTGGAGCAATTTGGATTACGCGGAATCACTTTCGGCAAACGCACGGAAAGCACGTCTCTGTTTCTCGAATCCGCCACCGTGACGCTCGGCGGGAAATTGCCGCTCGGTGAACTTGGCCAGTTATCGCCGGCGCTGGCGAAGAAATACGATTTGCGCGATGCGGTTTTTCTCGCAGAGCTGAATCTGGACCAGTTGCTCTCGCGGCGGAATCCGGCGA
>DATJRH010000046.1:0-45204 GCA_035504945.1 Candidatus Aquilonibacter sp. | reverse complement strand
ACTAAACCTTGCGTCCGAAGACCGGCGCGAACTGGAAACGCACCTGCGCGATGCCATCGCCGGATTCCAGCAACGCGGCTTGAACGACGAGGAATCGTTCTGGCTCGCGCGCGAAAGAATCGGTCAGTTGCGACAACTCGGGAAAGAATTCAAGAAAGTAAGGAAATCTTACTGGAACAAACCAATTGCATTGGCAGCTTGGGCTATGTTTATTGTCTCACTTTTTTTGCCCGCCGCCAATGTCTTTGGACACTTATTACCAGGCTACGCGTGCGCACTAATAATATCGCCGTTCTATTGGCAATGGAGTTGGTCTTGGCTTCTCGCAACTCTAAATTATGCGAATTTGATGATGATGGCTTCGCCAATCTTACTGTTCTATTTTGGGGACTTATAGACAATGTTACCCTGAAAATTTGAAATGTTGGTTTCGAGATTCACGATTCAATTATTTTTTCGGCTGTGATTGCGGCTGATTTTTCAGCGCGCCAACTTTCTCTCTGGCGAGTTTTATCGCCGCACGCTTGCCCTTGCCGCTGCCCATTGCAACCGCCGACAAGATGCTGTTGAAATCGCCTTTGATTGGCGGAATTATTTTTTGCGGTCTGCTCATACAGTTTTTTGAATCAGTGTTTTGTAAGGCAACTGTGAACTATTTGCAACCCGCGCAACCACGTCTGAAAACACGCTCTGCATTTCGCTGGCGCGGCGATTGAAGCGGAAAGTAAATTCGTTGACGTAACGCTGCATATGTTTCCGGCTCATGTGATGATAAACTCCATGATAGCCGCGCTTGAACAAAGCCCAAAATGATTCAATGCCGTTAGTGTGGCAATCGCCGTTGACATATTGCTTCGCCGTATGGTCAACGGTCGTGTGATTGAACTGCGCCTTCAAACCGCGATACGCAACCCATTTGTCAGTGTAGAGCGTTGCGCCTTGCGCGATGTTATTTTTGATTTCTCTGTGCAAATCCACCATGCCTACAGACGGCACAACTTTTGCCCGCACTTCCCCGTCACGATTTTTCATCCCGAAAATCGGCGTCTTGCCAGCGCCGCCAGTTCCTTTGATTGCGGCTTCGCGTTTTTTCTTGTGCATATTTTTTGACAAGCCGCCGATGAAAGTCTCGTCTGCCTCAACCTTGCCGAAAAGCTGTCCCTTGTTTTGCTGGTGAGCCTCACGAATCCGATGCGCCATAAACCACGCCGTCTTTTGGCAGACGCCAACGTGCTTGGCAACTTGAACTGATGACATTCCCTTGCTGGTGGTCGAAAGCAGGTAAATGGCGATGAACCATTTCCGCAACGGCAATTTGCTTTCGCCGAAAACTGTTCCTGTCTTGATGGTGAAATCCTGTTTGCAAGACGCGCAGCGATACCGCTTGCCGTCTTTGAACGTATAAATCTGCGTATGGCCGCAATGCGGGCAATACTCGCCGTTGCCAAAGCGGATAGCGGTGTAGTGCTTGCGGCACGTTTCCTCGTCACAGAAATAATCCGTGAATTCTGTCAGCGTCTTGAACTCAAATGTCGTTTTCATTATGGAATGAAGTTACCCTAAATCGTTAGGGTTGTCAAGTGTCAAAATGAAGATATTTTTTGATTCATCCAAGCACTCAAAACATGATAGCCCCTTCAGTTTTTCTTGAAGAAAAGCCTACGAAAATCGGATGGTTCGGCTTTGCCAAATTCCTGACGAACCAGCAGGCCGCGCCTTTTAAGTCCCTCAATCTTTGCCTGCACCTCGCGCAGTTGATTGAGGCGCGCTTCGCCAATCCTACGCCCAGTGCTTTCAATCGCCTTGTTTAAGCGATTGGAAACATCAGAAGAAACATCGGCTGTGCAGAAAAGTTTTGTTTCCATTTTTGTTAATATAATCGGTTAAAAAATCGTTGTATGCAAGTATCAACTCGCGGCGGCCTTTTTCTCTCGAATAGTCCTCAATTTTAAGTCGCAATATCCGGGTTAATGTAGTCACTCCAATCATGCGTCCGTGGGAATGCCACAATTGATTATCGGACAATTTTCCAGCAATTTCCTCGGCGCGGGCCTCTTTTTCTTCCTTCGTCACCGGTTGCCCCAATCTCCCCGGATCATTGGCGTGTGTTGTCCAGTCCTTGAATTTATATTCGACAAGCCATTTTTTCAGAAGTGTTATTGTCAGATTCTTGGCTTGTTCATACCGGCTTAACATGGCCAAATCCTGATTTTGTAGAACTATTAGCTCTGCTTCGGTTAACGTTTCGTCCGCAGATTTTTGAATCATTTTATTAACTCGGTCAAGATAACCCAGCGCCGGAACCCAATCTTTTCCATTGTGAACTTGCGGGTCAATTGGCCCAAGTGATGAAGTGTAATCCATGAAAATCTTGTCACCAGACATGCAAAATATAGTGCCTGCGGACATCGCTTCTTCGGGCACGACAAAATAGACCTCCATATAATGAAATCTGATTATCTCGACCAGTTTTTCGACTATTCCCACACTTCCGCCGGGAGAATTGATAAAAATAACCAAGCGGTTATTGGGTGTGCCGCGAGTTTCGCCATCCAATTTCAATTTCTCTAAAAATTCCCTGAATAGTCTTTCAATCGATGGGAAAATGGGGCCGAAGAAAAATATGACATCTGCGGAAAAATGCGCCTCCAGTGCGGCGACTTTTTCTTGAAGCGACTTCCTAACATGTTCGTCAACTTCTTGCACAGCCAAGCCGATTGACGCTATTCTGGCATTCCGATGCAAAAATGCAAGGCTCTTTTCGTCAGGGTAACATTGTCTATAAGTCCCCTATTTTGGACTAAACGCACGGTTGATGAAATGGTTGCATTATTTCACTTTTGTCGCTGTAATTTTTGTTGGCTGGTGGATTTTAAGCGCATTTTTCCAAAAAGATGAACAGTCTTTGGGTTTTGGCTGTTATGTTTGGGTGTTGTCATTCGTGCTGCTTTATTTGTCCATGCTTTTGCCGTTTGTTGCCGCTAAAAGTCGAAAGACTCCAAAACATGCCTGATTTCTTTCGCGTTGAAGCCGCGCTGAACGGTTTGTATCGTGCGACCAATGTCGCCGCCGGAAAATAAAATTTCTCCGCTCAAGCAGCCCGTGACTTCGCTTTGGGGTGTTGGCGCGGAGCGCGCGGTGCAACTCGCGCGGCTGGAAATCTTCACGGTTGAAGATTTGCTGCTGCACCGACCGAAGCGTTACGAAGACCGCCGGCATTTCCGAAAAATTGCCGAACTCACGAAGGACGAGCCGTTCACGGCGCGCGGCACGATTGTCGCGCTCGGCCTGAAGCGATTTCGCGGCGGACAAAAATCCATTTTTGAAATCATTTTGGACGACGGCACGGCGCGGCTGCATTGCCGCTGGTGGAATCTGCCGTTCATGCAAAATTATTTTGCGCAGGGCGACGAGGTTTTTGTCTTCGGCAAACTCGTCGAAACCAAGCCGCGCACGATGGACCATCCCGAAACCGAGGTCATCGAAGGCGGCGAGGAGAGTTTCATCCACATCAACCGCATCGCGTCCATTTATCCGTTGACCGAAGGATTGCCGCAACGCTGGCTGCGCGGGACGATTTGGCGGACGCTGGAAAAGTTTGAAAATCAAATTGCCGAGCCAAAGCCCGCGCCGGATTTGAAATTTTTCCCGGCGCGCGCCAACGCCATTCGCATGACGCATTTTCCCGAAGAATTGACCGATGTGGAAATTGCGCGGCAACGGCTGGCGCTGGATGAATTTGTTGCGCTGCAGATTGAAATGCAATCGCGCCGGAAAAGATTTGAAGCGAATGCAAAGGCGCTGCCCTGTGGCGGCGACAATCGGCTGATGAAACCGTTTCTGGCGCGGCTAGGTTTCAAGTTGACGGATGCGCAGACAAAAGTTTTGCGCGAAATCCGTCACGACCTGAGCGGCGCGCATCCGATGCGGCGGCTGCTGCAAGGCGACGTTGGCTCCGGCAAAACGGCGGTCGCGGCCTGCACCGCGTTGATGACGCTGGAAAGCGGCTTCAACGTCGCGCTCATGGCGCCGACGGAAATTCTGGCGGAACAGCACTGGCGTAATTTTGTGCGTTGGTTTGAACCGCTCGGAGTCAAGATCGAGTTGCGAACTGGCAGCCGCAAAGAAGAGAAGTCCGAAGCGAGAACTGCGAAGAACGAGCCTGCGCCAAGTTCGCACTTCACACTTCGCGCTTCGCATTTGTTCATCGGTACTCACGCGCTGCTGACTTCCGGTTTTGATTTGCCAGAACTCGGACTCGCGATCATTGACGAGCAGCACAAGTTCGGCGTGGCGCAGCGCGAGCAACTGGTGCGCAAGGGAAATTATCCGCACCTGCTCGTAATGACCGCGACGCCGATTCCGCGCACGCTCGGCCTGACGCTTTACGGCGATTTGGACGTTTCGGTGATTGACGAAATGCCCGGTGGTCGCGGCGAAATCAAAACGTTCGTCCGAAGCACGGACAAATTGCCGAAGGTCATTGAATTCATCCGCGAGAAAATTTCCGGCGGACGGCAGGCATTCGTCGTTTATCCGCGGGTGGAAGATTCGGGCGCGAAGGAATTAAAGGCGGTCACGACGGAATTTGAAAACCTGCAAAAAATTTTCGCGCCGTTCCGCGTCGGGCTTTTGTACGGGCGGCTGAAAGGTCCGGAAAAGGAAACCGTCATGGCGGATTTTCGCGCGAACAAAATCCGGGTTTTGCTGGCGACTTCGCTGGTTGAAGTTGGCGTGGACGTGCCGAACGCGACGCTCCTGCTGGTTGAAAATGCGGAGATGTTTGGTCTGGCGCAGTTGCACCAGTTGCGCGGGCGGATTGGCCGCGGCGCGCACGAATCGTTTTGCATTTTGATTTCGGACGCGAAGAATTTTGAAGCGCGCCAGCGTTTGAAAATCCTGGAGGAGACGAACGACGGCTTCAAAATTGCGGAGGCCGATTTAAAATTGCGCGGGCCGGGTGAATTGCTGGGCCGCGAGCAAAGCGGCCTGCCGAAGTTTCGCTTTGGAAATTTGATCGAGGATTTGGATTTGATCCGGCGCGCAAAGGCGCTGGCAGGCCAGATAATTTAATTGATATTTTCGCTTGCGAACATTCCGGCATGTCCGGACATTATGCGGGCATGAAAAAATTATTCTGTCTGGTAGCGGTGTTTGGTCTCATTTGCGTCGGACTGATGAGCGGTTGCTCGCAGCAAAGCTCCTCCACGCCGCCGGCGACCACCAACGCGCCCGCGCAATAAAACGCTGCCGACTGATTTGATCGGTCGCGGACATGTGAGGTTGCGGATCAAGGCATTTGCTCCGGCAGGATTTGTGTCGGGTGAAATAATGCAAACTTGCGCTTGGAATTTTTCCGCGCGGGATTAGATTGAAGCCATGAAAGCATGCTTTTTGATTGTGGTCGCAAGCGGTTTGCTTTTGGCCGGTTGCAGTCAGAGCAGTTCCACTTCGACGCAATCTACCAATGCAGCGGCCACCAACGCCGCGCCGAATTATACCAGCGGGAATCCGTTGACGGCTCCGGCGGATTACCTCGGCGTGGTGGTGCAGGCGCAAAAGTATTCGGAGAAACAGATTGACCTCGCGTATGTCAACGAGGCCATCCAGGAATACAATGCGGCGGAAGGGCATTATCCTAAAACGTTGCAGGAAATGATTCCGAATTATCTCGGCAAAATGCCACAGGCGCCCTATGGCTATAAAATCGTTTATGACGCGACCACGGGGACAATCAAAGTGGTGAAGCAATAATCCGCCTTCTGAAAAATTGAAATCGCCGGCCCAAAATGGCCGGCGATTTGTTTTTGCTCGCAAAATTTTTTGTGCCAACGACACTTTTGCCGATGCTCGAACAAATCATCATCCTCGATTTCGGATCGCAATACACGCAGGTCATCGCGCGGCGCGTCCGCGAGGGCAGCGTCTATTCGCAAATCCTGCGCTACGACACGCCCGCCGTTGAAATCGCCGCGCTCAAGCCGCGCGGCATCATTTTGTCCGGTGGGCCATCGTCCGTTTATGCGAAGGATGCGCCGCTGCCCGACAAAAACATTTTCGCGCTCGGCGTGCCGATGCTCGGCGTTTGCTACGGCGTCCAATTATTTGCGCAATTTCTCGGCGGCAAGGTCGAGAAAGGACTCAAGCGCGAATACGGCAAGGGCACGCTTGCGGTGAAAGACCCGGCATGCACGCTGTTCGCCGGATTGCCGGAATCGCTGCAAGTCTGGAACTCGCACGGCGATAAACTCACGAAACTGCCGGATGGCTTCAAACCCGTCGCCGTCACGGAAAATTCCGAATTCGCGGCGATTGAAAACCGCGCGAAAAAATTCTTCGGCCTGCAATTCCATCCCGAAGTTGTTCACACGCCGCGCGGCAAGGAAATCATTTCCAACTTCGTTCACCACATTTGCGGCTGCGGCAAAAGCTGGACGATGGCGAATTACGTCGAGCAGGCCGTCGCCGAAATCCGCAAGCAGGTCGGCACGGAAAAAGTCATTCTCGGCTTGAGCGGCGGCGTGGATTCGAGCGTGGCGGCGGCGCTGCTACACAAGGCGATTGGCGACCAGCTTACTTGTATTTTCGTCAACAACGGCCTGTTGCGCGCGCGCGAAGCGGAAGTCGTGCAGGAAGTTTTCGGGCGCAACTTCAAAATCAAGCTGCAATACGAGAACGCCTCGAAATTATTTTTGCAGCGGCTTAAAAAAATCACCGAACCCGAACGCAAACGCAAAATCATCGGCCGGACGTTCATTGAAGTTTTTCAAGACGCGATGAAGCACGTTGGCCGGGCGAAATTTCTGGCGCAAGGCACGCTGTATCCCGACGTGATTGAATCCGTGCCGATTGCCGGCAATCCCGCCGCGCTCATCAAATCGCATCACAACGTCGGCGGGCTGCCAAAGAAGATGAAGTTCCAGCTCGTCGAGCCGCTGAAATGTTTGTTCAAGGACGAAGTGCGGCAGCTCGGACTCGAACTCGGCTTGCCCAAGGAAATTGTCTGGCGACAGCCGTTTCCCGGCCCCGGCCTCGCCGTGCGCGTGCTCGGCGAAGTGACGCCGGAACGCTGCGAGATTTTGCGGAACGCCGACGCGATTGTCGTCGAGGAAATGAAGGCGGGCGGGTTGTATTACAAAATCTGGCAGAGTTTCGCCGTGCTGCTGCCGGTGCGCAGCGTGGGCGTGATGGGCGACGAGCGGACTTACGATTACACGATTGCGATTCGCGCCGTGGAATCGCAGGACGGCATGACGGCGGACTGGGTGAAGCTGCCGTATGATTTGCTGGAAAAACTCGCGAGCCGCATCATCAACGAAGTGAAAGGCGTGAACCGCTGCGTCTTCGACATCACCAGCAAGCCGCCGGGGACGATTGAATGGGAGTAAAATCTGGGTGGAGTTGAACGACAATTGAGCCTTCGTTGTCAATGATGTTGACCAACCATGCCAATCCAGAAAATTCTTGGGTTTGCGCTTCTGGTTGCCGGACTTGCGCTGTGCGGCGCGGGCCAGTGGCTACTGTTGAGTCCGCCGCAATATCAGGCGACGGCGAGAATCACGGCGGAACCGGATTCAATTCCCCCAATGTGGGATGGTAATGACCCTTACTTCATTCAAACCGAGTATGAAATCATTCAGTCCCCTTCCATCTTAAGCAATGTTGTCGAATCTTTGAACTTGAACGTTGAATGGGGTAAAAAATATGGCGATGGCAGCCCGCTCGAAATTGCAAAAGCAATCAAGTTGCTGCAAGGGCGGATAAAAGTTGAACCCGTTCACAACACGAGACTCATTGAAATCAGCTTCTCCAGTGAAGACCCGAATGAGGCGGCCAGAATTGCCAATGCCATCGCCAAAGCTTATCAGGATTATCGCATGGAATTGCAAGTGCAACGAATACGAGGAGGTATTCAGGTGCTCATGGACTACTACCAAAAAGATGCGCAAGACATCAATGCCAATCAGGAAAGCCTCGATCAACTAAGAAAACAGTTGAATGTGCCAACCCCTGAACCAGACGACGAATTGTTGAAATCAAACTACCCAGCCTATTATCAAGCCAAACAGAACCTTCAAAAGAAGATTGATTTCCACAAACTGCTCCATGCAGAAATCGAGCAAAAAAAAATAGACCTTGCGATCCCCAAAACTTCGGATGTGCAAATTGTGGATGCCGCCGAGCCGCCGAAGTTTCCCATCGGCCCGGATCGTCCTCTCGGCGCGGTGTTGCTGGTCATTGGCCTTTTCCCGACCGTCGGCGGCTTTCTCTTTCTCAAATCGTCCCGCCTTTCATCCGCCTAAAGGCATCACCAGCAAGCCGCCGGGGACGATTGAGTGGGAATGATTCGACGGGTTGACCTGCTTACGTTGCCATGTGGCTGACCGGGTCGCTCCAATCGCCGCTGCCGGTGCTGCCGCCCAGCGCGCGAAAGATAAACGTATAAGTCGTCCCCGGCGTCAAATTCGGAACGACCACGCGGCGCGCCTGCGGAAAGGTGCCGATGGGCTGATAAGTCTTGCCGCCATCCGTGCTCATCCTGCCCTCGTAAGTGGGACGCAACCGCTAAAGAAAACAATGTTGAAAACTTCGAAAAACAAATCATTTGTGTAACGAACAGTTTTGGAGGCACACTGGGATCAGCCCAAGCAATTCGAACATATACTTTCTCATGGCAGGACGGGCAGGCTAATTTGATCATATCGGACTCAAGCCGCGACTCGGTGGCGGGATTCTCAACAGGAGACGTTTACTCTCTTCAAAAATTGCTATTACGATTACCGCAGATGAAGCAAAAACTGGCCGACGCCATCCGCAATAAAGAAGCACAAAAGAACTTATTCCACTAAAGCACAAATCTTCCTGTTGCTTGCGTGCAGCTTGTTCAGCTTCGGCTTTTTCTGTAAATGTCTCATGCGTCGGATCGACTGATTCTAAATAGTTTTGCCTTGCTTGTGCGATTTCGTTTTGACGATGAACGATTAAAAAAACAACGAAGCCAATCGCACCAATGACAATCAAAGCAATCAAAAGTTTTTTGGCGTCCGGCGACTCTGATTTTTGCAGGCTATTATCGGGCGCAGGCGTGATTAAATCTGATTCCGCTTTCTAACTTGTGGCAAAATCAATGTAGTTTCGCGTCCACAGTGCGGGCAAGTAATTTTTTGGCCAGTCATTTCAATTGGAAACGCGATATGTTCACCGCATCGCTCGCAATTACATTTTATTTCGTCGCTCATGGCTTCACCTTCAAGCAGTCGAGCTATTCAAACGCCAAATGCCCCAATCGTCCATCCCAAAGTGAAAACCGAAAAAGAGTTCCCGTCCACCGGCAGCAGATTTCCGTCATCGCCCCGCCTCGTGCGTGCGCCCCGCGCCCACCCTTCATGCTACCCTTTGTAAATATCGTGCGTGCCGATGTCCACGGTCACGACCCGGTTGCCTTCGATGTAAAACACGGCGCGGAGATTGCCTTCAACGTCCACGGCGTAAATCGTGCGATTGTGATAAGCCGAAAGCCGATGGATTTTGTGGGCGCGCAGCCGGGGGTCAAATGGATTTTGTTTGAAAATTTTCCACGCCCGCCGCGTGGACTCTTTTTGGGCGGCGGTCAGGTCGTAAAAACTTTCCCAAAACTGTTCGGTCGGCTTGAAGCGATAGTTCATTTACGCCGCTTGCGGGACGGCGGCGGCGCGCCGCTTAAAACCGTTTCCATGTCCACGAAACGTCCGGCTGCCGCGTCGGCCATGCCCTGTTTGAATGATTCGGGGATCCACGAGTCGTCGTTTTCCACGACGAATTTGGCCACTTGCGCCCGTTCGTTCGCGGGCAATTCTTTGATTTGTTCAATGACTTCCGCTGCGCTCATAATGGGATTATCGCCCCAATTTTGTTTCAGGCAAGGGACAAATTTGCCCCAATCGTCCATTCCAAAATGAACGCCGGAAAAGAGCCGTTCAATTGCGGAATTCGGATTGCGGGGTGCGGAGTGCGCGTCAAATCCGCCGGCCTCCCCTTGTCAAACCACCGCTCATCCATTATTGTCTGCCAATGTGGTTGAAGAAACATCTTGTCTGGCTGGTGTTGGTGGGCTGCGCCGCGACGTTCGCGCGCGGCGACACCGTCCAGCTCAAGGACCAGGACGCCGTCACCGGAAAAATCCTCGTTGAAAAACCGGATTCCGTCGTGGTGGATGTCGGCTACACCGTGCTGGTCATTCCGCGCAGCGACGTCATAAAAATTTCCAAGGCGAACGAAATCCTGTCGCCGGCCACCCCGGCCGTCAGCCCGCTGCTGGACATCACGCCGCAATTTTACACCGCCGGCGCGATGAATGCCCCGGCGCATGACGTTAGTGCGCTCGTCAAACAAATCGGCGAGGCCGTCGTGCAGGTGCGCACGCCGGAGGGACTCGGCTCGGGCTTTTTCATCAACCCGGACGGTTATCTCATCACGAATTTTCACGTCATCGAGGGCGAGACGGAAATCACCGTGGAAGTTTATCGCCAGACGGACAGCGGTCTTGAAAACGACACTTACAAGCAGGTGCGCATCATCGCCATCAACAAGTTTCACGACCTCGCGCTGCTGCACATTGAGGACAAGAACGCGCCGAAGTTCAAATACGTCACGCTCGGCAGTTCGGACGCGTTGAGCGTGGGCGACTCGGTGTTTGCCATCGGCAGCCCGATGGGGCTGGAGCGCACGGTGACGCAGGGCATCATCAGCACCAAGACGCGCGAGCTGGAGGGCGAGCTTTATTTGCAGACGACGGCGCCAATCAATCCCGGCAACAGCGGCGGTCCGCTGTTCAACATGGCGGGCGAGGTCGTCGGCGTGACGAACATGAAAATCACCTTCGGCGAGGGACTCGGCTTTGCGATTCCGGTGGAGCTGGTGAAAAATTTCCTCGACCACCGCGACGCCTTTGCCTATTCGACGGACAACCCGAACAATCCGTATCGCTACCTGCCGCCGCCGAGCAGCATGAAGCTGAAGCCGGATGAGAGATAAATTTCCGGAGAAATTATAATGGACGGCGAAAGGGGTTCTGGTTCAATTCAAACAACCCGGCGCGTCAAGCGCGCGGGTGAAAATCTTATGAAAAAATTACTGGCTGCCCTGCTATCGCTGACATTTGCGGTCTCCGTTTGCGCCGCGATTCCACCCGCCGAAAATCTGCTGCCATCGGACACGCTGTTTTTCTTTACCGCGCCGGATTGCGCGGCGTGGCGCGCCGTTGCGCATCAGTCGCCGCAATGGCTTTTGTGGAGCGACCCGGCGATGAAGCCGTTCCGCGACAATTTCGCCGCCAAATTGAACGCGTCGTTCGTCGCGCCGCTGGAACGCGACCTGGGCGTAAAGCTTGCGGATTTTGAGAGTCTGCCGCAGGGACAATTCACGCTTGCCGTGACGCAAAACGGCTGGAACGGAACCGGCGACAAATCGCCCGGAATCCTTTTGCTGCTGGACGCGAAGGACAAAAGCAACCTGCTCACGACCAACCTTGACGCGCTGAAGGAGAAATGGGCGGCCGACGGCAAGCCGATTCACACGGAGACGGTCCGCGGCATCGAGTTTTCCATCGTGCCGCTTTCGAGCAACGACATTCCGGCGTCGCTGGCGGGCTTTTTCCCCGCGCACGAGCCGGTGCAGGAACTCGGCAAGGAACCAACGCCCCAAAAGCCCGGCGAACTCATCGTCGGGCAGTATGAATCGCTGCTCATCGCCGGCAATTCGCTGGCGGCCGTCGAGCCGGTCGTCGCACGGCTCACGGGCGGCGCGGTCCCGACGTTGAGCGACAACGCGGCTTTCGCCACTGACAAAATTTCGCAATTTCACGGCGCGCCGTTGTATTATGCCTGGTTCAACGCCCAGACGGTGTTCAACACGCTCGCGCAAATGCCGGAGACGCCGCCAAATCCCGAGGCGCCCACCGTGTTTCCCGAGCCGCAATGGGACAAAATTTTGAACGCGACGGGTTTGACCGGCTTGAAGAGCGTGAGCCTGGCTTATCGGGAAAATCACGACGGCGCGGAAGTGGATGTTTTTGTCGCCGCGCCGGAATCGGCCCGGCGGGGAATTTTCAAGATGATGGCCGTCGTGCCGGAAAGCGCCGCGCCGCCGATGTTTGTGCCCGCCGACGTGGTGAAATTCTGGCGCTGGCGGGTGGACGGGCAGGACGCCTGGGCCGCGCTGCAAAAAATGCTGGCGGAAATTTCCCCCTCGGCGTTGAACGGCCTCAATTCCACCCTGGACATGGTCAATGCCAGCGCGCAGCAGCAAGATCCCAATTTCGACGTGCGCAGAAACCTTATCGCCAATCTCGGCGATGATTGGATCAGTTATCAAAAAGCGCCGACGGGAACGTCGCTGGAAGATTTGAGCCGCGCACCTTCGCTTTTCCTTTTCAGCGCGGTGAACGCCGACGAAGCGGCCCTCGCGGTAAAAAACATCGCCTCGCTCATGTTCGGGCGGCAAAAGGCGCCGGAGCCGCGCGATTTTCTCGGCAAAAAAATTTATACCATTCCGCTGCCCTCGCCGCATTTGGCCGACGCGCCGGCCGTGACGACGCGCGCGCTTTACTGCGCGGCCAGCGACGGTTACGTCGCGCTGACGACGGACAATGCCATGCTGGATGAATTTCTCCGCAGCGGGGAAAAACCGCCCAAGCCGCTCGCCCAAGTCCCCGGTTTGATTGATGCCGCGGCCCGCGTCGGCGGCACGGGCAGCGGCTTGTTCGAATATGAAAACCAGCGCGAAACCATGCGCACAATGTTCAAATTGTTTCAGGACCTGTCCGCGAACAACATGGGCGGCGTCACGCCGATGCCCGGCTTGCCCGCAGCCGTGCGCGACTGGTTTGATTTTTCGCTGCTGCCGGATTACGACCAGATTTCCAAATACTTTTCGTTTTCCGTTTATAGTGGCAGCGCGACGGTGGAGGGATTCTCGTTCAAATTCTTTGTGCCCCGCCCGCCGCAGTTGAATTGAACTGCGGCTAATTGTCGAATCGTGGCCGGTCGCTTGAATTTGGACTTTCAACTTCGGGTCTGGGACTTTAATTTCCGCGCATGGCAGCCGCTGAAATTGACATCAAATATGTCGCGCACCTGGCGCGGCTCGCGCTCGCGCCCGAAGAGGAAAAAAAATTGTCCGCGCAACTCGGCGGCATTCTCGGCTACATCGAGAAGCTGAAGGAAGCCGACGTTTCAAACGTCGAGCCGACCGCGCACGCCGTGCCGATGGTCAACGTGACGCGCGCGGACGAAATCCGCCCGTCGCTTCCACACGCCGAAGCGCTCCGCAACGCGCCAGCCCAAGCCAACGGACTTTTCATGGTCCCGAAAATCGTCGAATAAATCCGCGTCATCCGCGGTTTCAAATGTTAAATCAACTGACTATTTCCGAACTCGCCGCGAAACTTGCCAAGCGCGAAGTTTCCGCGCGCGAAGTCACGCAGGCGTGCCTCGACCAAATCGCGCGCGTGGATGGAAAAATCCACGCCTTCATCAGTTGCGATGCCACCGACGCGCTCGCACAGGCCGACGCCATGGATGGGGAAATTTCATCCGGCGCGACGCACGCGCAAAAGCCTTTGCTTGGAATTCCCGTCGCGGTCAAGGACGTGCTCGCCGTCAAAAACCAGCCGCTGAATTGCGCGTCGAAAATCCTTGGCAATTTCATTTCGCCCTACGACACGACCGTGATTGAAAAATTAAAGGCGGCGGGCGCAATTGTTTTTGGCCGCTGCAACATGGATGAATTTGCGATGGGCAGCTCGACGGAAAATTCCGCGTTCGGCGTCACGCGCAATCCGTGGGACACGACGCGGATTCCCGGTGGCTCGTCCGGCGGCTCGGCGGCGGCGGTCGCGGCGGACGAGTGCATCGCGTCGCTCGGCTCGGACACGGGCGGCTCCATCCGCCAGCCGGCGGCGCTCTGCGGAGTGGTTGGCTTGAAGCCGACTTACGGGCGCGTTTCGCGTTATGGCTTGGTGGCGTTTGCCAGTTCGCTCGATCAAATCGGGCCGTTCGCAAAAAATGTTTCCGACGCGGCAGCATTGCTCGGCGTTTTGAGCGGGCACGATTTGCGCGACGCGACAAGCGTGCCGCAGCCGGTGCCCAATTATGCCGACGCGCTCGAGTCCTCGCCGAACGGGCCAACAATCAAAGGCCTCAAGCTCGGTTTGCCAAAGGAATATCTGATTGGCGGCCTCGACGCGGAGGTGAAAGCCGCCGTGGACGCCGCCGTGAAAAAATTTTCCGAACTTGGCGCGGAAATTGCGGAAATTTCCCTGCCGCACACGGATTATGCGGTGGCGACGTATTACATCATCGCCACAGCGGAAGCGTCGGCGAACCTCGCGCGGTTCGACGGCGTCCGTTATGGTCTGCGCGTGGACGGAAATGATCCGGTCGAGCTTTACAGCAAAACCCGCGGCGCGGGTTTCGGCGCGGAGGTGAAGCGCCGGATCATTTTAGGCACTTATGTTTTGAGCAGCGGCTATTATGACGCGTATTATTTGCGCGCGCAAAAAGTTCGGACGCTGATCCGTCAAGATTTTTTACAGGCATTTGAAAAAGTGGACGCGATTGTGACACCGACGACGCCGACACCGGCGTTCAGAATCGGCGAGAAATCGGATGACCCGTTGCAAATGTATTTGTCGGACATTTTTACGATCTCGTGCAATCTGGCGGGCATTTGCGGCATCAGCGTTCCGTGCGGTTTCACGAAATCGCCAAAGCTGCCAATAGGTTTGCAGTTGCTCGGCAAACCGTTTGGCGAGGAAGCGCTCCTGAAAATTGCGCATGCTTACGAGCAAAGCACGGCTTGGCATGAAGCCAGGCCGGTTGTAACTTGAATTAAAATTGAAGATCAACGCATGAAATTGACCTGGAAAGCCAACAAGGTCCTTTTTTTCCTGGGATTGTCCCTGCCTTTGCTGGCCTTGCTGACAATTGGCTGGCTGGTGAGCAACACCAGCAGCGAGTTTCGGGATTCATTTTTTGAGGTGACACAGACTTACAAAACCTTGAACGTGGTCGAGCAGACGCAGTTGCACCTGCTGGACGCGGAAACGGAGCGGCGCGGTTATCTGCTGGCCGGCGGCGCGGACTATCTTGATTCCTACGGCAAGGCCATGGAGCTTATTCAGGAGGACATCCAGCAATTGCAAACGCTCGTCGGCCACAGTCCCAGCCAGCAAACCAACATCATCGAACTGCAAAACCTGATCACGGTGCGGCTGGGACTCGACCCTGAAAAAATGGCTGCCGGTGAGACCAACCTTCCTGACCTTCTGGCCATTTCGCTGACCACCGAAGGCAAAAACACCATGGACCGGATCAATCGGGTGCTGTTTCAAATGAGCGAAGATGAAGAATCCGCGCTTGATCTCCACCAGCAACACGCCGAAGAGGAAGCCATCTCCAGCCACGCCACGACGGTGATTCTCATATGC
The DNA here is from genome assembly GCA_035504945.1 of Candidatus Aquilonibacter sp. Taxonomy (GTDB): domain Bacteria; phylum Verrucomicrobiota; class Verrucomicrobiia; order Limisphaerales; family UBA11358; genus UBA11358. The sequence goes on along the minus strand of DATJRH010000046.1, from coordinate 29,738 downwards.
ACCGTCGCCGTCGCGCTTCTGTTCATCATCTTCATCGTGGTGCGGCTGGAAAAATTACAGCAGGTGGTGACCGTCTGTGCCTGGACCGGCCAGGTGAAATACGAGGGCGAATGGATCCGCCTGGAAGAATACCTGAAAAAGCGGTTCGGCATTTCCGTCTCGCACGGGCTTTCCAAAGAGGCGGCGGAAAAAATCGCCAAAGAAATCGAGGTCGCCCGGCGCCCGGACGCCGCCCCACCGCCCCGCACGTAGCCGCCATTTTCAGGAAAAAATCCGCTTGCGCTCAAAGTAACTTGCTGGTTACTTGTAACCCAGTTCATGGCCAAGCTTGCCAAAACCGACGGAGCGGGGCGGAATCCTGAACGCTCGCGTGAGCGCATCCTGTCCGCCGCGCTCAAGGAATTTGCCGCGAAAGGTTTTGCCGGCGCGCGCGTGGATTTGATCGCGAAACAGGCGGCGATCAACAAGCGGATGCTCTACCATTATTTCGGCGACAAAGAGGGCTTGTTCAAGGCGGTGTTGCGCCGGAAAATTTCCGAACGCCGGGCATGGGCGGCCAATTTGTCCAGCGACCCGGCGGAACGGCTGCCCTTTTGGTTTAAGACCGCGTGCAACGACGCCGACTGGATCCGCCTGCTCGAATGGGAGGCATTGCAAAGCGACGAACACAAAGTAATTGACGAAAAAGAGCGGCGCGCGCTGATGGCAGGTTGGTTGAAGCGGCTTCGCCAGCGGCAAAAACGCGGAGAATTGTCGTCCGCGTTCGACCCGCTCCATCTCGCCCTGGCGATCCAGTCACTGACGATGTTTCCGGTGGCGTTTCCGCAACTGACGCGGCTCATCGCGGGTAAATCCATTTCCGACCCGAAATTCCAGCACGCCCATGCGGAATTTTTGAGAAAATTCGCGGCGGCGTTCCAACCGGCGCATGGACGCCATATCAAAATCAACTTTGTGAAGTGAAGGACGCATGAAAAAAATCATTTTCCTTTCCGCGCTTGCGCTGGTAACGGCAATGCTGGCCGGCGGCTGTTCGCGCGAACAAAATCGCGCACCCGCCGGCGCGCCGGTGCTGGTCGCCAAATCATTCACAACGAACGTGCCGGTGGAGATTGACCCGCCGCCGGTCGGGCACGTGGAGGCGTATTCCACAGTGACGATTCATTCGCAAATCCAAGGCATGATCAGCGAGATTCATTTCCGGGAGGGGCAGGAAGTGAAGAAAGGCGACCCACTGTTCACGATTGACCCGCGTTCATCGCAGGCGGCGCTGGAACAGGCGCGTGCAAATCTGCAACGCGATTCAGGCCAGATGGAATATCAAAAGGCCAATTATTTGCGCGACCAGAAATTGTTCGCCTCAAAAATCATCTCCCAAGATCAATTGGACATGGACAAGGCCAGTCTCGACGGGGCCACCGGCACGGTGGCGGCGGACCAAGCAGCCATCACCAATGCGCTGTTAAATGTCGAGTTTTGCCACATTGATGCGCCGGTGGATGGCGTGACAGGCAGCCTGCAATCCTACGTGGGCAACGTCGTCAAGGCGCCGGACGACACGCTGGTGACCATCAACCAGATTCATCCGATTTACGTCCAGTTCGGCGTGCCAGAACAATTTCTGCCGGAAATCAGAAAGGAAACAAGCGAACATCCGCTGAAAGTCTCCGCTTCGTTTGAAAACATGACCGGGCCGCCGCCGCAGGGCAAATTAACGTTTATTGACAACACGGTGGATCCGAGCACCGGCATGATCCAACTCATGGCGACATTCCCAAATGGAAACAGTGTGCTTTGGCCAGGACAATTTGTGGCCGTAACGCTGACGCTTTCGGAATTGACGAATGCCATCGTAGTTCCGACGCAAGCGGTGCAAACGGGACAAACCAACCAGTTTGTTTATGTCGTGAAAGCGAACCCGACGAACGCCACCATTCAAGTTGCCGAGGAACGGTCGGTGACAATCGGCATCAATTATGGCAGCGATACGGTCATCGAGAGCGGTTTGAAAGCGGGGGAAACCGTCGTTACCGACGGCCAGTTGCGTTTGACCCCCGGCGCGAAGGTGAGCATTAAAAAGTCCGACGCCGCTGGATCGCCCGCCGATGCGCCATGAGCGTTCCCGAACTTTTCATCCGCCGTCCGGTGATGACCACGCTGGTCATGCTGGGCATTTTGCTGGCAGGCGTGACCGGTTTTCTGCAATTGCCGGTGAGTGATTTGCCGAATGTGGATTATCCTACGATTCAAATTTCGGCGAGTTTGCCCGGCGCAAGTCCTGAAACGATGGCGTCCGCCGTCGCCACGCCGCTGGAAAAACAATTGTCCACCATTGCTGGCGTGGATTCGATGGCGTCAGTCAGTTCACTCGGTTCGGTGTCTATCACCGTGCAATTTTCGCTCGACCGGGACATTGACGCGGCGGCGGAGGACGTGCAGGCGGCGATTGCCCAGGCAGCGAAACAACTGCCGCCGAACATGCCGTCGCCGCCGACGTATCGCAAAGTCAATCCGTCAGATTTTCCGATTGTTTTTCTCACGATGTCATCGGATACACTGCCGCTTTCCGACGTGGACAATTATGCAGAGAATATCCTGGCGGAGGAGATTTCAACGGTCAATGGCGTCGCGGAAGTCAATGTCTTTGGCGCGCAGCCTTATGCCGTGCGCATTCAGGTGGATCCGGACAAGCTGGCGGCTTACGGCCTGGGTATTGATCAAGTCGAGCAGGCTGTCGAACAGGGAAATGTGGATCAGCCGCTCGGAATTCTTTACGGCAAACATCAGGCGTTCACGGTGCAGGCCAATGGCCAGTTGCCGGACGCGGCGGCGTTTCGCCCGATGATTGTCGCGTATCGCAATGGAAATCCGGTGCGGCTGGAGCAATTGGGCAACGTGCTCGACAGTGTGCAAAACGACAAAATGGCGGCGTGGTATAATGGCTCGCGCGCCGTCGTGCTGGCGGTCTTGCGCCAGCCGGGTGCGAACACGGTGGCGGTGGTTGATCAAATCAAGGCCTTGCTGCCACAGTTCCAGAGCGAAATTCCGAAGGCGATGAATTTGAACGTGGCGATTGACCGCTCCTACAACATCCGCCAATCCGTGCATGACGTGGAGGACTCGCTCTTTCTTGCGATTTGCCTCGTCGTACTCGTGATTTTTTTGTTCCTGCGAAATTTGTCCGCGACACTCATTCCGAGCCTTGCGTTGCCGATGTCGCTCATCAGCACGTTCGGCGTGATGGCGCTGCTCGGTTACAGCCTCGACAATCTTTCGCTCATGGCGTTGACGCTGTGCGTCGGTTTCGTGGTGGACGATGCGATTGTCATGCTCGAAAATATTGTGCGCCACATGGAAATGGGCGAGCCGCCAATGCAGGCCGCCATCAAAGGCTCCGGCGAAATCGGCTTCACCATCATCTCCATGACGCTCTCGCTCACGGCGGTTTTCATCCCGGTTTTGTTCATGGGCGGATTGCTTGGACGCTTGCTGCACGAATTCGCCGTGACCATCGTAGTCGCCGTGCTCGCGTCCGGCTTCGTTTCCTTGACGCTCACACCGATGATGTGCAGCCGGTTTGTTCATTCGGAAAAACAGAAAAAACACGGACGGCTTTACAATTTCTTCGAGCGTTTTTTTGATCGGATGCGCAACACTTACACGCGCACATTGCGCGTAGTCCTGCGGCATCGCGCCGCGACGGTGATGCTTTCTTTCGTCATTTTGATTTTGACGGCAGTTTTATTTTACATCATCCCGAAAGGATTTTTCGGCAATGAAGACACCGGCCGCATCATCGGCAATACCGAAGCGTCACAGGATATTTCCTTTGACGCAATGCGCGCACATCAGCTTGCCGTGATGAAAATTGTTGACGCGGATCCGAATGTAAGCGGTGTCATTTCATCCATCGGTGGCAGCCCGCTGAACGACGGTCGTATTTTTTTCAGCCTGAAAGACAAGCGGAAATTAAGCGCATCGCAAATCGTCCAGGAACTGCGCCCGAAGCTCGCGCAAATTCCCGGAATGACTGTCTATTTGAATGTCCCGCCGCTGGTCAATGTCGGTGGTATTTCGAGCAAGGGGCTCTATCAATACAGCTTGCAGGATACGGATGTGAATGAACTCTTCAAATGGGCGCCAATCCTTGAGGACGCGCTGAAAAAACAGCCGGGATTTCAGGACGTGAACAGCGATTTGCAAATCGCCGCGCCACAGGTCAACGTGAACATTGACCACGATAAAGCCGCCGCGTTGGGCGTCACGTCGCAGCAAATCGAGAATGCGCTTTACGACGCTTTCGGCGAACGGCAATCCTCCACAATTTACGCCGATGTCGCCGAATGGTGGGTGCTGTTTGAAGTCGAGCCGCAATTCCAACTCGACCCCGCCGCGCTCGCGCGGCTTTACATTACCAGTTCATTTATCGACACCAACGGAACGCCCAATCTCGTTCCTTTGAGCGCCGTCGCCACCCTCACGCGCAGCATCGGGCCGACGAGCATTTCGCACGTCGGCCAACTGCCCGCCGTCACCATCTCCTTCAACCTCGCGCCAGGCATGTCGTTGAGTACGGCCGTCGCGCAGGTCCAAAAGATTGAAAGCGATTTGCACATGCCCGCGACCATCACCGGAAGTTTTCAAGGCGCGGCGCAAGTATTTCAATCGTCGGAAAAAGGACTTGGATTTTTGCTCGTCGCCGCGATTCTGGTCATTTACATCATCCTTGGCTGCCTTTACGAAAGCTTCATTCATCCGCTGACCATTTTGTCCGGCCTGCCGTCGGCGGGGATGGGTGCGCTGCTCACGCTCATGTTATTTCACATGGATTTGAACATTTACGGTTTCGTCGGCCTCATCATGCTCATCGGCATCGTGAAGAAAAATGCCATCATGATGATTGACTTCGCCATCACCGCGCAGCGCGAACATGGAAAAAATCCTTTCGATGCGATTACGGAAGGCTGCCTGCTGCGTTTTCGCCCAATCATGATGACGACCATGGCCGCACTCATGGCCACGCTGCCCATCGCGATCGGCTTCGGCACCGGTGGAGCAGGACGCCGTCCGCTCGGCTTGTGCGTCGTCGGCGGACTGATGGTTTCCCAATTGCTCACGCTCTACATCACGCCGGTGATTTATCTCTACCTGGAATCGTTCCATCAATGGTTCGTCCGCAAACGCGCCCGGCGCGCGGCGGTTCAAACAGGAACAAATCCGGCGGCGGCTTGATCCCGCAGCCGCGGGACGGTTTCGACGCAGCAGACGGCGGGCTGGTTCAATCCAATTCCAACTTCTCGATTTCCAAAAACCCGTGCAACTGGCGGAGGCGCGTTGGATGGCGCATTTTGCGGAGTGCCTTGGCCTCGATTTGCCGGATGCGTTCGCGCGTGACACGAAATTGCATGCCAACTTCCTCCAGCGTGCGCGCGTTGCCATCGCCGAGGCCGAAGCGCAGTTCCAAAACCTTCCGCTCGCGCTCGTTCAAGCTGCACAACACGTCGCTCAGCTTGTCCTTGAGCAGGCTGAAGCTTGTCATGTCCAGCGGACTTTCGGCGCCCTTGTCCTCGATGAAATCGCCAAAGTTCGCCTCCTCGCCGTCACCGACTGGCGATTGCAGCGAAATCGGCTGTTGCGCCATTTTCAAAACGGCGCGAATACGGTCCACGGGCATTTGCATATCGTCGGCGATTTCCTCCGGCGACGGCTCGCGGCCAAAATCCTGCAGTAATCTTTTTTGCGAGCGCATCAGCTTGTTGATGATTTCAATCATGTGGACGGGAATGCGGATCGTGCGCGCCTGATCGGCAATGGAGCGCGTGATCGCCTGCCGGATCCACCACGTTGCGTAAGTTGAAAACTTGTATCCGCGGCGATACTCGAATTTTTCCACGGCTTTCATCAGCCCCATGTTGCCTTCCTGGATCAAATCGAGAAATGACAGCCCGCGGTTTGTGTATTTTTTGGCGATGGAAATAACGAGACGCAGATTTGCCTCGACCATTTCCGTCTTGGCCTGAAGCGCCTTCGTGGAAAATTCGCGCAACTGGTCGAACACCTTGAGATAATTTTCAACCGGCATCCGCACAAATTCCTCGAGCGCGCGGATTTTCTGTTTCTCGGCCTCGACCAGGTGCAGTTGCGCGCTGGATTCGCGCTGCGATTCGGCGTCGGCGAGCGCACGCAGGCTGTATTGCAATTTGTCGTGGATGTTTTCGGCGACGAGCGCCATTTCCTCAATAACCTTCTGCTTGAAACAAAATTTCGGGAACGCGCTGCGAAGTTTCTGGTCGGCGCGCTTGAACGCCGTCAGCGCGCGCTGACGGGCGGCTTTGGCATGGGTGTCCCGCCACAGGTTGTATTTGCGGTCAACGTCCTGATCCAGATTTCGGACGCGCGCCGCCAGCCGGTGCAACGTGCGCAGGTGCGCGTCGCGGCTGTCCACTTTTTTCTCAAGCACGACGCGGTCGAACCGGTCGCGCGGCGGGTCGGCCAGCAATTTTTCCGCCACCGCAACGTGTTCCTTGCCGGCGAAACCGAGGCTGTAAATAATTCTGGTGACTTCGGTTTCGGCGGCCTCGATGCGTTTGGAAATTTCCACCTCCTGCGCGCGTGTCAGCAACGCCACCTGCCCCATTTGCTTGAGATACATCCGCACCGGGTCGTCGAGGATGTCCAGCCGCGGTGAGTCGTCCTCGTCGGCTCCGGGTTTCCGGACGTTGTCCACCTCCGCCTGATCCACGATTTCGATTTCAAGCGTGCGGAGCTTGGAAAAAAGCTCATCCAGCTTCTCCGGCGTCACCAGGTTTTCCGGCAGCGCCTCGTTGATGTCGCTGTAGGTCAAATGCCCCTGCTCCTGAGCGAGCCGGACCAGTTCCTTGATTTTTTCCGACAACTCCGCGTCCAGTCCGTTGTGCAAAACCGCGTCGGAATTTTTTTTGGCGGCGGGCTGGCCGTTGGAAGTTACGGCGACACGCCTTCCCGTTTGCAGGGATGAGTTTGCGGCCGACTTGCGAACCATTGCTTTTGACATACGACTCAACCTTCCAGTGCGAAACCGAAAGTGTTGGGGAATATGGAAAAGTCGCCGCCGCTTCGTCAAGGGGCAATGAAAATTATTTTTGTGGCGTGACGTAAATTCCGCGCCGTCCCAGCTTTTCCACGACCATTTCCACCGTCCGGTCAAGCGCGCCGAGATTTTCGCGGACGACCTTGAGCGCGTTGCGTCCCAATTCCGCGCGGCGATTTTCGTCCGCCAGCAAAACGGCAAAAGCCTTTTCCAGTTCGTCCGGGTTATGCACCTGCATCGCCGCGTCCTGCGCGAGAAAGCTCCGCGCCGCGTCCGCGAAATTCTGCATGTTCGGCCCAAACACCATCGCCTTGCCCAGCGCGCCCGGCTCAATCGGATTTTGCCCGCCTATCGCCGTAATGCTTTTGCCGACAAACGTCAGCGTCGCGTGCTCGTAAAAATGCCGCAGTTCGCCCGTCGTATTGACCAGCAGACATTCGGCTTCGCCTTCGCGCAATTGCATATTGGCGAAAATGTCGCCGCGACAAATGAATTTCACATCGCGTTCGCGCAGCTTGCGGCCCAACTCTCCGCAGCGTTCGAAATGCCGCGGCACGAGGACCAGAAACAATTTCGGAAACCGCGCGCGCAGCCGCCGCGTGATTTCCACCAGCAACATTTCCTCGCCGTCGTGCGTGCTGCCCGCAACCAGGATTTGCGCGTCCGCCGGCGCGCCGAGCTGCCGCAGCATCGCGGGAACGTCGAGCGAGCGCCGCTCATCCAGTTTCGCCGCGTCAAATTTCAAATTGCCAACAATGTGAATGGCCTCCGGCCGGCAGCCGACCTCGCGCAGGCGCGCGGCGTCCGTTTCATTTTGCGCGCCGACGCCGGCGAACGACGCGAACAGTGGCTTAAACAAAAAGCCAAACCGCCTGTAACCGCGGAAGGATTTGTCGGAAAGCCGCGCGTTGGCCAGAAACACAGGAAGGTTGAGCCGTTGCGCGCGCCAGAGAAAATTTGGCCAGATTTCCGCCTCAACCAGCACGATGGCTTCGGGATTGATGACCGCCAGCGCGCGGTTGACGAACCGGCGGCGGTCAATCGGATAGTAAATTTTGCTGATGTGCGAGGGCAAACGCCGGCGCAACTCGGCCATGCCGGTGGTCGTTGTGGTGGAAACGACGATTTTGACGTTGGGCACGCGCGGTTCGAGCGCGCGGATGAGCTGCGTGCAGAGGTTGACCTCGCCGACACTGACGGCGTGCAGCCAGAGGACATGGCGGTTGGTGAGCACCTGCTTGAGCGCGGGGCTGTAACGCGCGAAACGCTCGGGGAAACCGGGACGCCAATTGCCGCGCCGCCGCATCCGCCAGAAATAATACGGCGACGACAGCGCAAAAAAAATGATGAACAGGATGTTGTAAAGTGTGCGCATTCCGACCAAACCCGTGAAAGTCCTCAAAAAACGAGGCAGCCACTGCGCGTGAATGTTTCACATTTTTCACCGATTTTCAACAATGAAAAAGAGCAGCCAGACGGCAATCAACACCGGCAGCAGAAAGGGCACGGCAAATTTGAAAACAAAACCGAGAAATCCCGGCACGCGGATTTTTTGCTGCTCGGCGATGGCCTTAATCATGAAATTTGGATTGTTGCCGATGTAAGTCATCGCCCCGAAAAAGACCGAGCCGACGCTCACGGCGGCCACGCTCACGGCGGCGCGCGTCAGCAAATCGCCGGCGCTGGTCGCGCCCGTCAGTCCGAAAAGGGCGGTCAGAAAGCCGAGATACGTCGGCGCGTTGTCGAGCACGGCGGACAGCGCGCCCGCGCTCCAGTAAAAAACTCCGGGATGGGGATTGGCCCCGAGGATTTCGCGCGCGTTGGCGGCCAGCCAGTCCAACACGGGCATCATCGTCGCAAAAATTCCGGCGAACAAAATGGCGACCTCCGTGATCGGGTGGAAATTAAAATGGTTGGCTTCGTGAACGGATTTTTTAGTCGTGAAATAAGAGCCGGCGGCGGCGGCGAGCATGAGCGCCTCGCGCAGAAAAACCGGCCGGTTCACGAACACCGCGCCCAGAACGACAGCCGCAAAAAACAAATTGGCCAGTCCACCGAACCGCCATTGCTCCGCCGCGGTTTCTTTTTTGCGGACTTCGCGCGAGGCGCGGGAAAAATTGATCTTGTCCAGGATGTAAAACATGGCGAGCAGAATCCCGACGGCAGTCGCCCACATCGGCCAGCAATTTTGCGTCGGCCACCAGAACGGGATGCCCTCCAAATAACCGAGATACAATGGCGGGCCGGTCGGCGCCAGGCAGCCGCCGACGTTGGCGACAATGAAAATGAAGAAAGCAATGTGATGCGCGGTGACGCGGTATTTGTTCATGCGAATCCACGGGCGGATGAGCAGCATGGCCGCGCCGGTCGTGCCGAGGACATTTGCCATGATTGCGCCGACAAACAAAAAGACGACGTTGGCTAGCGGCGTGGCTTCGCCTTTGACGCCAATGTGAATGCCGCCGCTGACGACGAAGAGCGAACCGATGAGCACGATGAAACTGAAGTAATTGTGCGCGGTGTGCAGCACGCGCGGGGCATTGTGCAAAATGAAAAAGTAATAACCGAGCGTAATGGCACCGAGACCGAAGGAAACTTTTGCGTAATGACGTGCCCACCAACCCGGCGCGAACAACGGCACGACCGCCATCGCGACTAGGAGCAGGGCGAACGGCGAAATCATCCATGGATTGGGCAAAGCCATTTCCCGCAGAGTGCGCGGACGGGTGAAAGCGGGTCAAACAGAAACATTGGAAAACTCGGAATGAAAATTGAGCGTGCCCGGCAATTTCGCTTGTTCATCGCCGCGCGATTTGTTCAATTGCCACGCATGACGCAATCTTCGGACGCGGAGGCAAACGTCCGGCCGCCATTTTTTCAACGGCATTGGACTTGGTGGTTCATGGTCGCAGTGCTGGTCCTCGTCGCCGGCGTTCGGCTTCATCTGTTGGGACTGCCACTGGAACGTGACGAGGGCGAATACGCCTATTCCGGCCAGCTCATGTTGCAAGACATTCCGCCCTACCAACTCGCCTACAACATGAAATTCCCCGGCACCTACGCGGCCTACGCGCTCATCATGAAATTCTTCGGTGAGACGCCGGCGGGAATTCATTTTGGTGTTTTGTGCATGACGACGTTGACCGCGCTGATGCTTTTCTGGCTCGGGAAAAAAATTCTTGATGAGACGGCGGGAATCGTCGCAGCCACGGCCTACGCTGTGCTCGCAGCCAGCCCCTCGATGCTTGGACTCGCGGGACACGCCACGCATTTCGCCGCATTTTTTGCGACCGCCGGCCTGTGCGTGATGTGGAGAACGCGGTATTCGACAAACCTGCTCGCAGCCCTTGGAATGGGAATTCTTTTTGGCACCGCAGTCTTGATGAAACAACAGGCGGTCGTAATCGGCGCGTGGGCGGGAATCAGCTTTGCCGTCACTTGCTTCCGCAAAACCGCCTTGCCGCTTCAAAAAAGATTTTTGGCGGTCGCGGCGTGCGCGATGGGAATGTTTCTTCCGTTCGCGCTGTGTTGTTTGATTCTCTGGCACGCAGGTGTCTTCAAAAATTTCTGGTTTTGGACGATTGATTACGCGGAGAAATACGCGTCCATCGTGCCCATCGGCCAGGCGCCGGGAATTTTTTGGAAGAGTTTTTTGTTCGTGACACACAAAGGCTTTCTGCTCTGGCTGGTCGCAGCCGCGGGACTGGTTTTGATGTGGTTTGATGGGCGTCTGCAAAAAAATCGCGGCTGGTTCCTGGGTTTCAGCGTGGCCTTCGCTTTGAGCGTCTGCCCTGATTTTTATTTTCGGAAACATTATTTTCTTCTGGCGCTGCCGGCGCTGGCGCTGCTCGCCGGCGGCGCGGTTAGCGGCACCGGCCGGCTTTTGCAGGACAAAACCGGCGGCCTCAAATGGAACAATTTGCCAATTTTGGTTTACGGTTTGGCGCTGGTGTTCACGATTTTTGCCAATCGCGCCATCTGGTTCGAACAGACGCCGGTGCAAATTTCGCGCACCACTTATCAGGCCGATCCGTTTCCCGAAGCGGAAGTGATTTCCGATTACATCCGCACCAATTCCCTCCCGGACGCGCGCGTGGCCGTGCTCGGCTCGGAACCGGAAATTTATTTTCTTTCCCAACGTCACTCGGCCACCGGCTACATTTATACTTATGGCCTGCTCGAACCACAGCCGTTCGCTCCGCACATGCAGGACGAAATGATCAGCCAGATTGAAACCAACTCACCGCAATTTGTCGTTTTCGTCTCCGACGAGATGTCGTGGGGGCAGTATGTCAACGACCCGGATTCGAACAAAAAGATTTTTTACTGGTGGGATAAATATCAAACCAATTACATGCTCGTCGGCATCGCGGACGTCCTTTCATCAACGAACACGGTCTACGTGTTTGGAACAAATTATATCTCGCACTATCCCGAACCGCACGGCAGCGCGCTGGAACTTTATCAACGTAAATAATTCCGCCCAAACGCCATGCGGATTCCAAAAACATTTTTGCGCCAGCCCGAATGGGGCGCGGCCATTTTGTTCACCGCCGCCATTCTCTGGCTGCATTTGTTTTTTCTCGGCCACGCCGGCGGTCTGTGGCGCGATGAAGTCAACCTTGTCAATCTGTCCGCGCGCAATTCCTTCAACGGCATGGCGCAGGATTCGTTTCCGGTGCTGATGCCACTGCTCGTTCGCGGTTGGTCTGCGCTTGGGCTGGCGCAAAATGATTTCAATCTGCGTTTTTTGGGGACGTTGATTGGACTTGGAATTCCCGCCGCACTCTGGCTCGCGGCGTGGTCGGCGCAACGACCGCCGTTGTTCAGCCTCGCGCTTTTCGGATTGAACCTCACGGCCATCATTTACGGCGATTCCCTGCGCGCTTACGGCCTTGGCAGTTTGCTCATCGTGCTGACGACGGCGGCTGCGTGGAATTTTTTGAAAAAAACTTCCTGGCCGCGCGCCGGAATTTTAGCGCTGGCTGCGATTTTGAGCGTGCAGGCGCTTTACCAAAACGCCGTGCTTTTTGCCGCCGTCTGCTTTGGCGCATGGACGGTTTGCGGTCGGCGAAAAGATTTTCGCGCCGCCGGAAAAATTTTTCTCGCTGCACTCGTCGCCGCCGCGTCGCTGCTGCCGTATTGGAAAGTCCTTTCCGAATTGCCGTCCTCGGCGGTTTCGGAACGAACGGGATTTTCACCGGTCATTGTGCTCAACAATATTTTCTCCGTCATCGAGTTTCCCAAACCGGCGTGCGCCTGGGTCTGGGAATTTCTGACGCTCGCCGTCTTGGGTTTCGGCGGCGCGGCCTGGTTCGCCCGCGCGAAAAAATCCGCCGCCGACGCGAAGGAAATTTCCGCTGGAGATTTGCCGGTCTTTGCCGGCGCAACCCTGCTCGCGGCGCTGATGGGGTTTACCGGCTTCCTCTGGTTTGCCGCCGTGCCGACCCAGCCGTGGTATTTTCTGCCGCTCGCGGCGCTCGTGGCGGTGTGCCTCGACTTTGGACTGCCGCTGCTGTCGCTGAACCGGCTTTGCCGGACGGCATTTCTCACTTTGGCTGCGGGCATTGCGGTTCTGGCCGTTCCCATCGCGCATCAAAATTTGGATTGGCGCTTCACCAACGTGGACGTGCTCGCGCGGCAGGTGGCGGCGGAAGCGTCGCCGCAGGATTTCGTCGTCGTCACGCCGTGGTTTTGCGGCGTGAGCTTCGATCGTTATTTCAAATCGGCGACGCCGTGGCAGACAGTGCCGCCGCTGGCCGACCATTCCACGCATCGTTACGATTTGTTCCGCGATCAAATGAAAACGCCGGACGCATTGCGGCCTGAGTTGGAACAAATCGCCGCGACATTGAAGAGCGGCCATTCCGTGTGGGTCGTCGGCAGAATGGACATTCCCAAATCTGGCACGCCGCCACCGGAAAATTTGCCACCGGCGCCGTTGAAAAATTCCGGCTGGTCGGACGTTCCCTATTTTCAGAATTGGACGAAACAGGCGGCATGGTTTTTGGAAAATCACAGCCTCCAATTTGAGCGCGTGGACACCGATACCAACGACAACGTGAATTTCAACGAAGACCTGCAAGTGTTCGAGGCGCGCGGCTGGATGGATTCCACTCCGGCAACAAACGCGCCCTGATTTCGATGGCCGGCGTTCATCTTAATCTTGCTCCTAATCCTAATCTCCGGCCAATGATTATGATTAAGGGCAAGATCAAGATTCAGAACCGCGCCGCTTGACTAAACCATTTTCGGCTGCAAGATTTCTCCAGCTTGCCGCACAACGCCCAGGCGTCAGCGACAGGCCGATTGTTCGCTGACATTGTGAAAACTCCCGCCGCGCAGTCCCTGGCACGGCGACTGGAGAATGGCGGAGTGTTGCCGTGCAATGGAATTTGTCCGTCCGCACGCCCATTTTTTGCCGCGTTGCTCCGGCAAATGTTTCCCAGCCGGCCAATTGTCGTCGTCACGGAAAATCTGAAAGCGCAGGAAGATTTCCAGCGGGATTTGGAAACGTGGCTCGGCTCTACGCCGCAGTTTTATCCGCCGTGGGAAGTCTTCCCGCACGAAGGCAAACTGCCGCACGCGGACGTCATCAGCGACCGCTTGCAAACGCTCGTCGTTTTGTCTGCTCTCTCAACTTTCAACCCTCAACCTTCAACTCTGATAGTCACCAGCGTCACCGCGCTTTCGCAAAAGACCTTTTCGCCGGATGATTTGAAAGCCCGCACGCGCCAATTGCGTCGCGGCGACAAAATCGCGCCGCTCGATTTGGTTGAATTCCTCGAAGAGCAAGGCTACGAACCCGAGGCACAAGTTACGCAGCGGGGCGAACTTTCCCTGCGCGGCGGCATTGTGGACATTTTCCCGCCGACCAGTCCGTGGCCGGTGCGCCTGGAATTTTTCGGCGACGAACTGGAATCGCTCCGCGAATTTGATCCGCTCACGCAAATCTCGCGTGATGAAATTGCTATCGTGACAATTCCGCCGGCAGGCGAAATCGGCATTTTGAAGCAATCGGAGGGACGAGTTCCACGAGTCCCTGACCAAGAAGATCTCGGCCACAAAATGGGGACTCGCAGAGCTCGTCCCTCCGAAAAAACTGAATTGGCAACACTGCTTGACCATCTTCCGCGCGAAACTATTTTTATTCTCTGCGAGCCGGAAGCGCTGGCCGTTCAAACCGAAAACTATTCGCAACAGGTTCCGGCAGACGATCCGTTTTTCATTTCGTGGCCGGATTTTTTAACGGAGCTTAAACGGCGTGGTTTTAGCTCGATTGAATTTTTTGAAGCCGCCGAAGCCATCGAAATTAATCGGCAATCGGCAATCGGCAATTGGCAATTTCAAAGTCTCGACGCCTTTCGTCCGCTCGCCGAGCGCGCGCCGGAGCCGCCAATCGCCGAGGCGCAGCGTCGTGAATTTTTTCTGCAGCTTCACCGCTGGCTGCGGCAGGATTATTCCGTCCACGTTTTTTGCAACAACGACGGCGAGCGGCAGCGGTTTGAGGAAATCTGGAAGGAGCCTGGCGAAATGAGAAGTGAGAAGGCCGAAGGACGAGAATCGGCTCGCACTTCAGACTTCACACTTCGTCCTTCGATTTTCCTCGGATCGCTCGCCCGCGGATTTCTTTGTGACGAGGCAAAACTCGTCGTCATCACCGACGCGGAAATTTTCGGACGTTACAAAATCCAGCGCCCGCGACGATTGAAATCGCCGCACGCACTGGCCGCGCGCTCGGCGCTCGACATTGATTTTACGGATTTGGAAGAAGGCGATCTGGTCGTCCATCTACAATACGGCATCGGAAAATTTCTGGGCCTAAAAAATCTTCCCATTGGCAGCGGCACACGCGGGCAGGAACTTTTAACCTTCAATCTTCAACCTTCAACCGAATGCCTCGTCATCGAATACGCGCCCGCCAATCCCACCGACGAGCCGCCGAAACTTTACGTGCCCGTCAGCGAGGCGCACCTCGTTGGCAAATACGTCGGCGCTGGTGGCCGCGGCGCAAGCCACCCGCCGCTCAACACGCTCGGCGGCGCGCGCTGGCGCAAGGCGAAGGAGCAGGCTGAACGCGCCGTGCGCGACGTGGCTGCCGAATTGTTGCGCATTCAAGCCGCGCGCGAAACGCAGCCCGGCCATCCGTGCAAGCCGGACACGCAATGGCAGCGCGAATTTGAAAGCGCGTTCATTTATGAGGAAACGCCAGATCAACTCACGGCGATTTCCGAAACCAAAACCGACATGGAAAAACCCAAGCCGATGGATCGCCTGATTTGTGGCGACGTCGGCTTCGGCAAAACCGAAGTTGCCATCCGCGCCGCGTTCAAATGCGTGATGGACGGCAAACAGGTCGCGATTCTTGTGCCGACGACAGTTCTGGCACAGCAGCATTTCAATAATTTCCGCGAGCGCATGGCAGATTATCCGGTGCGCGTGGAACTGCTTTCGCGTTTTCGCACGCGCCGCGAGCAGCAGCGCGTCGTCAAGGATTTGGCGGCGGGCGCGGTGGACATCGTCATCGGCACGCACCGCATTGTGCAGGACGACATCGCGTTCAAGGAACTCGGCTTGGTGGTGATTGACGAGGAGCAGCGCTTCGGCGTTCTGCACAAGGAAAAGTTCAAGTGTCTGCGGACGCTGGTGGACGTGTTGACGTTGAGCGCCACGCCGATTCCGCGCACGCTTTACCTCGCGCTGACCGGCGCGCGCGACATGGGCACGATTCAAACGCCGCCGCACGACCGTTTGCCGGTCGAGACGATTGCGACGCAATACGACGAGCGCCTCATCCGCGACGCGATTCAGCGCGAACTCAATCGCGGCGGCCAGGTTTTCTTCCTGCACAACCGCGTGATGACGATTGAAATGATGCGCGCAAAACTGCAAATGCTCGTGCCCGACGCGCGCATCGTCGTCGGGCACGGACAAATGGATTCCGACGAACTTGAAGAGGTGATGACGAAATTTGTCAACGGCGAGGCGGATGTTTTGCTTTCCACGACCATCATCGAGAGCGGCCTCGACATCCCGAACGCGAACACGATCATCATTGACCGCGCCGACCGTTTTGGCTTGAGCGATTTGTATCAACTGCGCGGGCGCGTCGGGCGTTACAAGCATCAGGCCTACGCGTATCTGCTGCTGCCGCGCCATGCGCGCCTGCTCACCGACGTGCGCAAACGCATCAGCGCCATCCGCCAATACTCCACGCTCGGCAGCGGCTTCAAAATCGCCATGCGCGACCTGGAAATTCGCGGCGCGGGCAACTTGCTCGGCGCGGAGCAAAGCGGCCACATCACCGCCGTCGGGTTTGAACTCTACTGCCAGTTGCTCAAGCAAAGTGTTTCGGCGTTGAAAGGTGAAAAAATAAAACCGCGCGTGGAAGTCCGCATCGCGCTGGATTTTCTCGGCGACGCCAGCAACCTGCCGGAAAAGTATGTTCCCGAGCCGCAGCATCGCATCGAAATCTACCGCAAGCTGGCGCAGGCGACCGACAAATCCGCGCTGGAAAATTTGCAACGCGAATTGCGCGACCGTTTTGGCCCGCTGCCGCCGCCGGTGGAATTGCTGATGCTCGTGGCCGAACTGAAAATTCTCGCCGCCGACAAATCCGTGACCGCGATTGAAGTGAACGACGATAAATTGATGCTCACGCGTCACGGCGATTTCATCACGCTCGGCGGAAAATTTCCGCGCCTCGTAAAAAAAGAGGCCAAGACGCGTTTGAAGGAAATCAAACGCCTGTTGCTGGCAATTTAAGGCAGTCACAAAATTGTCACCAAAGGCCGCTTGACGAAGTAACATTTCGGATTATTTTGCCGTCATAGTCCGATAAAGAGACCGTTGGCGTGAATTTTCCTTGAACCGGAAGACCGTTATGAAAGCGTTTCGTTGTCGTTCGAAAGGCGGACAGTCGTTCGTTTTGTTCCTTGTCATTTTGTCGTGCGGGGCGAAAAGTTTTGCCCAAACCACAGGCATCGTTCCCATCGTCACCGTTCAGGCGACCCAACCAGTTGCAACTGTGGCTGACCCCGGCGTGTTCACCGTGTTTCGCGCGGGCGACACGAACGCGGCGTTGAATGTGTGGTATGACCTCGGCGGCACCGCGTCCAACGGCGTGGATTACGCGACGATCCCCGATCATCTGATGACGATTGCAGCCGGCACGACTTCGAGCACCATCACCATCACGCCGCTGGAAAGCGTGGCGTCGAGCATCGCCAAAACGGTGGTGCTGACGCTGACGAATTCGCCGATGTTGAATCCTGTCAATTACGAAATCGGCTCGCCCAACAGCGCGGTGGTGTTCATCAAAAGCAATGGCGCAACCAATCTTCCGCCGGTGGTTAACATCATCGAGCCGCTTGATGGTTCCGTGTTTTACACGCCGACCAACATTGAAATTTTAACCAAGGCGAGCGACTTGGACGGCAATGTCACCAATGTCGAATTTTTCGCCGGCGCAACCGACCTCGGCCCCGGCACGCCGGTCGTGCTCGATCCGCCGGGAGTTGGCGGCGTGGTTGGCCTTGTCTATTTGTTTAATTGGCAAAACGTGCCGCCGGGCAATTATCCGCTGACCGCCGTGGCCACTGACAACGGCGGCGCGTCCACCACTTCCGCTGTCGTCAACATTTCCGTGCTGCAAGGGCCGCCGCCGAATCAGCCACCCGTCGTCAGAATGGTCAGTCCGGCCAACGGCGAGGCGTTTTTTGCGCCGATCAACATTCCGCTCTACGCCTATGCAAACGACCCAGACGGTTCGGTGACGTCGGTTGAATTTTTCGACGGCACCAACAGTCTGGGCTTCGGGCACTCCGTGCCGGTGGCCACGCCGCTCACGCCGGATTACATCATCGTCGGTGGGCCGCTCCCGGTGCCGCCGGTTTTTCCAACCAATTTATTTTTTCTGACTTGGAGTAATGCGCCGATTGGCCTTCACGTTCTGACGGCGGAAGCCACGGACAACGGCGGCGCTTCGTCCACTTCGGCCCCGGTCAAAATCGCCGTCCTGCCGTCGCCTCCGCCGCCAACCAATCGTCCGCCAATTGTCAGCATCGTGGCGACGGATCCGGTGGCGATTGAAGGCACGAATTGCTGGATTTGGCCGGGCGAAAGCAATGCCACGCCGACCTGGGCCGCGTGGCCGACGGCGGTCTGCCGGTGGTTCACAAATTGCGGCCCGAAGACCGCCACATTCACCGTGCGCCGCTGCGGCGACACGAACGGCGATTTGACCGTGCCTTACGACATCGGCGGCACCGCCAGCAACGGTGTGGATTACGTCGCGCTGCCCGGTTCGGTGACGATTCCCGCCGGCGAATTTCGCGCGTTGATTACCATCGTGCCGATTGACGACGGCCCGCCTGACGTGAACAAGACCGTCATCCTCGCGCTGGAGCCTTCGACCAACACGCCGCCGGATTATGCGCTTGGTTTTCCGCGTCGCGCCGCCGCCATTATCGTTGATAGCGACGGCCCGCGTCCGGCAGCGGCGGTGTTGCCCGACAAATGTTTCCATCTCACCGCAACTGGGCCGGACGCCGCGTGGTTCTGCGTCCAGTATTCGACGGACATGGTCAACTGGATTTCCGTCTGCACCAATCAAGTGGTTGACGGCTCGATTGATTTCGTGGACCCGGACGCGGCTGGCAGCCCATCGCGGTTCTATCGTGCCTTGCCGTTGACCAATGTGCCATCGGATTAGACTGATTTAAAAAGCGCGGCGACTTCGTTGCTTGCTTCGACGCGGCGGGGTGTGGCTAAATTAGGCGCGTGAAAATTTCCGGCTGGCTCGGTTTGATTTTTGCCGTCGCGTTGTTGTCGGCGGGCTGCCAGTCAATTCCACCGATTTCCGCAGCGACACAAAAAAATCCGGCTTCGGTTTCCACCAACGCAGCAGAGCTGGATGGCAAATGGCACAGCGTTGAGATTTCCCCTTCCCCCGATCTGCCGAAAATCCACACCTGGCAAAAATTCAATCCGGTCTGGTGGCTGGAAAACGATGACGATCCGATTCCGCCCGCGTGGTATTTGCCGGACGACCCGCATCGCGCGACGAAATGGCGTTTCCGCAATCCGTTTCACAACTTCAATTTTTACGTCATCGGCGTCGCGGACAAAAAAATTGTGAGGAGCGGGCGCTACCCTGAAAAAATCTCGAATCCCAACGGCGGCTGGAATTTCGCAGTCTCGCGGCGCAAAATTATTTTGCTGCCGTTCATTTCCTACCAGCGCGGGAAGTTTGAATTTTATTTCGGCTGGCGCACGCGTGGCAATTTCGGAATCAAATTTAATCTTTCCAGTGCCAACGAAAATCAGGAACCGAGGCCGTCAATTGAGGTAAAATGACGTTTTCAGCGGAAATCCACCATGACCCTTAAAAATTGTAACACGTTAAATTGTAAATATTTACAATCCAACCAGTCACCGAAGTCACTAAATCGTAACAATTCCGTAACATAATTGTTGCAATTTGCGGATTTATGATATGTTTAGGACATGAGTGAAGTTATATTTGCTGCACCGTTTGTAGTGGCGCTGTTTTTTGTCGCGCTCACCGTTCATCGCGAAATGCGTTAAGCTGCCTCGGCTGTTGGATTTGCTCCAACCCGAAACGATTTAACGCGGACTTGATGTCGTTGAACGTTCACTCCCGATTCAAATTTTTCCTGCTGGATTTCGGTCTTCGCTGCCTGTTTCGCACAACAGACTCTGCCCGCAAAAATTGTCTGCATCATCCTCGCGCGCTTTGTTTCGATGCGTTTACTACTGGCAGTAATCAGGATATTCCGGTTTGAACATTTGCGAGCGGATGTAGCCGGGCAAATCGTCCGGGCGCGGCTGCGAATTTAATTTTCCGGCGAACACTTCTTCGGCCACGGCGACGGCGATGGCGTGGGAAACTTCGTGGATGCGATTGAGCGCGGGATAGACACGGCCCTCGGCAAGTTCGTCTTCGCGGATGAGCGAGGCGAGCATACGAGCGGCCGTGATGAACATGGAATCGGTCACGCGCCGCGCGCCGGTGCAGACCACGCCGAGGCCGATGCCGGGAAAAATGTAGGCGTTGTTTCCCTGGCCCGGCACGAGAGTTTTTCCGCCGACGTTCACTGGCGCGAACGGGCTGCCGCTGGCAAATACTGCGCGGCCATTGCTCCAAGTGTAAGCTTCTTCGGCAGTGCATTCAGCCTTGGAAGTCGGATTAGACAATGCGAAGACGACGGGACGTTCGTTAAAACCGGCCATGGCGGAAACGATTTCGCGCGTGAAAGTTTTTGGTTGGCCGGACGCGCCGACGAGCATCGTCGGCTTGAGCGATTTCACGGCGGACAACAAATCGGCGCACGGCGCGTGATCGTGGGCGTAGCGCAACTTGTGTTCACTGAGTTGATCACGCCCCCGGACGACGAGGCCTTTCGAGTCCACAAACCAGCAGCATTTCCGTGCGCCGGCGGCGGACATTCCCTCCGCGACGAGACAGGCAACGATGTTGTCGGCGATGCCCATGCCGGCTTCGCCCGCGCCCAGAAGCAAGACGCGCTGGCCGGCCATTTTTCCGCCAGTGATGCGGAGCGCGGACAAAATTCCCGCCAGCGCCACGGCGCCGGTGCCTTGAATGTCGTCGTTGAAGGTGCAGGCGCGGTCACGATATTTTTCCAAAAGTCGGAAGGCGTTGCGATTGCCGAAATCCTCAAACTGCACGAGGACGCGAGGAAAAAGTTTTTCGACGGTGACCATGAATTCCTCGATCAACGCGTCGTAGGCTTCGCCGCGAATCCGTTTTTGTCGCAGACCGATGTAAAGCGGGTCGTTGAGCAATGTTTCGTTGTCGGTGCCGACATCAATCGTGACCGGCAGGCATTGCGCGGGATGGATGCCGGCGCAGGCGGTGTAGAGCGACAGTTTGCCGACAGGAATGCCCATGCCGGACGCGCCGAGATCGCCGAGGCCGAGAATGCGTTCGCCGTCGGTGACAACGATAACCTTCACGTCGCGCGTCGGCCAGTTGTACAAAATTTTTTCGACCTGGCCGCTGTCGTTGCTGGAAATGTAAAAACCACGCGACCGGCGGAAAATGTGGCCGTATTCCTGGCACGCGCGCCCGACCGTGGGCGTGTAAATAATCGGCATCAACTCCTCCAGATTGTCCATCACCACGCGATAAAACAGCATTTCGTTCCGGTCTTGCAGTCCAACGATCTGGATGTAGCGCTCAAGGTCGCTTGCTTTGGCTCGAAAATTATTCATCACCCGCTGCGCCTGCTGGTCCATCGTTAGGACGTGCGGCGGCAGCAGCCCGCGCAGACCGAGCGTGTGACGTTCCGCCTCGGTGAAGGCGGTGCCTTTGTTGAAAACAGGATTATGCAGCCAGTCCACGCCCTTGGCGGGCAGAGCGTGGCTTGACCGGTTGGATTTTTGCTTCTTTGCAGTGGTCATATAATTGAACGATTGATCGGTTACAAAGATTTCAGATGATTAAATTGACCCTGAATCAATAACAGAACGAATGGCCGCGCGCTGGACGTAATTTGGCCAAAACAACCTATCTATTGCCAAAGATTGCCTTCCCGCGCGGAATCCCGTCTTCGCGGCTTGCTTCGGCGTGGCAAACTGTGGCTTAATTAAGCCCCGTGAAAATCGTCGGCATCATTCCCGCGCGCTTTGCCTCGACGCGGTTTCCCGGCAAGCCGCTCGCGCCCGTCGCGGGCAAGCCGCTCATCCAGCACGTCGTCCAGCAATGTCAAAAGGCAAAATCACTTTCGGAAATCATCGTGGCGACCGACGACGAACGAATTTTCAACGCGGCGAAAAAATTCTGCCGCACGGAAATGACTTCGCCCCATCATCCGAGCGGTTCGGACCGGATTGCCGAAGTTGCCGGAAAAATTTCCTGCGACGCGGTGCTGAATATCCAGGGCGACGAACCGTTGATTGAACCGGACGCCATTGATCAAGTGGCGAACGCGCTGGCGGGTTCCGAAATGTCCACCGCCGCGACGCGCATCAAAAATCCCGGCGACCTCGACAATGCCAATGTCGTGAAAGTTGTTGTCAACGCCGCCGGCCGCGCGTTATATTTCTCCAGGCGCACGATTCCGTATCTGCGCGAGGCCGCCAGTGGTTCAAGCGAACAGTTGGCGGCGTTTGCTTTTTTAAAGCATCTCGGCATTTACGGCTACCGGCGCGCGACGCTGTTGCGGCTGGTGAAATTTCCAGTGTCGCCGCTCGAAAACGCGGAGAAGCTGGAGCAATTGCGCGCGCTGGAAAACGGAATCCAAATCGCCGTCGTGCAAGTGGATTACGATAGCGTGGGCGTGGATGCGCCAGAAGATGTCGAGTGGGTGGAAAGATATTTGAAGAAATGAAATTCATTTTTGTAACCGGCGGCGTGGTGAGTTCGTTGGGCAAGGGCCTGACGGCCGCCGCGCTTGGCACGTTGCTCGAAAATCGCGGCCTCAAGGTCGCGCTGCAAAAGTTCGACCCGTATCTCAACGTGGACCCGGGCACGATGAATCCGTATCAGCACGGCGAAGTTTATGTGCTCGACGACGGCGCGGAGACCGACCTCGACCTTGGCCATTACGAGCGTTTCACGAGCACGAAACTCTCGCGCATGAACAATCTCACGAGTGGCCAGGTTTATCAGACCGTCCTCAACAACGAGCGCGAAGGAAAATATCTCGGCAAAACGGTGCAGGTGATTCCGCACGTCACCGACGAAATTAAAAATCGAATTCATCTGCTCGCGGAAAAAACGAAAGCCGCCGTCATCATCACTGAAATCGGCGGCACGACCGGCGACATCGAAGGCTTGCCGTTTCTCGAAGCGATTCGCGAGTTCGCGCTCGAAGTCGGCTACAACAACGCCATTTTCATGCACGTCACTTACGTACCGTTCATCAAGGCCGCCGGCGAATTGAAAACCAAGCCGACGCAGCAATCCGTCGCCAAGCTGCGCGAAATCGGCATCATGCCGCACGCGTTGATTTGCCGCTGCGAGCGCCCGCTCGACAAGGAATTGCGCCAGAAAATTTCCCTGTTTTGCAACGTGCCCGTCGAGGCCGTCATCGAGGAAAAGGACGTTGACCATTCCATTTACGAAGTGCCGCTGATGCTGCAACGCGAGCGCGTGGACGATTTGGTTTGCCGCCTGCTCGATTTGCACACGCCGTCGCCGAACATGACGCACTGGCAGGAAATCATCCGCAAGCTCATCGCGCCGCAGCATCGCGTGCGCGTTGGCGTCGTCGGCAAATACATTGGCTTGCAGGACGCCTACAAATCGGTTTATGAGGCGATCATTCACGGCGGCATCGCGAACGATTGCGGCGTGGAAATCGTGCAGGTGGACGCCGAGGAAATCGAAAAAGACGGCGCGGAAAAAAAATTGAAAGCCCTTGGCGGCATTTTGGTTCCCGGCGGATTTGGCGAGCGCGGCATCGAAGGAAAAATCCTTGCTGCAAAATACGCGCGCGAAAATAAAATTCCCTATCTCGGCCTTTGTCTCGGAATGCAAATCGCCACGATTGAGTTTGCGCGCAATGTTTTGAAATTGCCGAAAGCGCACTCGACGGAATTCGATTTGAACACGCCGAACCCCGTCATCGCCATGCTCGACGAACAAAAGCGCGTGACCAAAAAAGGCGGCACGATGCGGTTGGGCGCACAGCCAGCGCAGCTCGTGCTTGGAACGAAAGCCGCCGAACTTTACGGCTCGTTCGTCATCAACGAACGCCACCGCCACCGTTACGAATTTAACAACGCCTACCGCGAAAAATTTGAGAAAGCTGGATTTATTTTCAGCGGCAATTCACCCGATGGCAAACTTGTCGAAATCATCGAACTCAAAGACCACCCGTTTTTTGTGGCGAGCCAGTTTCATCCCGAATTTTTGAGCAAGCCGCACCAGCCGCATCCGCTGTTCAAGGGCTTCATCGCGGCGGCACATCAGAACATTTTTCGCAAACCGCTGTGAAATTTTTCGAAACCATCCATGAAGAAACAGCTCGACGAAAGCTGCGTTTTTTGTTGATTGGCGGACTTGCAATCAACCATTACGGTTATTCGCGCGACACGGCGGATATGGATTTCTTCACCAGCCAAAACGAGCGCGAGGATTGGATGAAAATGCTGGCAGATTTCGGATATTCAAATTATCACGACGGCGGCAATTTTATTCAATACGATGCGCCGGATAAAAATGCGTGGCCGGTGGATTTGATGCTGGTTCAGGAAAAAACGTTTGCTCCGATTTTTGAGGCGGGTCTCGAAGCGGAATTTTTCGGGGTAAAAGCCAGAGTCCCGTTGCTGGAGCATTTGATTGCCTTGAAACTGCACGCTTTGAAAAACACGCGGATGAATCGTTTCTTGAAAGATTTTCTGGATGTGGAAAATTTGATTCGCATCAATAAACTTGATGCTAAATCAAAAAAAGTCCGCGATTTGTTTGCCAAATATGGCACGCAAGACTTGTATGAAAAAATATCCCGATCACTCGCCGGCGTCTGACGAATTGCGCGACGCGCCGTTGGAATTTCCAGTTGCTCCCGATTTTATTTCGCGCCCGCCCCGAATTGAATTGCAAGCCATGCTCAAGCGGATTGAAGAAAATATGCCGTGGCGAAACAGCCGTCCGGGTGAAGCGGAACGGCGGCTGGCGGAAAAAATTCCCGTCGAATTTGTTCTTTAATTCCGGTGACTTACTCGGAAGCCATCCAATTTCTTTACGGCCTGCGTTTGTTCGGCGCCAAGTTTGGGCTGGAAAACACGTTCCAACTCGCCGCGCTTGCGGGCAGTCCGCAGGAAAAGCTTCGCTTCATTCACGTCGCCGGCACCAACGGCAAAGGCTCGACCTGTGCCATGCTCGAAAGTATTTATCGCGCGACCGGATTGCGCGTCGGGCTGTTCACCTCGCCGCATCTGGTTTCGTTTCGCGAGCGGATTCAAATCAACCGCCAATTGATTTCAGAAAACGAAGTTGTCCGGATCGTCGAAGAATTACAACCGCAGTTCGAGCAATTTCCCGCCGGCCATCACCCGACATTTTTTGAAGTTATCACCATCATGGCTTTGAAATTTTTCGCGGAACAGAAATGTGATTTGGTGATTTGGGAAACCGGCCTCGGCGGACGGCTCGATGCAACCAACATTGTCACGCCGCTGGCGAGCGTCATCACCAACATCGCGCTGGATCATCAGCAATGGCTCGGCGACAGGCTGGGAAAAATTGCGTTCGAAAAAGCGGGCATCATCAAGCCGGCAATTCCCGTCGTGACGGCGGCTGATGAACCGGAAGCACTGGCCGTCATCGAAAAAATCGCGCGTGAGAAAAATGCGCCGCTGGCAAAAATAGAGAAGTCCGAAGTCAAAAGTCAGAAGTCAGACGTGGCGCTTTTGGGCGATCATCAGACATTAAATGCCGCGCTCGCACTGACCACCGTCGAAGCTTTGCAAGAGCAAATCCCGGTTTCGAGACAACAAATGCACAAAGGTCTGGCAAATGTGAGCTGGCCGGGACGTTTGCAATTGGTTGAAAGGCCAAACGGCCGAAAAGTCCTGCTCGACGGCGCGCACAACGTCGCGGGCGCAAAAGTTTTGCGGGAAGCAATTGAAAAACATTTCAGATCCGAAAGGCTCACGCTTGTTCTGGGAATTCTTCAGGACAAGGATTGGCAGCACATTTGTGAAATGCTTGTGCCCCTGGCGAAAACGATTTTGACCGTTCCGGTCGCCAGCGAGCGCTCGGCCAATCCGGTTGAATTGGCGGAAGCCTGCCATGCGACAAACCCGGTGGCGGAAGTTTTTGCTTGTGGTTCATTGAGGGAGGCCTTGCAAAAAATTTCCGCTGAAAATTTCGCCGTCGTCACCGGCTCGCTTTACCTCGTCGGCGAGGCGCTGGAATTACTCGGACTTTCACCGGCGGCCGGCAGCGAGCGCGAGTTAAACGAATGGTGCGTGGCGCTGCAATTGCGATAAGTTAACCGCAAGTTTTCTCGTAGTCGCGCTTATATTTGCCTTACTTCTGTTGACGCCACGAAGACAAATTCGGTAAGCTAAACATCCATATGGCAAACGCAAACACTCTGCCGCAACAGCGTGGATTCGCGCAAACGCTTCGTCCGGATGCCTGGTGGTTGCAGCCGCTCGCGGTTTTCCTCGGCTTCTCGGCTTTCATCGTTTATTCGACCTGGGCGGCGTTTCATCCGTTGCACGATGGGAATTGTGCCTACTGGTTCAATGGCCACGGCGCGGATTATTTGTCGCCATTTTTCTCGCCGGAAATTTTTTATCCGAAGCAATGTCCCGAACTCGCCCAACACGCGTGGTTTGGCGTTCAGCCGGCTTGGTGGCCGGCGTGGCTGATTTTCTCGCCGGCTTTTCTCGTTCTCTGGGCGCCGGCGGGTTTCCGCTTTACCTGTTATTATTATCGCGGCGCATATTACAAGGCGTTTTGGGCCGACCCGCTGAACTGCGCCGTCGGCGAGCCGCGCAAGAATTATCTCGGCGAGAGATATTTTCCGCTCATCATGCAAAACATCCACCGCTACTTCATGTATCTGGCTGTGGCTTTCATTTTTATTCTCGGCTATGATGCGTGGAAAGGAATGTGGTTCACTGAAAACGGCGTCGAACATTTCGGCATCGGCGTCGGAACACTTGTTCTAACTTTGAACGTCATCTTGCTCGCAACCTACACTTTCGGCTGCCACTCGCTGCGGCATTTAGTTGGCGGATTTCTCGATTCAAAATCCAAGGCACCTACTTGCGCGAAGGCTTACAACTGTGTCAGTTGCCTCAACAAGCGCCACATGATGTGGGCGTGGATCAGTCTGTTCTGGGTCGGCTTTACGGACGTTTATATCCGCCTTTGCGCGATGGGCGTCTGGCACGACGTGAGAATTTTCTAAATTAATCTTGTGGCCACCAATTACGAAACACACGAATACGACGTGCTGGTCATCGGCGCGGGCGGCGCGGGCTTGCGCGCGGCGATTGAAGCATCGGCGGCCGGTGTGAAAGTCGGCCTCGTCTGCAAATCCCTTCTGGGCAAGGCGCACACCGTCATGGCCGAAGGCGGCATGGCGGCGGCGATGGGCAACGTGGACGACCGCGACAACTGGAAGGTCCATTTCGCCGACACGATGCGCGGCGGCCAATATGTCAACAACTGGCGCATGGCTGAGTTGCACGCGAAGGAAGCGCCGGCGCGCGTCCATGAACTCGAAGCTTGGGGCGCGGTTTTTGATCGCACGAAGGATGGCAAAATTCTCCAGCGCAATTTCGGCGGCCACAAATATCCCCGGCTCGCGCACGTCGGCGACCGCACCGGCTTGGAAATGATCCGCACGCTTCAGGATCACGGCATTCATCAGGGCATCACGGTTCACATGGAGCAGACGATGGTGACGTTGCTCAAGGACGGCGAGCGCGTAATCGGTGCATTTGGTTACGACCGCGAGCGCGGACGTTTCCGCATTTTCAAGGCAAAGGCCGTTGTGATTTCCACCGGCGGACTGGGCCGCGCCTACAAAGTCACGAGCAATTCCTGGGAAGGCACTGGCGACGGCGTTTCGCTGGCTTATCACGCAGGCGCGGAATTGCTGGACATGGAATTCATCCAGTTCCATCCGACGGGAATGATCTGGCCGCCGAGCGTCATGGGAATTCTCGTGACCGAAGGCGTGCGCGGCGAAGGCGGCATTTTGAAGAACAAGGACGGCAAACGTTTCATGTTCGACGACATTCCCGCCGCCTACAAAAACCAGACCTCGACCGATCCCGAAGAAGGCTGGCGCTACACGCAAGGCGACAAAAATGCCAAGCGCCCGCCGGAACTTTTGACGCGCGACCACGTCGCCCGCTGCATCATGCGCGAAGTAAAGGCCGGACGCGGCAGTCCGCACGGCGGCGTGTTTCTCGACATCGCGTGGATCAAGGAAAAAATTCCGAACGCGGCGGAACACATCAAAAAGAAACTGCCTTCGATGTATCACCAGTTCATGCAACTGGCGAACCTCGACATCACGAAGGAGCCGATGGAAATCGGCCCGACGACACATTACGCGATGGGCGGCATCCGCGTGAACGGCGACACGCAGGCGACCAGCGTGCCTGGACTTTTCGCGGCGGGCGAGTGCGCCGCCGGATTGCACGGCGCAAACCGGCTGGGCGGCAATTCACTTTCGGATTTGCTCGTTTTTGGAAAACGCGCGGGCGAATTTGCGGCGAAATTTGCGAAGGAAAATTCCGCCGGACAAATCAACGCCGCGCAGGTGGAAGCCGCGGAGCGCGAGGCGCTGGAACCCTTTGAGCGTGGCGCAAAATCCGGCGGCAGCGCGGACGGGCCGTATCAAGTGCAGCATGATTTGCAGAACATGATGCAGGAACTCGTCGGCATCGTGCGGCGCGAGGACGAAATGAAGCGCGCGCTCGACGGTCTCGGCAAACTTTGGGAACGCTCGAAGCAGGTCGCGGTTTATGGCCATCGCGAATACAATCCCGGCTGGCACACGGCGATTGATTTGAAAAATTTGCTGACGGTTTCCGAGGCCATCGCGCGTGCGGCGCTCGACCGCAAGGAAAGCCGCGGTGGCCACTTTCGCGATGATTTTCCCGGCAAAAATCCGGCGGACGGCAAATTGAACATCATTTTGAAGAAAAATTCCGACGGCACGATGACTTTGCGGCGCGAGCCGATTCCCGAAATGCCGGCGGAATTGAAACAAGTCATCGAGGAGATGAAATGAACCAGACCGTCACTTTCAGAATCTGGCGCACCGACGGCAACGGCGGCGGCAAGCTCGTGGATTACACCACGGAAATCACCGAGGGCCTCGTCGTGCTCGATGTCGTCCACAAAATCCAGGCGACACAGGCCAACGACCTCGCGTGCCGCTGGAATTGCAAGGCCGGCAAGTGCGGCTCCTGCTCGGCCGAAGTCAACGGCATGCCCAAGCTCATGTGCATGACGCGCATGGACACGCTCGACATCAGCAAGCCCATCACCATCGAGCCGATGCGCGCGTTTCCCAGCATCCGCGACCTGGCAACGGATGTTTCCTGGAATTTCCGCGTCAAAGAAAAAATCAAGAAGTTCAAGCCGCGCGCGCCCGATGCGCCGGACGGCACCTGGCGGATGCAGCAGGAGGACGTTGACCGCGTGCAGGAATTTCGCAAGTGCATCGAATGTTTTCTGTGTCAGGACGTCTGCCACATTTTGCGCGACCACCACAAGCACGACGAATTCATCGGCCCGCGCTTTTTGGTCTATACTGCCGCGCTGGAAATGCACCCGCTCGACACGGAGGATCGTTTGCCGGAATTAAGACAGGCGCAGGGTATCGGCTTTTGCAACATCACGAAATGCTGCACGAAAGTTTGTCCCGAACACATCACCATCACCGACAACGCCATCATTCCACTCAAGGAGCGCGTCGTGGACGACTTCTACGATCCGCTCGGCTGGCTGTGGAAATTGCTGCGGTCAAAAGGTTGAATGTAAAGCCGCGATGAAGTTGTCCGGTTTGTGAGAGTTCCAAGTTCCAAATATCGTGGGCAGGGAAATAACGCACCGTTTTGGGCCGGTGTGAAACCGTAGTTTAATGCCCGTTTTGGACGGGATTAAAAGCTGGTTAAGCCTCAACCAACGAGGCTAAATTTT
>DATJRH010000045.1:0-30112 GCA_035504945.1 Candidatus Aquilonibacter sp. | reverse complement strand
AAGGTCCTCGGCGCGGACACGCTGCTGCTCGGCCTCGGTTTGCCGGGAGACAACGCCCATTCGCCGAACGAAAAATTTGATCTGGACTGTTTTGAAAGCGGCCAGCGCATGAGCGCGTTATTGTGGCGGGAATTAAGCCATCCAGGAATTTAGTTCCTGCTGCAATTGTTCCAGCGGCAAACCGACGACGTTGCTGTAGGAGCCGGAAATTTCCGAGACAATCAAATCGCCGTGCTCCTGAATCGCGTAGGCGCCGGCCTTGTCGAGCGGATTTATTTTTGCCAGATAATCGCGGATTTGATTTTCGCCGAGCGGACGAAACGCCACGTCCGTATGCACGGCAAAAAGCCGTTCACGGTGCGCGCGCAGGTGGATCAGGCTCACGCCGGTGACGACTTGATGTGTCCGGCCTTGAAGCTGTGCGAGCATTTGTCCGGCGGCGTCCAAATCGCGCGGCTTGCCGAAAACATTGCCATCAAGAAAAACCAGCGTGTCCGCGCCCAGCACCAGCGCATCGGGATGTTTTTTGGCGGCGGCGCGCGCCTTGAGATGCGCGTTGAGCTGGCAAAGTTCGTAAGGCGAAAGCTGGTCGTCAAAAATTTCTTTTGGGCCGGTGGAAATGATTTGAAAGTCCAGATTCAATTGCCGCAACAATTCCGCGCGCCTCGGCGACGCGGAAGCCAGAATGAGCGGCGGTAGCTCCATGCCATAAATCTAACCGCTGCCGCCGGTTTGTCGAGCGACACAAATTTTCGATTTATGAGGATGAGCGTCACGATGACGAGGATTTTGGCGCTTGAAACCGGCAACTTGAAACTTGAAACTCATTGCGTGCAAAGCGACCGTCGCATCGTCAACATCGCGCTCATAGGTTTCATGGGCACGGGAAAAACTTCCGTGGGCCGGCTCGTCGCCGAGCAGCTGCGCTTCGATTATCTCGACACGGATGAAATGATTCAGGCGCGAACCAGCCGCACCATCGCCCAAATTTTCAAATCGGACGGCGAGGAAACATTTCGCGCGCTGGAAGAAAAAGTGGTCGAGGAAATTTCCGCGCGGACAAAAACAGTCATCGCCACCGGCGGCGGGCTGCCCGCGAGCCCCAAGAATCTTGCCAGCCTCAAAACGCACGCGCTGGTTGTCTGCCTCTGGGCGCCGCCGGAAAAAATCTGGGAGCGCGTGAAAAACCAGTCGCACCGGCCATTGCTGCATGATTCCGACCCGCAGAAAAAAATCCGCGAATTGCTCGCCGCGCGCGAGCCGTTTTACAAGCAGGCGGACGTTCTGCTGAACACGGAGTTGCGCTCGTTGCGCGAAGTCGCGCAACAGGTCATCCATCAATTCCGCCTCGAAGCCGTCCAATGAGGGAGAAAATTCGCCAGCGCGCGTTAGAACTGGGATTTGACGACTGCCGTTTCACGTCCGCCAATGCGCCTGCAAGCGCCGGGCAGTTTCAAACCTGGCTCGCCCAAAAACAATTTGGTGAAATGACGTGGCTCGAACGCAACGCGAAAAAGCGCATTGAGCCGCAAAAAGTCCTGGCTGGCGCGAAAAGCGTCATCTGCCTCGCCGCCTGTTACGAAAACTCAAAATTCAAAACTCAAAATTCAAAATCCGGCGTTATTGCCCGCTACGCGCGCTTTGATGATTATCATGAAATTCTTGGCGAACGGTTGAAAGAATTGACAGCATTTATAAATCAACTCGGCAATCCGGAAACCCGCTCGCTCTGGTATCTGGACACCGGCCCGGTTTTGGAGCGCGATTTCGCGCAGCGCGCTGGAATCGGATTCGTCGGCAAGCACACCAATCTCATCAGCCGGAAGTTTGGCAACTGGATTTTTCTCGCCGAAATTTTAACGACGTTTGAACTCGAACCGGACGCGCCGGAGAAAAATCATTGCGGAAAATGTTCGCGCTGCCTTGCCGCCTGTCCGACCAACGCCATCACCGCTCCGTTTCAACTGGACGCACGCCGCTGCATTTCCTATCTGACGATTGAACTCAAGGGTTCCATCCCGGCTGAATTTCGCAAAGCCATCGGCAATCGCATTTTCGGCTGTGACGATTGTTTGGCCGTCTGTCCGTGGAACCGGTTTGCGCGCGAGGGAAAATTGATGAAACAGCACGCGCGCCCGGAATTGAACGAGCCGGATTTGCTTGAATTGCTCTCGCTCGACGAAGAAAGTTTCAAATCACGGTTCGCCGGTTCGCCGGTTTTACGGACCAAGCGCCGCGGCCTTTTGCGGAACGTCTGCATCGCGCTCGGAAATGTCGGCGGCAAAGCTGCGCTTCCCGACTTGGAGAACGCAACGCGTGATTCCGAACCGTTGATTGCCGAACACGCGCGCTGGGCGATTTCGGAAATTGAATCACGCAAAAGCGTTATTCCTTGATCGCGTCCAAGCCCTGCTCACCATTGATGGCCGAATGGCCAGCGACGGCGGTGCGGACGGATTTCACGTCGTCAGCCGTGATGGCTTCGGCTTTGTTTCCCCACGAAGCGCGGATATAAGTCAACACGGCGGCAAGATCGGCATCGGATAACTGCGCGCCCATCGGCGGCATACCACTTGGAAAATCCAGATTTTGTCCCTTGACGGTGACCGGCCCATTGAGGCCAAGCTGCGGAATTTCCACAATCCGCTTGAAACCCTTTGCGTTGACCCATTCCGAACCTGCCAGCGGCGGCGCCTGGCCGAGTTTGCCTTCGCCATTCGGGCCGTGGCACGCGGCGCAAATCAGGTCGTAAGATTTCTTCCCTTGCGCGAGCATTTCCGCCGCGCCGGATTTTGGCTGATAGTTTTCCAATTCCTCGGCGGATTGATACGGCGCATAAATCTGCGGGTTGAACCAGCCGCTGTGATCGTCAAAATAAATTGCGCCGGCAAAAAACAAAATCAGCAGCAGCCCGAAAATCCACATCGGCACGGTCGAATGTTCGCCGGGCGATTCATTTTCCGGCGCGGGCGCATTGTTTTTCAAATCGTCGCTCATGGATTGTTGGTATCTACAATTTCTCGCGTGAACGGCGCGTCATACAGCGGCACGTCGGCGCGCAGGCTCAGCAAATACGCCGCGAGATTTTTGGCGTCGTCCGTCGGGACAACTTCGTAACCTGCGGGCGGCGCAAATGCGGCCGGCAAATTCAAAGCGTCCGGCGAAGGCGTGCTGCCGATCTTGCGGACTTGAAAAAGAAACCGGAATGGTGGCATCGCTGAATTTTTTACGAGGCTTTGCGGCGCATAAAGATGTTGCAACTGCCAGTTGAGATCGTAGCGCGCGCCGACATTCGCCAAATCCGGGCCAACGCGGATGTCGCCGAGTTGCACCGGATCATCCCAAAGAAAATCTTCGGCGACGCTGCGGCGGCTGCCCCAGCCGCGCGCAATGTCCGCGCCGGTGGCAACGACCTGAACTTCGGCCTTGCAGCCGCCGGCATTGATGTGCTGAATCATGTCGCCTGCCTCGTCCGCGTCCAGGTTGGTGACGGTTTCCGGCAGTTCGCCGTTCCACGCCTGAAATTCGGCGGTGACGGAGTTGGAGCAGGCCCGGAATTGAGGCAATTCCAGCAGCGATGCGATGAACTTTTTGAATTCCGCCGGCTCATTTTTGCCGAGACTTGTCAGCGAAATCTGGCAGGTAACGCCGTCCTGCCGCACCTGCGTTGTGTGGCAGGCCGCGCAATCGTTCGCGCGATAAACCTGCAAGCCGAGCGTGGCGGCGCCGGGACGCTGTTCGGGATAAATGTCGGACGAATTCAAAACGGTCGTTTGCTTTTCCGTGCCGAGTTGCAAAACCGGCGCGAGCACGAAACCGCACCACGATGCGCCGAGCGCGATAAAGGCCGCGAGAAAAACACGAAAGCCGGTCTTCATGCCTTCACCTCTTCGGTTTCAAGCGGCGCCTTGATGGCTGCGAGCAATTTTTTCAGCACCGCCATTTTCCATTTGAGCGTCAGTCCAAAAACGTTCAGCGCAAAGATCAAACCGCCGAGCAGCAGCAGCAACTGGCCGGTTGTGCTCACGCGCAAATACGGCAGCATAGAATTTGAAATGTCGGCGAACGGAATTTGCGAATTTTGCAATTTCATCCCCTGCTCCACCCCGCCTATGGCCAGCGGCAAAATGAAAAGCGCAAGGCCGAACAGCGAAATCCAGAATTGCACCCGCGCGAGTTTTGGGAACGGGAAGTCGAAGCCGGCGGTACGCGGCAAAATGTAATAAACCGCGCCAAACATTGTCATGGCGAAGAAGCCAAGGAACTGCAACTGGATTTGCGCCGGACCGAACCAAGTGAATTCCGTCGCGCGGCTGATTTGCGGACAGGCCATCGCCACCAGCATCAAGCCGGAAAGGAAGAAAAAGTCCACGCCGGAGCCGACGAAACAAAATGGCCCGCTGTCCCATTTCGATTTGACTGAACCCCACGCCGTCCGCCAGCCGATAAATTCAATGATAAACAGCGGCAGAATCAGCAACGCAGACGCGACGGCGCTCGACGCGGGCAGCCACGCGGGCACGGGCGCGTCGTGCGGAATGCCGCACCACGTTCCAAAAAGAATAAACGTCCAAAATGCGAACAGCGCGTAATAACGATTTTGCAGCGGGCGTCCGGCCAGTTTCGGCAGGAAATAAAATGCCGTGCCAATGCCGACCAGCGCGAGCCAGACGAAAACCATGTTGTTTGAAAACCACCAGTCAATGACAGCCTGCGTCACGCCGCGAACGGGATGGCTGGCAAGCAGTAATAAATTTGCCGTTGAATAAATCCAAGGAAACCAAAAAACTGCCGCGAGCAGAAACCAGTGCGCCGGCTGCAATTCACGGTCGCGCCGCGCACCAAACGTGGCGAAAGCGGAAATGGCAATGAGCAGAAACGCGGCGAACAAAAGAACGGAACTGCCGCGCGGAAATTCCAGCCACATGAAACCGGTGCTGTCGCCAATTAAAATGGCAACGGTTCCGATGAGAACGCCGAGATGCCAGATGTTGGCGGCGGCGATGGGCACGAGTGGCAGGCAAAGTTCGGCCTGGCTCAAGCGCGCAAAAATCCAAAGCATCACGCCCAGTCCGGTGGGAATGCAAAAGCCGTAAAGCAACAAATCATTGGCGGCGGCCAGCGCGCGACCGTAAGTCAGCCACGGACAATCAGCGAACATGTCTGGCTTGTGAAACGTGAGCGAGGCGACAATCGCCAAAGCCAGGCCGACAACGAGCCAAAGTGCCGCGCCCCCGAACAGCGCGAGCAACGGCACGCGACAGGAGGCGTCAACCGCAGAATCAATTTTTTCGTTCTCGTTCATTCAAAGGGATTCGGTTGTGCGGGCGCAGCCGGTGCCTTCGGCAAAGGTGCGTTGGCCTTTTCCTCGCGGGCAATCAAATCGGCGCGCGCCTGCGCCGGGTCCTGCCATTCGCCGATGGCCATTTTCATCGCGTCGGCAATCGGCAAACGCACGATGCCGCGCGATTTGTCAACCCAGCCGGGATCGGCGAGAGACACGGTTTCATTGGTGCGAATTTCAAAAAGCGCCTTGGAGATGGCCGCGTCGCGGTCGGCGTCAACCGCCGGCACGCTTACGGAACATTTCACAATCACCACAAGCATGGCGAAAATCACGCTGGCGACGAGGAAACCAATCGCCGCGCCGGAAGCGCGATTGACATTTTCGAGATTCATCGGCTGCCCCCTTCCGTCGGCACAGTGTCGGAAATTTCTTCAGGCTCAAACGCGATGCCCATCGCTTCGTGCAGGCGCGGGTCGCGTTTCGCGAACGGCGCATGCGCGTTGAAGTTTTTCAGGAACGCCCAACTCAACAGGCCGCCCATGAAAGCGACGCAGCCGAATTGCAGCCAAATCCAGCGGAACGGATAGCCGCCCTGATTCAACGGCGACGCGGGCAGAATGTTGAACGCCAGATCGGCAAAGTTCATCAGCCACGCCCATGCGCAAACCGGTAGCATGATTTTGAAATTCATTTTCACGTGCGCCGGCAGCAGCAGGATGAAGGGCAGGAAGAAATGGCCAAAAATCAAAGTCATGCACACCCACCACCATGTGCCTTTTTCGCGGATGAGATACCAAAAGGATTCGTCCGGCACGTTGCCGTTCCAGATGACGAAGTATTGCGCAAATTCAAAATAGGCTTGCAGCAGCGTGAAGGCGAAAAACAGGACGCCGAGAAAATAAAACTGGTTGTCATGCAAAACGGGCGTCAGGACGCGCTGGCGTTGCAAAATCATCGTGAGCACATACGTCGTGGCCAGCGCCATCCAGCCGCAGGACGCAAAGAAATACAAACCGTAAATCGTCGAGGACCATTGATATTGCAGGGAACTCACCCACAAAATCGGCGCCACCGTGACCGTCGCGGCAAAGGCGAGAATGCCCCAGCCAGAATGAAAACGCATTTTGCGCGTGCAAAGCGCCTCGCCGGTTTCGTCCTGCTTGAGCGACCAGAAGCGCAAGCGCGACGTCAGCAACCACCAGATGCCGAAGAAAATGGCCGAGGCGACGCAAAATCCGGGCAGCGTAAAGAGCGGCCATTTGGCGCTCAAGGCGCGGTCATCGGCTGGATTGAGCGTGAGCCAATGATAAATTGTTGGCGCGAGCAAAATGACGGGCACAAATAAAATCGCCAGCCACGGAAACAATAGCGCGCCAATGTGCTCACAAAAACGGCGCGTGGCGACCGACCAGCCGGCGTCGGAGAGATGATGAATGATTGTCAAAAACAGTGCGCCCAGCGCAAGCGTCAGAAAAAACATGAACGCCAAAAGCCATGAGTAACCGAATTCAGGTCCGATGGTAAAACCGAGTCCATTTATGCTGCTTCGCTTGATATTCACAAGCAGTCCAATGACGGACAAGATGCCGCCGACAACCATCAGAACGGCGGGCAGCTTGCGCCAGCCGGACAAATCCAGCGGCGGCGGCAAATGAGTCGTTTCGTTTTGCAAACTCATAATTTCATTTCAGCGCAGCTTGTTGTTCCGCCGTCAAATCGTTGGTGGTTCCGAGCCAGCTCAGTTGCAAGGCTCGCAAATAGGCGACAATCGCCCAGCGGTCGCGCGTCGGCACCAGCGGACCGTAAGCGCCCATCAAACCTTTGCCGTGGGTGATGGTGTAGAAGATTTGGCCATCAGGCATTTCGACGATGCGTTTGTCGTGCAGGTTCGCCACGGCGGGCATGTCACCAATTTCTTTGGTGATGCCGTTGCCATCGCCAAGCTGGCCGTGGCAGGGCGAACAATAAATGTCGAAGCGCTCGCGGCCGCGCTGGAGCAAGGCTGCATCCACACGCAATGGATTCGTGGCGACAAAATTTGTGGTGCCAGTGATGAAGCCGGTGTTGACCGGCGCATCTTCAAACGGATAAACCGGGCCGGAGACAGTTTGAATCGGCTGGCTGCGCGCCACTGTGCCGGGCGGCGGCAATTGCGAACTGACTCCGTTCGAGAAGAAATCGAACGGCTCCATGGGACGCAATTTGAACTGCCGGTCCATGTCCGGAAAAATCTCAACGAAGGGCTTGCGCGACAGTCCGCCACGAAAGCCGGCGATGCCGACAATTGCCGCGCCGAGCGCCGCGCCGATCAAGATGATGGCAATGATGTGGCGCATCAGTCGTTGTCCTCCACCATTTCAATGTGCGCGCCGCCGATTTCCTCCAGCAGCCGGCGGGTTTCGGTCTCGGAAAACTTCGGGTCGCTGGAACCGATGGCGAGAAAAAACTTGTCGCGCGAAACGAGCGCAAAACGCGCCTTCGCGAACAGCGGATGATGCAGACGTGGCAATTGGTTCAACGCAACCATCCCGATGAACGCCCCGAGCGCGGATGCGAGAACAAGCAAAATATACGACGGCACCACCGACATCGGCGGACTGAACATTGGTTTGCCGCCGATGAGAATCGGGTAATCGAAATCGTTCATATACCAAATCATCAGCATCGTGCCGATGAACGCGCCCGCGCCGAACAGGAAGGAGAATGCGCCGACGCGCGAATTTTTGAAGCCCATCACCTTGTCCAAGCCGTGAACTGGAAACGGCGAAAAAACGTCCCAACGGCTGTAACCGGCGTCGCGCACTTTTTCCGCCGCCGACAAAACAGCGGCGGGCGAATCAAATTCAGCGACAAGGCCGTAATTTTTTTCGCTCATGACTTCGCTCCTTTCACACCGCCGGACGAATGGTGCGGATTGGCCTGTGACGTCACCGCCTTGACTTCGGAAACTGGAATCATCGGCAGAAACCGCACGAACAGCAGATATAACATGAAAAATGCGCCCAGCGTGCCGAGAAAGACACCCGCGTCAACCCACGTCGGATAATACACGCCCCAGTTGGCCGGCAGAAAATCCTGGTAGAGCGAACCGACGATAATGACAAACCGCTCAAACCACATGCCGATGTTCAGCAGCAGCGCGATAACAAAAACCAGCTTCAGATTTCGCCGGACTTTTTTGATCCAGAGCAGTTGCGGCAGCGAGGCGTTGATGCCAATCATGATCCAGCCACCATACCAGTATTGGTGGCCGAACATCCGGTGGCCAAAAACCCACGCGTCGTAGGGATTGCCCGAATACCACGCAATGAAAAATTCAACGATATAAATGTAGCCCATGATGCAGGCCATCATCAGCGTCATTTTGCAAATCTTGTCAATGTGCGCCATCGTGATGATGTCTTCCAAGTGACATAATTTCCGCAGCGGAATCAGCAGCACCAGCACCATGCCAAAACCGCAGGTCACCGCACCGGCGACAAAATAAAATGGAAAAATCGTTTCATGCCAGCCGGCCAGTTGTGCCGTGGCAAAGTCCATTCCGACGATGGAACTGACGGTGAACACCAGCAACGTCGCCAAGCCGCAAAGAATGAGATAAGCCTTTTCGTAATTGTGCCATTGCCGCGCCGAGCCGGTCCAGCCGAGCGCGAACAATCCGTAAAGGAATTTTCGCACGCGCGTTTTCGAGCGGTCGCGCATCAAGGCCAGATCAGGAATCAAGCCCATATACCAGAACGTCGTCGAAACGATGAGGTAGGTGTTGACGGCGAAAACGTCCCACATCAGCGGCGACCGGAACTGCGGCCACATCCCCTCGTAGGTCGGAATCGGGAACATGAACCAGTCGAACCAGGAACGCCCGACGTGAATTGCCGGATACAACCCCGCCATCGCCACCGAGAAAACCGTCATCGCTTCCGCCGCGCGGCCAATCGGCGTGCGCCAGTGCTGCCGCGTCAGGAACAGCATCGCCGAAATCAGCGTGCCCGCGTGCGCGATGCCGACCCACCAGACGAAGTTGATGATGTCCCAACCCCACATGACCGGCATATTGTTGCCCCAAACGCCGACGCCGGTGGAAATTTTGTAAGTCAACATCGCCGGCAGAACAACCGCCGCGCTAAATGCCGCCGGCAAAAACAAAATCCACCACCACAGCGGTGTTTTGCCTTCGTTGAACGCCGTGAGTTTGTCCGTCAGCCAGCCCAGGCTGCGGTTGGTCGGCACAGCCGTCATGCGCCGCAATTCGGCGGGCGGCGCGAGCGATTCCAGTTGGGTCGAGGAGTCGGCCATTTAAATGTTTTCTTTTTCCGGGGCGTGAAATTCACCGCCGCGATTTTCGTATTCTTCCGTGCTGTAAGGCTCGTGATAATCCGGCATCGCGGGATTCGGATTGCGGACGCGGGCCAGATACGTCGTGCGCGGCTTGGTCAGCAATTCGCCCAGCACGGAATAATTGCGCGGCTGCGCCTTCCATTTTGTCACCGTGCTGTCCGGGTCGCTGATGTCGCCAAAAACAATCGCGCCCGCCGGACACGCCTGCTGGCAAGCCGTCTTCGGAATCGTGCCCTCGGATTCCAGCAGCCGGATGTTCCCCGTTGGACCAGCCTTGACCTTTTGCGCGATTTCCGCCTGCTGGATGCGTTGGATGCAATAAGTGCATTTTTCCATCACGCCGCGCATCCGCACCGTCACGTCCGGGTTCTTGACCATTTTGATCAAGTCCCATTCATCTTCCTCGCGCATGCCACTGGTGTCCGGATGCTTGAACCAACTCAACAAATCCCATTTGCCATCGGTCTCGTGCAACAGCGGCGTCGGATAAAACGGCCCCTTCAGCGCGCTGATTGGGCGCTTGTTGTAATCGAAATAATTAAAGCGGCGAACCTTGTAAGGACAATTGTTCGAGCAATAGCGCGTGCCGATACAACGGTTGTAAGTCATCACGTTCAGCCCTTCCGCGTCATGCGACGTGGCGTTGACCGGGCAGACGTTTTCGCACGGCGCGGCCTCGCACATCTGACAGAGCATCGGCTGGTTCACCGCCTGCACG
Organism: Candidatus Aquilonibacter sp.; assembly: GCA_035504945.1. Lineage (GTDB taxonomy): Bacteria > Verrucomicrobiota > Verrucomicrobiia > Limisphaerales > UBA11358 > UBA11358. The sequence goes on along the minus strand of DATJRH010000045.1, from coordinate 19,769 downwards.
TCGTCAATCCAATCCGCGAATTGCTGCTCCGCGTCCGTCTGGTTCATGTCGGCGTTGGGATCAAACAAGGTCGGATTGTTTTTCGCCTTCGGGCTGCTCGTGTAATAACGGTCAATCCGCATCCAGTGCATTTCGCGGCCGCGGCTGACCTGATCCTTGCCGACAATCGGAATATTGTTCTCGCTCTGGCACGCCAGCACGCAGGTGCCGCAGCCGACGCAGGATTGCAAATCTACAACCAAACCCCATTGCTGTATCGCCGTCTTTTTCGCCTCGTCAAACGGATTCGGATAAAGCGGCGCGACAATGGGCGGCTCTTTGTCGTGCATCTCCTGCGCAAAATCCGGGGTCTTGATAAACTCGTCCAAGTTCGCCTCGCGCACCGCCGGACGGCCCTCCATGCTCCAATGCGACTGCGTCGTCGCAATCAAATATGTTTGACCTGTCTTGCGCACCGTTGCGCCGGTTTCAATATATTTGCCGGAGAAAATCTTATAGGCGTTGAAGCCGACACCGTCGCCGATGCGACCAATTTTCTCATGGCCGTAACCGAGTGCGAGGCCGAGTGAATAATCCGCCATGCCCGGCTGCGTCCAAATCGGGCCGGAAACAGTCTTGCCATTCAGCGAAATTTCAACAACGTCGTCGTTCGCCAAGCCAAGTTCACGCGCGGTCTTGCGGCTGACGAGCACGGCATTGTCCCAGGTAATTTTAGTAATTGGGTCGGGCAATTCCTGCATCCAGCCGTTGTTCGCGTAACGGCCGTCATCCACTTTTGCGTCGCGATAAAAAATGACTTCGAGGCTATCTTTGGAAGGCATTGTCCTAGCACTGCCTGTAGGAAAACTTGGGTTCGCGGACGCAACCACCGGTTGAGGCTCGAAATCCGGCTTGAAGCCATTGAACAGAAACTTTTTCCAAGATTCCCCAAAAGCTGCATCAGCATTAGCCTTAACCTGATCTGTCAGACCGGTGATATTTGATATTATGAAAGTATTAGACCGATACGTTTCTTTAACAATTTCGCAAGCAACGGTTTGCGACTCGCCCGCAACAAGCGCGAGAAATTCCAACTCGGAAATTCCACCAAATAACGGCTGAATCAGGGGTTGGATCGGAACGATGGTTCCGTCACTGGCCGTCGCATCGCCCCAAGATTCGAGATAATGCGTCGCCGGAAAATTCCAAGTGGATCTTTCAAAGGTTTCGTCTTCGTAATAACCCAATCGAACAACCGTTTTCTGCTTGGGCGACCAGTTCAGATTGTAGGCTGGATTGCCGCCAAGAATCACCAATGTATCCAAATCATCGCCATTCAAATCTTTCAAATCAGCATCGGCATTTTCGTCCACTGAAATCAAAGTCACTGTGTTACCAATCGCGCCGAGCGCGAAATTGATTGCGTTTGCGAGTAAATGAACTTCAATCGGCTGACGCTGGCCGGCCACAACTAAGACATTTCCGCGATTCGCGACCAAATCCTTCGCGCACTCGTAAATCCATTTCGCGTCAATTCCCGCCGGAACTGATGCGGACCTTCCGGAGATTTCAGCCGAAATCGCCGCCGCAATCTGTCCAATCAAACTCGCCGCCACACGCAGCCGATGATCCGCATTTGCCCCAGTCAAAGTGAACAGTGATTCCACCGCGTAAAGCCGGCTCATGCCATCGCCCGCCTTGCGGCTGGCGGCGAATTTTCGGATGTGATTGTGCGCGTCGTCTTCGCCGCCGAGAAAATCGCAGTCGAGCGACAAAATGACCTTCGCTTTATCGAAATTGAAAATTGGTTTGACCGGCTGGCCGAACGCCTGTGTTGCCGCGCGTTGGTGGATGCCGGAATCAATCGCGTCATAGGTGAACCATTGCGACTTCGGAAATTTTTGCGCGATGATTTTTTGCAGCCGCGCGCGCGACGGCGAGGTGCTGCTTTCGGCAAGAAACGCCAATCCTTCGCCTTGATTCGCCGCGAATTTTGACGATAAATCGTCGAGGAATTTCAACGCCTCTTCTCGCGAGACCGTTTTGCCGTCTTTGGCAAATCGCTTGGCGCGGTCGGGATCGTAAAGATTCAAAATCGAAGCCTGTGCGTAACGGTCAGTGCCGCCGTTGCTGCCGGGGAATTTGGCGTTGCCTTCGATCTTTATCGGCCGGCCTTCGTAGGATTTGACGACGAGCGGAACCGCACCGGTGCGCGTTGGCATGGCCGTCGCATAAAATTGCGGCTCGCCATAAACGTAGCTGGCATCCGGCTGCTGGCCAAACGGTTCGAGTTTTTCCACCGGACGGCGGCAACCCGCGCCAGCCAGACCCAAGCCCGCCAGCGCAAACGACGCGGACATGATTTTCAGAAATTGACGGCGGCTCTGGCCGTCCATCATTTCGCCCGCGCCCTTCGGAAATTCCCGGTGCAGCCACTCCTTGAACTCCGGCGTGTCGGCCAGTTCATCCAGACTGCGCCAATATCGGCGGCCAGTCGTCGGCGCGGGTGAGTATTTCAAAATTGTGTTCATCGGTGACAGGCGGAACAGTTTTCCAATGATTCCACGTGCATATGGTCAACCAGATTCGTTCCTTCGACCTCCTGCATTTCGGCGTTGGTGGCGGCGTTGGTGCTCCATTGCCAGCCCAAGTCCGTGACTTTGTCCACCGGCCGGATGTAAGCCGCCGGGTCGCGATGGCAGTTCAAACAAAAGCTCATGCTGAACGGCTTGGCGTGATAAACCTCGTCCATCTGGTCAACCCGCCCGTGGCACTCCACGCAACTGATGCCACGGCGGACGTGGACTTCGTGGTTGAAATAAACGTATCCCGGCAGCCGGTGAATTTGCACCCACGGAATCGGCGTGTTGTTGGTCGCGCTTTCGCGAACGATGGCCAGACGTGGATCATCCTTTAAAACCTGGCTGTGGCAGTTCATGCAGGTCGAAGCCGCTGGAATGTTAGAAAACCACGATTTGTCCACGCCGGTGTGACAGTAGCGGCAATCAATCCCCAACTCGCCGGCATGAATTTTATGTGAAAATGGCACCGGCTGGATCGGTTCATAGCCAACGCGCGTATATTTGGGCGTGAAATAGTAAGTCACGCCCAATGTCACACCACCGCCAATCAGCACCGCGCCAACGCCGACAGCCAATGGCAACCAGTTTGTCCACTTCGGAAAAATCGCTGACATCTCGAACGCCGCTGCGCGGCAAATCCTTCAATTCCTTAATTCTTTCAATTAAAAAAGACACGTTCCAAAACCGTGTCAGCGGTGATAGTAACTAAATTGTCATTCGCACCGCAAGAAAAGTTTGTGAAAAATTTCACTTATTCGGCGGCTTCAGCAAATATTGCCGGCCGATTCTTGTGGACAAATCCCCGAAACTGGTTTTTAATGGGCGCGCGTTCGGGTGAACGCCGTTCCTCATCTTACCTGCGCCGCTCGTGTGAGCCGGTGCTGCAATTCAGTCGTGATGCGTCCTTGAACCAGTCTTTTGATTTTCGGCGCGTCACGGCCAAACTTAAAACCCGCCTGCGAAATGCCGGGCGACACGAATATGGCCGTTGCGGAACTGATCGAGTTATCGGCGTTCAATTTTGTCGCGCGTTTTCCCTTCGCGTCCCGTCGCGCATTTCGCGGACAAAATCACCAGACCCGCCATGAATGCCATCATCTCCAAACTCCTGAATCGCGCGAGCGACCTCGCCGATGTTGAACCCACCATTGTGCTGTTTCTCGGCGCCGCCCTGCTCGCCGTCTTTCTCACGGCACTGTTTCAAAACAAATCCGCCGCTGAAAACGGCGGGAAGAATTCCAGCTTGCTCTGGACGCTCTACCGGAATTTCCTGCGGCTGGTTTGGGCGGTGACGCTCGTCGCACTGCTCATCGGCACCATTTCCGTGCTGCGCTCGTATCTGCGCCAGACGGTGAATGATTTTCAACTCACCCACGGGCGCATCACGCAGGCGAATTACGACGCCGTCCAGACCATCTGGGGTTCCGAGCAGGTGCAGGGCGAATTGAACGTGGACATCTATCACAACGAAGAAGTCACCGAGCGAATCGAATCCGAAGACCCGACCAAGCCGGCGTTGCTCCGCAAAAAAACTATCCACCAATCCGTCGTCGGCAATCCATTTATTTCCGCGACGCATGAAGTCACGCTGCGGCAAAGCCCGCGCAAAAAAGGCTCGGCATTTTACGGCGGCTACGAAACCGATTGCAGCTTCAACTGGCGATTGCGGAATCCGTCGGACACGAACCAGAATTGCGTGCTGACTTTTCCCCTGCCCGCTTCCGACGCGATGTTCGACGGCCTCGTCGCCACGCTCGACGGCAAGGACGTTTTGCCGCAAATGGAAATCAAGGATTCCAATCTCGTGTTCGAGCGCGAAGTGCAGCCGGACGAAACCATGAATTTTCACATCGCGTTCAAAAGCCGCGGGCTGTCGTATTGGTATTTTCAAGTGCGCGAGGCGCGCGAAATCCGCGACTTCACCCTCACGCTGAACCTGCCGGACCTGCCGCAATCAAAATTGAATTATCCCGACGGCTGCATGACGCCGACGCAAATCACGCCGACAAAGGACAACCTCGGAACCGTCCTGACTTACCGCCTCGACCATGCGCTCACGGACAAAGGCATGGGCATTGCGCTGCCGGAATTGCCGCAGCCCGGCACCACCACCCGCGCCGTTTTGAATGAGACCGACGACGCCTGGCTTTTTATTTTCGCGATTTTGACCCTGTCGCTCACGCTCGCCGACGTCCGTCACGCCGTGCTGCTCACCATCCTCTTCGCCACCGCGACCGCTTTCGGCTACGGCCTGCTGGCTGATTTCAGCGATTTGCTGTTTGGATTTTGGGGGACGGCGATTTTGATTTTGCTGCCGTTCTTCGTCCTGCTCGCCCGGCTGCTCATGCGCGCCGCTCCCGGCCCCGGCAAATGGCTCGCGGCGCAATTTCTCCTTTTCGGCGTCGTTTATCCGTGCGTCGCCGGATTGGACAACGAACGCCAGTCGCTTTACCTGAACCTTTGTGCGCTGGCATTTTTGACCTTCACCGCGTGGTTGCTCGTGAGAAATCTAATGAACGAAAAGACTCCGGCAGACAAAGCCGTCGCGCCGAGTCCGGCGGTTTAGTTGGCTTAAAACAAAAAGCCGCTCCGGCGACCGAAGCGGCTTTAGTTTTCGATGTCAAAGCGTTTAATTCGCCGGGGTTCCCCTCGGCGCCTGCGCGGACGCCATCAGATCGCCGAGAAAATTCGCGTTGCGGGGAACGAGGGTGATGACCGCCTGGCTGTCAATGATGTTTTGCGTTTCCAGCACGCTGAACAGCGCGTGCGAAATTTCCGGGTCCTGCGAAATTTTTTGCAGGGCCGCGCCGACAATCTGCGGGCGCATCGCCGCCGCCCGGGCGAATTCGATGGACGCCTGCTGTTCCGCCGTGCTGGCGATGATGTTGACCTGGTTGGTGCCGTCCTGCTTGATGGCGGAAGTGACCTGGCGCAGCCGGTTCACGACTTTTTCCTCAATCTGCTTGATCATGCCCTCGTCGCGGAAATGCACCTTGCGGATATAAACCGAGCCGAGCGTGTAGCCCCATTCCTGCGATTGCGGCGAAACTTCCGTGCGCACAGTCTGGCTCATCGGATGACGGTTCTGGAGCATGTCCTCCAGCTTCAGATTGCTCAGGCAGCGGACGGTGGAGTTGCCGACGTTGGCCGAAAGCGAACCGCGCGGGTCGGCGTTCTTGAACAAATACGACACCGGATCGCTGATGACCATTTCATACCAGACGCCGATACCCATCGGCGCGCCTTCCTCGGAATTGACCGGATTGCTGCGCAGGTATTCCTGATCCAGCCGCAAATCGAGCGTGTTGCATTTGCCGAGGAGGCTCACCAGCGGCGCCTTGATGCCGAGTTTGAAAATCAGCAGATGCAATCCCGGCTCATCAATCGTCGCCAGCACCTTGCCGAAGAGAACATAAACCTTGCACTGCCGCTCCTCGACAATGGTGTAAAGCCCGAACAATCGCAGGATGCCAAAGCCGATGGGCACCAAGATGAACAAACCGATAAAAGTTGCCGCTGCTGCGATCAAAAAATGTGCGAACGGCAAGTCTAAAAGATTTTCATTCATGGCTGCCCTCCAGAATCACGGTTTTGGCCTCGCTGAACAATTTCAACCGCACGTTGCGCACGTAGGCGTCCATGACGCCTGGGCCGCTCTTCTTCAAATCGCCCAACTGGCTGGCCAGCGCCACAATCGGCTGCACCTCCGCCTGCGCCTTGAGCGTCTCGATTTCCACCGCGCGTTTCGACTGCACGATTTTTTGGTCGGCGGCGGCCTGCGCCAGGCTCACGTCGGACGAAACCGAATTGTAAGCCGTGTTGATGGCCGCCAGCGCAGACTCGACCTCCGGCGGCGGGTCAATCTCCGTAATCAACGAGGCATCTAGCATCACGCCGTAGCGCGCCGCTGAAGTCGTGCATTCCCTGACCATGTGATCGTTGATTTCGCTCAGATTTTTGCGGAGGTCGTTGATGGAAATTCCCGTCACCACCGTGGCCGCCGCATTTTGCGGCGGGGCGCCGGCAACAACAGGTTGGGCCGGCGCCTCAAAAGTAGCAATGCGTTCGCGCAGCACGGAAATGAAATAGCCCATGACATGCGTCACGGGATGTTTCACGCCGAAAATGTAGCCGTAAAGATTCCGCTCCGAAACGCGCCAACGGATTTGCCCCTTCAAGCCCGTGTTCAACTGGTCCTTGGTGACCGCTTCGAGCATGGTGCCTTGAAAATTCGCGTCGGCGTTCTCCGGGTCGCACGCCATGTTCATCGTCTGCGTGGCGACGGAAACCTTATAGACGCGTTCCCACGGCCATTTGAAATACGGCCCGCCCGGCGGGATGACGCGCACCTGCGGATAGACGTAGCGTTCCTTTTCCTCCTCACTTAATGAAGCAGCAGTCGGATCCTGCAGCGTCGTCGCACTGCCTACGCGCTCGGCGCGGCCGAAGCGCGTCTTCACCGCGCGCTCGCTCTGGTTGACGGTGTAAAGCCCGGCGGCGAGATAACGGACAAGGAACCAGATGACAAAACCAAACAGACAACCGAAGAATATTGTGCTCATAAGTTGATTTAGTTGTGACGTTTCTACTCCGCCATAAGAAATAAAGCCATTATAAAATCCGACAATTTTTATAATGGCCGGGCGCAGGCAGCCCGCCGTTTGAAATCAGATGGCGCCGGACATTGGGTCGTGTCTGAATTTGCGTTTGGAGCGCGGACTTCAGCCCGCTTCAACGTGATAATGGCAACGGGATGATGAAGCGGCATAAATGCCGCGCCCCCTCAAATCAGACATCGCCGGATTTAGCTGACATCGAAGGCGGCTTCTTCTATAACCGTCATTGGGCAGGCTCTATGTCATCGGCGAACAACATCCTATCCATCCGTCCATCTTCTTTGGGATTGTGGCGGAGAATGATTTTATTTTGCGTGGCGTATTTTCTCTGCGCCGAGAGCAGCAGTTTTTTATCCGCGCGACACAGCAGCTTTGCCACCTTCTGGCTTCCAGCCGGCTTGTTTCTGGCCGTGCTGCTCTTGAATCGGACGCGCGACTGGCTGTGGCTGATACTGGCGGCATTCCCGGCGGATTTCATCTTTGATGTCTTTTACGGCACCAAGCCGGTGGTGATTCTCTGCTTTTTCTGTGCGAACACGTTGCAGGCGGTTTTGGGCGCGTGGCTCGTGCGGCAATTTGTGGCGGAACGCCCGACGCTGGCGACGCTCAAGGAATTTGCCGGGCTGCTGCTGTTTGCGGCGGTGTTCAGCTCGATGCTCGGTGCAATCATCGGCGCGGCGACGCTGGTTCATTTCGGTCTAAGCCGGTCGTTCGAGCAGTCGTGGAAAGTCTGGTGGGGCAGCAACGCGATGGCCATTTTGATTCTGACGCCCTTCATCCTGACGTGGCTCTCGAAAAAAAGCGGGGTGCGCGGTGAATTCGGATCGCCCAAAAAAATCACGGAAGCGGTTTTGCTGCTGCTTGTCCTGGTTGTCTACGAATGGTTTCTGCTTTATCTGGGACATGGAATCATGTCAATCAACCGGACTTGGGCGATTCCGCTTTTGCTGTGGGCCGGCCTGCGATTTGGCGTGCGCGGGGCGACAGCGGTCAGCCTGTTGCTTTCGTTGTCGGTGGCCTTTTTCACCACGCAATATGCCATCGGTCTTAACGGCGCGGAGATTTCGACGAGCCAATATATTTTCCCGATGCAGGCGGTTTTGGCGATGGCGAGCCTGGTGGCCTTGATTCCGGCCATCGTCATCAACGAGCGCAACCAGACGCTGGCGGAATTGCGCGAGAGCGAGGAACGGTTCAAAAATCTCTCGGCGGCGGCCTTTGAAGGCATTTGCATCAGTGAGGACGGCGTCATTCTGGACGTGAACAGCCAGTTTGTCGCCATGTTCGGCTATCAGAATCAAAATGAAGTCATCGGGCGTAAAATCGTCGAGTTTGTCGCGCCCGAATGGCGGGATTCCATCGCCGAGAGAATCCGCGCCGGACAGGAAACGATTTATGGACACCAGTTGTTGCGCAAGGACGGAAGCACTTTTTATGCGGAGGCGCAGGCGAAAATGATCCGCATGGACTACCGGCTTTTGCGGATGACCGCCTTGCGCGACATCACCGAGCGCAAAAATACAGAGCAGGCGTTGCGCGAATCGGAGGAAAAGTTTTCCAAGGCGTTTCGCACCAGCCCGGATGTGATGACCATCACGGATTTTGAGACGGGACACTATCTCGAAGTCAACGAAGCGCACGAAAAGGTCTTTGGCTACAAACGCGAGGAGGTCATCGGGCGTTCGCCCACTGAAATTGGCATCCATTCAAACCCCGAAATCCGCGACCGGATGCTCCAGTTGTTGAGGGAACATGGCAGTTTCAGCAACGTGGAAATCGAGACCAGCACGCGCGACGGCCGGCGGCGGGCGCTCTTGCACAGCGGTGAATTGATTGAGCTTGGCGGACGACTTTGCGTCCTCCGCGTTTCGCACGACATCACCGACCGCAAGCACGCTGAGGAAGCGTTGCGTAACAGCGAAACGCTGTTCCGCAGTTACTTCGAACAGGCCATCGTCGGCTGCGCCATCACTTCGGTGAGCAAGGGCATCCTCACCGTCAACGATCAGCTCTGCCAGATGCTTGGCTACTCGCGCGACGAATTGCAAAAAATGAGCTGGGACCAGTTCACGCATCCCGACGACCTTGCCGCGGACGAAGCTCAACTCAATCGCATGATTCGGGGTGAAATTGAATCCTACACCCTCGACAAGCGCTACATTCGCAAGGACGGACGAATCATTTATGCCACCATCGCGGTCAGATGCGTGCGCCACCCCGACGGTTCGCCCGATTACGTTGTGGGGCTTGCGATGGACATCACGGAACGGCAGGAGGCCATTTTCCGCGAACAGCAGGCGCGCGCGGAATACACCTTCCAGCTCATTGCGTCGCAGGAAGCCGAGCGCACGCGCATCGCGCGCGAACTTCACGACAGCCTTGGCCAGAATCTTTTGCTCATCAAAAACCGCGCGCAGTTGGAATTGTCCAAAAAGAGATTGTCCGTCAAATTGCGCGAACAACTTCAGGGCATCAGCGACCTCGCCTCGCTCGTGATCGCCGAGGCGCGCCAGATTTCCCACGACCTGCACCCGCACCAGCTCGATCATCTCGGCGTGACGCGCTCGCTCAAGGCGATGATTGAAAATGCCAGCGAAGCCAGCGCGATGGAAATCAAGGGGAAGTTCGATCCGGTTGACGACCTTTTTTCCGGCGAGGCGGCGGTGAACCTTTACCGCACCGTCCAGGAAAGCCTGAACAACGTCCTCAAACATTCGCGCGCCAGGCACGCGTGCGTCACGCTGGAGCGCGACATTCACGAGGTGATTTTGAGCATCGAGGACGATGGCCGCGGCTTCGAGACCGGCGGAAAATCAAAGGGCCTCGGCCTCAAAAACATCGCCGAGCGCGCGCGGATGCTCGGCGGCAAATTGAAAATGGACTCCCGGCCCGGCAAGGGAACGCGCGTCGAGATTACCATTCCCATTTCCGCCGAGGCCGGTTAAAGTGCCGCGCGAGGATTTTCACCATGTCGCCTCGAACCACCGTCCTGATTGTTGACGACCATCCGCTCTTTCGCGGCGGATTGCGGCAGGTTATCGGCGACGACTCGCGCTTCGAACTCATCGGCGAAAGCGGCGACGGCGCGGCCGCGCTGAAATTCATCCGCGAGAAAAAGCCGGACGTGGCCGTGCTCGACGTGAACCTGCCGGGACTGACCGGCCTGGAAATCGCGCAGCAACTTTCCGGCAAGCGCGGCCACACGCGGCTCATCATCCTGACCATGCACAAGGAGGAGGAGATTTTCAACCGCGCGCTCAACCTCGGCGTGAAGGGCTTCATCCTCAAGGAAAATGCCGTCGAGGAAATCGTCAAGGCCATCGCCGCCGTCGCCGAGGGCGAGCATTATCTAAGCTCCTCCGTTTCCAACTTTGTCGTCCGCCGGCGCAACCGCGCCGAGGCGCTGGCCGCCCAAAAGCCCGGTCTCGACGATTTGACCAAGGCCGAGCGGCGCATCCTCAAGCTCATCGCCGAGAAGAAGACCAGCCGCGAAATCGGCGCGGAACTTTTCATCAGCCCGCGCACCGTCGAGGCGCACCGCGCGAACATCTGCGCCAAACTCGAATTGACCGGCAGCCACAGCTTGCTGCAATTCGCGCTGGAAAATCGCTCCGCGCTCTAAGTCATTTGCCCTCTTCATCCGCAATACCGCCTAGGTATTTCCACCTAGAAAAATAGCGGTTCCTACTTACCTCAAAATATGTGGCGACAACAATTACGCATCGCGCCTTCCTGGTGCAGATTGCCAGCATGAGATTGATGATTGTTGACGATCACGCCGGCACGCGGGAAATGATCCGCAAATTCATGACCCTGCCCGGCGTGAGCTTTTGCGAATGCGGCTCCGGCGAGGAAGCCGTGCAGCGTGTCCATGATTTCAAGCCGCACTGGATCACCATGGACATTGACATGCCCGGCTGGGACGGCTTTCGCACCACCGAGACGCTGCGCCGGGAATTTCCGTCCGCGCGCGTCATCATCGTCACCGCCCACAACGAACCCCATTTCCGGCAGCTATCCAGCGCCGCCGGCGCGATTGCCATGATTTGCAAGGAAAACCTCCTCGCGGTGCGCACGATCATGGCCGGCAAAAAAGAAGAAGCCTGCGCGGCCGATTCCACCGGCGGCCCGGACGCGCCGCCAGTCCGATGAGTTCGGAAAATCCAAAGCGCATTTTAATTCTTGATGACGATGTTAAAGTGCGAACCATGTATGGTTTTTGGCTGACCGAGGAAGGCTACCACGTCGTACACGCCGCCAACGGGCTGGAGGCCATTTCCCTGCACCGGCAAAATCCTTTCGACCTCATCATCCTTGAATTGGTGCTGGCCGACAACGACGCCTTCGAAACCTTCGCCGAATTGCGAAGAATGGATTCGCCGCCCAAGTTCATTGCCACGTCCAAGTCAAACCGGATACCGGCGGAACTGCATTTGAAAATGGCCCGGCACCTCGGCGCCCATCGGACGCTCGCCAAACCCTTCACCGCCGAACAACTGGTTGCCGCGGTGCGCAGTGTGCTGGCCCTGGAGTGACCCTGATCCAGGCCTGTTTGCCAAACATCAGCGCCGCTTCTGAAAACTATTCGAAGTTCCAATACTTTTCTTATACGGTTGCCACGCAATGTAAATTCTGCTAATTAATACCTGCGTGACGGGTTATGGGTCAGAGAACGGCTCTGGAAAACCAACGAGATTGGTTTACCCGCCGCCGGCCAACGGCCTTGGCGCTTCCCGCAGTTCATTCATACCCTCCAAATTTCAGCATGAGCGCGGCGGAGTGCGCTCCGCGTGCGCCGGATTCCGCCAGAATCCGTCCAGCGCGAAGGACAATCTCCCCGGCGTGGAGCGGTGTCTGCCCGTGCGCTGCCGGAGCGCGTTCACGCACTGGCAGCGTTCACTTGTGCGCTGGCAAAGTTTCTCCACGCGCTGCCAGCGCCTGAACCGCGTGAGCCGCGGCTTTCTCCTGCTGCGCCAGACGCCACACAAATTCCCCTGCCCGCCCGCCGACGGGAACCATCCTTTGAAGCTCCGGCAGTCCCATTGTAGCGGCGCTCTGCGAGCGCCGTTGAGCGCGGGATTGAGTGACAAGGCACGGCGGTCACAGACCGCCGCTACCAAGATAAATTTTTTAAAGGAGGATAATTTTGAAAGGAGGTGAAAAATGATATGGCGAAAGATCAAACGAGACCTGTCAATCGCAAGGCGCTGAAAGCCGACGTGGACGCACTGGCCGCCATCAAAAAGATGAGCGACTACCAGCCCACCGATCCGAAGTCTGATTACACATTGGACAAGCTGGAAGCGGCATCCGAAGCATTGGATGACGCCGCGGACGCGCACGTCCAGGCCGACGCCGACAAGAAAACCGCCCGCGACGGGCACGTGGCTGCTCAGTGGACGTTCCACAACGCGATGCTCGGCGCCCGCCAGCAAGTCGTCGCGCAATATGGCGACGACAGCGAACAAGTGGCCGCCGTTGGATTGAAAAAGAAATCCGAACGAGCCAAACCGACCAAAACCAAAACCGCTCCGGGAAACCGGGGCGGCTCTTGAATTGTCGGTAGGGCGCGTCACTCCGTGCGCTCCGGTCGGAGTCCGGCTACCCATCATCGGCGGGCGGAGGATTGCCCGCCCTGCCTGTTGCTTCCTGAACCCGCAGGCCGGAAAGCCTGCGCTGCATCATAATTGCAAATGCTTTTCCCTCAATCGCCGCCTGCACAGCGGCAAGGCGCGCTCACGAGACGGGCTGCATTTTGAGTTGTTCGAGGCGGCCGCGCAGGGCGAGCGTCAGCGCCTTGACGGTGATCTCCGAGGCGAAGAATGGCTTCCCCATCAGGCCGTTGCCGCCGGCCCGGTTCATCAGGGCGGGTGTTTGGAAGCCGGCATGGCCGGTCACAAACACGACGGGCGTGGCGCGGTTGGGAACGGTGGCGCGAATTTTCGAGCAGGCCTCGAACCCGTCCATGCCGGGCATTTGCACGTCGAGAAAAATCACGTCGAATGATTTTTCGGCCGCCAGCGCGAGCGCCGCCTCCCCGTTTTCCGCGCTTTCCGGCCGTGTGAAAAACGTTTGCAGGGCGCCGACGATGACCCGGCGCGCCACGAGATCGTCATCCACCACCAGAATGTGAACCGGCGGATTGGTGGCGAGGTCCGCCCTCATTCCCGGCACGCACAGGTCGCCCAGCAAATCCAGGGCGGCGGCCATGGTGGCCAGCGAGGACGGCGTGGTGTTTTTGGGGTCCTGCAGCATTTTTTTGAACAGGCCTTCCAGGGCGGCGCCGGTTTGACGAGCCGGTTGCGCCAGACCGGGGCCATTTTGGGAAATCAACGAATTGAGGCGAACGCGGGCATCCGCAAGCATATTCTGCCGCGCCTCCTCATTCGAGCTCTGAAGGATGGTCTGACAAAGGTCCCGCAGCGGGTCAAGGTGCGTTGATACGCGGGCCGCCAGAAATGCGCCGGTGAAATCGCCCGGCTCCGCCGTCGCTGACGTTGCCGGCAACGTCCGGGTGGTGTTGGTAATACCTGGGGCGGGTGGCGAATCACCCGTGACCGTCACCGGTGAATCCGGCGCACCCCTGCCCGGTTCGGGTTTCGGGAGCGGTTTCTGGACGCGCTGCGGGAGACGGCCTTTCAACGCAAGGGTGAGCGCCTTGACGGTGATTTCAAAGGTGAGAAACGGTTTGCCCATGAGATCGTAGCCACCGCTGAGGGCTGATTTGGTGCGCGCGTCAAAGTCGCTCTGCCCGGTGACAAAGACCACCGGCGTGGTGTGGTTGACGGCGGAGTCGTGGATTTTGGTGCACAGCTCAAAGCCGTCCATGCCCGGCAATTGGACGTCGAGGAAAATCACGTCGTAAGCCTGCTGGAGGGCCTGGGCCAGGGCCGTCTCGCCGTCCCCGGCGAGGTCGGGCTGGCTGAATGCTTTTTTCAGCGCGAGGGAGACGGCCTGCCGGCTTATCAAATCGTCGTCCACGACCAGAAATTTGAGGGGGCGCTCCGTCAATAAATCCGGCTTCAACCCCGGCACGCACAAATCATCCAGCAAATCCACGCCCCCGGCCACGGCGCGCAACGCGGAAGGTGTGACGTTGCCCAGGTTCTCGGTGAGTTGTTTGAGCAGCCCCTCCAGAGCGGAAGCCATCTGCCACGCGGGAAGCGCCTCGGGGAAACCAGCCTCGCCTTTCAGTGAACTTACCTCGGAACACAGTTGCGCGAGTTTTTTCTGTCTGGCCAGGTCGCCCGGCTCCCGGCCGATGTCGTGAAGCAGCGTTCGCTGCACGCCGAGAAATTTTTCAGCCCGCGCATAAAACTCCCTGACCGGATCGTTTTTCTCAGGCGAGCCGTTGGGCAATGAAGCGGCCGGACCGACCCGGAACGTCGCGAGGAACTCGGCAAAGGCCGCCTCCTCCGCGCGGACTTTTGCCGGAAGCCCACGCACCACGACAGGCTCAAGCGCCCACGGATTGAAGCGCTGGTTGAGGTCAGCCAGAACCTGCGGGGCAAATTTTCTGACGACCAGAACCGCCGCGCCGGCGAAGACGAGCGTGAAAAGAAGAATTCTAGCAGACATTCCCGGTGCGGCGGGTGGCGGGGTTGGAGGCGCGATTGTTTTTGGCCCGCTGGCAAAATTTGCGCCTTCAGCCTGCGGAACATCCGCAGCCATGGCGCCGGGGACCGGCACACGTTTCCGATGAAGTTCCTGTTGCTGTTTGGTAAGGCGCTGGATTTCCACCCATTGAATGGAACCCACCTTGGGCGGCGGCATCTCGAAACCATTGGTGGCCCCGCGCAATTGAACGCACCCAAAGCCCACCACGAGCAGAATCAAAAACGATTTGATCTTTGTCAGGGCGGGCCGGTTAGCCATTCCGCGAACTTTGATGTCCGTTCTGTTTTCCAGATCGTGCATGAAATTCAACCGGCGACGGACAAATCCGCCGGCTAGGGAAATGCCGCCGCCACATTGGTGCCTGGAGGCACAGTGGCCCACTGGCCATTAATGACCTTCAGCAAACTCGGCGTCTTGGGTGGCAGCTTGGTCGGGTCGTCGAAATTGGCATCGTAAGCCCAGTTGCGGGCGGGCGGGTTATAAACGTTTGCCTGCCCCCAAACTCCGGTTGCGTAGAGGCTTGGAAACATCTTTATCATCGAACCATTGTAAGTATTTGTATTGTCTGCTCCCCAATTTTCCAGGAATCGCGGGAAATTTTCCATGCCCCCGCTGTAATATCCCGGAGAGGTCGGAACATTACCGGTCAGCAAAGCCGCATTGACAGTGGTGTTTGCCGCCGTCGGCTCGCCTGTTTGACCTTGATAGGTGCTGCCGTCAACCCAAGCGTCAGACAGAAACGTGATGGCATCGGCCACCAGCGAGGCCGGACGGGTGGCGGTGGTGTTGGCGGTGCCAAGATTATTAGTGTTCAATTCATTATAATCGCCCCAAACATAGAGTGGGCGTCCCGTGGCCACCGTAAGTCCGTTCGGCGGCAGTTGAAGTCCATTATACACGCGAACGGCTCCCAAGCTGGTGGAAGGCAGCGTGCGGTTATCCACAACGTAGACGGAATTCATAACGTATTCAGAAGAATTCTCATTCATGAGGACCGGACGTAGATCGGAATTGGTTTCGCTCCAAGCCGTGAGCACTCCAATGTTGATATCAATCGGCTGAACGGTTTTGCCTTCACGAGCATCCCAAAAACTGTTGGTGATCGAAACAAACAGGGACAATTCATTTGTCGGGATGGGCGTGGCAAAATTATTAAATTCACCGCTGGTCGCCGAGATTCCAGCATCTGAAGCGGTGATGATCATATCGCATTGGTTGTAATAGCGCAATTTGCCGATGGCTGAGTTGGGGTCTTCGCCCGGCGGCGGCGGCTCAATGATTTCCCGGATGGCTTCCGGGGTGTTGGTCGCTCCGATAGGAAGCGTCAAGGCGTCAACCGGAAAAGTTGGCGAATTGGTTTGCACATAAACCACTCCGCCCGCCGGCGGGCCGCGAGGGTCTCCATCGGCCGTGTCCCGCTGAAACAGGACATTCACCACGGCGGTGACATCGGATTCAAATGTCAGAGAGCTGTCCGGTTCGACATACAGTATGCCGTTGGAATGCACGTGTCCGGTGACGTTGAAAGGCTGGCCGCAACTGATTTCCATGTCACCGGAAGAATACATGCCAAACTGGAAAACAGGGATGCCGGTCAACTGCAATTGCTGAAGAACCCCTCCCGTGACGTTCTGAATGCTGGCAGTATCGCTCGCGTGGGAAACCACCGTGTAAGTCGAGACGTATCCTTTCAGGCCGGTGTAAGGCGCGCTCAACACGGTGTAGTTGGTTCCGGGAACGCGTTCCACGTAAGTCTGGTTGAGATTACCGTTCCCGTCATCAAACACCCACGTGCTCCAGTATGAGGAGTCCGTCGGCGTGGGCACCGTCTGGCGATAAACATTCAAATTCTGGCTGACCAACTGCTCACCGCCAGATAGAAAATCCCGCGTGATTTGGCTCTCCACTTTTTCCGTGGCGGCTTCAGCGGCAGCAATCGAGCGGGTGTATTGGATGGAACGGTGCGTCAATCGGTTGCTGGTTGCCGCCCAGGACATCACACTGGCCAGGATGGCCAGGGCAATGGCGCTCATGATCAACACCAGCATCAGGGCGCTGCCGGCCTGACCTTGAGTTGTAAAACGGATTTTCATGCTTATTGCGCGGCCCGTCGGGTCACGGAGGTTTCCAGTTTGTAATAATCTGGATCCACCAGGTAACGTTCAGGTTGATAAAATTCAAGCGTAAGGTGAATCACCTGATCGTTGAGATCATTGGTCAGCACATTCCCGGAAAAGTCTTGCGCGGTAAAAACCGTCGTGTTCGTAACCGAATCGGCCAGAATGATGGTGTTGGAGCCGCTGGGCAAGAGTTCCGTCCGCCTGAACGTTTCATCTGACGAATCGAGAAAATAGTAAATGAGACTCGTCGAGTTCGTGTTGGGCTGGATTTCAATGGCAGTGCCTTCCTGCGCTTCTCCGTCGAGCAACCCCACGAAAACGCCGTTGGTCGTCATATTGCCCACCGACACGGCGCTGCAAGCACGGATTTCATCTGTTATTTTGCCGAAAGTATTACGCGACCACTCGGTGGCGTTAAGCTTGTTTTCGTTAAGTTGAAACATTTGCAGGCCAAACAGATTGGCGGTAATGATTCCAGCGAGCATAAGCATGAAGATCGTCAACGCGATCAAGATTTCCGGCAAAGTAAAACCGCTGGTTGACGTTGGTGAACCGGCGCGATTTGAAACAGAAGTTGGAGCTGGAAGCTTCATTGGTCCGGGGCGCGACAGGTTTCAATTGAGTTGGTAATCTCGACTCCCTGAAATTGCCAGATGCAATCCACATGAATTTCCCTGACCGGCGCCGAAAGCGGCGAAGACGGAGAAGGTAAAATCTGGGTTATCTCCGTCTTCAGCGTGGCCAGCGTGGGCGTCGAGCTCGATTCATATAGATCCAAAACAACGTTGGTGTCAGGAAAATTCGAGGCGACCAGTTCATCCACCGGTTGTGCACGATATGGAGCCCATATGGCGGCGCGTGTTTCCTCCAATCGCTCCACCGCCCTTGCGTTTGCTGCCATGTAAAGCGAGTCCTTTGCCGTGGACCTTGTGCAGAAGATATAACCATTGATGATTCCAGCCACCATCAGCCCCGTGATGGCCAATGCCACAACCACTTCAACCAACGTCATTCCTGCCCGGCCTCGCGACGGGGATTGAACGACCGTTTGATTGAAAAACATCGTTTTCAAGAGTTTTGATTCACCCTCTGATCAGGGCGTTACTTTGTTTATTTCACAAAAGTACTCCTGATTTTCCTTTTTCAGAGGGAATACTAGCACATCCTGTTCCATCAGCAAACACAAAATGACCGCTAAAAAAAGCCGCTCCAGATTCCCAGAGCGGCTTTTTTGAATTTTAGAAATGAATCATTTCTTCTTCGCCTTGCGCTTTTCCTCAATCGCCGCCTGCGCAGCGGCGAGGCGCGCCACCGGCACGCGAAACGGCGAGCAACTGACGTAGCTCAAGCCGAGGCGATGGCAGAATTTCACGGAATCGGGGTCGCCGCCGTGTTCGCCGCAAATGCCGAGCTTGATGTCGGGGCGCGTCTTGCGGCCCTTCGCGATGGCGATCTCCATGAGCTGGCCGACGCCGGTCTGGTCAATCGAGGCGAACGGATTTTTCTTCATGATCTCCGATTCCTGATACGCGCCGAGGAAGCTGCCGGAATCGTCGCGGCTCATGCCGAGGCACGTTTGCGTCAAATCGTTCGTGCCAAAGCTGAAAAACTCCGCCGTCTGCGCGATTTCATCCGCCGTCAACGCGCCGCGCGGCACTTCAATCATCGTGCCGACCGAATAAGTCAATTTTACCTTCTTCTCGGCCTGAACCTGCGCCGCGACTTCGTGGACTATGGCGACCTGCAAATCCAGTTCCTTCTTGAAGCCGACGAGCGGGATCATGATTTCAGGTTTGCACTTGATGCCCTTCTTCACGCAATCGGCGGCGGCCTCGAACACGGCGCGCGACTGCATTCGCGTAATTTCGGGATACTTGATGCCGAGACGGCAGCCGCGGAAACCCAGCATCGGATTGAACTCATGCAATTCGTGGACGCGATGCATGATTTTCTCAACGGGAATGTTCAGCTTCCGCGCGAGGTCCATCTGCGACTCCTTCGAGTTCGGCAAAAATTCGTGCAGCGGCGGGTCGAGGAAACGGATGGTCGCCGGAAATCCTTTCAGCGCCTTGAAGATGCCGAAGAAATCGTCGCGCTGATACGGTAGCAATTTGGCGAGCGCGTCTTCACGCATGGTGACGCTGTCGGCGAGAATCATCTCGCGCATCGCGTCAATGCGGTCGCCTTCGAAAAACATGTGTTCCGTGCGGGTGAGGCCGATGCCGATGGCGCCGAACGCGACGGCGTTGGCGGCCTGCTCCGGCGTGTCGGCGTTTGTGCGCACGGAGAGGTGCGTGGCCTTCTCACACCATTTCATCAACTGCGCGAAATTTTTGAACTTCTCGGTCTTCTGTGCCTCCGGGTCGCCGTGAATCAGCCCAGCGATGATTTCCGACGGCGCGGTTTTGATTTGACCGGCGAAAACCGTTCCCGCTGTCCCGTCAATCGAAAGGAAATCGCCTTCGTGAAAAACCTGCCCGGCGACCGTGATGGTCTTTTTGTCATAATTAATCTGCAGCGCGCTCGCGCCGCAGATGCAGACCTTGCCCATTTGCCGCGCGACGAGCGCCGCGTGCGAACTCACGCCGCCGCGCGCCGTCAAAATTCCCTCCGCCGCAATCATCCCGCGCAAATCCTCCGGCGAGGTTTCGACGCGGACGAGCAGAACTTTTTCACTCCTCTCGGCGGCGGCCACCGCGCGGTCGGCATTGAGATAAAATTTTCCCGAAGCTGCGCCCGGCCCGGCGGGCAGGCCGGTCGCAATCGGTTTGGCCTTTTTGATTTCCTGCAAATCGAACACCGGCGCGAGCAATTGGTCTAGCTGGTCTGCCGGGTTGCGCAGCACGGCGGTTTCC
>DATJRH010000044.1:0-39548 GCA_035504945.1 Candidatus Aquilonibacter sp. | reverse complement strand
CCGTGGAGAATGGCGTCGGGAAGCTGGCAGCCCCCGCGAGGGTGCGCGTCTAATGCCAGTTCGGGAAAGAGAGATTGACGAACTCCCATTCCCCATTTGTCCCCGTTCGACCGAAAGGTCGGGCGGGGACTTAATGTTTTTACAAATCATCCTCATCGTCTTCCTCAAGCTCACGAATCAATTTGAGGATGACGAAGAGCATGAGGAGGAGATGGATAAAAAAAACTTGCCCATTTGTTTCATTCGGCGCAATTTGACGGGAAATTAACCAAGAGAGAATTTATGGGACGCATCTACAACAACATTGTCGAAACCGTCGGACACACGCCGCTGGTCAAATTAAACAAAGTCACCGCCGGATTGCCCGCCACGATTCTGCTCAAGTGCGAATTTTTCAATCCGCTTTCGAGCGTCAAGGACCGCATCGGCATGGCGATGATTGAAGACGCCGAAAAACGCGGCGTTTTGAAAAAGGAAACCGTCATCATCGAGCCGACCAGCGGCAACACCGGCATTGCGCTCGCATTCGTCGCAGCGGCGAAAGGCTACAAATTAATTCTGACGATGCCCGAAACCATGTCGGTGGAACGCCGCACGCTGCTGGCTATGCTCGGCGCGAAACTGGTTTTGACGCCCGGTGCCGAGGGCATGAAAGGCGCGATTTCCCGCGCCGAACAACTCGCTCAGGAAACGCCCAACGCGTGGATTCCGCAGCAATTCAACAATCCGGCAAATCCGGAAATCCATCGCAAGACAACGGCCGTCGAACTTTGGGAAGACACGGACGGCAAGATTGACATTTTGGTCGCGGCGGTCGGCACCGGCGGAACCATCACCGGCTGCGTGGAAGTTCTCAAGGCAAAGAAACCGTCGTTCCAGGCCATTGCCGTCGAACCGAAGGATTCGCCGGTTATTTCACAATGTCTCGCCGGCCAGCCGCTCAAGCCCGGCCCGCACAAAATCCAGGGCACGGGCGCGGGATTCGTTCCGCAAAATTTGCATTTGAAAGACAGCAACGGCAATCCGTTGATCACCGAATGCGTTCAAGTGACGAACGACGACTCGTTTGCCATGGCGCGGCGGCTGGCGAAGGAAGAAGGCATCTTGTGCGGCATTTCGTCCGGCGCAAATGTTGTCGCCGCGATTGAAATCGCCAAGCGTCCGGAGAACAAGGGCAAGCTCATCGTCACGATTGCGCCGTCCACCGGTGAACGTTATTTGAGCACACCGCTGGCTGCCGAGGCGCGCGCCGAAGTGGGCGGTTGATTTCGCCCGGGTATTTTCACGAAAATAAATGTTGCGCTTTGGCGCATTTCAGCGTAGTTAATGCGCGTCGAAGGTTTTGAGCGCCCCGGTTTCGGGGCACTTCCCAAGTTCACAAATTCAAAATTGTTTCGGGACAATCCCAGCCTTCGCAGCACAAATTATGAGCAGTTCAGAAAACAACGGTGAAAAGTCCAACTACGGTTCGGGCTATCTCGAAATTTCCGAAAAAGGCTTCGGCTTTTTGCGGACGGCGCAGAACCATTATCATCCCAAGCCGACCGACATTTTCGTCACGCCCGACACCATTCGCCGCAGCTTTCTGCGCGAAGGCAGTTTCATCGAAGGGCCGACGCAGCCGCCGCACCGCGGCACCAGCCCGCAGCTCAAGGCTGTGGACAAGGTCAACGACATGACTTTCGACGCCTACACGAAAGCCGTCCGCTTTGAAAATCTCACGACGATTGACCCGATTGAAAAATATAAACTGGAAACCAGCCCCGATTTGATCGAGACGCGCGTGATTGATCTCGTCACGCCCATCGGCAAGGGCACGCGCGGCCTCATCGTCGCGCCGCCGCGCACGGGCAAGACAACCATCCTCAAACAAATTTGCAACGCCATCACCGAGAATCATCCCGAAGTGTTCGCACTCGTGCTGCTTATTGACGAGCGGCCGGAGGAAGTCACGGATTTCCAGCGCTCGGTGAAGGCCGAAGTCGTTGCGTCCTCAAACGACATGGATCTGGAGACGCACGTCCGCCTTTCGCGCTTCACCATTGAGCGCTGCCGCCGGATGGTCGAGAGCGGCAAGGACGTTTTTGTGCTGATGGATTCGCTCACGCGCATCGCCCGCGCCTACAACAGCGTTCACGGTGGCAGCGGCCGCACGATGACCGGCGGTGTGGACGCGCGCGCGCTGGAAATTCCGCGCAAGATGTTCGCCTCCGCGCGAAAAATCGAGGAAGGCGGTTCGCTCACCATTTTGGCGACGGCGCTCATCGAAACCGGCTCGCGCATGGACGAGTTGATTTTTCAGGAGTTCAAGGGCACGGGCAACATGGAATTGATTCTGGACCGCAAACTTTCCGACCGCCGGTTGTTTCCGGCGATTGACATTCCCAAGAGCGGCACGCGCAAGGAGGAAAAACTTTTCCCCGCGAAATATCTCGAGGCCATCCGCAAATTGCGCCGCACGATGGTGGACTTGAACCCGATTGAAGCGATGGAAACGCTCACCGCCGCGCTCAAGAAGCACAAGACCAACGAGGAGCTGCTCGCGAAATTGGAAAAGGGATCGTAACAATTCAAAACGCAGTCGGTATTCACTTCGGCGCGAAAGCCGGTGGAAAATTATCGTTTTTTAAGTCCTCAAGTATTTCGTTGTAGTCGCCTCCGCCTGCCGCGCCGCTTTTCTGGTGCTTCTCGATGAAGGCAATGATTCTTTGGCGCACGTCTTCGGCCTGTGGAAAATCCCGGTCCGTCCAGAAGCGTTTTGATTTGTCGAAGTAACCGGCATTATACAAAAAAATCACGCCAAAATATGTCGCTTCCTCGATGGAATAATCCGCTTCCAAATGTTTGAACGAACCATCGGGCCGGAGTGATTCATTCAGGCAACGATCCAGCATGCTCTGGATTCCCGCCGCGATGGCTTTCTTTTGCTCCGCGTTGGCAACAGGCCAGCCGAATCTGAAAAGATAAATAACATCCACGTTGTTATGATTGTAAACCTGCCCTTTCCAAAGCCAACCGACGGGCGAATTCAAATCCCTGGTCGCCAGCGTCGTTGCAACAATTCTATCCAAATGCGGCACCTTTCCATTGAGATAGGTGACGATGTGAAACGTCGTGCTCAAATCGGGAACAAATTGCTCGCGGCCATTGATGACATAGCGTTGCCCCCAATACCCGGTGTCCGGGTCCTGAAAGCCCAGCACCAAATCCATCAACGTTTTCCTGAGTTGCGGGTCGAAGTCGTCGGGACGGTCCCGGATGACCCAGCGGATCAAATCGGCAAGAGACATATTAAATTCCAGCCAATTGTCCCGGCCCGTGCGCGAAATGTCCGAGACGGAAAGCGGTGTCAAATAGGCCGTCAATTTTTCCGGTGAATTGAACCGGTCCAAAATGTCCGGCGGGATCGGTTCATTTTTTTGCACATGCTGATAAGCCCACTCAAGGCGCTCCCACCATTCGCTGACGCACTCCGGCGCGCTGTTTGAATTGGAAACCGCATTGGTTGGCGGCGAAGCGAGCAACAATTCCATGTCATCCAACCGCTCGTCCATGCGCTTGAAATCGGCGCTGGAACTGATCAGCCACAGAAGCTCTGTGTAAATCTGGTTGGCGCACCGCACGTCCTTGCCGGAATCTTCCTCGGCAAAAATTTGTTTCGCCGCCGGGCGGAAACGAGCGAGGAAATTTGTCTTGTCCGCTGCGTAGTTCGGGTCGAACGTCGTGTATTGCTTGATTTTAATCTGGTTGATGTCACGCACGACTTGCGGCACCGCCCAGATAATGGAATTTGTTCCGACGGCTGAATTTGTTTGCGCCCACACCGGCAAGCCGACAAGGAAACCTAAAGTGAGTAATTTGGTTTTCATTGGAACGGGATTGGGGCAATAGCCTAACTATTAATAATGCAAACAATCGTTTATTTATTAAACTCAAACAAGATGAAAGTCAAAGTTGCAATCCGGAAAAATTAAACAGCTTTTCAAGACATTGAACGCAACAACTCAAAAAAATTTATCGCTCCACTCGCGCCCGCCGCTGGAGCGGATGTTGCGCATCCATCAATCGCTTCAGTCCGGCAAATTTCCCAACGCCTCCACGCTTGCCGCCGAAATCGAAGTCGCCACCAAGACAATTCATCGCGACATCGAGTTCATGCGCGACCGGCTGAACCTGCCGGTTGAATTTAATCCGGCACGCAACGGCTATTTTTACAACGGCGAAGTCAGCGCGTTTCCGACGATGCAAATCACCGAGGGCGAACTCTTCGCGCTCGTCGTCGCGGAGAAGGCGTTGCAGCAATATCGCGGCACGAGCTTCGAAAAGCCGCTGCTCTCCGCCATCAAAAAAATGGAGCAATCGCTGCCCGACACCATTTCCCTGAACCTCGCCGACATCGAACAAACCATTTCCTTCCGCACGCGCGCCGAGCCGATTCTGGATTTGAACATTTTCGACGCGCTCGCCAAGGCGGTGGCGCAGCGCCGACAGCTCGAATTGCAGTATCGGAAGCCCGGCGCCAAGGCACCCGAAGTGCGCGTCGTGGACCCGTATCATCTGGCGAACATCAACGGCGAATGGTTCTTGTTCGCCTTTGACCACGCGCGCAAGGAAATCCGTAAATTCGTTCCCGCCCGCATTCAGACCATCAAGCCGACCGGCCAGACCTTCGAGCGTTCCAAAAAATTCTCACTGGAAAAGGAATTGCGCGACAGCTTCGGCGTCCACTCCGGCGAGGGCGAGTTTGAAGTCCTCATCCGCTTCAATCCGCGCGCCGCCGATTACATCCGGGAAAAGAAATGGCACGAGTCGCAGCAATTGCGCGAATTGAAGGGCGGGGGAGTGGAATTGAAATTGAAGCTGTCGAGCCTCGTGGAGATCGAGCGCTGGATTTTGAGCTGGGGCGGCGACGCAAAAGTTTTGAAGCCGCGCGAGTTGGCGGAAGCCGTCAGGCAATCGGCGGCGGCGATTCTGAAAAATCTGACCTGATTCATTTTGCTCCCGCCCGGCTTTCCCAAAGGCGGACTCGGTGCTGGCAAAAGGAGGCCGGACTTTGCCGGCTCCCGACCGGATGTTGGCAACGCCTGTCCTCCTTTTTCAAACTCCCCACCGGATATTCATAACTCCCGACCGGCTTTTGCCAAAAACCGCTCCCGCTTCCCCGACTCCCGGGATCCCTTTTCCAACTCCCGACCAGATCCTTCCAAAAGATGGCCGGATGATTCCAACTCCCGGCCTCCCTTTTCCAAGTCGCGACCGGATTTTCAAAAAAGACGGCCTTCTTTTTGAAAAAGGAGGCCGGTTACGAGCTTAAGATGAATGATTTACGCGAAATCCGTCATTTGGCGGGTTCAGCGGCGGGAGCTGGTTCTGGATGAGCGTGATGACGATCCGCGCCGGTAACAGGTTCAATTGCTCGCACAGTCCTTGAGGGATTTGGACCAAAGGACTTCGGATATTGAAAAATTGCCTGACGGGCGCACGAAATTTGGAAGTTATGTTTCTGGTTCGCCAAAAGTTGTCATTGAAGCGTGGGATGCTGGTGTTCAAAGTTTTACAAATAACGATTTTCAGTCAGCTTTACTGAATTTTCAAAGGGGAATTAACGCCGTTGAAGCATCGAAGCAATCCGGCGCAATTATAGAAATGGGCGGTGGGGTAATGGCCGATGGTGAGGCAAGATTATGTGCGATGGCTGCGGAATGTTCGATCCAACTTCATAGCAATAACCTTGCAAATGAATTTGCCGAAAAAGCTGTCAACATGGATTCCAGCCCCCAATATAAGATTCTCCTTACAGAAACCACCGCGAATCTTGCTGTTCAAAATATTCGGAGTAATAATCTGGAGAGCGCATTTGGCTTATATCAAATGGCCATTACGAATTATGAAAGTATCGCTAATGACAACACAAACAAAATGCCTAAATTTGAAGAAGTGCGACTATACGACGAAGTCGCAAATCTAGCGCTCTATCTCGGAAGAACAAATGAAGCGGATAAATGGCGAAAAACACTGCAAGAAATAACATCCGAATGAACCTTGAGGAAGCCAACGCAAAAAATAAATTTTGTAAGTTCGCCTACGAATACCCGATGAAAGGACTTATTTTGATATTCCTTTTGACTGTAGCTTTCAGTCTTCCAGCGGATGCGCAAAGCTACTCGATTGACTGGTATAAAATCTCCGGCGGTGGCGGCACCAGCACCAACAGCCAATACGCCGTCACCGGAACGATTGGCCAGCACGACGCGAGCATCGCGATGACCGGCGGCAATTATTCCTTGACCGGCGGATTTTGGGCGCTCATTTCCGTCGCGCAAACTCCCGTCGCGCCGCCGCTTTATATTTCCCATTCCGGCAACACGGTGAAAATTTATTGGCAGGACGTGGCCGGCTGGAGTTTGGAGCAGAACAACAGTCTGACGATGCCCGCCAACTGGACGGCTAGCGTTGGCGTGACAACTTCCGACGGCACCAATTCCCTGACGCTGACCAATCCCACGGGAAATTTGTTTTTCCGGCTGACGCAATAGTGTCGCTTTCGGGTGTGGCAACCCACGAAAGTTGTTACATTTTTTAGCTTGAAGCCTCCGTGGTGCAAAGATAAAAACGCAGGTGTTCAGGGAGTGCGTTGCCGATGAACGCATCGGATTTCTGCCGGCAGACAAGAGGTATGAAGATGCAAATGAATCCAATCCGGGCGGCTTGGAATTTATGGCGGCGATTCGCCATGATTATCCTTCTGCTTCTGGGTGGCGCGCGCGGTTTGGCCGCGACCATTACCGTGACCAACACGGCGGACAGCGGCGCCGGTTCCTTGCGCAACGCCATCAGCAACGCAGTTTCCGGCGACACCATCGTCTTTACCAACACACTTTCCGGCCAGACCATCCTGCTCACCAGCGCGCAACTGACGGTCACAAACAATCTTACGATAGATGCCTCGGCCTTGGTTGGCGGCGTCGCCATTGCCGCTGGCGGCAATTACCGCGTGCTGGAGATCAGCAACGCAACGGTCACCCTCAATTCGCTCACCCTGACCAATGGCAATGTGAGCAGTTTCTCCGGCCCGCCGTTCCGCGACGGCGGCGCGATCAGGCTCGATGCCGGGGCTGTGCTGACGATTGGCAACTCCACGCTCTCCGGCAATTCCGCCGTTCATGGCGGCGGCATTTATGCGGACAGCAACGCCGTCCTGACCGTGAACAACTGCATCTTCTCCGGCAATACCGCCGGTGAAGGCGGCGGTGTCGAGGATTACGCGGTCACGAACACGTTCAACCACTGCACCTTCTCCGGCAACTCCGCCAGCGGGGCCGGCGGCGGCATCGCCGTCTATTACGGCGAAGACTACGGCGGCGTGCTCATTGTCAGCAACTGCACCCTGTCGGGCAATTCCGCCGACTGGGGTGGTGGCATTGAAAACAACACGACCACGCTCACGGTTGACGGTTCCACCTTCTCCAGCAATTCCGCTGTGGCCTGGGGCGGCGCCATTGACAATGAATCCACCGCGCTCACGCTGACCAACTGCACCCTCGTCGGCAATTCCACCGGTGGTTACGGCGGCGGTGTCGAAAACTACGACTCCATCCTCACCATCAACGACTCCACCTTCTCCGGCAATTCCGCCATTACCAACGCCGGTGGCGGCATTGACAATGAATTCAGCCTGCTCGCCGTCACCAACTCCACCTTCTCCGGGAATTCCACGGGCGATGTCGGCGGCGGCATCGAAGACTACGAGGCCACAAACACGCTCGACGCCTGCGACCTGTCCAACAATTTTGCCGCCAACCCCGGCGGCGGCATTGACAATGAATACAGCCAGCTCACAGTCGCCAACTGCATCCTCTCCGGCAATTCCACCGCCGGCGCCGGCGGTGGCATCGAAAACAACGATTCCATCCTCACCGTCAACGGTTCCACCGTTTCCGGCAATTCCGCCACCAACAACAACGGCGGCGGGATTGACAACGACTATGGCGGCACGATCATCCTCAACGACTCCACTCTCTCCGGCAATTTCGCCAATTACGGTGGTGGCATCGAAAACTACGGGGCCACGAACACGCTCAACGACTGCACTCTTTCCAGCAATGCCGCCATTCGTTACGGCGGTGGCGTTGACAATGTATTCAGCCTGCTGACGCTCACCAACTGCACCCTCGCCGGCAATTCCACCAGTGTTGACGGCGGCGGCGCCGGCGGCGGCATCGAAAGCTACGAGTCCATGCTCATGATTTACGGCTCCACCCTGTCTGGCAATTCCGCTCCCGACAACAACGGCGGCGGCGTGGACAACAACTCCGGCAGCACGTTCATCCTTGTCAACTCCACTCTCGCCGATAACTCCACCGGCGACGACGGCGGTGGCATCGAAAACTGGGAGGCCACGAATACGCTGATCAACTGCACCCTGTCCGGCAATTCCGCCACTGGCAGCGGCGGTGGCATTAACAATTATGACACGCTGTCTCTAACCATGACCAACACGATTGTAGCTGGGAATACGGCTTCCGGCGGCAGCAACAATATCAGTGGCTCATTTTCCGGCATAAACAACCTCACCAATGGTAATCCACAACTAGCCTTGTTGGGCGATTATGGCGGTTTCACGCAAACCATGCCGCCGCTGGCCGGTTCGCCCGCCATTGACGCCGGCGATGATTTGGTCACCAGTTTCCTGACCACCGACCAGCGCGGCTATCCGCGCCTTTCCGGCGCGAGCGTGGATATCGGCGCGGTGGAGGCGCAGTGGGCGCCCGCCAACAACCGGCCACATTTGATAAATTCTGCGTGGACCGCCAGCGGCGCCCACAGCTTCCAGTTTACGTTCACCAACATTGTGGACGCGGACTTCACTGTGCTCGCTTCTACAAACATCGTCCTACCGCCGGCTGATTGGACGGTGTTGGGCAACGTCCCGGAGATTTCATCCGGCCAGTTTTATTTTACCGATTCTGGCGCGACGAATTATCCACAACGCTTTTACGAGGTGGTCTCGCCGTAAGTTGGAATAGAAAATTCAAACAATGGCTTTCTCCCGAAAGCCGCCACGTCAAAGCTTGAAATTCGGCGACTGGCTTAAAAACTTTTTCGGATTCTGGAAGATCACTTTCTCAACGGCGCTTTCCAGATGGCCGCGGCGTTTCATTTCCAGCGCGGTTTTGGGAACGGCCAGCGGATCGCTCACGCCCCAGTCGCACGCGCTGTTGAGCCAGAGCCGCTCGCGGCCGTAAGTTTCCAAAATGTCAATCGCGCGCGCGGGCGTGCATTTGGTTTCGGGATAAAGCGTCATGCCCGCCCACATTCCGGCGTCCAAAACCATTTCCACCGTGTGTTCCTCGACGTGGTCAATGATGACGCGCTCCGGCTTGATTCGTTTGTCGTTTTTCAAAACGTCGAGAATCAGCCGCGTGCCTTTCCATTTGTCTTCGAGATGCGGCGTGTGGACGAGAATCAGTTGATTGTGTTTCGCCGCCAACTCCACGTGCATTTCCAGCACGCGCAGTTCGTTTCGGGAATTTTTGTTCAAGCCGATTTCGCCGATGCCGAGGACGTTCGGACGATCCAGAAATTTTGGAACAAGCGCGATGACTTCCTCGGCGAGCTTCACGTCCTCGGCTTCCTTGGAATTGATGCACAGCCAGCAGAAATGTTTGATGCCGAACTTGGCCGCGCGCTTCGGCTCGTGCTCGGTGAGCTGGGAAAAATAATCGTAAAAGCCATCAACGGCGCTGCGGTCGAAGCCTGCCCAAAATGCCGGTTCGCAAACCGCCTCGCAACCGGCGAGCGCCATGTGTTCGTAATCATCCGTCGTGCGGCTGACCATGTGGGCGTGGGGTTCGATGTATTTCATGGAAGTGCGAAGTGAGAAGGTCGAAGCGCAAGTTTATTGTGGAAACGCGCCGCAAGCTGCTTTTGTCGTCGCAGCGGCAATTGGTTTTGTCGTCGGGTCGCTAAATGCGAGCAAGACTTTCTTCACTTTTTGCCTTTGGTTGCCGGATAACTTGGTGAGCGCGGCGCGAAAGGTTTCCAACCGGAAATCATCCTTGCCGTCTGCTCGCTCCACGCGGTCAAGAAACGCGGCGATTTCAACCAGCTTGTGCCGCGCATCGAGGAAATAAAGGTCGAGGACTTGTTGTCGTGTCATAATCGTTTGACGAATATAGTTGGGAATTGTTCAGGGACAAGGTTGATTCCTGTTTCGGGTGCGCTAGATTTATGCTTTGCGATTATTTCAAAAATGGACTCGCTTTGGAAAGGTTTGTATGACGCGGCGGTGATGCTTTGGGACACGCTTTGGGCGCTCGTCCTGGGCTTCAGCCTGTCGGCGTTTTTGCGCGTATTCCTCCGCAGGGAGCAAATCACAAAACAATTTGGCCGCGACGGTTTGCGTGAGGTCGCGCTGGCGACGTTTCTTGGCGCGGTAAGTTCGTCCTGCTCCTACGCGGCGAGTTCGGCGGCAAAGACCGCCTTCAAAAAAGGCGCGGCGCTGGTGCCGACGCTGGCGTTCATGTTCGCATCGACGAACCTAGTCATCGAACTTGGTTTCATTCTCTGGCTGCTGCTGGGCTGGCCGTTTCTGCTGGCGGAAATCATCGGTGCCTTCATTTTAATTGGCGTCATGTGGCTGCTGGTGAAATTAACCCTGCCCAAAGGATTGGAGGAAGCTGCGCGGGCGCACAACGCGGGTGATGAGGACGAAGAAGATTCATGCGGCTGCCATTCGGGCGGAGATGAAATGGAGTCGGACGATGAACCTTTGAGCAAAAAAATCCGTCAACGCGAAAACTGGACGCAGGTGGCGCACGCCTTTTTCATGGAAACGGCGATGTTGTGGAAGGAAATCGGCATCGGCTTTCTCATCGCCGGTTTTCTGATGGCGCTGGTTCCCGAAAGCTGGTGGGGAAAATTGTTCATCACCAGCGGAACGGATTTCACGCGCCTGCTGGAAAATGCCGTCGTCGGCCCGCTGATTGGCGCGCTTTCATTCACGTGCTCGTGCGGCAATATTCCGCTGGCGAGCGTGCTGTGGTCAGGCGGCATCAGCTTCGGCGGCGTCATTTCGTTCATTTACGCCGACCTCATCATCATTCCGCTGATTTTCATTTACCGGAAATATTATGGCGGGAAAGCCGCACTTTATCTTACGGCGATTTTATTTGTCTCGATGGCGAGCGCCGGCATCATCGTGGATTTAATTTTTTCAGCGCTGGGATTGATTCCCGCCGTGCATTTATCGCAGGCCGTCATGCAAACGGGTTTTGAATGGAATTACACGACGTGGCTGGATTTGGCGGCAATCCTCTGGTGCGCGTGGCTCGTGGCGCTGCACTTCAAAAACAAAAGGCCGATGGCCGCGATGTGAGCGCGATCCGGCGTCACGCGCGCATCCATTCCAAAATCTGCCGGGCCGCCTCCCGCGTGCCGGTGCAAAGCACATTGTGGTCGGCGGTGCGGATGATTTTGTAAGCGCGCAAGGCCGGGCAATTTTTCCTGAACCAATGCCGGACGCGCGGCCACGGCACAATCGGGTCAAGAATTCCCGTGAGCGCGAAAACGGGCAGGGTGGTTTGCGCGGCGATTTCGCGCGGATCGTTTTTCGCAACCAAATGCAGCCGATGAGTCGCGGCATCTTTGTCCAGCGGCGTCCGGCGGCGGATGAATTCGTCAATGTTGGCGAGTGTCTCCGGCGAATTTCGATAGCGGAAGCGCGCGAATTTGGCGTAGCCGAGAATTATCAGGACGGCCAGCTTCAACGGCATTTTCCCGGTGGTGATTTCCACCAGCCGCATCATCCGTCCCATCGGATGGCGCGCAAAGCCGCCGGCCAGAATCAGCCCCTGTGCCGGAAATCTTCCGCGTTGCACGAGCGTCCACAAGACTTGCGAGCCGAACGATTCACCCAGCAGCCAGCCGCCGGCGATTCCATTTTCCGCCAGCGCCGATTCCATCCCCGCCGCGTAATCATCGAGCGACCAGTCCAGCGTGCGCGGATAAGTTGTTTCAACAAACCGGACTTTCCCGGCAACCGCTTTGCGAAACGAGCCGATGAGCGTCCAGTCGCCATGCAATCCCGGCAAATAAATCAGCGTCGGCAGCGCGGCGACGCCGTGAACACGGAGTTCAACTTTATTTTCCACAGCTTCAGTCTGACAATAATCCGTCCGCATGGCGAATTGATAAAAATTCGACCGGCATTGGTACGATTCATGCCGAAAGCTTTGGAAAAAATTCTCGCGCCGTCTTGCACGTTGCCGCGCTCAGTTCCTCGAGCGGACAATTTCTCGCCTGCGCAACCGTTTCGGAAGTTTCCTTCACGTAAGCCGGCTCGCAGCGTTTACCACGATAGGGAACTGGTGCCAGATACGGGCAATCCGTTTCCAGCATGAACTTGTCCGGCGGCACGGCAGCGACGGCGGCGCGGACGTTCTGCGCGTTCTTGAACGTGACAATGCCGGTGAAGCTGACAAGCGAGCCGATGGCCAGAACCTGTTTCATCCGCTCCACGGTTTCGCCGAAGCAATGAAAAACGCCGCGCACTTTTCCGGCGAACAGCTTGAGTTGCGCCAGCGTGTCGTCGAAGGAATCGCGCTGGTGGATGACGCAGTTCAACCCGCATTCGGCGGCGACCTCGAGTTGTTGCTGGAAAACTTCCGCCTGCCGCTGTTTGTATTTCGCGGCGTCCGTGTCCGGCAAATGATGATAATCCAGTCCGGTCTCGCCGATGGCGACGACTTTGGGATGCTTCGCAAATTCGCGCAGCGCCGGGCGCAAATCGGATGGCGCCTTTTCCGCCTCGGTTGGATGCCAGCCGACGGCGGCATAAACGTTTGAAAATCTTTCCGCGAGCCGAATCGCGCGCTCGCTGCTGTCGAGGCTCGTGCCGATGGAAATGATTTTGGCAATCCCCGCCGCCTGCGCGCGCGCGACGACCTCCGGCAAGTCCGGCGCGTAGTCGGGATAATCCAGATGCGCGTGCGTGTCAAAAAAGATGCCCATGGTTACTGCTAGGGTTTGGCGACTGAATTTGTCGAAACCAGCATTTGCTCCAGCGCCGCGATTTTTTGTTCGATGGAATATTTGCCCGGATAGTCTGGTGCTTCGTCAATCAACTTTTTGTAATCGTCAATCGCTTCGGCGTCGCGGTCCTGCGCTTGAAGGTCTTTGCCGAGTGTCAGCCGGAGCCGGATGCGCTGTTCCGGCGACGGATTCCGTTCCAGCGCTTGTTGCCAGGTCAGGATGGCTGAGTCCGGCTTGCCTTCCGCTTCGTAGAGGTCGGCGAGTTTTTCCGTGAGCACGGCGCTGTTGGTCGTTGCGTTGAGATTTTCCAGCAGCCCGGAAACCTCATCCATGCCCGCGCCGCGGACAAGCGCCAAATCCACGAGGCGCAAATAAGACCAGTCCAAGAGCGGGCCGGGCCGGTTCAAAAGTTCCGCGTGCAAGAGTTGCGGCGATTTTGCAAACGGACGATAAAGCGGGTCGCCGATGACCGTTGTTTGCCAGGACAAAAACGGCTGCGCCGCCCACGCGGCCTCGCCAAACGTGAGTCCTTCCGCCATCCAGCGCGCGAGAAAAACCGCGACGTTCGGTGTCCCACCCAGATACGGCTCATAAACGCAGCCCATGGTGCAGGTCGCGCCTTTGGCGAGCAGCGGGCCGCACCAGTTTTCAGTGGTGCTGCGCAACGTCGCCGCGCTGAAGGAATGCAGATGATACGCAAACGCTCCGGGCATAAACTCGACTTTCGGCAGCGTGAACGGGCCGGAAACATTTCCATCATACCAGCCGCAGTAAAGCGCGATTGAACTCATCGGAAAATCCACCGGAAACGTTTCGGGCTTGTCGTCCACCGTCGTTTCAAAACCGAGCGCGCGGGAAATTTCCGCCGCGCCGATAATCCATTCATCGCCCAGAAAATAATTGGTGTCCGACGGCTTCAAGCCGCGCGCGTCAAAATACCCGTGTCCCCACAAGCCGTTGCGCTCGGCTTCCATCGCCTTGTCCACAAGCCCGTTCGCGATTTCGGCGGTCGGGCCGTCCAGCCGCGCGACCAGCAGAATTCCGTTGGTCGGATCGAGTTGCGCGACGTTCGTCGTGCAGTAAAGCCAGTTTGGGAACGGTCCCGTCAGCGGGAATTCCATTTTGGCCAGCGGCAGCCAGGCAAGTTCCGAATCCACGGCGGCCTCGTTGCGTCGCAATTCCGGCTGCATCTTTTCGGCGACGGCTTCGTGCACGTCCGGGTCGGGCGCGATTTTCAGTGGCACGCCGTAGCACAAGACCGCGTAACGGATTTTAGACGCGACCACGCGGCTGACCACGCGCGCCGGCTCGCCGTTCGTCGGCGCGTTGGTAACGTCGCCGAATATCCAGAGCTTGTCCGCCACCAATTTATCGAGGAGCGGCATCTGCAGCGAATCATGAAATTCTGCGCGTGACATCACCTCGTTCGTTGTCAAATCGAAGCCGAAGATTTGTGTTTGCGGCACGGCCCGCATTTCCGCGTAATGTTCCGCGACGCCTTTTGACCCCGGCATGTTTTTATTGTAAACGACGACAACTTCGTTGCCGCCCGCGCGGACGCACAGTGGCGCGAGGGCTAAAAATAAAACTGCGAAATATTTCATGTCCTTGGTTTGACCTCCATTAGGCCGAAGCTTTCAAATTTAATTTTCCCCGGCGACCTTCAGGCCGTCGTAAGCGAACCAGATTCCCGCCGGCAATTCCGCCTGCGCCTTGTCGTGGTCATAGTCGTGCGTCAGGTGCGTGAAAAAAGTCTTTCCCGCGCCGACGCGCCGCGCCGCCGTGAGTGCCTCGTCCAGATTCATGTGCGTCGGATGCGGTTTGGGCCGGAGCGCGTCGAGCACGACGACTTCCACGCCGCGGACTTTTTCCATCGCGTCGGCGGTAATCTCCTTGCAATCGCTCAAATACGCCAGCCGCTTCCGGCCGTCCTGCACGAACAGATAGCCGTTCGTCGTCATCGAACCGTGCGGGAGGGGCAGGGGAACGATTTCCAAATCGCCGAGCGTGAACGGGCCGTCCACGACGTGCGGTTCCGGATGAAAATAGCCCTTCCAAATCGGCCGTCCGTCGAAGGCGTAAATATAAACCCGCTTGAGCGCGTCCATCGTCTCTGCGTCGGCATAAACCGGCAGCGGCCCGCCGCGCAAATCGCAGAAGCGCCGGCAATCGTCCAGCCCCATCATGTGATCGGCGTGCGCGTGCGTGAAAATCACCGCGTCGAGCCACATGATTTTCTCGCGGAGACATTGCACGCGAAATTCCGGCGTCGTGTCCACGACCAGCTTCACCTTGTCCGTGGCGACATAAATCGAAGGACGCGTCCGCCAGTTCTTCGGGTTGGCGAGAAACTCCGGCGGATACTCCTTGCCGATGACCGGCACACCCTGCGACGTGCCGCTGCCCAGAAATGTAAATTCAAACGCCATGCAGTTTTCAAGTTAGCAGAACTGCGCTACGCGGCGAATGAAAATGAAGCGCAAAGGGGTGGTGGGCTACTTTCGATATAATTAAGAAACGGGCTTCAAAACACGCACCAAATCCGCATCTTCATCTAACGATTTTGAAAGGGTAATTCCGATCTCGACTAATACCACTTGGACGCCCTCCCGTCTGGCGAGTTTCATTGCTGGAATCATGTCTGTATCGCCAGAAATTAGGATAATTCTTTCAACAATCCTTTTTAGGGAAAGTGTTGCAACATCTATTCCAATACGCATATCCACTCCTTTTTGTTCTCTACTTAAAAACACATCTTTTGCTGTTGGTGATACTACGGCTGCCGCATTTCTTAAAACATGACCTTGGAAACGCGTTTCCATCGTCAAGAAGTTCACTTCTCGACCGCAGAAGTCAGTATTCCTTGTCAAGTTCGTCATATACCGACGCAAGATTCTCAAATTTCCCTTCAAATGGAGCGAAATTGAAGTCAAGTGACGCAAAAGACGGGTCACGGACGACGGCGGAAAGCCCAAGTATCGCGCTGGATTGGTCAAGGATTGCGGTTCCGGGGACGAGTAACGGGCAATTGTAGTCCAGTGACGCGGTTCTGAACTCAAGTATTTGAATGCGACTGATGAAAATTTTACTCTCGCCCGCCATGTTGCCGCAACCACTCAATCACATCCTTATATCCCTGTGCTTTCGCTGCATAAATTCTGGCTTGCACGGTTCCTTCCTTGGCGTTTTCGCCGTTTTGCAGCTCTGTCTCAACCGCGCGCAAAGGCGTGATGCCTGCGCTGTTGGTTGAATTGATGTCCGCGCCATGCGCGACCAACACTTCCACAACATTCTTGAATCCGTTTCGCGCCGCAAAATGCAGCGCCGTCATGCCACCATCTGCTTTTGCGGCGATGTCAGCGCCGTTGTTTAACAATATCTCTGCGACGTCGCCAGCGCCAACCAATGCCGCCCAATGCAGAGCCGTCCGCCCAAACATATCTGCGGCGTTGATGTCGGCTTTGTTCGCCAGAAAGAATTCTACGATGTCTGTGCGTTTGTTTAGCGCGGCCAGAATCAGCGGCGTCCGTTTTTGGCTGTCTTTGCAGGAAATCAACGAAGGATTTCCTTTGAATAATTTTTTGACCCCCATTAAATCGCCGCGATGAACGGCTTCCAAAATGGCATCGGTATCCCAATTGGTCGAGCCGGTTGCGCGTTCAACGTCATAACCATGCTCTAATCCGCCGTGTTGCCGGAGGAATGCCGCGACTGCGGTATGGTGATATTCCATCGCCCGACCCAACGGTGTTTGACCGCCCTCGTCCAAGGCATTTACGTCGGATTTGTAAGCAAGCAATAATTTGACGATTTCCAAGTTGCCATTTTGTGCGGCTCTGCTTAGTGGAGTGCTTTGTAATAATTTATCTTTTGCGTTGACATCAGCCTTGTTGGTGAGGAGCAGTGCCACAATGTCTTTATAGCCGTTCTCTGCAGCCCAATACAGGGCTGTTCGGCCAAAGTCATCTCCGCCATTGATATCGGGTTTGCCGGCAAGAAGAGAAATGACTGCATCTCTGTTGTCACTGCGGGTGGCGTTGATCAAGGGCATGGCATAATTAACCTTGTCAAAGGCTATGACAATGTTTGTATCACCTGCATTGGCTTTGACGTCGTTTGCACGTTCATAATCGCCGACACCCGGAGGCCCGCCGAAATAATTGTCAGCGGAAAGTTGAACCTCTCCTTCGCAGACCGATTCAAAGATGAAATGCCCTTTATCATCTGATTTGGTGTTCGGCCATTCCTGCTGACCTCTGCCGCTAAATCTTATATCCGCTCCGGCAACCGGTTGTCCGTCCGGACCGATGACGTTGCCAGCAAGAATTTTGTCGGCCTTTTCAAGCACGAGCGTTGGAAATTCGTAATGATCGGTTTGAGTATTCGTCGCTTCGACGTGCGCGTATCCAGAGCCATAACCTTTGGCTTTGACTTCAAAGATGTCGTATTCACGCCCACGCGGCAACGGCGGATATGAAAATGCCCCCTCTGCATCTACTTTAAGAGGAAAGCTCGCAGAAAAGTGGCCGTTGAACATCGAAAGATTTATTTCGGCATTTGTTACTGGCGCACCGTCTATGTCTTTCACAAGCCCCGAAATGATAATTCCCGGTTGTAGATTCAAGTCAAGATTGTCGGGAAATGTCGCGAACTCTTCAATGGCGACCAGATTTCGCGACGAATCCTGCGCCATGATAAAATTCGTCGGGTTGATATCGCCGGCCCATCCCCAATTTTTGTTTGTGTCCAGCAGGATGTTCAATGTGTAACGCCCATTTTGGTCGGTGTTGGTTTCGCTGGACAAAGGCGCTTGCGGATATTGACCCGGATGAAATGAAACCCGCACGCCGGGAGCCGGCGCGCCGGTCGCATCGCGAACCGTTCCTGAAATGGATGCGGGAAAATTAGTCGGGGTTTCGGTAAACTCGCCACCAAAGACAGGACTTGTGCCAACAAACGTGATCAGAAACGCCAGCGGGAAAATGGCAATGGCAATGGTTTTTTTCATAAATGTTCCAGATTTCGCTTGGATTAGTCCCAAGCTTCAATTGTATGACACTTGAGGAGCAAATTTATTAGGACTTGGCTTTCGTTGGCAGAATGCGTCCACATTTAATTCCTGTCCAGCATTGTTTTCAGGGCGGTGAGATATTCGTCGCCCGTGGCTTTTGGTGATAATCGGCATTTTCGTTTTTGCATCTGTGTCCATCTGTGTTTATCTGTGGCCTCAAATGTTGACGACGTTGCGCATCAAAAACCTCGCCCTCGTGACCGACCTCACGCTGGAACTCCAGCCCGGTTGCAACGTCATCACCGGCGAGACCGGCGCGGGCAAATCCATCATCATCGGCGCGCTCAACCTCGTCCTCGGCGAACGCGCCGACCGCGCGCTCATCCGCACCGGCGAGGAGAGCTGCTCCGTGGAGGCGGTGTTCGACGTGAAGAAACTTCGCGCGCCGCTCAAAACTTTTCTGGAAGAAAACGGCCTGGAGCCTTGCGAGGAAAATCAACTCGTCCTCAAACGCACGTTCACGACCGGCGGCACAAACCGCCAGTTCATCAACGGCTCGCCGACGACGCTGAACGTTCTCGCGACCATCGGCGAATGGCTCGTGGACATTCACGGCCCGCACGATCATCAATCGCTGCTCCATCCGGCTAAGCAGCTTTTGATTCTGGACGCCTTTGGCAAATTGGAAAAGGAGCGCGAAGCGTTCGGCGAACTGGTTCAACGCCGCGCCGCGATTGAAGCCGAGAAATCCGCGCTCATCGTGGACGAAAAGACTTACGCGCAGCAATTGGACTTGCTCCGCTTCCAAGTGGAGGAGATTTCCGCCGCGCGATTGCAGCCAGACGAGGAGGCTGGCGTGGAAGCGGAATTCAACCGCGCCAGCAACGCCGCGAAGCTGCTGCAATTGAGCCAGTCCGCGCTTGACGCCTTGAGCGAGAGCGAGCATTCATTGCTCACGCAAGCCGGCGCGATTGGCCGGACGTTGCAGGAATTGCAGCGCGTGGATTCCGGCGCGGCGAACCTGGTAGAGCTTCATTCGCAAGCCGCCGGCGGACTGCGCGAGTTGCAGGCGGAACTTTCACGCTACGCCGAGAAAGTGGACGTTGATCCCGCGCGGCTCGCGGAATTGGAGGAGCGACTGGATTTGATTCATTCGCTCAAGCGCAAATACGGCGCGTCGCTGGCGGAAGTCATCGCGTTCGGTGAGGAGGCGAAGCAAAAGTTGCAATCGCTGGAATCGCGCGACGCGGAACTAGCGCGGCTCAATTCCGAATTGCAAAAGCTGGACGCGGAAATTTCGCGCGCCGGCAAAAAACTTTCCGATGCTCGCCGCAAGGTCATTCCGCAACTGGCCAAAGCCGTGAGCAAGCAGCTTGAGGATTTGGGATTTCGGCAGGGCAAGTTTGATGTCGAGCAGAAGTTGGCAGTTGAAAGCTGGCAGTTGGGAAAACTAGCTTCCAACTTCCAGCTTCCAGCTTCCAGTTCGGGCTTTGACGAAATCGAATTCCAGTTCGCGCCGAATTTGGGCGAGCCGGCCAAGCCGCTGCGCGCGATTGCGTCCTCCGGCGAAATGGCACGCGTGATGTTGGCGTTGAAAACCGTTCTTGCCGCGGAAGACGAAATTCCGGTTTTGATTTTCGATGAAGTCGACGCAAACGTCGGCGGCGAGACGGCCAATGCCGTTGGCGAGAAGATGAAACAAATTGCGGCCAAGCGGCAGGTTTTGTGCATCACGCATCTGCCGCAGGTCGCCGTGCCCGCCGACGCGCATTACGTCGTGACCAAGCAAATCAAGAACGGCCGGACGATTTCGGAAATTGAATTGCTCGGCAAAAAGGAGCGCGTCACGGAACTTTCCAGAATGCTCGGCGGCCAAAGCGACGCGGCGCGGAGGCATGCCGAGGCGTTGCTCAAATAGTCGGGTTCTTGCGTTCCACGATTTTGCGGAGGAGAATCAGCGCTGCAATGCCCACGCAGCCCCAGCCAAACCAATCACCGTGGCGATTGTAAAAGGTTTGCGCGTGCGGCTGGATGGGCAAATCAAACGTCATCGCGCCCACGCCATAGACGCCGCCGGTTGAATCGTGAAGGATTTCCCGCACGCGGCCATTGCCATCAATCCAGCAAGTCACGCCGTTGTTGCAGTCGCGCACGAGCGGAACTCCGTTTTCCACGGCGCGGAAAACAGCATTGGCCATGTGTTGCCATTGCTCGGCGCTTTTGCCAAACCAGCCGTCGTTCGTCAAATTGATGAGAAAATCCGTGTTCGTTCCGGTGGCCTTGCGCGCGAGTTGCGGGAAAGTGTCCTCGAAGCAAATCAGCGGCGATGCAATGATTCTGTTTCCAAGCGAAACGGCCAGCGCGCCGCTACTCTGTCTGCTTGCGACGTCCGGCCCCCGATTCTCAATGTCCATTTGAAATTGCACCGGCTCGTCGCCCGCCGTGTAGCTGCCGGTGATGGGTGTGAGATATTTTACAAACGGCAGCCACGCAAAGGGAACGTATTCGCCAAATATCACGAGTTTTTGTTTGTGATAAACGCCGGCAA
The DNA here is from genome assembly GCA_035504945.1 of Candidatus Aquilonibacter sp. Classification (GTDB taxonomy): domain Bacteria; phylum Verrucomicrobiota; class Verrucomicrobiia; order Limisphaerales; family UBA11358; genus UBA11358. The sequence continues at coordinate 18,957 of DATJRH010000044.1, read as the reverse complement.
ATTTTCCGTTCGGATCGAGCAGGAACGCCGCGTTGAAATAGTAATTGTCGTATTCATTGGTTGCGTTTGGGCGCGGCACGACGTCGTCGGCGTTAAAAATCAGCCAGACATGATGCGTGCAAACCAGATTGGTGATGGCGGTGTAGGCCGTGTCGTCGAGTTCCGGCACGGCGGATTCCGGCCAGACGAGCAGGTCGGGCTGGTTCGTGAGCGCGTTTTGAGAGAGCGCGAGCAATTGCCGGAAGCGGATGACGTTTTGCGATTCGTCCCAAATCAGGGTTTGCGGAATACTCGGCTGAATCAGCGTGACGCGCAGGGTTGAAGCTGCGGGCTTTTGCTCCTGCAACTTGATTTCGCCAAAAGTGAAAAGTCCCACGACGACGATGAACGGCAGAATAATTTCGGCCTGCCAGACAAAACGCGATTCCGGTTTTTGAAAAATCATTTCTACGGCCGAATACAGCGACAACGACGCCCACACGACGAGAAATGAAATTCCGTAAACGCCGGTGACCGACGCGATTTGGATGAGCGGGATCATTTGGAATTGTGATCCGCCGATGAAACTCCACGGAAAGCCGCCGAGCAGCCGCGCGCGAATCATTTCCAGCGCGACCCAGATCGCCGCGCCGCTCAAAGACCACAACAGGCGGCCGGACCAAGATGGTTGCTGGTTGATGGTTGCTGGTTGATGGGAAACCAGCCAGAGCCAGATTGCTGGATACAGTGCAAGAAACGCGCACAACGCGACCCAGCCGAGAATTGGAAATCCGGCCACGGGCATCAGCAGCAGCCAGTAAAGCGACGCGAGCCAGAAAGTGATTCCGCCGAGGTAACCAACGCGAAAAGTGTCGGCGGGATTTTTTCCGCGCGCGGCAAAAACCAAAAGCGCGGGCGCGACCCAGGCAAAGCCGGCAATTTGAATTCTTGGAAACGCGGTGGCAAGCAACAGCCCGGCGAGAATCGCGACCAGATAACCGCTGCGCCAAAAAAGTTCGTTGAGAAAACTTTGCAAATTCGCAAACGGCGAATAATCGGGAAAGGTCGCGCCGACTTTTGCGCAGGCGGCGGCCAGTTTCAAAGTGGAGCGGCTGGCATTGACAACAATCGCCTCCCGCGCGCCGCGCCAGACGGTCGAGTCCGGAGAAGAATTGCCGGCGTAATCAAATCCGCGTTCGCCGAATTTGGCTACGAGGGCTTTGAGTTTGTTGCCGCCGCGCAGATTTTGCCGGCCATCGCTGCCAAGGACTTCGTCGAAAAGTCCGAAGTGATTGGCGACAGGCAGGGCCATTTCCAAATCGGAGGCGGTCGCCAGAATGATTTTTCGCCCGCCGGATTTTTGTTCACGCAGCCACGCGAGAAATTTTTCATTGCAGGGCAGGGCGGCGGGGTCAATTTTAATGCGCGCGGACAATTTCTTTTTCAGGAAGGCGCGTCCGCGCATCCACCAAAACAGGATTTGAAAAATCGAAAATGGATTTCGCCGCAACAGCCGCGCGATGGATTCCCAGAGCAAATCGGTCTTGATGAGCGTGCCGTCCAAATCCACGACGAGCGGGATTCTATTTTCTGACGGAACGTCGGACGATTGCGGCATAAGGTTGATTAGCCGTTTAACGCGCGTTGGAGCAAGTTTTTTTCGCGTTCGCCGTAATTTAACTTTAACGCCTCGGCGCGCGCGGCCTCGGTCATTTTTTGCCACGACTTTTGCAGGGCGTTGATCATTTTGTCGTCGTCAGTCTTGGCGGCAAGCGCGGAGAACTGAAATTCGAGAAAGACGAGGCAGAGCGCGTCTTCGAGAACCCGTGTTTCGGCGTCGGCGGGAAAATGCTTTTTTAAATTCAAATCCTGCACGCGGCGGACGGCTTCGTCGCCATAGCCAACTTCGCGCAAAAGTTCCCCAGCCTTTTGCGCGTGGAATTTTTTCAGGTCGGCGCGCCATTTCAAATAACCGGCGCGCGTCATGGGATAGGAAGCTCGCGGAATTTCCCAGCGGCACAAATGCTGGCAGCGCGCGGCGAGGCGCAGGACTTCGGAAGCGTCGGGCGCGAGGCACAAAACCCAGTCGTCCAATCGCTGCGCGTAAAGCAATTCGCGCGGCTGGCCGTTTTCGGAATTCGGATCGCGAGAATTTTGCTCATCGAAGCGACGCAGCGCGGCTTCAAATCTGGCGCTCGGTTGAAAATTTTCGGACACGCGGAAAGTTTTGCTGAAAAGAATCCAAGTGCAAGGCAGTTTGTACTACACCGCTGACGAAATGTCGGCATATTTGAATAGGGTTAAACTTAACTGGGTTTGATTGAATGGTATAGATATGGTCAAGAAATAAAGACAATTGGTTAAATGGATGTCCGGCTCGCCGAGATTGAAAATGAATATAATAACGAATTTCAAGAGTCGTATGTGATGGGAGGAATAAAAGTAAGACAGTTGTCAAGACACCCAAACAGGTTTGGATCGAAGAACAGCCGCGTACCGCCGCTGGCCATGTGATCGGGCTGTCCAGTTTGAAAACCGCGCCGCACTTGCGCTATCTGCTCGGCCATCACGAGCCGAAGAAAATCACGATGGACGGAATTATTCTCAAATTGCCCGGCAAACTCGTTTGCCAGTATTGGAGCGAAGAGCTTCCGCCTTTGATTGGGCAATTTGTTCAAACATGGTTTGATCCGACGCGCCCGGAAGCGTTAATCATTGAGGACATGGACGGGAAAAATCCGCGTCCCATTCCGCGTGTCAACACAACAGCCGACGCATTTGAAGCAACGACGGAAGAATTTCAGGAGGCAAGCAAAGTCACGCGGGGATATGGGGCATTTTCACGGATGCTTTATCGGCAAGTCAGTGCGGAGGTTGAGCGCCCGGCGCGGCCTTTGATTATTGATCCAGTTGCCGACGCCAGGGGGCGGCAGCTTGAGGAGCAGACGCAAGAACTGGCTGAAACTGAATTGCGCCGGCAGACAACGATTAGGCGGGAATCGTCGCGCCGCCGGCAGAGCGAACAAACCGTGCGTGATTTTTTAACTGAATCCACTGAATAGAAAATTTATGTCAAATACCCGCCATGCACTTCCGGGAAGCGCGCCGCGTCAGGAGAGGTTTGCATCATCGTATGAGGCGGGACTGCTCGCCAATTTGGTTGCTAAAAGATGTTCTCAAATTAAGAACGCGAGCGACCGGGCGGTGATCCACTTTCTTCAATGGCTCTCATCGCGGGACACCCGCACCGGTTACGCCGCTTGCGAATAACGGCAGAAGATTTTCCAGGCTGGCAGAAAAACCGGCCTTGGTTGAAAGTTAGAATACGCCAGAATTAGTCTGGCTTTTGTCGCACGGCGCTCAAAAAACGCCGCGCGATTTGTATTGTCATGGCTTACCGACAGATGGGCAGTAGGTGTCCGACAAATGGGCGACGGGTTACTATTTGCGGCGAAAGCTGGTGCCCCGGTGGGGACTCGAACCCCAAACCAATTGATTAAGAGTCAACTGCTCTACCAATTGAGCTACCGAGGCAAAATGGTGAAAGTTCCCAACTTGCTGCAATACGCCAGTACCGGAACATTCTATGGCAGAGTTAAAGTGGACGGCAAGCTCTATCGTGACCGCAAATTTATTTTCATCATGGTCGGTCAGTTGCCCCATAAGACTTAATGCCGACAAATTTCAGCAATTTGCCGATGACAGCCACAGGACAGTTTTGCTAGCGTGCTGGTATTTCCGCAACGAGAATCAACTTTGAATTATGGATGGCAAATTTGTATTTCGACTCTTTGCATTGATTGCGGTTCAGGGCTTGGTTGCCACAACGCACGCGCAACCAACCAATTCTCCGACAATTTTGCCTGCAATGACAATCATCGGGCACGCCGCGCCGGCATCACTGACTTCTCCTTCCGCTGCACAAGCCGCCATACAAAATACCGAAATTCCGGGGGGATTCACGATCAAAACGACCGATGAAATGGACAAGGGGCGCGCGTCAAATTTTCAGGATTTGCTGCAGAGCGTGCCCGGTCTGTTCATGCAAAGTGAAAATGGAATGGAAATCTCCAAGATTTCGATTCGTGGTTCAGGCATTGAATCAGACGACGAGCCGTTGGGCGTGGAGTTTTTGCTTGATGGCATGAGTTTCGATCAAGGCGACGGCGAGACAATCGTCGAGGATTTTGATGTGGACACCGTGAAATACGCGGAAGTGTATCGTGGAGCCGATGCTTTCAAATATGGCGCGCTGACAATGGGTGGCGCGATTAATCTCGTTCCACTAACCGGTTACGATGCCGACCCATTTCAAATCCGGCTGGAAGCGGGCAGTTACGGTTTTCTGCGCGGCCAAATCAGTTCCGGTGGTGTTGACGGGCCATTTGATTATTACGCTTCAGTGTCGGGACGCTACCGCAGTGGCTATCGCGTGCATAGTCGCGAGAACACCGAACTTTTGTTCACAGACTTGGGATATAAATTCAATGACAATCTTGAAAATCGCTTTTATCTGACGACGGATCAGACAGATCGTCAATTGCCCGGAGGATTGACCCAACCGCAGATGCAGGATAATCCGCAGCAGGCCGACACAAATGCCGTTCCGTTGGACTACAACAAGCAATGGTATTACGTGCGGCTCGCCGACAAGATGAGCTATGAAAAAGATGGCCATGAACTGGATGCCAGCGTGTATTGGTGGCATCGCGAGCTGGAGGAGAAAGGGTATTATTCGCCGACGAATCTTGAACAAGGCATCCAGACCTATCACGCAGATGATGGAGGTCTCAGCTTAAATTCTGTCACCCGTGGCTTGCTTTTCGGGCGGCAAAACATTCTCACGGCTGGTTTAAGCCCGGCGTTTGAAACCGAGCAGGATCACAATTATGCAAATGATGCCGGCGAGGAGGGCGCGACCATCGCCAAGGACCTTGAACTGTCGGTCAATGTGCCGTTGTATTTGGAAAACCAGCATTACCTCACGGAGAAATTATCGGTGTTGACGGGCATTCAGGCGATTTACGTGGTGCGCCACTTTTATGACTACTTCAACGACACCTTGGATGGTAACCAGTCCCACAAAAATGTTTTTTTCGGTTTGAATCCAAAAATCGGGTTGCTTTACGAATTGAACGATCAGAGTCAAGCCTTCATCAATTTCAGTCGCACCTTTCAACCACCATCCTTCGACAACATGGTCACGTTTGACAATGGCAGCGACGTCAGTCTTACCTACACGCCGCTGGAGCCGCAACACGCCTGGACGCTTGAACTCGGCACGCGCGGCAAACACGGGCGTTTCAATTGGGATTTGGCGCTCTACCATTCCTGGGTTCGGGATGAACTACAGGACCTTTACAATGCCTTGGGACAAGACCGCGGCGATGTCAATGTTGCCCGCTCTTATCATCAGGGTATTGAAGCCGGTCTCGATGTCGAACTGTGGAATTCCAAAGGGGTAAAAGACGAAACCGGGCAACGGCTGACCTTGAATCAGACCTATACGCTCAACGATTTTCATTTCGATCATGATCCGGTTTATGGCAACAATCGTCTTGCTGCAATTCCCATCCATCTATACGAGGCGGAATTGATGTATCAAGCGCCGTGCGGATTTTACGCCGGCCCAAATGTCCAATGCAATCTCTCCAGCTATCCGGTTGACCAGCAAAACACGCTTTATGCTGGAGCTTACGCTTTGCTTGGATTCAAAATCGGATTTGCCAGCAAGTGGGGAAAATCAAAATTCTCCATTTTTATAGAAGCGGAAAATCTGACGGGTGAAAATTACGCCGCCTCAGTTGATCCAATTCCCAACGGGCAAAATCCAGCCGACCCGCAAGTCTTTCACCCGGGCGATGGACGCTCCATTTATGGCGGCGTGACATGGAGTTGGTGAACCCGCACGCGATTTTTACTTTATGTTGGGCCCGGCGCCCCACCCAACAGACTGTCTTGGGATTAGATGGGTACAATTTCTTTCCTGCCCATCTTTAGCGCGGGGGGTGAAGGCGAACAGAATGTGCCGTAATAAATCGAATAAACTTTCCCGCGATGAGTCAAAATTTCAGGCGGATGAACCGAAGTCAAATGACGGCGAAACGAAATCCATTCCCAACAACGTGACGGCAAAAAGCGCGCAAGTTATTATTGACTTTTTGTGTCCGTAATGGATAAAACTTATTTATGAAATCACAGCTTCTAAATTTGAGGCTTTATTGGTTGATGGGCGGGATGGGCTTCGCCCTTACATTTTGGCTGCTGTCCTCACCTCGCGCCGGCGCGGTGGACGTGCTGACCCAGCATAATGACCTTTCCCGCGATGGGGCAAATTTACAGGAAACCATGTTGACGCCCGCCAATGTAAATGCGAATGATTTCGGCGAGTTGTTTACCTGCCCAGTGGACGGCCAGATCTACGCCCAGCCGCTTTACGTCCAAGGTCTGTCCATTTCCAATCAGTCACACAACGTTGTTTTCGTCTGCACGGAAAGCAACAGTGTCTATGCGTTCGACGCGGACAATGGCAGCCTGTTATGGCATGTAAATCTGGGAACTCCCGTTCCCGCCGCCTTGGTGGACAGTGGCAGTAACATTTCGCCACTCGTCGGCATCACCAGCACACCGGTGATTGACACGAACACCGGCACGATTTATGTGGAAGCCAAGACAACGAATAGCGTCTCGAACAATATTTTAAACACCTTGCACGCGCTGTCTCTTACAAACGGCTCGGAAAAATTTGGCGGGCCGACAAACATTCAAGCAACGGTGGGAGGCATATCATTTAACAACCAGCACCAACTTCAGCGCCCGGGGCTGCTGCTGTTAAGCAACGTCGTTTATCTGGGGTTCGGCTCGCATCAGGATTCGAAACCTTACAACGGCTGGCTGATTGGCTACAACGCCACCAACCTTGCGCAGGTCACAGTTTTCAATACCACGCCCGCCAGCCTCAATAACGAGGGAGCTCTCTGGTCTTGCGGCATGGCGCCTGCCGCCGACACCAACGGCAACATCTATGTCATGACCGGCAACGGCACTTTCGACGCAAATTCCGGCGGCTCGGATTACGGGCAATGCTTTCTCAAGTTGAGCACCACGAACGGGCTGGCGGTGGCTGATTGGTTTGCGCCTTGGAACGCAAACGCGCTAAGTTCGGGTGACAAAGACATCGGCTCCGGTGGGCCGGTGTTGCTGCCCGGCTCGCCGCCTTTGGTGATCGGGCTTGGAAAATTCGGCACCAATTATGTTTTGAACTCGACTAATTTCGGACATTTCACACAGAACGGCGCGAGTGACACCAATATTATCCAGGAATTTGCCGCCACGCCGGCAACAGGCTGCATCGGCCAGTGTCCGGTTTATTGGAACGGGCCGACCAATCAATTCGTCTACCTCTCCTGCGGCAGCGGCTATACCACGGTGTTCAGCTACACCGGAACCAACATTCAAACCACCCCGCTGGCGACAGGTTCCGTAAAACAGGGCAACAACAGCCCCGGCGGTGTCTCGCTCTCGGCCAACGGCAACACGAATGGCATTCTTTGGGTGATTGACAACAGCAACGGCGGCACGTTGCGGGCCTATAATGCGGCCCAAATGCCAACTGAATTGTGGGACAGCACAAACGATGCGGCCCGCGATGCGTTTGGCGAATTCGTGAAATTTTGTTCTCCAACCATTGCCAATGGAAAAGTTTATGTTCCGGGGTCAAGTGAACTGGTCGTGTATGGCTTGCTTCCGAGCACACTTATTTGGACTTCCGGGAGCGGCAGCGACAACAACTGGTCCACAGCGTTAAACTGGACCAACGTGACCGCCGGCGGCTACGGCCCGCCCGGCCCGGCGAACAACGTGGTGTTTAACGCGACTGGCGACGCAGCTAACACCAACTCCGACACCAGCTACGTCAATCAGAATTTCACCATTGCCGCGCTCCAGTATACCAATTATGGCGGCAGTGGAATGGCATATCACACCACGGACATTCCGCTTGGGAACATCCTGACGGTGACTAATGGATTGTTGGTGGCCAACACCAATGCCACTGAGAATGGCGGCGCGGCCAATTTATGGGATGTCGTTGTTCGTGGTCAAGGCGCCTTGCTCCTGACCAACGGCGGCAGTTTGGTGGTTGCCTGTCAGGAGTCGGACAATGAACTCACCAACACGGCCGTCTTGAATCTGTCTGGGCTGGCCACTTTCATGGCAACCAATGTCAGTGGCATTTTTGTCGGGGTCAGCGGTCGGCCAGTTCCCACGGCCCATAATGCCAACAACGGCACTTTGATTCTGGCCCAGACCAATTTCGTCGCCTTGAGTGGCATCGGCGAGGACAACAGCCTGTTGGTCGGCAACAATGCCAACAACACGACCAATTCCTTCCTTTATTTGGGGCAGACCAACGTTATTTTTGCCGACGCTGTGGATGTGGGCAATCAAAAGTCCAGCGCGGAAATGCTCTTTCAAAATGGCTTGAGCAGTCCTGCGGCTTATTTTCGCGGCGCAGACGGAACCAGCCGCGTGTCCTACTGGGGCATTGCCGACTATGCCTTGGTGGCCAGCGGCGGCAGCAGCAGTTGTTACGGCACCAATGACTTCACCGGCGGCTCGGTGGATGCCACGATTGGCAGCTTGAATATCGGCGTCGGCGGCAATTCCGCCTCCGCCACGGGTGCGCTGAATTTTAGCGCCGGCACCATTGATGCAAATACCGTGACGAATGGTTGGAGCGGAACCAGCACCGGCGCGGCCACGGGAGTAATCAATGTCCTCGGTTCCGCCACGCTCAAGGTCAACACCCGCTTGGTACTGGCGCAACAAAGCGGCACCGGCACCACCACCGGCACGCTCAACATCAACGGCGGCGTGGTTTTGGCGAATAGCATTATCGCTGGCAGTGGTGGCACATCCACCATCGCGCTGAACGGCGGCACGCTGATCGTCACCAACACTGCCAGCAGCGGCACTTTGGCTGCGGCCAATTCGACGTTGCATCTGAATCTCAACGGCGCGTCCGTCGTCACGAACATCGTTGTCGGCAGTCTCATTGCCAGCGGCGTCAACACCATCGCCATTGATTCCGCGGCCAACGTCAGCGGCGTCACCAATTTTCCGCTCATCGCCTACAATTCCTTCGCCGGCTCGGTCGCCGCCAATTTCGTCAAAGGCGCGTTGCCGGCGGGTTTTTCCGCCAGCCTGGTGAACAATTCCGCCCAAGACAGAATCGATCTCGTCATCGCGCCCAGCACCACCGTCACGCCGCGCATCGGCGCGTTCTCGCTTTCGGAAGGCAACTTGATTTTCAGCGGTTCCAACGGATTGCCCAACGGAACGTATTATGTGCTGGTTTCCACGAACGTCGCCCTGCCTTTGGGCCAATGGACTCCAATCGCGACCAACCCGTTTGACAGCAGCGGCAATTTTATGTTTACCAATCCGATAAATCCGAATTCCGCGCAGTTGTTTTACCTGTTGCAGTTGCCATAAACGAGACGTTTGCGCGATTGAAGTCTGGTGCCCCAAAAGTTAGTTGCGGGCAAATCACCGATCATCCGCCGTCGGCTTCAGAAATTCGCAACGAAGATTGGGCAGTTCGATAAATCAATTTTCCATTCGTGCCGGCTTCAGATTCGGCCAGCGCCTCCGTGATCAAATGGTGTTTGGGCGCGAGCGAACAGACCGGATCGGTGACGGCGGCATCGCCGGCCAGCAGGAATGCCTGACAACGGCAGCCGCCAAAATCCATTTCCTTGCGCGGACAGCTTTGGCACGGCTCGGGCAGCCAGTCGGTCCCGCGAAATTTGCAGAAGGTGTCCGACTCAAACCAGATTTTTTCAAGCGAGCGCCCGCGCACATTGTCGAACTTCAATCCGCGAATCTCTCGCGCGGTCTGGCATGGCAGCACCGTGCCATCGGCGGCCACGGTCAAAAAGACGCGCCCCCAGCCGTGAAGACAAGGCTTGGGAAATTGCTCGAAATAATCGGGCAGCACATAAAGAATTTCCATCCGGCCCTTCAGCCGTTCACGCGCCGCACGTGACACCTCCGTCGCGTTTTCCACCTGCGCGCGCGTCGGCAGCAGTGCCGCGCGATTTTTCAAGGCCCAGCCGTTGAATTGCGTATTGGCCAGTTCCAGCCGTTCCGCGCCGAGTTCTTCCGCGAGTGCGATGATGGCTTCGATGCGGCTGATGTTCTGCCGCTGCAACACCACATTGATTGTTAGTGAAAACCCCGTGGACTTGACCAGCCGCGCCGCACGGATTTTTTTTTCAAACGACGGCGCGCCTCCGGCCATGCGGTCGGAATTCTCCGCGTCCCCGTCTTGAATACTGACCTGCAAACTGTCCAAGCCGGCTTTGCACAGTTGTCCGGCCAGTTTTTCCGTCAACAAAGTGCCGCCGGTGCTCAAGTTGGTGTAAAGCCCCAGATTGCGCGCGTGCCGGATGATTTGCGGCGCGTCGGCGCGCAACAGCGGTTCGCCGCCTGAAAAATTCGCTTGCACCACACCCAAAGCCGCCGCTTCGGTCAAAACACGCTGCCATTCCTCCGTGTCCAGTTCATCTTGGTGGCGGGCGAAGCCGATCGGATTGCTGCAATAGGGACATTGCAGCGGGCAACGATACGTCAGTTCGCAAAGCAGGGAAAATGGACGCGGCGTTTCCATGTCATCACTCGTTCAAGATGACAAAACTTTTTTCCAGCAACCGTTGTAAAATTTCCTTCACGTCTCCGGTAATCGCATTCGCTTCGGTCGCGTATCGTGCGGCGAGCGTTTTGATAATTTCTGCAACATCGCGCCGGCCGTCGCAAAGCGCCAGCACGTCGTGCGCGGTTTTGTTGAGCACGAGCACACCTTCGGGAAACAGCAGCAGATGCTTTTCGCGAACGGCGTCCCATTTCAGCCGCGCCTTGTCGGCGAGACACGGCTTGGAAGTGTCGGCGGGAGGCGTCATTTTATTTTTTGCGGTTCAGAACATAGGCGAAGTGCATGGCGTCGAGCATGGCCCAAAGCAGTTCGCATTTGAATTTCAACGCCGCCACGGCTTGTTCCTGCAACTCGCGGGTGCGACAGCGTTCGACAACCAGACGAAGGGCGAAATTGGCGTCACGCGGCGCCTGGGTCAATCGCCCGCGAAAATAGCGCAGGCCTTCCTCCTTCACCCACGGATAATATTGTTCAAACGCGGCGATGCGTTTGGCCATCAACGTTGGCGCGAACAGTTCCGTCAGCGACGAAGCCATCGCGATGATCCACGGTTGCGTGTGGCAGAACGTGACATACGCATCCACCGCATAACGAACGCCCGGCAGCAGACGCGATTGCGCGAGCAGTTCTCCGCGTTTCAACCCAACGGCCTCGCCCAGCCGCAGCCACTTTTCGATGCCGCCAATGTCAGTGTCCGTGCCATCGTGGTCCGTGATACGCTGAATCCAGCCGCGCCGCAGTTCGCGCTCCGGGCAGTTCGAGAGAATCGCCGCGTCCTTGACGGGAATTTGCGTCTGATAATAAAAGCGGTTGGCCACCCAGCCTTGTAATTGTCGGCGGGTGAGCTTGCCTTGATTCATCAAAACATGAAACGGATGCCGGTCGTGGTAAGTCGTGCCCACGCGGCGAAGACGGGCGACAAATTCGTCCGTTGGCCAGGGAGAATTACCGGAAACGCGCTTGGAACTTTTCATAGGCGAATATCCATTCCGTCAGAGGAAACTTCCACGCCTGCCCGCTCAACCATTTTTCGCTCGCGCGAGTCTTTTTTCAAAATTGGATTGGTATTATTAATATGAGTATAAATTTTACGCGGAATTTTCAGGGCGCGCAACCATTCCAGACTGCCGCTTATGCCGTCAATCGGCACATGCCCCATGTCTCGCGCCGTGCGCTGGGACAAGCCGGGCGCAATCATTTCTCGCTCCGACCAAAAGGTGCCGTCCACCAGCAGACAGTTGCAGCCTGCGACAAAATCATTCACCGTCCGGTTGATTGTCGGCAGTCCCGGAAGATAAACAAAGCGCTTACCTCCCGCTTGAATTCGGAGGCCGACGACATCTCCGCTTCGCGTCCGTCGGCGGGCGTAGGGCGGCGCTTTGTCCGTTTTCAATTCCAAGGCTGAAACCTGGATGCCGGCGATGCGGACGGGGAAAGTGGAATGATGAATTCGGCAATATTTTTCCAAAGTTGGCAGCAGCGGAAACTGGCTCGTCAGCAAATTTTCGACTGCGCGCGTGCAAACCAGCCGAAGGGATTTTTGCTCACGCAACGAAAGCAAGCCAGCAACATGATCCATTTCCCCGTCGGTCAAAATCACCGCTTGCACCGCGCTGCCGCGAAATTTTTTTTCTTGAGGGGAAAGTCTCGGAAAAGAGGCGAACTGAAAAACCAAATCCGGCGAGGCGTTCAGCAACAACCATTTTTTGCCGTCGGCGGAAACTGTCACTGAAGATTGACTCAGAAAATCCCCACTCCGACGGGCTTGGCAACAATTGAAACAATTACAATTCCACTGCGGAATTCCTCCGCCCGCAGCGGAACCAAGGACTCGAACTTGCACGGCAATTGACGCGCGCCGCAATTATCAGCGGCTTTGGTCCTTATTTGCCGGCGTTCACGTAAGCCGTGACTTCCATGTTCAAGCTGATCTCTTCAAATTCCGGTTTGATCCAGTTCATATTTTTATTTCTTTTTGTTTAACTTTAACGATGCATCTGACGTTATCACGCTTGAGTCGTTTTTCAAGAACTTTTTTCGTTGTCGCGGGATTATGCACTTGACAAACAATTGGCTTTATGCGATATTTTAGCCATGAAAACGAAAGAGCAAAAAGACCTGACGCTGATTCAAATAATTGACCAGTTCCCGACGGATGAAACCGCCCGCGAACATCTTGAAGGCATACGCTGGAAAGGCGGCATTGTGTGTCCACATTGCAAATGCTCCGACCAATCCAAGTTTTCAACCATCGCGGCCAATCCAGCAAAGAAAGTCCGCGCCGGTCTGCGCTGGTGTTCGTCCTGCGAGAAACAATTCACCGTCACCGTTGGCACGATATTCGAGGACAGCCATATCCCGCTTCGCAAATGGCTGATTGCTTGGTATCTGATTTGCAGTTCCAAAAAGGGGATTAGCTCGCTCCAATTGCAACGCAATTTGGAACTTGGCAGCTATCGCACGGCGTTGTTTATGACGCATCGCATCCGCTTCGCTTTGAAAGACCCGTCATTCAGTGAAAAACTTTCCGGCACGATTGAAGTGGATGAAACCTACATTGGCGGAAAACAGTCCGGCGTTGGTCGTGGCTCAAAACAAAATAAAGTGCCGGTCGTGTCATTGCTTCAACGCGGCGGCAAAGTCCGCAGCCAAGTCATGCGTCATGTCACCGGAAAAAATCTCAAGCAAGTCATCAAAGACAACGTGACGATTTGCGCCGATGTTAATACCGACGACAATTTTGCCTATCGCGGCCTTGAACCGAAATTCAATCATTACGTCGTCAAACATTCCGCCAAAGAATATGTGCGCCGTGAAAAAAACCGGCTGGTTACGACAAATGGAGTTGAGGGATTTTTCTCGCTGCTAAAGCGCGGTGTGGTCGGCACGTTCCACCATATTAGCGAACAGCATTTGCCGTTGTATCTGGCAGAGTTTGACCATCGCCACAATTGCCGTGAAATGACAGACGGCGAGCGCACAATAAATGGAATTCAAAAGGTTGAGGGAAAACGGCTGACATATCGGCAAGCCGCATGACTAACCAAAGTTCAAAAGAATTACGACTGAATGCTTAAGGAGCGCGCACCGCGAATCCCGTTAGGAAGAAAACGAATTCGTGTTAATCTGGTGAAGTAATTGATTTTCTTAGAATCTGAATTGGCTTACCATATGAGACTCGTTTTCCAGTATTATCCGTTCCGCTTAGGCATTTTAGTGTTCCATGTTCAATTTCTTCCCAATCTCCCAATTTACTGTTCCATGTTCCTCTAGGGAGCTGCTTGGCTGCATGGGTTGGGAAATCAGGCGGAATTTCAGGATGCCAAAAACCAAAATTATCAACTGCCTCATCGCAGCCCACAGGGTCATAATACACCGCTACTTTTTCAAATCTTCTATTCTTAATGGAGCATTTGCATTTTTTATACCCTAATGATTCAAACATTTCAACAAAACACTCTACGGTATATTCCCGATTCTGAATTGGCCAGTAATATACGCCGTTTGGGTCTGGCTCCCAACGCCTAGTCTGGTATGGATAAAACCTTCGGGGCTAATTGTTCAGAAAAATCCATGCGAAGAATCTTGGTGTCAGATTCGGAGATTGCCTTAAAAAATTCAGCAAAAGCCGTATCGCTCAGTTCTGCGATTTTCGCAAGAACTTCATATTCTGTTGCTGGAATTTTCAGTTTTGCCATGATTCGCCTGAAGCAAAATATGCTCATTTTAATCCTTTATGCCAATACTTTTTTTGAAATGAAAAACCATTGAAAATTAAGGGGTTTTGTGCTTTAATGATTTTGTGAGCAAAACAAAGCACGAACCGCCGCTGCAATGCTCCCTGCCTCCTCGTGAAGCATTGCGCCGTGCGATGAACGTAAAGCCGCCACCGGACTGGAAAGCCACGATGAAAAATTCGAGACCGGCGAACGTGAAAAAAACGAGCCGCTAGGCCGTTTCAAAAACGGATTCAGCCCGTTTCCTTCCCTTGATGGTTGATTATTTGTGAAGTGCATAATCCCGCGTTGTCGGCCAATTAGCATGATTGGCGAGCGAAAATCACACCGCCAGCCCATGGCCGTTGGCGCTCACAATGGCGGCCAGGCTCGCGCCTTTGATATCCACAAAAACGGGACAAGGCCAGGTTAGGGATTTGACGCTGGAGCGGGCAGACTGTTGATCCAGTCGCCGATCAACTTTACCGCATTGGTGTCAACGAGGTTGTGCGCCAGCGGCGGCATCTTGACCGTTGGCTCAAGGCTGCTGATTCGCAGCCAGAGAATGGAATCCTCGACGTCCCGTGGCTTGACAATAAATGCGTTGCCGCGGCCCACCAGCGGAAATATCGCCGGATAATTGACAATGTGCTGCTCTTTGAGGGGCGTGTCGTAGCGCGCATCGTAACTGCCTACGCCGCCCGGACGATGGCATTGCGCGCAGTTGGCGTTCAAGTAGGAACGCGCGCGTTCTTCCAGCGATGCGCCCGAATTCGTGAGCGCGTAGAGCCTTGCATAACCGGCAACGTTGTCCTCATTGATGGCCGGGCTGAAAAGTCCCAGCCGGTTCAAGGTGCGAATCTGGTTGTCGGTGATTCCGCTGGGATATGTGAAGTTCCCGTTCAACTGGCGGGTGTTGACTCCCAGCACGTAGCCGGCGCCGGGCGTGTGACAAGTCAGGCAATCCGACGGGCTGCAATAATACCACTTCCGGATGCTGACGCCGTCCGCGTTGGTGACCAGAACGTCTTCATTCGAACTGGTGAGGAGCAGGTCGGCATCACTGTTGTCCGCCCGCCATTTGTAAATCACGCCATAAACGCCGCCGTTGGCATCCCGGACCAATATCTGTGTTTCCAAACGCCGCCGGGGAGCTTTCGGATTGGTTTCATCTACGGTAAGATCAAGGTTTTTGACAAAAACAGTTCCATCAGGAAAAGTCCAGGCGTCAGTGGGATGCAATCGCAGTTGTTCGTCTGGCGTGATGACCCCGCCGGTGTTGGGCACGGCCAGATAATCGCTTGCCACCGCGCCATCCGACCACTTGGGCACGTTGGGCGCATAAGGAATCAATCCACTGGTTGGGATGCGATGAAGCGTGTCGCGATAGACCCCGGTCTCGGAAAGCAATCGCGGCAGCGCGCCGCTGTTGTAAGTGGCCGGCATGTTCAAATACGCCAGCGCAACTTCCCGGTTGGTCAGGCCGTAGGGCCGGCCACTGCCGGTGGTGACGGTGATTTTGACCGGAGCCGAAGTGCTGACTAGGCCGCTGCCGTCGGTGGCGACGGCGGTAAGGACGTAACTGCCGGGATTCAAACCGGTCGTGGTAATTGCATAAATCGGCGCATAAACGCTGTTGCTCAAAGTGCCGAGCCGGTTGGCGTTGGCGTAGAAGTCAACTTTGACGATGTCGTTTTCCGGTGCTTCAGCATCCGCTCCCAAGGTCACGCTGGCGCTGCCCACATAAGTGTCATCGGTAGGCGGCCGCACCAAGGTAATGGTCGGCGGGGGATTGATGTAGGGATAGAGTTGAGATTGGGGGATGATTTCCCGGCTGATGGAAGGACTGCTCCAAAATAGTTTCTCCCCGCCGCCACTTTCACTTGAGAGGTAATCCATTTGTAGATTGTAAAATTGCTGGGATTGGAGCGGAACCTCGACGCTGTTGGTGGTCCAGAATGAGGGAGCCGTCCAGTCATCAATAATCAGCCGGCCATTGATCCACAGGCGTACGCCGCCGCGGGTGACGGTCATGAAATTGTAAGTGTCGCTGTCCAGCGCCTGCACCGAGCCTTCCCAGCGCGCGCTGAAACTTCCCGGCCCCACGGGTCCGCCGGTTTCCCAATCGAAATTCACCACCGCGTCTGTTCGAGTCAGGGTTGGCGGCGTGTCGAAGTCCGCGCCCTTCCAGTATTGGCTCAACAGCCCGGTGCCGTGTCCGGCGGCGGCAGTGTTGAGGAAAGCGGCGGCGGTCACGCCGCTGTTGACCGCTCCCGTTTTGATGGCGACCGCCTTGAGCTTTAAAGTGTTCGTTACTGCCAATGGCCCGGTGTAAAGGGTGGAATCGGACGTAGGCGTGCTGTCATCCAGGGTGTAATAAATCGAGACGTTTGGCATGGCGTCCGTCAGCGTCACCGTGACCTGATTGGCGAAGTTGCCGCCCTTGGGTGAGACGACCGGGTCGGGCAGAAAAATTCCATTCCCGAAAATGGACAAGGCGTATTGCGCGCCCACAAAGACCCTGCCGTTGGCGATGGTCGGGACGGTCATTTTGACGGCGTTGCCGGGATTGTCGCGGTCGGGCAACTGGCCGCTGTTGTATAATTCCACGGCCAGATTGGTGGCGTTGTAGGCGTGTAAAATCGCCGGCCTGCCCCAAACCGCACCGTCGGATTGAATCGTCCAGACAATTGCGTTGCTCAAGCCGTTGGCCGAAATGGACGGCGTGGTGCCAAAACCGCTGAAGCTGGTCATGGTTGTGGAAGTGGGTGTGGGATCAATGTGGCCGTTGTTGATGGCGAAGGCCTCCAATACGCCGCCGATGCCCTGATCATAAATCGTGTAGTTGAAATAGGCCGGTGTGCTGAACAACTTGCCGTCATTGATTTCAAAAGACTGAACAATCTGGCTGTTATTCGTGGCGTTGTAATGGCCCATGTGGTCGCGATCCACCAGGTAAATCTTTGACTCCTTCCCGCCGCCAACTATCAAGTGCGGGTGGGCTGCGCTTCCTACATCGTCCGGCAGCAAAACCGGCGCGCCAGACCCCAAATCCACATCCCCTGCCTGCAATTCGGCCTGATTGAAGGGCGTGAAATAATCAGCTACTGCCAGCCCGTTCGACGCGGAGAGCTTTACGAAACTGTCGCCATAATCCACCCCTCCCGTGTTGGCGTCAAAACTGCCGTTGGCCACTTCAAAATATAAGTTGGTCTGGTCATCTACACATAATCCGCCGCCCGCCATCCACAGCCCGCCTTCCCCCGCATGGGGGCCAAAGACGGCTTTCGTCGCGTTGGGCGTGATGTTGAAGATATAGTTTGTCAACAGTTGTAGAGTGGCGGGATTGTAACCAAGTATCCACCCATGATAGGGATCCGTGTCCGCATAACTGCCATAAGCGATATACAGGATGCCGCCGGCCAGTGTCAGGGCGCAGCGTTCATTCTGCTGCCGGGTCACAAAAGTCACCACTCCGTTGGAGCTGTCCATGCCCGTTCCCCGACAGGTAGCTCCCACCAGTACTGGGCTGCCGGGCTTTTCCGCGCCCGTGGCTAGGTCCAGCGCGTGCAGGTGTTGGTAAAAATTCGTCGCCGTCGCCGTCGCCACGCGGGTCAGCGCCACCACGTATAGGGTTTGCGACACGGGATCAATGACGGGCGTTCCGGTGATGCCCACCCGCGGCAGCATGTCTTGCAGCACGCCATGATGCGACCGCCCGCCAAATTCATGGTTCGTCACTACATCCACGCCCTCTCCCAGGCTTACATGCCACAACCGTCCTCTCTCCGGCCCAGTGTTGCTGTTGGCGTCGAAGGCATAAACGCTGTCATTTTCCGTCGCCACATACACCACGTCCCTTGTGCCTTTGCCCGGGATTTTCACCCCGGGCACAAACAGCGGCTGGGTATAAACATATCCGTCCACCGGATACTTCATCAAAAGACCAAAGCTGTTGGTGTTAACGTTCGCCAGCGTCAACTGGGTTTCGTTCGTGTTCGCGCCCGTGCGGGCATTGTTATTATGGTAGGTCAGGACCGATTCTCCGGCGGCGTTCCCAGCCACGATGTTTGCGGCTGAAATTGCCAGCCAGACATGGAACGATAATTTGAGTTTTCGCATATTCAGATTGCAGGCAACCGGGTTCACATTCCTGTGTCACGCCGCAAGTTGGCCACAAAAAATTCACCTTAGTTCGCAATTTTGGTTTGTCAATTTCCCCCTCAAAAATCTGGCGGTTAAGCCGCTAGTTATCCAGCGCGAACTCGACTTCATTTCTCCCGCCTCGCAATTGTCCACAAAAAAACGGTAACTGCGGGGCGACCGATTTGGGTGAACCGTGCTTTCGCGCCTTCAGCGTGGTCGATGCGCCTCATGTGGCATCAGCCAAATGAAATGTGATTATACATGGCTTAATTCCCGCCACAATAACGCGCTCATGCGCTGGCCGCTTTCAAAACAGTCCAGATCAAATTTTTCGTTCGGCGAATGGGCGTTGTCTCCCGGCAAACCGAGGCCGAGCAGCAGCGTGTCCGCGCCGAGGACCTT
>DATJRH010000043.1:0-109180 GCA_035504945.1 Candidatus Aquilonibacter sp. | reverse complement strand
GTGCGGAGACGCTGGGGAAGCGGAGAAATTCACAAAGTTCGGCGACGAAGCGCGCCTGGTTTTGTTTCAAATAGTCGAGGACGATTTGCATGGCGCCAGTTAATCGCCAAATGCCGCGCTTGCCAAAACAAAAAGGCGCGTATTTCAATGGAATTTCCGCCCGTTTCATTTTTCCGAAGATTTTTGAAAGATTCCCCTTTTTGCCTCGTATTATCTATAGAGGCTTTCATTGTGAAAGCCCAATACGAGAAATGACATTACTTAATTGGAAAGATTGGACAATGGATATTGCTTATATTTCGCTGGCGTTCGCGCAATTGCCGGACGCGGAACTGGATGGATTCGCCGTCAACGTCGTCATGAAAATGACGGGCAACGCGGCGTTTCCCAAGCCCGCCATCGCGTTGACGAGCATCCGTTCCGCTCAAATGGCCTTTCATAAGGCCATTGCCGCCATGAAGCGGGGCGGCGTTCAGATCAGCAGTGCCAGAATTATCGCGCGCACCACTCTGATCGCCCTGTTGCGAACGCAGGCCAGCTACGTGCAGGACGTTGCGGACGGCGACGCCGCGACCATTTTGCTGTCGGGGTTTCAGATTCACGAGCGGGCAACAGGCCGCGACCTGGACAACTACCGCACTCCGCTTCCCCGCGTATCTGCATGATCGCCAAAGAACTGGCGGGATAAGCAAAAAGCCATGTTCCGCGGAATCAATCATCGCCACAAACGGAACCTTTCAGCCCACCAAAAGCAAATCCGGTTTTTGACCGGGTTGTTGCTGGTGATTGTAATTGTGGCGACGATTTTGATTTTCTGGCTGGTGAACTGGGCCAGTTTCTCCACGCGCTGAAGCACGCATGGCTCATTTTGGCGGCGGCTTTCACGCGATTTGGAGTGTCCAAAAAAACTTCAAAAAATCGCTTGCAATCCATTGCGAGTTTGATAGTTTACGCGCTCCTCGTCACCTGAAAGGGCGGCAGGACAGCATAGTTGCAGACCGATAACTGATTTCCCACCGGAACAGGAATGATGGCCTGCCGCTTCAAAGTTGCTGAAAAACTTTTGCATTTATGCCAGTTAAAACATTTAGACCGCTAACGCCGTCCACGCGATACATTACGATCGCGGACTTTAGCGACATTACGAAGACGACGCCGGAGAAATCGCTCGTCGAGATTCGCAAAAAGACCGGCGGCCGCAACGCCTATGGTCGCGTGACCGCGCGCGGCATCGGAGGTGGCCACAAGCAGAAAATCCGGCTCGTGGATTTCAAGCGCAACAAACACGGCGTGGAGGCAACGGTCGCGGCGATTGAATATGACCCGATGCGTTCGGCCCGGCTGGCGTTGCTGCAATATGCCGACGGCGAAAAACGCTACATCATCGCGCCGGTCGGGATCAAAGTCGGCGGGAAAATTTCCAGCGGCCCCAGCGCGCCTCCTGAAATCGGCAACACGCTGCAACTCAAATCAATTCCTGTCGGCATCGCGATTCACAACATTGAAATCACTCCCGGTCGTGGCGGGCAAATGGTCCGTTCGGCGGGCGGCGCGGCGACGTTGATGTCGCGCGACGAAGGTTATGCGCAAATCCGCCTGCCGTCGGGCGAAATCCGCAAAATCAATGAGGAGTGTTACGCGACGATTGGTCAGGTGGGAAACACCGAGCACGAAAATGTCATTTTGGGCAAGGCGGGTCGCACGCGGCATCGCGGCCATCGCGGCATCACGCGCGGCATGGCGCGCAATCCGGTGGATCACCCGAACGGCGGCGGCCAGGGAAAATCCAAGGGCGGCGGCGGCTGGCAGCAATTGGTGTCGCCGTGGGGTTTTGTCGCCAAAGGCGGCAAGACGCGCGTGAAATACAAATACTCGAATAGATTTATCGTCGTCCGGCGAAACGGACTGCCGGTAAAAACGAAATAATAAAATAATTTGAAACATGGGACGCTCGATTAAAAAAGGCCCGTTCGCGGACTTTCATCTGCTGGAAAAAATCCAGAAGGCGAAGGACGCGAAGTCCAAGACGCCGATCAAGACCTGGTCGCGGCGTTCGACCATCACGCCGGATTTTGTCGGCCTGACGTTCAACGTTCACAACGGGAAGGTTTTCAATCCGGTGTTCGTGACGGAAAACATGGTCGGCCACAAGCTCGGCGAATTTTCGCTGACGCGCGTGTTCAAGAAGCACGGCGCGCACACGGCCAAGGCAGAGGCCAAATAATTTTATGGAAGTTTTCGCAATCATGAAAAATGTGCCGATGTCCGCGCAGAAAATGCGCGAGGTCGTCCGGCAGATTCAGGGTCTGCCGGCGCTGCACGCGCAGGCGGTGCTCGCGGTCGTGCCGCGCAAGGGTGCGCGCGTGGTTTCCAAGACCTTGAAATCGGCCATCGCCAACGCCGAGAACAACAACAAGCTCAAACCGGAGAATTTGCGAATCAAGGAGGCGGTCGCGGGAACGGCGACGAGCATCAAGCGGTTCACTCCCAAGGCGCGCGGTTCCGCCGGTCCAATCATCAAGCGCCGCTGCCACGTTAAAATCACCTTGTCCGACGAATAATATGGGCCAAAAAACAAATCCAATCGGTCTGCGCGTCGCCGTCAACAAGGACTGGCGCTCGAAATGGTTTGCCGGCAAAAAAGAATTCGGCGCGCTTCTGACCGAAGACCGTAAAATCCGCGAGATTCTCAAAAAGAAACTCGAAACGGCATCGGTGCCGAAAATTTTGATCGAACGCGCGACCAGCCGCTGCCGCGTAACAATTCTGACCGCGCGTCCCGGCGTCGTCATTGGCCGCAAAGGTTCGGAAATTGACAAGCTCAAGGAAGAATTGAGCAAGATGACCGGCAAGGAAGTTTACGTGGACATCGTCGAGGTAAAGACGCCGGAATTGGACGCGCAGCTCGTCGCCGAAAACATTGCATTGCAACTGGAGCGCCGCGTTTCCTTCCGTCGTGCGATGAAAAAGGCTTTGCAGACGGCGAAAGATTTTGGCGCGGAAGGAATCAAGATTCGCTGCTCCGGCCGTTTGGGCGGCGCGGAACTGGCGCGCGTGGAAATGTATCACTGGGGCCGCGTCCCGCTGCACACGCTGCGCGCGGACATTGATTACGGTTTCGCCGAGGCCCTCACGGTTTATGGCAAACTCGGCGTGAAATGCTGGATTTGCAAAGGCGACAATAAACCACGGAAAAAAGACCAGGCGCAACCAGCAGAAACCGTTGTGGCGGCAAATTGACCTTAAGAAGAATTTTTTGTTATGGCAATGCAACCAGCAAGAGTGAAATTTCGCAAAATGCACCGCGGCAGCCGCGCGGGCACGGCGAGCAGCGGCCACACGGTCGCGTTTGGCGAATACGGCCTGATGGCGCTGGAACGTTGCTGGATGGACGCGAAGCAGATTGAGGCCGCGCGCGTGGCAATCGCCCGCAACATGAAGCGGCACGGCAAAATGTGGATTCGCATTTTCCCGCAAAAGTCGTTTACGAAAAAGCCGCTCGAAACCCGGATGGGCAAGGGCAAGGCGCCGCTGGAAGGCTGGGTCGCGGTGATTCGCCCGGCGAACATTTTGTTCGAGGTGGACGGAGTGACGGAAGTGGAAGCGCGTGAATCCCTGCGCTTGGCGGCAACAAAACTGCCGATCAAGACGAAGTTCATTTCGCGGCATCACACAAGTTGATTTACATGAAATTCTCTGAATCCAAAGACATGACGCTGGTGGAATTGGCGGCCAAGAGCCGCGATTTGCGCCATGAAATGTTCAACCTGCGTTTGCAGCAGGCGAGCGCGCAGTTGGAAAAGCCGGCGCGCCTGACGGTGTTGCGCAAGGACATCGCGCGCATTGAAACACGCATCTCGCAACTGCGGAACAAGGCGAAAACAGTTTGATTTTTTGTATGGCTGAAACTCCCCATCAACCGGAAACGAAGCACGGCAACCGCAAGGAACGCTTCGGTAAAGTCGTCTCGAACAAAATGGCCAAGACGATTGTCGTCCGCGTCGAGCGCCGCTTTCCGCATCCGCGGTTCAAAAAAATCGTGAAGGATTACAGAAAATTTTACGCGCATGACGAAAAAGCCGAGGCGAAAATCGGCGACCTGGTGGTGATTCAGGAAACACGGCCGTTGTCGAAGTTGAAACGGTGGAAGCTCGTTGAAATTGTCGAGCACAATGCGGTGGAAACGCCGGCGGCGGCCTGATTTGATTTTATGTTGCAAGTTCGTTCCAGTTTGGATGTCGCGGACAACACAGGCGCAAAAATCGCCTGGAACATCGGCGTGTTGGGCCGCAACCAGCGTTACGCCGGCATCGGCGACGTGATCAAGGTCCACATCAAGGTCGCCGCGCCGGACGGCACGGTGAAAAAGGGCGAGGTCCACGACGCGGTGATTGTACGCACGAAGCAAATCATTCCGCGGAGCGACGGTTCGTATCTGCGCTTCGACAGCAACGCCTGCGTGATCATTGACAAGGAATTGAACCCGAAGGGCACGCGCGTTTTCGGGCCGGTAGCGCGCGAATTGCGCGACAAGAAGTTTATGAAAATTATTTCGCTCGCGCCGGAGGTGCTTTGAAATGGCTATGAAATTCCATGTGAAAAAAGGCGAGGAAGTGGTCGTGCTGGCCGGAAAAGAAAAGGGCAAGCGCGGCAAGATCATTGCGGTGTTGCCGAAAAAACAGCGCGTCATCGTCGAAGGCGTGCAGATGATTAAGCGGCATACGCGCAAGAGCCAGCAGCATCCGCAAGGCGCGATTGTCGAGCGCGAAGGAACGATCCACGTTTCCAATGTGATGACGGCCGCGGATTTTGACGCGCGGGCGCAAAAGCGCGGCGTGGAGACCGCGCCGGCGGCAAGCTGATGAAAATTTGTCACGGCAAAGTCCGTGGCGTGAAAAAATGAAAGCCAGACTTTACGAAAAATACAAAAACGAAGTCGCCCCGGCGCTGAAGGAAAAGCGCAAATACGCGAACGTCCATCAAATTCCAAAGATGGAAAAAATCGTCGTGAACATGGGGGTGAGCGCGTCGCAGGAAAAAGGCGCGGTCGAGGACGCGGCGAAGGATTTGTCGCTGATTACCGGACGCAAGCCGGCCATTTGCAAGTCGCGCCACAGCATCGCGAACTTCAAATTGCGCGAGGACCAGCCGATTGGCTGCCGGGTGACGTTGCGCCGGGACGAGATGTATGAATTTTTTGACCGGCTGGTGGCAACGGCGCTGCCGCGCATCCGCGATTTCCGCGGATTGTCGCCGCGCAAGTTCGATGGTCGCGGCAATTACACCTTCGGTGTGGCCGACCAGACGATTTTTCCCGAAATTGAACTGGACAAAATCAAGCGGCAGCAGGGCATGGACATCACGATTGTGACGAGCGCGCCCACGAACGACGAGGCGCTGGATTTGTTGAAGCTGATGGGATTTCCGTTTTCTGAAAAATAATTTTTTATGGCTAAAAAAGCATGGATGGAGCGCAATAAGAAGAAGCAGGAGGCGGTAAAAAAATTCGCCGCTCTCCGCGCCGAATTGAAGGCGAAGCGTGATTATGCCGGCCTGTCGAAATTGCCAAAGAACGCCAGTCCGACGCGCGTGGTCAACCGCTGTTCTTACAGCGGCCGCCGCCACGGTTATCTGCGCAAGTTCGGCTGCTCGCGCCTGACGTTTCGCGAAGCCGCGTTGAACGGGTTGATCCCCGGCGTGACGAAGGCCAGTTGGTGATGACGATCAAGATTACGATTTAATATGACAGACCCGATTTCAGATATGTTGACGCGGCTCCGCAATGGCGGACGCGCCTTGCTGCCGGTGGTTGAATTGCCGCACTCGCGCATCAAAGAGAGCGTGGCGAAGATTTTGAAGACCGAAGGTTACGTTGGCAACGTTGCCGTCGAAGGCGACACGGCCAAGAAACTCAAAATTCAACTCAAATATCAGGGCAAAAAAAGCGTGATCGAGGGGTTGAAGCGCGTGAGCAAGCCCGGTTTGCGCAAATACGTCGGCGCGACGGAAATCCCGCGCGTGCTGGGTGGTCTGGGTGTTTCGATCTTGTCCACGTCCGAAGGCGTGATGACGGGCACACAGGCGAAGAAAAAAAATCTGGGCGGAGAATTGCTCTGCTATATCTGGTAAAATTTTATGTCGCGAATTGGAAAAATACCAATTGTGATTCCGCCCAAAGTGAAGGTGGCGGTTGCGGGCAGGAACGTTTCGGTGGAAGGCCCGAAAGGCAAGCTGAACCTGGAATTGCCCCCGCGCACAAGCCTGACGGTCGAAAACGGCAAAGCTTTGCTTCACCGCGATGGCGATGACCCGAAGGCAAAGGCGCTGCACGGTTTGAGCCGCGCGTTGGTCTGGAACATGGTCAAAGGCTGCAGCGACGGTTTTGTCAGGAAGCTGGAAATTCAAGGCGTCGGTTTCAAAGCCGCCGTTCAAGGCAAGGTCGTCAACTTAAATTTGGGGTTTTCGCATCCGATTAATTACAACATTCCCGACCAAATAAAAGTTACGGTCGAGGAAAACACCAAACTGACCATCGAAGGTCCTGACAAAAGAGTTGTCGGCCTAGTCGCGTCGGAAATCCGCAGTTTTTATCCGCCTGAACCTTACAAAGGCAAAGGCGTGCGTTATGCGGGCGAACACGTCCAACGCAAGGAAGGCAAGACGGTTCAATAAAAAATTTGCCACGGCAAAATCCGTGGCGCAATGAAATGAGAACGGAAAAGAAACATAAATTGCAGCAACTGCGCCGCTGGCGGATTCGCAAAAAAGTCTCCGGGACAAAAGAGCGTCCGCGCATGGCGGTTTGCTTCACGAATGAAAACATTCACGTCCAGTTCATTGACGACGCGGCGGGCGTGACGCTCGCGGCGGCTTCGACGGTTGGCAAATCCGCGCCGAAGGATGCGACGGCAAACGTGAACGGCGCGAAGGCAATCGGTGCAATCGCCGCCAAAAGTGCTTTGGACAAGGGTATCAAGGAAGTCATTTTCGACCGCGGCGGCAAACGTTATCACGGCAAGGTCAAGGCGCTGGCGGATGCCGCGCGCGAAGCCGGGCTTAAATTTTAACCTCAACCAAAAATACTGTGGCTGAAATCAATAAAACTGAAGGCGCAGAGCAGCGCGGTCCGCGCGGCCGCGGCGGCCGCCGTGGCAAACCCGCCGGTGAAGGGTCGGATTTTTCGTTTGAAGGCGGCGCGTCGGAAGAATTGCTGGAGAAAGTGGTCTTCATCAACCGCTCCTCGAAAGTCGTCAAGGGCGGACGCCGCTTCAATTTCAGCGCGCTCGTCGTCGTGGGCGACAAACGCGGCCGCGTCGGCTATGCGCTGGGCAAGGCGAGCGAAGTGGCCGATGCGATTCGTCGCGGCGGGGAACTGGCGCGCAACCAGATGCTTTTTGTTTCGCTCAAGGACGCAACGATCCCACACGAGGTTTTTTGCTCGTTTGGCGGCGCGAAAATTTTGCTGCGCCCGGCGTCGCCGGGAACCGGCATCATCGCGGGGCCGACGGTTCGCGCGGTTTTGGAATCCGCCGGAGTCAGGGATATTTTGAGCAAATCACTCGGTTCAAGCAACGCAGCCAACGTGGTCAAGGCGACGCTCAAGGGTTTGTTGAGCCTGCGTTTGCGCGAGGACATTTACAAGGGCCGCAGATTGGAAATTAAAAAGAGGGAAACGCCAAAAACGGCTGAAGTGATCCCGGCAACGGTCTGATTTTGATTTTTATGCGACTGCATAACCTTAAACCCCGTCCCGGCGCAAAGCATCGCACCAAGCGGCTCGGCCAGGGCGAATCCAGCGGCCACGGAAAAACTTCCGGGCGCGGCGGCAAGGGCCAGACCGCGCGTTCGGGCAGTTCAATCCGCATCGGCTTTGAAGGCGGCCAGATGCCGCTCATCCGCCGCATCCCCAAGCGCGGCTTTAACAATGCGCGCTTCGCGACGCAATATATCGTGGTCAACGTCGGCGAACTGAACCGTTTTGATGACGGCGCGCGCATTGACGAAACGGCGTTGCGCTCGGCGGGCTTGGCCAATGGTCGCGCCGACGGCGTCAAAATTCTCGGCGAAGGCGAGCTTTCCAAAAAACTCATGGTGAGCGCAAACGCGTTCAGCGCCTCTGCCAGGGCAAAAATCGAGGCCAAAGGCGGCGCGTGCGAAATTATCGCCCGCAAGCCCGCCGAACCTGCGAAGACTTGAGGCGGGACTGACCCATGTTCCGCAACATTTTCAACACATTTGCCAACTGCTTCAAAATCCCGGAGCTGAAGTCCCGGCTGTTATTCACGCTGGGAATGTTGGCGGTCTGTTGCCTGATGACCTTCATCACGATTCCCGGGTTGAACAGCACCAGGTTGCAGTCCTTCTTCAACAGCCATTCGCAGGGCGGTGCCATGGCCTTATACAACACGTTTGCCGGCGGCGGCCTGGAACGTTGTGCGATTGGTGGAATCGGCATCATGCCTTACATCAGCGCAACCATCATCCTTCAACTGCTCACCGCCGTCTGGCCGCGGTTGAGCAAACTGGCGCGTGAAGAAGGTGGCCGCACAAAAATCATCCAATACGGACGCTACTTGACCGTGGTACTGTGCCTCGGCTGGGGCATGGCGACGGCGATTGGCTGGGAGCATCCTGAAAAGACGTTTGGCGAGGGCATTGGCCGGCTTGTTTTATTTAGCGACAATCATATTTGGTGGTATCGGATTCAAACGACTTTGATTCTCACCACGGGCACGATGCTGCTGATGTGGATCGGCGAACAAATCACCGACCGCGGAATCGGAAACGGCGTTTCGTTGATTATCACCGTCTACATCCTGTCACGCCTGCCGGCGGCCTGGCAGGGACTTGAGGACATGTTTTTCCCGGGCGGCGGCGCCACGGCACAACATCAAATCATCGGCGCGGGGCTGGTAATGATTTTCCTGCTGGCCGCAGTAATCGCGGGCGTCGTCGCGGTGACACAGGCGCAACGGAAAATTCCCGTGCAATACGCGCAACGCGCCGTCGGGCGCAAAATGTATGCAGGCGGAACTTCCTTCATGCCGCTCAAGGTGAATTATTCCGGCGTCATGCCCATCATTTTTGCGCAATCCATCCTGATGTTTCCGGGAAGAATCTGCCAGATGATTGCCGAGAATACCAAAACGCCGTTTTTGCATGATAATTTTCAATGGCTGTCCGCGGAATTGGGATATGGTTCGCCCGTCTATTTGACGATTTATTCTCTGATGATCTTGTTCTTCTCTTATTTTTGGGTGGCGACCCAGTTCAATGAAATCCAAATCGCCGACGACTTGAAGAAAAACGGCGGCTACATTCCCGGCGTCCGTCCGGGGCAGGGCACCAGTGATTATTTGCACAAGGCCATGAGTCGGATCACCCTGGCCGGCGCAATTTTTCTGACCATTATCGCGACGATTCCAATCATCCTTTCACAGCAAATGCACATTCCCTACGCCGTTTCGAGTTTCTTCGGCGGCACAAGCATTTTGATCACCGTGGGCGTCTTGCTGGACACGATGCGCCAGGTCGAATCGCATTTGTTGATGCGCCACTACGACGGGTTTTTGAAGAAAGGCCGTTTGCGCGGGCGGTTTTGATTTTGTGGCTGGAATAAAAATCAAAAGCGAAGACGAGTTGAAACTGATGCGCTCGTCATGCGCGGTGGCGGCGGAAGTTTTGGAAGCCGTCGGCGCGTTCATCCAGCCGGGTATCACGACGCAGCAGGTGGATGATTTTGCGGCGGAGCAAATCAAGGCGCGCGAAGCGAAAAGCGCGTTTTTGGGCTATCGTAAATATCCGCGCCACGTCTGTCTTTCGGTGAACGACGAAGTCGTCCACGGGCTCGCGGGTGCGCGGGAATTGCATTTCGGCGACATCGTGAGTGTGGACGTCGGTGTTCTTTACAAAGGTTTTATTGGCGATAACGCCCGGACATTTCCGGTTGGCGGTTGTGGCGTCGAGGCGCAGCGGCTTTTGGACGTGACCGAGCAGGCGCTGTATTTGGGCATCGCCGCGGCAAGGCCGGAAAACCGCGTGACGGACATTTCGCGCGCGGTTCAGGATTTTGTCGAAGGCAACAGCTTCAGCGTCGTGCGCGAATTTGTCGGCCACGGCGTCGGGCGCGCCATGCACGAAGAGCCGCAAGTGCCGAATTTTGTGGACCGGAAAATGAACGACAAGCTGCGGCCGGGCATGACGATTGCCATCGAACCGATGGTCAACGCCGGCCAGCCGGAAGTAAAAATCTTAAAAGATGGCTGGACAGTCGTCACGCAAGATGGTTCATTATCTGCTCATTTTGAGCACACCGTCCTTGTAACCGGCGGTGAGCCGGAGATTTTGACATGGCCGGCGAAGAAGTTTTCAAAGTTGAAGCCCGCGTGATGGCAGCGCTGCCCAACGGCACGTTCCGCGCGGAATTGAAAAACGGACACCGGCTGACGGCGTTCGTTGCGGGAAAAGCAAAAAACAAATTTGCCGGACTGAAAACCGGCGACAAAGTGAAATTGCAATTGACGCCTTACGATTTGAGCGTGGGACGCATTTTAGTTGAAACGAAAAACGATTTGGAAAAATGAAAGTTAGAGCATCAGTCAAAAAAATGTGCGAGCACTGCCGGGTGATTCGTCGCCGCGGCGTCATTCGCGTCATTTGCACAAACAAACGTCACAAGCAACGTCAAGGTTAACGATTTATGGCACGCATCATTGGTGTTGAAGTTCCGCCGAACAAGCGCATTGACATAGCGCTGCGCTACATTTACGGCATCGGCCCGGTCAACTCGAAGGAAATCCTCGAGCGCGCGAACATTGATCCGGCGATCCGCGCAAAGGATTTGACCGAGCAGCAGCTTTCGCAAATCGTCCACGCGATTCAGGAAGGCAAATACGTCATCGAAGGCGATTTGCGCCGCGAGATCGGCATGAATTTGAAACGGTTGCAAGGCATCAAATGCTATCGCGGCATCCGGCATATGCGCGGACTGCCTGTGCGCGGTCAGCGCACGCAAACCAACGCCCGCACGCGCAAAGGCCCGCGCAAAACCGTCGGTGTCCAGCGCAATCCAAACGCCAAGACCGGTATCCACTGATAAATTTAAATATGGCCGACGAAATTAAAAAGAAAGCGCCCGTGAAAAAGGAAGCGAAGCCTGAAACTGCCGCGAAACCGGCAGAAGAAAAGCCCGCCAAAAAAGCTGCGACTGCTGAGGCCGTTGAAACCGCGAAACCTGCGGAAACGACGGTTGTCGCTACGCCGACGGCTGCTGAACTTTTGGGCGAAGATGCCGCCGCAAAAAAGGTCATCAAGGCCAAGCACGCAAAAAACGTTGTTGTCGGCGTGGCGAATATTTTGGCCACATTCAATAACACGCAGGTGACCATCACCGACGCGCACGGCAATCTCATCGGTTGGTCCAGCGCCGGCCGCGTCGGCTTCAAAGGCTCGCGCAAAAGCACGGCCTACGCCGCGCAGCAGGTCGCGCAGGATGCCGCGCGCCAGGCCATGGCACATGGAATGAAGGAAGTTGAAATCCGCGTCAAAGGGCCTGGCTCCGGCCGTGAATCCGCCATTCGTGCGTTGCAAGCCATCGGCCTCGAAATTTCCTCAATCAAAGACGTGACGCCCGTTCCGCACAACGGCTGCCGCCCGCGCAAAAAGCGCCGCGTCTAAAATCAAAAACGTCAATCGCAAATCTCTATGGCTCGTTACACAGGTCCTCGCATTCGCATCAGCCGCCGGTTCGGCATACCGATTTTCGGCCCGTCGAAATATCTGGAGCGCCGCAATTACGGCCCCGGCGTTCACGGTCCAAAATCACGCCGCAAGCACACCGATTACGGTCTTGGTTTGATCGAAAAGCAGAAGCTCAAGTATTATTATGGTTTGTTGGAACGTCAGTTTCGCGGCGTTTATGAAAAGGCGTTGAAACGCCGCGGCGTCACCGGCGAGCAAATGCTGCAAATTTTGGAGACGCGCTTGGACAACGTCGTTTTCCATCTCGGCTTTGCCAATACCCGCGCCGCCGCGCGCCAGATGGTTTCGCACGGCCACATTTTAGTGAATGGCCGCAAGGTGAACGTGCCATCGTTTGGGTTGAAAGTGAACAACGTCGTTGAAGTCAAAAACAACAACGTGTCGCGCCAGCTCGCGACGAAGAATTTGGAAATCGCCACAAGTCGCGCGGTGCCGGACTGGCTGCTGATGAACAAGGAAGAATTTAAGGGCACGGTCATGCGCATCCCGACGCGCGACGAAATCCAGCCGATTGCCAATGAGCAGGCGGTCGTCGAATTTTATTCCCGATAAACAAAACAAAGCTAAAACAATTATACGGACTTTTCCGGCGCGGGAATAAAACAGCCGGAGCGGTCAGATTAAAATTGTTGAAAGGAAAATATGCCAGTCAGACTCGGACGTTTCGAAATGCCGAAGCGGTTGCAAAAAGATGATGCAAGCGCGACGGACACTTACGCCAAATTCATCGCCGACCCGTTTGAAACCGGTTACGGCCACACCGTCGGCAACTCGCTTCGCCGCGTGCTGCTCTCGTCGCTCGAAGGCGCGGCCATCACTTCCATCAAGGTGGACGGCGCGATGCACGAATTCACCACGATTGACGGCGTCGTCGAAGACGTGACCGACATCGTCTTGAATTTGAAGAAAATCAAGTTCAAGGCGCATACGCGCGACGAGCAGGTGCTTTTGCTTTCGGCCAACAAGGAAGGTGCGGTGACTGCCGCCGACATCCAGCTCAATCAGAACGTCGAGCTGGTCAATCCCGACCAGCATATTTGCACGCTCGACAAGAAGAAGAAATTTGAAATGGAACTGACGATCAAGATTGGCCGCGGTTTCTACCCCAGCGATGAAAATAAGAAGCCCGGCCAGGCAATTGGCGTGGTGGCGATTGACTCGCTCTTTTCGCCGGTCACGCGCGTCCGTTACAACGTCGAGGCCGCGCGCGTCGGCAACCGCACGGACTACGACCGCCTGGTCTTGGAGGTCTGGACCGATGGCCGCCTCACGCCCGATGACGCGCTCACGCAGGCATCGGCGATTCTGGCGCATCACCTCGACGTGTTTGTCGGCTACGACAAGAACGCCGTTGAGTTCGAGGAAGCCGCCGACAAGCAGGACGACGAAAAGGTCAAGATGAAGAAGTTGCTCAACATGAGCGTCAATGAAATCGAATTGAGCGTCCGCGCGGCGAACTGCCTGAACAACGCCAACATCACCACCGTCGGTCAACTGGCGCTGAAGACCGAGCAGGAAATGCTCAAGTATCGCAACTTCGGCAAAAAATCACTGAACGAGATCAAGGACAAATTGACCGCCCTGGGCCTGTCGCTCGGTATGAATTTCGAGCCGGGCTTGATTGACACCACGCCAAAGGAAGAACCGGCGGCAGAGTAAGGAATTGCCATGAGACATTTGAAACGCACGGCCAAGCTTGGCCGCACCTCCGAACATCGCAACGCGATGCTGGTAAACCTCGTTTGCAGCCTCATCAAGCACAAGCGCGTCACGACGACGCTGGCGAAGGCAAAGGCCGCGCGCTCGGTCGCCGAAAAAATGGTGACGCTTGGTAAAAAAGGCACGATTCATCACCGCCGGCTCGCGGTCGCGCGCCTGCATCAGGAAGACGCGGCGAAAATTCTTTTCAAGGAAATCGCTCCAGCGTTCAAGGAGCGCAACGGCGGTTATACGCGCATCGTGAAAATGAACCAGCGCATCGGCGATGCTGCGACGCGCGCGATTCTCGAATGGGTGGATTTTGCCGCGGAATCCCCGGCGACAGCCGAAGCTGCTCCAACGGCGGAAGCGAAGCCGGAAGAAAAGAAATCCTGAAACTGATTTGCATTTCACAGCCCGCTCAAACGAGCGGGCTTTTTTTATTTCAGGAACAAAATCAACAACAAGCCAACGAGGAGCAGGGCGGTGAGCCACCAAAACCACGAAATGCCGCGCGGCTTGTGCCGGCCCGTCCCAAATTCATTTCTGACAAATTCGTCGTAGTCGAAATTTTCATCCGGCAGTCCGAGATTGTCAGCATGCGCCTTTTCCGACCAGCCGGTCGTTTCATCGGAGCCGCATTCGGGGCAGGCTTTGGCGTTGCGCGGGACTTTAGCGCCGCAATTGGGACAGATTTCCGGGGACATTTATGATTCACCCGCTCGCGCTGGCATACTCCTCGTCCGTTTTCAAACCGAGTCCCATCAAAATGTAGTCGTGCGAAACAGCCTGCATGTCCTTGACATAATCGTCCAGCCGAAGCAGCTCGTTGAAGCCGAGCATGGCAAACATATGAATCGCCGCCGTTTGTTCGCCGATGAATTCCGCCTCGACCTTTTCCAGCCCCGCGCGCCGCGCAATGTCCAGAATTTCAGCGATGAGGGCGCGCGCCAGCCCGCGTCCTCGAAACCCGGGATGCACCAGCACGCTCACACGCCCGATGTGCCGTTTCCAGCCGCCGAGCTGCTGATGCAGCGTAGCGACGCCGACCAATTTGCCGCCTATCAACCCGACCATCGGCAGGTTGCGGCCGTAATCAATGTTCTGGCACCAATCGCGGACGACCTGAATGTCCTGCACGCGATGCTTGATGAACATCCTCTCGTGTTCGGGAATGTCGAGGAACAATTGATGAAAATCCTCTTCGTCATCCGGCTGCAACGGACGCAACACGGCACTTTTGCGATCCTTGAGCGAGACGTTTTTCGGAAACTTCTGTAATTCGAGTTCAATGCTGAATGACATGACGGCCTCTTGTATTTTTTCCACTCTGCGCCATCTTTTCCCGCTCCGCAACTCAATAAATGCGTGCGGATTCTCCGGCAACACCGCCGGTTTGCTGCAAAAACTGGATCTCCGCCGGATCGAGGCTCCAGCGTGCCGCCAACGCCGGAACTTTTTCAAAGTTCGACTCCGCGTCAAGAATCGTCGCCGAAAGGTCGCCGTAAGCGAAGCATTTCAAGCCCAGTTCGACTTCCGGCATGGTCTTCGCATTTTGATTCCAAAGTGTCGTTCCCGCCCAGGCATACGCCCGCGTTACACAACCGTCATCCAAACGCGCCCAGGCGTGATGATGCGAGAATTTTTCCGCGAAGAAAAATTGCACGTGGCCAAGCTTGCGGCTCAAAGCCATCAAAAAATGGAAACATTCGTCCACGTCATCGTTCGGCGCGGGCAGGCCGAGACCCGTGACGACGACCCAGCCGTTCACGCGGGAACTGATGAAAAATTCGTGATCGCCGGCCAGTCCTTCCGACCATGAGCATGGCGTGGAGCGGCTCACACCCAAGGCGGCTTGGACGGCCTCGGGCGTCGCAGAACGGACGGCGAGCCACGCCGTTGGACGTTGCGGCAGGTCGGGGCGAAATAAAATGGATTCGGGAATGCGTGTCGAAACAGAATTAAAACGCCGTGAGCGGCGGTGCAGATAAAACATCCAGCCGAAAATGGTGCAGGCCACACCCAGCGCCAGCATATGTGCCGCCAGCAGCATCCAAGCGACCGCGTCCGTTGGATTAACCTCACTCACGTTTTTGAATTTACGCCCACGCCGCCAAGGTTCAAACAAAAATTTCAATGGCCTTTGGCCGCCAGCCAATTGAGATACTTCTTGTTGCCCATGGCCAGCGGTAGAACCAGAAACTCCGGTGTTTCGTAGGGATGGTGCGACAAAATCAATTTTTCCAGCGCAACCAGTTTTGATTTCCGCATTTTCAAAATTAGCAAAACCTCCGCGCTCGATTCGATTTTTCCGCGCCACCAATAATACGATTCCACTTTCGGAACAAGATTCGCGCAGGCAATCAGCCGCGCTTGCAATGCGCTTTTCGCCAAAGCGCGGGCTGTTTTCAAATCCGGCGCGGTGACCAAAACGATGGCAAAGTTCTCGGCGGATTTCATTTCGTGCTGGGATTTGCGGCCAGCGTGCGAATTTCAATTTCCAGCTTGGCCGCCTGCCTTTCCGCTTCCGGCAACGGCAAACCAACCGGATGCCCGGGCCGCAAATGATCGGCTTCCGTCAGCCACGCGTTGCGCAAAAGATCTTCCTGCCGCGTGACCAATTTCAGTAGTTCGTCGCCGTGCGGGTCTGCCGCGAGCATTTGCTCGACACTGTCCATTTTGCCGATTTCCGCCGGCGCGCCCCAGTGAACGAGAATTGCCCGCGCCATGAGCCAGTGGCCGACTGCGTCCGGATGCACGCCGTCGCGGGTGAAGGTGTATTTGGGATTCGATTTGCGTTGTTCGGCGAGGAACTGGTCCATCGGCGTATGAATGTCCACCACGTCCCAGCCGTTCGTCCGCTGCGAGACGAGCCATTCGGAATAACGGGTGAGCACGTCGTCGTAGTTCGTATAAGGTCCTTCAAAGCCGCGCGCGCCATCGAAAGTGAGCGGCTTTTTGCAGCCCACCGGATCAAACGGCGACGGTGTGACATGGACAATTTGCGCGCTGGATTTCAAAACCGTTTCATGCAGCCATTCCATGCCGTCCTTGAATTTCTGGAAATGTTCCTCGCTGAACGGCTGGTAAATCCCGTCGTTCATGCCGTAATCGGCGACGACGAGGTCGGGCTTGGTTTTTTCAAGAACGGCGGCCAGCCGCGTATGCAAATCCGGCCGCGGATATTTTCTGCCCGCGTGGCCTGGCTCGGAAAGTC
Organism: Candidatus Aquilonibacter sp.; assembly: GCA_035504945.1. Classification (GTDB taxonomy): domain Bacteria; phylum Verrucomicrobiota; class Verrucomicrobiia; order Limisphaerales; family UBA11358; genus UBA11358. The sequence goes on along the minus strand of DATJRH010000043.1, from coordinate 92,505 downwards.
CCGAAACCGTTTCAGACGACTGGCCGAGATTTAGAAACGTGACGGTCGAATTGGTATCGCGCGTCAAAACGTAAGCCTCAATGTCGTCAATGTAACCGCCAAAGTAAGTAATGCTGTCGCCAATGAAAACAACGCGGTGATATTTCTCCAAGCCGGGCAGGGGACTTTGCGCGGCGCAAACGAGACAGGTCAGCGTGAAAAATAAAAGGGCGGCGAATTTTGTGGTAGGTTTCATGTTTTATATTTCAGTTCGATTGATGCCAAAGTCCTTGCAGCAATCCCCAATTAAATTGTTGTTGCTTCCATTCCACGGTAACTTCGGCTTCGCGTTCAGGGCTTAAATCCGCAATTGACGTAGTTACAAACGACGGTTCGTCAGATAGAAACCGGGTGTAAGTATTTACCGAGTCTATTCCTGCGCCACTGTGACATTCGAAGCAGCTTTTAAGAACAATGCTTTGATATTTAGTTGAGTCATTGTTCGTTTGTGCTTGGGAATCATATTCAAACGGGTCAATTCCCATGGAAAAGAAACTGTTGTTGCTGGTGAAATCCCTCGCGTCTTGCGCGATGGAGACGAGGTCCGCCTGCGAATCCCGAGTCATTCGAAATTCATCGAAATGTTGGGGTGGATTTCCATCCCGAGGGACATTGAAAATTGATCGGAGATTAAGATACGTCCGAATTTGTATGCTTTCCACGACATGTGTTGGTTGTATCCGCCCGTCTGTGTCAATGACACACATCCGCCGCACCAATGCCCATTGGGAATTGGTGGGAAACTGCGGCAGGTTTGGGTTTAACTCGAACCCAGGTTGAGAATCGCCGTTGGTAGAACAAATAAACATCCGCTTAAATGCGTTCAACTGTTTGATATAATCCAAGCCAGCCTGCCGGCCATTGGCATCACGGAACAGGACAAGAAATACTGAGCGCCCGCCAAAACCACGAACATGTGCCGACGCCGCTGGTTCACTGCCGTTAATGCCGATGCTTATCCAATCGCTATTTTGCCGAAAAAGTTCGCGTGGCAAATCCGGCAAATGATCTTTTTCAGCCAGTTCATAATTGTCCGGCAACGATGCGATTTCATTGGTTGTCAACTCCAGCCGGCGAATGACGACCGCCAGCCGCGTCTCAAGTTCACGTCGTGCCTTGGGGAATTGCGCGCGACCATAAGGCGTTGGGCCTCCCACCCAATCAAAGAATGCCCACAGGTCGCGTTGCAACAAAGCCTTTTTGAGCGGGTCTTGAATTAATTTTTCGCCGTGCGTGTTGATGAATTCATCGAGAACGGACAACGCTTGTTGGTGTGAAGCCCCAGTCAATAAATTTGTCGTTCGATACCAATAGAGAATATCCAATTCATTCAAGCCATATTTCTTGCCATCTTGTGCCGTTCGCTCAAACAAAGTTACATTCAGCCGATTCCAAAGATGATTTGGATCGGGATTGTAAATGGTATTGCCATCCGGCGGATTGGACTTTGCGCAACCGGTCGAAAATACGAGGATGGCGGCTGTAATCGTGGCGATTCTTTTCATTTCATTGCCTTGTTTGCGGAATCCGATTTATTTCACGCCCTATTTTTGTTTAAGTCAAGACATGGAAAATGACTTGCCGCCACTTACGCCTTCGACGCTTTACCTTGTCGCCACGCCCATTGGCAATCTGGAAGACATCACGCTCCGCGCGCTCCGCGTCCTGCGCGAGTGCGACGTGGTGGCCGCCGAGGACACGCGGCGCACGGGGCAGTTGCTCAAGCATTTCGGAATTTCCAAGCCGCTCTTGAGCTATTTTCAGTTCAATGAAGCCAAACGCAGCGAGGAAATCATCGAACGGCTCCGGCGCGGCGAAAAAATTGCGCTGGTCACGGACGCCGGCAGCCCCGGCATTAGCGATCCAGGTGGGCGCGTCGTCAAAGCCGCGATTGCCGCCGGTTTTCGCGTTGAATCAATTCCCGGCGCGTGCGCGCTGATCGCCGCGCTCACGGCCAGTGGTTTGCCGACGGATGAATTTCACTTTGTCGGTTTCCTGCCGCACAAATCCGGCCAGCGGAGAAATAAGCTGGAATCGCTTAAGACGATTGAAGGAACCTTGGTTTTCTACGAATCGCCGTTTCGGATTGAGAAATTGCTGGGAGAATTGAACGAAGTTTATCCTGAACGGGAAGTTGTGCTGGCGCGCGAACTGACGAAGAAATTCGAGGAATTTCTGCGCGGCAAACCGGCGGCGCTGTTGGAAATCGCCGGGCAGCGCAGTTTGAAAGGCGAATTCGTGGTTCTGGTTTCGCCGGCTCCGCCCGAAAATAAAATAGAGAGCGCAAAAGAACTTTGAACTCTTTGCGCCCTCCGGCGGCAAAACGGCCTGCTCAATTACTTCGCCTTGGCGGCGTGGACCTTGGCCCAGCGTGCCTTGGCGGCGGCGGAAATTTTGGCTTTGGCTGCGGCGCTCATTTTCCGCTTTGGTTTTGGCGACGCCGGCTTGTTACTCTTGGCCTTGGCCCAGCGCGCCTTGGCAGCCAGCGAGATTTTCCGGCGCGCCGCGGCGCTCATCTTCCACTTCTTGGGAGCCGGTTGCGGAGCGGACGCCGTCGAAGAACTTCCGGCCAAAATTCCCAATTTAGCCTGAAGCCGTTCGATTTGTGTTTTCAACGCAATGATGCGCTTTAATTTTGCAGTCGTTAGATTAAGGATGTTCATCGCCTTAAAATTGATGAAATCCACAGGAAATGCAATGCTTTTTGTAAGAAAAATTATTAGGGAAAATTACCGTAAAAAGTCGCTCGACCGCCATTTGCTGTTTCAAATAAATTTGCCCGGGTTCAAAATGCCGTTGGGGTCGAGCGTCTGCTTCAATGCGCGGTGCAGTTCGCGGACTTCCTTTGAAACGGCCAGCGGCCACCAGCGCTTTTTAGCAAGGCCGACGCCATGTTCGCCGGTAATTGCGCCGTTCCACGCAAGAATCTGCCGGAACAGTTCGTCGAGCGCTGCTTCGCCACGTTTGACGGCGGCGGCGTCCTTGCTGTCGAGCATGATGTTGACGTGGATATTCCCATCGCCGGCATGGCCGAAACATGCGATGGGCAGCTTGATTTTCTTTTGCAGACGCGCGGCAAAGCGGAACAAATCCTCCAACCGTCCGCGCGGCACCACGATGTCTTCGTTCAATTTGGTGAGGCCGGTGGCTTTCAGGGACATGGAAAAGACGCGGCGAATTCGCCAGATTTTTTCGCATTCGGCGTTGCCGAGGCCACGTTCAACGAACAGCGGCTTGAACCGCCGGATGACTTTCTCAACTTCCGGCAATTCGCCGCGCACGGATTTTTCCTGCCCGTCCAATTCGACAATCAAATGCGCCTTGCAAACGCCAAGCCGGTCGTCGCGCGTGTATTTGGCGGCGGCGGCGAGCGTGAATTCATCGGCCAATTCCAACGCACTCGGCAATAAGCCGGCGGCCAGAATCGCCTGCAACGCGCCGACGGCATTTTTCATCGAATTAAAGCCGATGGCGAGCGTGACGCGGAACGGCGGCAACGGAATCAATTTCAGCGTTGCCTCCGTGATGACACCGAGCAAACCTTCCGAGCCGGCGAACAATTTGGTCAAATCGAAGCCGGTTTTATTTTTGTGCGTGCGCCCGCCGGTGCGGATGATGGTGCCGTCGGCGAGCACGACTTCGAGGCCGAGAACGTAATCGCGGGTGACGCCGTATTTCAAACAGCGCGGGCCGCCGGCACTGGTGGCGATGTTGCCGGCGATGAAATTGTCCGCGCGGCTGGCCGGGTCGGGCGGATAAAACAGCCCGCGTTTTTCGACTGCTTCCTGAAGCTTTGCCGTGACGACCGCCGGCTGGACGACGGCGACGAAATCACGCGCGTTGATTTCCAAAACGCGGTTCATGCGCTCGAGCGAAAGCACAATGCCGCCGCAAATGGGCACGCAGCCGCCAACATAGCCGTGACCGGCGCCGCGCGCGGTCACGGGAATTTTGTTTTCACTGGCAAAGCGCAAAATCCTGGAAACCGACCGGGTGGAGCGGGGCAGGGCAACGGCGTCGGGCTGGTGCGCCGCGAACCATTTGTCGCCGGCGTAATCGGCCAGTTTACGCGGATCAAAAATGATTTCGGCGGGCAGGGCTTTTTTCAGGCGGCGGAGACTTTCAATTTTTGCGGAGGTCATTTGGCGTTGAGAAATTCCTTTGCATCGGCGGCTTCGGCTTCCGGCACTTGGACGCGAACCAATCCCTGCGTCGAATAAGTGCCAAAGCCGCCGAGCCATGACGCGGCAGCTTCATTGGCGATGAATGGACGGAAGTTCGCGGCTTCGAGCCGGGAGCGGACAATTTCCGCCTCGGTTAAATTAAAGGTTGTAAAGACGGTGACAAAATCCATGGCGCAATCAAGCTTGCCGCGTGAGAAGCGCGGTGTCGCCCTTGGCGGTCGAAACATTTCGCAAATCGGCGAAGACGATGATGCCCGCGCCGGTTTGCAGAAGGGTCTGAACTTCGACCTCGGCTTGCTGGCCGACATGCGACTGGCCGTTGTTGACGACGACCATGGTGCCATCGGGCAGATAGCCGACGCCCTGGCCTTTGTCCTTGCCTTCGCGGACAATTCTCAGTTGCAGAATTTCGCCGGGCAGCAAAATGGTCTTCAGGCATTTGGCGACTTCATGGAGATTGATGCAGTTGACCTTTTGCAGCGCGGCGATCTTGCCGAGGTTGTAATCGTTGGTGAACAACTTGGCATTGAGATTCCGCGCGAGGTGAACGAGTTTGGCATCCACTTCCTTTTCGTCGGGAAAATCGCCGTCGTGAATGCGCACCTCGATGTTGGTGTTGCGCTGAATGCGGTTGAGCATTTCGAGTCCGCGGCGTCCGCGGGCGCGCTTGATGGCGTCGGCGGAATCGGCGATTTGCTGAAGCTCGCGCAGGACAAATCGCGGCACGATGATCAGCCCTTCGAGCAGGCGCGTCTCAATCAAATCGGCGATGCGTCCGTCAATAATGACACTCGTATCGAGCAGCAAAAGATTGTCCGGTTTGTTTTGCGGCGAAAAGCGAACGTAGGGAATGATGAGCGAAAAATCCTCCTTGTTGCTGCGCATGGCGAGGATGATGCCGATGTAGCCGAAGCTCAAAAACAACGCGAGCCGGATAAGCCACCGGTTCCGGTCGTCCGGAGGTTCAAAATCAAACAGGCCGGATTTGTCAATCAACAGCGCCACCGCCATGCCCAACAGCAGGCCAAAGGTTGTGGCGGAAAACGCGCGCAGCGAAAAGCTTTTCAGCATTTCGTCCACGGCAATCAGCAGGCCGCCGAAGCCAAAGCCGATGATCATGCCCAGCGACGCGTGCGTGATCCAATCCGGCTGCACCTGGCTGATGGCGTAACCCGCCATCATGCAGAGGCCGAGAAATAAAAGACGGATGGCCCAAAGTGGTGTCATGGTTTATTGGGTTGCGCCGCGCGGGCTGCGGGCCGGTCCCGGCGGGTTTGTGTCCGGCGACTTGTGTGCCCACAAAATGCCCCACAGGCCGAGCCGGTTCAAATTGCTGGTGGTGATGGACAAATTGTTCGCGATGGTTTGCACGTTGTTTGAAAGTTGTTCGTTTTGAAGCAACTCGCCAGCAAGACCTTTGCCAGACTGCAAATCCGCCATCAAGTTTGTCAGAGTTTCGGTGGAAGATTCAATGTTTTTTACCGCAGTGGAAATGTCCGTGCCGTTCGTCGCGAGCAGGGCGTTGGCGGAATCGGCGAACTTGTTGAGTTCCTGCGAAAATAACACCACGTTGCTCACAGCCAGGCCGGCCTGCGGGCCGTTGGTTGCGATGATGGCGTTGATGTCGTTCAACGTTCCAATCGCCTGTTCCGTGAACAACCGCAAATTGCCAATCGAAACGGAGAAATTCGTCAGCGTCCGCTCGTTCAAAATAACACGCTGCAAATCCGAAACGGAGGTGTCGAGTTTCTTGGCCGTCTCATCAATACGCTCGATAAAACCGGCCGCCGAGCGCGCCACGGCTTGCAAATTGAACGGCGGCTCGCATTCCACGGAATCGTTGTTTGTCAATAGCGGCAGTTGATTTTCCGTGGGAATGATGGCGACATATTTGTCGCCAAGAAAGCCTGACTGCTCTATGACGAATTGCGCGTCGTGGTAAATTTTATAGTTCTTGTAAATCTTCAGAATGATTGTCACGCTCTTGCCATCGGGAGCGAGTTGAATGTCCGAGACGTTGCCGACCTGCACGCCGGCGAGCAACACGCCCGAGTGGTTCTGAAGGCCGCCGACGTCAACCGCGTGCAGGCGCAGTTCATAAGTGCCGCGAAACAGGCTCGTGCCCTTGCTGAACTGGATGATGCCAACGGCCAGCAGCACCAGCCCGACCAGAACGAACAGGCCGACTTTTAATTCCAATCGCGATTTATCCATGATTCAAAGCGTATGTTCCTACGGGTCGGCCACGCCGTCAACGAATTGCCGCACCACCGGATCCTGCGACGCGAAAAATTCCTCCGGCGCGCCGCTGGCGTAAATTCTTTTGTCGTGGAGCATCAGCACGCGGTTGCTCACGCGCCGCGCCGTCCGCATGTCGTGCGTGACGACGATGGACGTGACCTTCAAATGGTCGCGCACGCGGATGATCAACTTGTCAATGCTGTCGGACACTATCGGGTCAAGCCCGGTTGTCGGCTCATCGTAAAGCACGATTTGCGGCTCGTAAATGATTGCCCGCGCCAGCCCGACGCGCTTTTTCATGCCGCCGGACAATTCCGCCGGGTTTTTATTTTCTATGCCGGGCAAATCCACGACCTCCAGCGTGGCGGCCACGCGTTTGGCGATTTCCGCCTCGGTCAAATGCTCATGCCGGCGCAGGCCAAATGCCACGTTTTCCGCCACCGTCATCGAATCAAACAGCGCCGCGCCTTGAAACACCATGCCGAAATTCCGGCGCACCCGCAGCAACTGGCGTTCGTTCATCAACTCGATGTTTTCGCCGTCAATCAGCACTTCGCCCGAATCCGGCTTCATCAAACCAATCAAATGCTTGAGTAAAACGCTTTTGCCGCCGCCACTGCGCCCGATGATGGCGACGGATTCGCCGTTTTCGATCCGAAAGCCCACGTCGTCGAGGACCTTCTGGCCGTCGAAACTTTTTTGTAGTTGTCGGGCTTCAATCATTATTGTCCCAACAGTCTGCTCAACGCGAGCGTCAGGAAAAAGTTTGTAATCAAAATCGTGATGGAGGCATAAACAACGGCTTCCGTCGTCGCGCGCCCGACGCCTTCCGCGCCGAGGCCGCAGGTCAGCCCCCTGTGGCAGCCGATGAGCGCGATGATGCCGCCGTAAATAAACGCCTTGGTCAAACCAATCGCCAAATCCACGTCATGCGTGAAATGCAGCATGTTGTCCCACGAATACACCGGGTCAATGCCGAGCAATTCCACGCCCACTAAATAACTCGCGCCGATGCCGAGGGCGATGGCTTCCATCGTCAGCAACGGCAGCGCGATGAACGACGCGCCAATTCGCGGCACCACGAGATAATCCACCGGATGCGTCGCCAGCGTCCGCAGCGCGTCAATCTGCTCCGTCACGCGCATCGTGCCGATTTCAGCGGCAATGGCCGCGCCCACGCGCCCGGCCACCATCAGCGCCGTCAGCACCGGGCCGAGTTCGTCGCACAACGAGACACCCACGACCGCGAGCGTGGCCGTGTCCATTTTGACCTTGTGAAACTGGAAATAAGTCTGTGCGCCCAGCACCATGCCCGTGAACGCGCCCGTGACCAGCACGACCGTCTGTGATTTCACGCCGATGAAATAAATCTGATAAAGCAGATCGCGCCACGAAATCTTGAACGTCAACGCCGACGCGCCGACATCGCGGATGAGCAGCGCGATTTGCCCCAGTTCGGCCAGGGCATAAGTGGCGCGCTTGTTGGCGGAAAGATGCATCGTCGGTTTGGAAAATAACAGCGGTCATGGGGTTTGACCAGCGTTGGATTGCGTCACATTTAATTCACTTTACTCGCCGGATTTCCACGCTATTCTTGCTGGTCTGTTTTTTCAAATTCAAAACAAATTTTTATGGCAAAACTCACAGTTCGAGATCTGAATGTCCGCAGCAAACGCGTTTTCCTGCGCGTGGATTACAATGTGCCGCTGGAGGAAAAAGACGGCAAAATGGTCATCACCGACGCGACGCGCATCGTGGAAACGCTGCCGACGCTGAAATTTTTGATGGAGCAGGGCGGCAAGTTGATTTTGACCGCGCACCTTGGCCGGCCCAAGGGCAAACGCGAAGCCACGATGTCGCTCGCGCCCGTCGCGGTAAAACTTTCCGAACTGCTCGGCAAACCCGTGACGTTCGTGGACGATTGCATCGGCGAAAAAGTTGAGAAAGCCGCTGCCGCGATGAAGGACGGCGACGTGGTGCTTCTGGAAAACGTCCGCTATTACAACGAGGAGGAAAAGAACGATCCGGCTTTCGCGGAAAAACTGGCAAAGGTCGCGGACATTTATGTCAACGACGCCTTTGGCGCAGCGCATCGTGCGCACGCTTCAACGGAAGGCGTCGCCCGCATCGTCGCCAAGCGCGGCGGCAAATGCGTGGCGGGTCTTTTGATGGAGCGCGAGTTGAAATTTCTCGGCGACGAATTGGAAAATCCGGCGCGACCGTTCGTGGTCATACTCGGCGGTGCGAAGGTTTCGGACAAAATCAAGGTCATTGACCGGCTGCTGGAAAAGGCGGACACAATTTTGATCGGCGGCGCGATGGCTTACACGTTCAAACTGGCTCACGGCGTGAAGACGGGCAAATCGTTGGTCGAGCCGGACCACAAACAGACTGCGCTCGACGCGGAAGCAAAGGCGAAAAAGTTGGGCGTGAATTTTCAATTGCCGACCGATGTGATTGTCGCGACGCCGGTGAATACGGGCAAGTTGAACAAAAAAGGCAAGCCGGTGATGGATTTCGTCAACATTCGCACGGTTCGCGGCGACATTCCCGACGACGCGGAAGGTTTCAGCATCGGCACGGAAACGGCGGCGAATTACGCCAAAATCATTTCCAGCGCAAAAACAATTTTGTGGAACGGCCCGATGGGCATGTTCGAGGATCCGCGTTTCGCCGCCGGCACAAATGCCGTCGCGCAAGCCGTGGCCGACACGACTCAAAAGAACGGCGCAAAAAGTATCATCGGCGGCGGCGACAGCGTGAAGGCGCTGAACAAGGCCAAGCTCGGCGACAAGGTGACGTTCATGAGCACCGGTGGCGGCGCGAGCCTGGAATTTTTGGAAGGCGCGGTGTTGCCGGGTGTGGCGGCGCTTTCGGAAAAATAAGTTTTGTCCTCGTCGTCATCCTCATTCTTATAAATCAATTTATGAATGAAGAATGAGGATGATTCGGCAAATAATTAAAGAACGGAACTCGAACATTACCAAACCATGAAGCTGAATCTGGGCGGCGGCAACAAGAAGCTGGACGGCTACGTCAACGTGGACTTGTTCGCGGAGAACCCGGAATACCGCGTTGATTTGATGAAGCTGCCCTGGCCTTTTGCCGACAAGTCCATTGACGCCGTGGCGATGTTTCATTTTCTTGAGCACGTCGAGGAGTTGGAACGGACGGTTCTGGAAGTCCATCGCATCCTCAAAACCGGCGGGGAATTTTGGGTGATTGTTCCGCACGCGCGGCATCCGGCGGCTTACGACATTTCCCACCGGCATCGCCTGACTTGCACCACGTTTCACACGATTGCGGCCAAGGCCTATTACCGGTTCGGCGGAAAACAGATTTTTCAGACGATTTTTTTCAAAATGCCCATGGTCAATTACAAGTGGATTCAATGGACGCCGCTTGATTTGATTTCCTCGAACTTCCCGATTTTCTTTGAGAAATTCATTCCCATCGCGCCGGCGCACATTGAATGGAAGGGCGTCGCCGTTTAGAAACATTTTTTGAAACCAAACTTATTCCCATGAACAAAGAACGCAAACTGATCATCGCCGGCAACTGGAAGATGAACAAAACGGTGGCCGAGGCGCTCGCCCTGGTCAATGACCTCAAACTTGAACTCGCAAAGGTGAAGGAAGTGGACATCGTGGTGTGTCCGCCGTTCACCGCGCTCGAAGCGGTTTCCAAGGCGGTCTTGGAAACGAAAAACATCCGCGTCGGCGCGCAAAACATGAGCGAGAATAATTTTGGCGCGTTCACCGGCGAAATTTGCGCGGGCATGTTGAAGGAATTTTCCGTCCGCTACGTCATTCTCGGCCACAGCGAACGGCGGCAATACCAAAAGGAATCCGACGCGCTCATCGCCAAAAAGGCGGCGGCGGCACACGCGGCGACGCTCAAGCCGATTGTCTGCGTCGGCGAAACGCTGGTGGAACGCGAAGCCGGCGAAACCGAGAAAGTTCTGGACACGCAGGTGCGCGGCAGTCTGGCCGGCCTGACGAAGGAGCAAATGTTGGAAACCATCATCGCCTACGAGCCGGTCTGGGCGATTGGCACCGGCAAAACCGCGACCACCAAACAGGCGCAGGACGCGCACGCGTTCATCCGCGCGCTGCTGGCGAAAATTTTTGACGCGGCCACGGCCAAAAAGGTCCGCATTCAATACGGCGGCAGCGTGAAGCCCAACAACGCGAAGGAATTGATGGGCCAGCCGGACGTGGACGGCGCGCTGGTCGGCGGTGCCAGCCTGGATGCGCGAAGTTTTGCTGACATTATCAAGAATTCGGTTTAACCTGATTGCGTTATGAGTTTTATCGTTGGCATTTTGACATTTTTAATCGTGGTGAATTGCGCGGTGCTGGTTTTGCTCATTTTGGTGCAACTGCCGAAAAAGGACGCGGGCGCGGGGCTGGCCTTTGGCGGCGGCGCGGCGGACGCGCTCTTCGGCGCCGGTTCGGGCAACGCCCTCACGAAAATCACCAAATGGGCCACGGGAATTTTTTTCGCGCTCGCGATTATTCTCGGCCATGAACAAACTGTGTTGGACAGCGGCAATTCGGCCGGATTCCTTCAGAAAGTGCAGGAGCAGCAACAATCACCCGCGCCGATGGCGCCGGTTTCGGGATCCCCGCAACCGGCGGCGCAAACAACGCCTCCGTCCGCGCCGGCGACGAATAATTTGCTCGAGCTGCCGCTGACGGGCGGCACCAACACGTCCGCCGCGCCGGCGCACTGACGCGATGCCCGTTTCCAGACGCGCCCGACGATTTCTTTCGCGGGCGCGTTTTGCTTTTTGCCTTGCCGCCTGCGTTTTGATTTTCGGCTGCGTCCGGCGCGAACCGCCCGCCGACGTGACCATCATCAACAGTGCCGAGCCAGAAACGCTCGACCCCGCGCTGATTACCGGCCAGCCGGAATTCCGCATCGTGATCGGTTTATTTGAAGGCTTGCTGCGGCTCGATCCCAAAACGGCGCGGCCCATTCCCGGCATGGCCGAAAGCTGGGAAATGTCGCCGGACGGAAAAACCTACACGTTTCATTTACGCACAAATTTAGTCTGGTCCACCGGCCAGCCCATCAGGGCGGACGACGTGGTTTATTCCTGGATTCGCGCGCTGAAGCCAGCGACGGCATCGGATTACGCCGGCGTGCTTTTCTGCATAAAAAACGCCGAGGATTTCAACGCGGGCAAAATTACCAACGCCGCGCTCGTCGGCATCCACGCGCCGGACAAATATACCGTTCAAGTCGAGCTGACCCATCCGACCGCGTATTTTTTGGATCTCTGCACCTTGCCGGTCACTTATGTTGTGCCGCAATGGACGATTGAGAAATACGGCGACCGCTGGCTCATGGCGCGACCTTTGCCGAGCAGCGGCCCGTTTGAACTCGTCGAGTGGCGGCTCAACGACAAGGTCCGCCTGAAAAAAAATCCACGCTATTGGGACGCGGCCAACACCAAGTCCGACATCATTGATATTTTACCGATTGGCTCGCCGGATACCGCGTTGAATCTTTACGAACGCGGGCAGGCGGACATCGTGCTGGATCGCGCGCTCGTGCCCGGCGAATTGCTGGACATCCTGCTGAAACGCCCCGATTTCCATTCCTTCGATTATCTGGGCACCTATTTCATCCGGTTCAACGTGACAAAAAAACCGTTCGACGATCCGCGCGTCCGCAAAGCGCTCGCGCTGGCGATTGACAAGGAGCGCATCGTCCAAAAAATCACGCGCGCCGGCGAAAAAGTCGCCGATTCGATTGTCCCGCCCGGAACGGAAAATTACACGTCGCCACCGGGCCTCGGCTACAATCCCGCTCTCGCGCGGAAATTACTGGCCGAGGCCGGCTATCCCGGCGGCAAGGGCTTTCCGCGATTTGAATACACCTACAACGCCGCGGCGGGCGGCGGCGACAAGATTCACGAGGACATCGCCGTTGAATTGCAGCAAATGTGGCGCGACCAATTGGGCATCCACATGGATTTGCGCCAGCTCGAATGGAAGGTCTATTTGAGCGCGATGGATCATCTGGATTATCAACTCGCGCGGTCGAGCTGGATTGGCGACTACGACGACGCGAACACTTTTCTCGAAATGTTCCGCAGCTTTGACGGCAACAACCGCACCGGCTGGACCAATACAACCTACGACGCCCTCATCTTGCAGGCCAACGAGCAGACCGATTTGAAAATGCGCGAGGCTTTGTTTCAACAGGCGGAGACCCTCCTCGTGAGCAACGCCGTGCCCATCATCCCGCTTTACTATTACGTCGGCGTGAACTATTTCGACACGAACAAAATCCAGGGCCTTTACGAAAACCTTCTGGACGACCATCCGTTGCAAACCATCGGCAAGGTAAAACCCCACTAAGGATTGTCTTCACCACCAGGCGCCCCGCGGCTGAATCGGGAGGGCAGGGTGTCTCGATGGAAGCCTGCGGACGAATGCTGGACGCTCGTGAACGGAAGCTGGACGTTCCCGGATGGACGCCGGAGATTCGCGTTCGCTGACTGGAAGAGCGCGGTTCGTGGCTGGACAATCGCGCAAGCAAGCTGGACGAGCGCGGAAGGAGACTGGAAATGCCCGATTGACCGCTGGAAACCCGCGAAACATAGCTGGAAACCCTCGTCAAGTCTTCGAGCCACAAAATTGGCCAATAAACGGTTGCAAAATAGCCATTTTTGCAAAGACAAACCTGCTGGATTCAGAAAAATACCATTGCTAAACACAAAACTTATGCGAGACATCCTCACAAACAAACTGGGCAGCTTCCAGTCCACGCTGGCAGTTGCGGACGAACCCGAAAATCAACCCATCTGGCAGAACCAGCCGCCGCAGGCGTTCAGCGACGGACTGGCGTTGGCGCGCACCGCTGTGGCCGGCCTGGCCACGACCGGCGCGGCACAAAGCCTCCCCACCACCGGCTCCACCGCCGCGTTGAAGGCATTGCGCGGACAATTCACCACCGCGCTGTTGCCGCTCGCCCGCGCCACATTCCAATGCCTCACCAGCCTGGGCCGCACCGAGGACGCCGCCAAGGTGGATGTCACTGGCAGCCATTTGCACGACGCCCGCGCCGTCGCGCTCGCGGGCATCGGTGAAACCGTGCTCGACCTGGCCGAACCGTTGAGCACGGCCACCGGCAGCCAGTCCGCCGCCGGTGATAAATACGGCGTGACTGCCGACAAGGTGTCCGCCATGGACGCGCTCTGGCAGAAATACAGCACCGCCGTTGGCGCGCCCGTGGGCGCCCGCGCCAAGCGCAAGGCCATGAGCAACCAGTTGCCCGGCCAGTTCGCCGGCGTGGAGCAGCAATTCAGCGCGCTGGACGATCTGGTCATCCAGTTTCGCGGCACGCCGGCGGGCGATTTGTTTGTGGACGCCTGGTTCAACGCCCGCCACGTCGTTGACCTCGGCCACCACACCACGCATCCGGCCTCGGCCCCCGCGCCAGCCACGCCAACCACCGGGACCAAATAACGGTTGGGATTCCATACAGGCGCGTCAGCAATGGCGCGCCTTTTTCATTTGGCAATGAAGGAATCCTTGCGACGGCAGCGGAATTTGGGAAGATGATCCAAAAATGCAACCGCAAGAATTTGAAGACGCAAAGCTGCTTTGGAAAATGTTTTATGCAGAGCAGTGCTTCAAGCACGCGCAGGCGGCAGCTGAATATGTTCTTCAAAATAAAATTGAGGAAGACAATCCGGTGTTTTATCCACTGATTGCTGCGGTTTATGTCCTTTACGGAAGGCCATTCAAAAATTCATTCGGAGTTGGTTCGCTGGGAGAGGAAATAATTCCACCGGGGCATCTGGAATTGCACCGCTTGCTGTTGAAACACCGCGATCGGATTTATGCCCACACAGACGCGACAAATTTTGAGTTGCCCGATGTTGGGCAAGCCAATCAGGTAGGTGTTGTAGTCTCGCCAACCGAAAAGAGGTTGTTTGGCACGCAATTTTGCGCCAGACCGCCGCTTCTGCCAGATGTCATCAATTTGTGCCAATCGCTCCAAAAGAAAACGGAGTATCATGTGTGCAAGTTGTTTGAGCGATACGTGAAACATGTGCCCAACGAAGTCGGCAAGTATGTCATAAACATCAGCAACCAAGCCGGCAGTTTTTTCACCCGATGAAACCGACCGGCTCAAAATGTAGTGAACACTATGCCCTATGATACGTCTTCTCGCGCCTACTTGGCGCGCGCGAAATTGAATTTCGACTCCGGGAGAGACGAATCGTTGTTTTATGCTGCATATGAACTCCGATGCGGAGTTGAAGCTAGGCTTAAAGAATATATCGTAAAAGGACAAGCAGACAGTGTCTCGCTTCGCAAGATTCCATGGGAAATACGAAAGCTCGCAAAGATGTTGGCCGAATCTTCTGAAATCCACGACAAGCGTTATGTCTTCGTGTTCGTCAATCCTAAAACCAGAGAAAAACATTATGCTATTTACAGTCCTGTTTCGAGCAAGCTGCGGAAGATTGCTGAAAAACTTGGCGACTTTTTACATTGTGTTGACCAAGGCCGGGTTTTGAACCCATTATTTTTTCCACGATTTCGCCAACTGGTCAAACGCGGCATCGAAGAAATGGCGTTGGCTACTTCTGGAACGTTGGTGGCACCACCGGTGACTGTCGCCGGGAAAATGAGGTTCAAGTTTGAAAAAGGCCACATGCCAAGCTTGTTCAAAGATCCGGAGATAAAAAACTACGAGTTTAAATATCAAGTGACGAAGACACCGACGCCGGGTGAGCCGTTTGTTGCTTGTAAAGCAATTTGAGTCGGCATGAATGACGAGAAAAATGATTTTGCACTGGTGCCGAGGCCGACAGGCGCGCTTGAAAAAGCAGAGTCGGGTGCGAAGCGCGTTTTGTCAGGAATGGTTAAGGACACGCTTGCGTTAGTAAAGCAAGGGACGCTTTCGATTCTGATTGGAGGGTTTTCTGGAAACCGTTGGAGCAGCCTCTTTCAAATCTTAATTGAATCGCAATGGAAGAACCAATACAGCATAAACGTCTCAACAGAACAAGACGTCGCCGGCATGATCCAGCGAGCTGAAAGACAGCCATTTGATCTTTTTTTGCTCAATACACCGGAACAGAATAATCTCAAGCCGTATGAAACGTCGCTGGCTGACCTTAAAAATAAACACGGAAAGCCAATAATTGTATGGGGAACGGAAGTTTGCCGGCCAGCGGGGGCCGATTTTTACCTCAATTGGCCAACTTGGGTTGAAGACTTGTTGAAAGCCGTGACGATACACTTAAATGAACCTCGCTACACGTTGAACGAATCTGAGGGAGTTTCTACTCTTTCATCCGCTGGCGCACGGCCTCGCAGAATTATTGTATTGGATGATGAGCCAATGCTTGCAGATCTTTATCAAGAAATGCTGATACCTTGGTTTAAGCATGTGGTAATTCGCTCCTTTGCAAACGGCGATGATGCGTGGCGGGAAATATCAGGAGCATCTCCCGACCTTTTAATAACAGACCGCGGGCACATCGGAATGGGATATGATGAAATACTCGCCCGTCTTTCGGAACAAAAAAAAGAATATCCCGTGTTTGTAATAAGCGGATTTACCAACGAAGAAATGGACAAATTGGTTAACGGTTACAAAGATCGTGGGTTGGATGTAACATTGTTGGCAAAACCCTTTGGTCTGGATGAATTTTATTGGCAATTACTCACTCATCTTGGTCTTAGCGATCATGTTCTTTCAACCTTACGACAATAAGAGAACCGCCGGATGAGAAACACTAGCTGGATTCTCCTCGACACGGAAACGACCGGCTTGGCCGCGCCGATTTTCGTGGTTGAACTGGCGGCGCAGCGGATGCGCGGCTGGTCGGCGGAGGGCGAGCCGTTTCGCAAGTTGCTGAATCAAAATCAGGAAATTCCCGCCGAGGCTTCGCGCGTCCATGGCTACACGCGCGAGATTCTGGAGCGCGACGGCGAACCGGCGCAGCAGGTTTATCGGGAGTTCGCCGCCTACGCGGGCAACCTGCCGCTGGTCTCCTACAATCTGGAATATGATTTGGACGAGGTGCTGCAACCGGAATGGCGGCGGCTGCGCATCGCGCCGGCGGGCCAGCGCGGTTTTTGCGCGTTGCGGCTGGCGCAACGGCTGCTGGACCCGGTGCCGGCGGGCAACTGCAAATTGCAAACGCTGCGGCAGTATTATCGCCTGCCGGAACGCGGCGCGCACACGGCGCTGGGCGACGTGCAGACGGTGGCGGATTTGTTTGCCAACGTGCTGCGACCCATCGCCGGGCATCGCGGGCTGGATTCGTGGGAAAAGCTGGCGGCGTTCGCGGCGGAGGAATGGTATCCATCGCGCATCGCGTTCGGCAAACACAAGGGGCGGTTGATTCAGGAGGCGCGCAAGGATGCTGCACTGCGGCACTGGCTGGATTGGCTGGCGGGTTCGGCCAATGTGCGCAACGCGAAAATGGGGAGCTGGTATTTGCGGCAATTGGAAAAGGATTTGCCGGCGGATGCCACGGTGTTCGCCGCGGCGGGCATTGACGGCAGGCAGGCCAAGGCTGTTTTCACGGCGGAACGGGCGGCGCTGGTCATTTATGTCAACCCGGAGTTGGAGGAATTAAGGCAGCTTGTGTCAGGCGCGCGGGCGCGTCTGGCGGAGTTGGAAGTGAACTACGCCAAAGAGAAATCACGCGTGGACGCGATGCAGGCAGTATTGTTCCGGCGGTTGCGCGAGCATTACCAAAAACGCGACCGGCTGCGATTGGTTTTGGATTACCGGAAGAAATATCTGGATTTACTTGTGCGTGGCGGCGAGGAGGAAGCAGAACAGGCCGAGGAGAATTTTAAGAAAGCCAAGGCGCAGACGGATAGGGATTACGAAGAAACGGCGGCGGCGGTGGCGGAGAAGCAGGCGTTGACGGCGGAAGAGGAGGCGGAATTGAATGGCCTGTGGCGCAAGCTCGTGAAGTTGTATCATCCCGACCGTTTCGCGAACGAGCCGGACAAGCTGGCGACTTACGAGAAGTTGACCGCCGCCATCAACCGCGCGAAGGAGGCGGGCGACATCGAGACGCTGCGCGAAATCGCCGAGGACCCGACGGGCTTCATCCTGCGGCAGGGCTGGACGGGCTTGGATTTCAGCGATGAGGTGGAGTTGGCGGAGTTGCGGCGGCTGCATGAGTCGTTGCAACTGGAAATCATCGCGGTCATCGAATCGCTGGAGCAGTTGAAGGAGAGCGCGGAATATGAGCTTTGCGGTATTGTGGAGCAAAAGCCGGGCATCCTAGATGAACTGGCGGCGGAGCGGGTCAAGTTGTTGGAAAAGGAAAGTGCAGAATTGCAGCAGGAAGCGGAAAAGCTCGCGGAGGAAATCAAGGAACTGAGCGGGCAGGAACCTTCAAAGATCGGTTAGGTCAGATTTTCAAGCGGCTGACCGTTGGTAGAAATGTCGGCAACTCGGGTTAGTTCTGGCTTTCAATTTGCGTTTAGCCGCATCTCTGCGGTTAAATGATGGCCGTCATGTATTTTCTCAAACGCCTGGCCTTCGCGATTCCGCTGCTGATTCTCATCAGCGCAATCGCCTTTTCGCTGGTGCATCTCGTGCCGGGCGGGCCGTTTGACCGCGAACGCGCGCCGGCGTCGCCGGAAATCGAGCGGAACCTGGAAGCCGCCTATCATTTGAACGAGCCGGTTTGGAAACAATACCTGCGCTATTTCGGTTTGATTTGGGAAAAAGGCGCCGACAGCCACTGGCATCATGCGCCCGCCAGTTTCAACGTTTCCTACAAATACCGCAGCCACAGCGTCACCGACATCATCGGCCAGAGCCTGCCGGTTTCCATGTCGCTCGGCGTGCTGGCGTTCGGATTTGCGATGGGCGTCGGCCTGCCGCTCGGATTTTTTACCGCCGCACGCCGGGGGCAATGGCCGGATTTTAGCGGCAGTTTTCTGGCCGTGCTGCTCGTTTGCGTGCCGGGCTTCGTCATCGCGCCGCTGCTGATTCTCGGTTTTGCCATCAAATGGCAGTTGCTGCCGGTGGCGTTGTGGGAATCGCCGTTGCACGCCATTTTGCCGATGATTGCGCTCGGACTGTTCTTCGCCGGAAAAATCGCGCGCCTGTTCCGCGAGGGAATGTTGACCGCGATGCAATCGGAATTTGTCACCGCCGCGCGCGCCAAGGGCCTCGGCGAAAATCTGCTGCTGCTCAAGCACGCCGTGCGCATTGCCATCCTGCCGGTCGTTTCCTATTCCGGCCCGATGCTCGCGGACGTGCTGACCGGCTCGTTCGTCATCGAAAATATTTTCCAGATTCCCGGCGTCGGCGTCTTTTTCATCAACAGCGCGCTCAATTCCGACTACACGCTGGCGGTGGACCTGGCGCTGCTTTACGCCGTGCTGCTCATTGGTTTGAACCTGCTGGTGGATTTCGCCTACACCATGCTCGACCCGCGCGTGAAATATGAATGACAAACACAGTCGAGGGACGAAAGTCGAGGGACGAGGGCCGGAAACCGGCCCGAGCGAAACTGTTTTGCCCTCGGCTCCCGACTCCCGACTCTCGACGAACAGCAGTTCTCAATCGGCCCGGACGCGATTCAAACAAAATCGCGTGGCGGTCATTAGCGCGTGGTTTCTGGTTCTTCTGCTCGCTGCCGTCATTGCCTGGCCGATTATGTTGAAAATGGCCGGCGCACATTTCGATCAATTACATGATCCCGACCAGCTTTCTGACGCGCAATTTTCCCCGCCCGACGCGCAACATTGGTTTGGCACGGATTTGCACGGGCGCGATTTGTTCTCGCGAATTCTCTTCGGCGCACAAATTTCGCTGCTTGTCGGCGTCGTCGGCGCGCTCGTGAGTTTGGTCATCGGCGTTTTATGGGGCGCGATTGCCGGTTACGCCGGCGGACGCACGGACGCGATTTTGATGCGCATCGTGGACGTGTTATATTCGCTGCCGACCATTATCTTCGTCATCGTCCTGCTGACGACGCTCGGCAAAATCATCAAACAATCGGCGTTCGTCCAAAATTCGCCGTCGCTCGAAGGCGGCCTGCGCGTGATTCTTCTGTTCGTCGGCCTCGGAGCGGTTTCATGGCTGACGATGGCGCGCATTGTGCGCGGACAGGTTTTGTCGCTGCGGACGCGCGCGTTCGTGGAAGCCAGCCGCGCGCTCGGCGCAAAGCCGCATTGGATCATCGCGCGCCACATCATTCCGAACATTTTCGGCGTGGTGATCACTTATCTGGCGCTGACGATGCCGGCCATCATCCTTTACGAATCGTTTTTGAGCTACCTCGGCCTCGGCGTGGAAGCGCCGATGGCCAGCTGGGGCACGCTCATTTCCGAAGGCGTTTCGCAAATCAATCCGGTTCGTATTTATTGGTGGCTGATTTTCTTCCCCAGCGTGATTTTGGTCGCCACCTTGCTCGCGCTGAATTTTCTTGGCGACGGCCTGCGCGACGCGTGGGACGTGAAAAAGGCCGACCGTTGAAATCGGATTGGAAACCGGCAGCCCTTTGCCGCTTGCTTTGCAACAGGGCAGCCGCTTTAATCCAAAACGAAATAACTTATGAATTTCGACGGATTCACAGATCAACAAAAAATGGCGCTGGTGGATTTGCTCGTGCTCGGAATGTATGCCGACGGCAATCTGGATTTGATTGAGGACCAAAAGGCGCGGAGCGTGCTGGAGACGATCCAATTTACGTCCGACGGCGACCGGCAGCGGTTTTTCAACGCCAGTTTTGTGCGCGCGCGAAAGCACAACGCCTCGGCGGAAGCGGCGCGTGGTTATCTTGCGGAAATTGCCAAAAGCTTTCCGACGCCCGCGCTTCGCCGCCAGGCTTACAACTCGCTGGAAGACTCGCTTTCCAGCGACCGCGATCTCGCCGATAATGAATGTAAGCTGCTCATTGTGGTTTCGGAAGTATTTGGCCTTTGATTTGTGTAACTTTTTCCGCGCTTCGCAGTCTAAACTGCCACCATGAAGCTGTTTCCTGAATTGAAACCTGCGCGCACATTTCTATTTTTCACCGCGATTTGTTTTTGCGGGACTGTTTTTGGCGCGGACGAAACCAATCCGCTGCCAAAAGTTTTTTACGCCGACCCGCGCGCGATGGCTGATGCGAAGGCTAAACTTGACGCCGGCGACACGTCGCTCAAGCCTGCACTTGAGCAGTTGCTGAAGGCGGCAAACAAGGCGCTGGCGCTCAAGCCGCCATCGGTGATGGACAAAAAGCGGATTCCGCCGAGCGGCGACAAACATGATTACATCAGCCAGGCGCCGTATTATTGGCGCGACACCAATTCACCCGACGGCAAATACATCCGGCGCGACGGCGAGCGCAATCCCGAATCGAATATGGATTCGGACGCGGGGCGGCTCGGCTCGGTTTGCTCAAATGTTTCCACGCTGGCGCTCGCGTTTTATTTCACCGGCGACGAGAAATACGCCGCGAAGGCCGCGGAAATCCTGCGTGTTTTCTTTTTGGCTCCGGCGACCAAAATGAATCCCAATTTGAACTTCGGCCAGGGCATTCCCGGTCAAGTGGATGGTCGCCCGACCGGACTCATCGGCGCGCGCGGATTTGTCCAGATGATGGACGGTCTCAGCCTTCTGGAAAACTCGAAATCGTGGACCGCCGCGGATCAAAGCGCGATGCGCGAGTGGATGAGCCGGTATTTCATCTGGCTGACAACCAGCAAAATCGGCATTGGCGAATTCGACGCGAAGAATAATCACGGAAGTTTTTACGACGACCAGGCGGCGGCCATCGCTTTGTTCCTCGGCAAGACGAATTTTGCGCGCACAATTATTTTGGAGGCGGAAACCAACCGTATCGCCCGGCAAATTGAACCGGACGGACGCCAGCCGCTCGAACTCGCCCGCACAAAATCGTTCGGCTACAGTTCATTCAATCTTCACGCGCTGATTGACCTTGCCGGCATCGGACAAAATCTTGGCATTGATTTGTGGCATTATCAGGCGCCTGGCGGCGGCAGCATTTACCGCGCACTGGCGTTCATGGCTCCTTTCGCCGATCCGAAACTGAAATGGCCGTATCGGCAGATTCAGGGATATAACCATGATTCGCTGGCCGACCTTCTGCTTCGGGCTGTGCCGGAATATCCTGATGCAAAGTTGGCGGATGCGCTGAAATTCTATTCTACCAGTGAACTGGCCACAAACCGTGTTCGGCTTCTGTTCCGAACGGCCGAAATTCCGAACACACCGCCTGAAGTTCTCGAAAAGTAATCTTCACGCTGGCGACGAAACAAATCCACGCCGATAATCATTCATCCGCCAACTGAGAAATGCCGAACAATGTTTCGGCGTCGCCTTGTTTCGCAGCGGCCAGAGCGCGTTGAAATCTTTTCCGATTTTTTGCAATTCGCGAACACCGGTTTGCGCCAGTTTTTTTGCTTCCAAAGTTTTTCCGGCGGCGACTGCCTTTTGCCACAACATGAATTTGCACGACTCCGCCGCCATGCGTGCCGCCAAATCCAGTTCGCGGCGCAGCATATTTTCCAAATCTGATTTTGGGTTTGAGCGTTTCAAATTCGCACGTTGCCTTTTAATTTCTCGCAGCGCCGCTCGGATTTTCCCTGCGGGAATTTTGGCAAACCATTTCAATCCGTTGCGACAGAACAATTCCCGTTCTTCCGATTTCGGCGCGGCAAGCGCGGTGCCCAAAGGCGTTTCATTCGGCGCATTCACGCCCAGCGTTCGATGAATGAATCCAAGTTCAAACGCGGTTTGGGCAACATTCTCATTTCCAAAAATATCGCGGCTCAGAACTGGGACCAATTTTGCTTCATCAAAATGTTTCGCGTTCCATGCCAGAGCCGCGCCGGCTACAAGCATCGGCCAGCTCACCGCGAGCGGCTGCGGATGCCCACCGTCGCCCCAGTCGGTAATCAAATAGCCGATAGCACCGAATCTCTTTCCCACCTTTGCCGCCGTGCCTAGATTGACCAGTGCGTTGTCGTGCTTGCCGATCAAAGTCTGCCACGTCGAAGTGCCGGGGCAGACGTAAAAGGGAATCTTCGCTTTCGCAAATTTCGCGGCTTCCTTTTCAAATGGATGATTTGCTTCGTAGCCCCAATTTAGGGCGACCAAATTCTCAGGTAATTCGCGAATCAATTTCGGGTGTTTCAAAATAATATCACCCCAAAACATCATTTTTCGGTCGCGGGCAGAAACTTCGCGGTGAATCTTTTTCAGAAAATCCAAATAGACGCGTCCCTTGCCTTTGCGCTCGCAAAGTATTTTGCTCTGACCATGGCCCAAATCCCAAGTTTCGTCGCAGCCGACGTTAAAAAACTGGCTGGAGAAATTCGGCAACAATTCATCATAAAGTCCGCGCAGAAATGAAATCGTCTGCGGATGATTCGGAGCAAGCGTGGTTGGACGGCGTAGAAATTCTTGATTGCCAGTGGCGCCATCGCCACCTTCGTAAGGCTCGGAAACTTCGGCGAGATTTTTGAGTTTTGGATGTTCGAGAAAATAGCGCAGATGGCCGAAAGAATTCTGGTTCGGCACGAGGTCAATGCCGAGTTCGCGGCAGTGCGCGTCGAGGATTTGGATTTCCTTGGCGGTGAGCGCGCCCCAGCTTTGCCAGACTGATTTGTATTTCCGGTAGGCAAATGTGTGCTCGGTGTAAAGTTGCAGTTCGTTGATTTTGAAATCCGAAAGTTTTTCAGCGAGATCGAGCAGTGTCTCCAGCATAGGCACGCGGCCGCGCGAGATGTCGAGCATCACGCCGCGACGCGGAAAATCCGGCCAGTCGCGGATTTTCAGACAGGGCAGGCAGCAACCAAATTGACGGAGCAATTGCCGCAGTGTGGCCGCCGCCGCGCGCAGACCGCCGGTTTTGTGGAAGGAAATTTCAATTCCATTTTTGGAAATCGTCAGCGCGTATCCTTCGGGATGATTTGGCGCGGAGTCAGCGCTGGTAATTTTGATTGAAGCCAGCGGCTTCTTTTTCGGCAACGCGAACGAGCCGCGAAGAATTTTCAGCGAACGAGGGCAGGGGAGTAATGCGGGCGTTTTCACATCCGCAATTATTTATTTTGCCGTGATCATCCCGCTCTTTCGCGCGTAATTAAACAAGCCGCCGGCATCCACGACCGGACGAACATCGCCGAGCGGTTTGAATTTGAAAATTTTGCCGGTGTTCTCCACGGTTACAGTTTGCGCATCGAGATCAACGGTCACAACGTCGCCGGTTTTCAGAACGTCGCAAAGGCGTTCGGTGAGTTCGCACGGATACAATTCGCCGGTGGCGACGGAATTGCGAAAGAAAATGCGCGCGAAACTTTCGGCGAGGACGACTTTGCATCCGGCCGAGCCGAGCGCAATGGGCGCGTGCTCACGCGAGCTGCCGCAGCCGAAATTTTTCCCGGCGACGACAATCGGATAATCCGTGTCGAGATTTCCTTCTTTGACAAAGCGCGTGGCGTAAAGTGATTTGGGCAGGCCGTCCAGGGCGAAGCTGCCGAGCTTTTCGTATTCCTCGGGAATCGTCGGCACGAGCACGAGGTGTTGCGCGGAAATAATCTGATCGGTGTCAATGTTGTCCCGCACAACATAAACCGGCCCACTAAAAACAGATTTTGTCATGTGAAGAATTTGCCGCCATTGCGGAAAAAATTCAATCAGATTTCGATGACGGCAGCATGCAGTTTCCCACAATTTGTTGACGGGGTTAAATAGTGTGATAAATTCTCATGTATAAAATCAGAAATGCTTAATGCTTTGAACGAGTTGGGAAGAAAACAAAGTTCATTCGCCAACTTTATAATTGGGCGTCCCGTTTTTCTGGCGCTCATCATTTTATTTTCGGTTTCGCCAGCGGACGCCTTGATTCTCAATGTGACCTACGATTCAAGCGTGACCAATATCGGTACCCTTGCTCAAGTGCAGACAGGCTTTAATGCCGCGATGCAAACGATTCAAACGCTTTACACTAATGACATTACCGTCAACATCACGGTTTATTCTGAATACGCCGGACCTTTTGGCTACATAGAACTTGGCGAGAGTCAAACCGAGTTCACCGGCAGTTTCAGCTTCAAATATTCCCAATTGACAAACGCCTTGCGACTCGCACGGACAACCGCCGCCGACACCAACTCGGTCGCCAGCCTTCCGGCCAACGATCCGACCGGCGGAACCACGAACATGTGGTGGATTCCCCGAGCTGAAGCCAAGGCGTTGAACGTGTTAATATCTCCGACCGCCCCGGCCACCGACGGTGAAGTCGGTTTTGCAACCAATGTCACTTATACTTTTGATCCCAATAATCGCGCAGTGGCTGGCGAATTTGATTTCATTGGCATCGCCGAACATGAATTGACCGAGGCCATGGGCCGCACGACGTTCGACTTTGAAAGCACCAATTATGTGCCCTACGACCTTTTCCGTTTCACCAACAGCGGCGGAAGAAGTTTTAATATCAACGCTACCAACGCTTATTTTTCCGTTGATGACGGCGTGACCGTGCTGAAATATTTTTACACCAACGCTAACTTGGGAGACATCCAAGACTGGCAATCAAGTTCGCCGGAGGATTCATATGATGCATTCGTTTCCGCTGGAAACGAATTGATTCTCTCATCCGCCGATCTTACGACGATGGATGTGCTCGGTTACAATTTGAATTATAAAGCTCCCACCGTGAAGGAAGCGAAGTTGGGCAATGGAAATTTTCAATTAAATTTCACCAACACGCCTGGCATGGGCTTTGTCGTCCAGACCTGTACAAATCTTTCAACGGGCAATTGGACGGATCTCGGCGCGCCGACTGAAAATCCCGCGGGACAATATCAATTCACCGACACGGCAACGGTGAACAATGTCCGTTTTTATCGGGTGAAATTGCCATAACACATGTTACTTCCGCTGGGAACGGAACCTCGCGTTTGATTCGCAATCGCATAGCGTTGCTTACACATCCTTGCTCGTATCCGTGACTGCGTCCATGGGTTCGATTTGAAGGGGAATTTTTGCGAACGCTGTCGGGGAAAATCAGCCGGGCTTCAATCTTGCCGTTGGCGGTTGCGTTTCTTAAATTGCAGCCGTGCTCGACATTAAATTGATCCGTGAAAAACCTGACTTTGTGCGCCAACGCCTTGCCGCGCGCGGTGCGGGGGACGAGGCGAAAATTGACGAATTGCTCAGGCTGGACGAGCAGCGGCGGAAATTTCTGGCTGCTACGGAGATGATAAAAGCCGAGCGAAACCGGGTAAGCAAGGAAATCGGCGCGTTGATGAGCCAGAAGAAGTTCGAAGAGGCGGAAGCAAAGAAGAAACAAGTTCGCGAATGGGACAATATAATTAAGACAAATGAGGAACTCGCGAGCGCGCCGAACGAAGAGTTCGAAAAGCTCAAAAGGCTAATGTTGCAATTGCCGAACCTGCCGCATGAATCGGTCGCGTTGGGAAAATCCGCTGAAGATAATCCAGTCGTCCGCGTTCACGGCGAGAAACCAAATTTCACCTTCAAGCCCAAATCTCACGTTGAACTTTGTGAATCGCTCAAGCTGGTGGATTTCGCTCGCGGCGCAAAACTTTCCGGCAGCGGATTTCTGCTTTACACGAACTGGGGCGCGCGGCTGGAACGCGCGCTGATCCAATTTCTTCTTGATTTGCACGTTCACGAGCACGGCTACACGGAAGTTTCACCGCCGTTCATGGTCGGGCCGCAATGCCTCGAAGGCGTCGGGCAATTTCCGAAGTTCAAAGACCAGTATTACGGCGTGGCCGAGGGTGGCGACAAGGAAAAGCTTGGCAAACTGTATCTGGTTCCAACGGCGGAAACGCCAGTCGCCAACATTCACCGAGAAGAGATTTTGCCGGAGAAGGATTTGCCGAAATTTTACTGCGCTTACACACCGTGTTTTCGTGGCGAAGCCGGCGCGGCGGGCGTCGGCACGCGTGGCATGATCCGCGTCCATCAATTCGACAAGGTGGAGTTGATAAAAATCGTGAAGCCGGAAAATGGCTACGACGAACTGGAAAAAATGGTCGCCAACGCGGAGAAAGTTTTGCAATTGCTCGGTTTGCATTATCGTGTGGTGTTGCTTTGCACCGGCGACATGGGATTTGGCAGCGCGAAGACTTACGACATCGAAGTCTGGGCGCCGGGGCAGGGGAGCTACCTCGAGGTTTCGAGCTGCTCGAACTGCGAAGATTTTCAAGCGCGCCGGATGAACCTGCGTTTCAAAACCGAAACGGGCGAAAATAAATTTCCGCACATTCTCAACGGCAGCGGTACAGCGCTGGCGCGATTGTTTGTAGCGTTAATCGAAACACATCAGCAGGCCGACGGCAGCGTGTTGATTCCAAAGCCGCTTCAGTTATATTTGAGAACCGAGAAAATTTCCATTTAAGTTGAACCACCAAAAGACACAGGCACAAAGGAATTTTTCCAGTTGTTTTTCTTGGTGTTCTAATGGCTCGGTGGTTTATTTCAGAAAATGAAAATTTTGCTCGCCAGCAGCGAAGTTCATCCGTTCTCAAAAACCGGCGGCATGGCCGACATGGTGGGCGCGCTTGGCAAGGCGTTGACGCGCGCGGGACACGAGGCGCGCATCGTCACGCCGCTGTATCGCGGCATTCGCGGACAATTTCCGAACCTCCGGCGCGTGGATTGGTGGTTCGATTTGCCGCTGGGCGCGACCCGCCTTCAAGCGGAGTTGTATTCACTCGAAGTGGAAAACAATCTGACGGTTTATTTCATCCACCAACCGGCATTTTTCGACCGCGCGGGAATTTATTTTGTAAACAACATCAGCTACGCCGACAATGCCGAACGATTCATCTTCTTCTCAAAATGTGTCGCGCACCTCGCACGCTATCTGCCATGGCAGGCGGAAATCGTCCACGTTCACGATTGGCAAACCGCATTTGTGCCGGCGCTGATTTTAAACCAGAAAAAATACGAAGGGTGGGGGAATCCACTAGCGACGTGCCTGACCATTCACAATCTCGCTTATCAGGGAATTTTCGGTCCGGGTGCGTTTGCTTTGACGAATTTGCCGCCGGAATTTTTCACCTTGGAAGGCGCGGAATTTTACGGGCAAACGAATTGCCTCAAGGCCGGAATCGCCTTTGCCGACTCGCTGACCACGGTCAGCCCGCGTTACGCGCGCGAAATTACCACGGAGGAATTCGGCTGCGCGCTCGACGGACTTCTGCGGAAACGACAGAACCGTCTTTCAGGAATTCTCAACGGCGTGGATTACGACGAATGGAACCCAGTTCACGATCCGTATTTGGCGCAGCCGTATTCGGCTGCGCGGCTTTCGGGAAAAGCTGTGGAAAAAATCGCGTTACAGATGGAATTCGGCCTGTCGCAGTCAAAAACCATCCCGCTGTTCGGCACAATTTCGCGGCTGGCGGAACAGAAAGGCGTGGACATCCAGCTAGGCGCGCTCGAGGAAATGTTGAGCGCGGACATCCAGTTCGTTTTGCTCGGCAGCGGCGATCCCGATTACGAACGCGGCTACCACGCGCTCGCCCGGCGCTTTCCAAAAAAAGTCGCCGTCCGCATCGGCTATGACGAGCGCGTGGCGCATCACATCGAAGCCGGATGCGATTTTTTCCTGATGCCGTCGCGGTTTGAGCCAAGCGGCTTGAACCAAATGTATAGTCTGCGCTACGGGACCATCCCGATTGTGCGCGCCACCGGCGGCCTGGACGACAGCGTGATTGATTTTCTCGAGGATGCCGCGCACGCGAACGGAATCAAATTCCGGGAGTATTCCGCGCGCGCGCTGGCCAAGGCGATTCGCAAGGCGCTGGCGCTCTACCGGCAACCCGCCTTGCTGCGACGTTGCCGGCAGAATGCCATGAAGGCGAATTTTTCGTGGCACACGACCGTCGGCGAGTATTTGAAAGTCTACGAGGCGGCAAAAAATTTCAACGGTGGACAAATTGAACCAGATTTGCAAACCGCCGCGCACGTTCGATGACGGCTTTGCTGGGATGATCCACCTCCCACGGCGCATTCCACAAAATGTAAAATTCAAAATCCGTCGGCGCGCGTTTGTGGCTTTGTTCAAATTCGGCCAAGCGCGGGCGCATGATTTCCTTCGCAGCGGCCAGCGCGACGCTCGCGTCCTGTGCGTTTCCGCCGGGCCAAAGCTTGGGACAGATTTGAAAGCGGGAAATCTCGCCGCTCGGTCCGACGGCACAATCCTCGTCGCCGCTTTCAATCATGGAAAGCGCCGCCCAACGATCCATCGCTTGAGCAGTCACGAGCGACCCTAAAAAGGCCGCCGCCAGCATGATTAGCCGAAACCTCATCATTGATAATTAAACCCCGCAAATTGAAAAAGGTCAACAATAGCCGTAATCTATTTAGATATAACAAACATTGTGCAGCTATTATTTATGGCGCTGGCTGTTAGCTCAATTCCACCTATTCCTTGATTTTATTGAGTGATTTGACTGCTTTGCGAACCTGCCGCCGTGAAGCAATGCGAGTCGAAAAAATCAAAAAACGATTTCCAAAACCAGGAACCGCCACCACTTTGCCTCTGCGGAAGGCGCGATGGCCGTAACGCGCAACAGTTTCTGCGGACATCTTCGAAGCTTGGAATTTCGGTGTCCTTTGCCCGCGCGCGACCTGGCTGAAGTTGGTCGCGGTCGGCCCCGGACAAAGCGCCGTCACCGTGACTCCCGTGCCGGCCAATTCCTCGGCCAGCGCCTCGGTGAACGATTGGACGAATGCCTTCGTCGCAAAATAGACCGCCATGTTCGGCCCGGGCACAAATCCGGCGACTGAGCCGACATTGAGGATTCCGCCGCGCTGGCAACGAATCATCCCTGGTAGAAACCGTCGTGTAAGTTCGGTCAGTGCGGCCACGTTGACCTGAATCATTTCCATTTGGCGGCGCAAATCCAGTTCCATAAATTTGCCGTGCAATCCGAATCCGGCGTTGTTGACCAGAACGTCAACGTGAAGGTTGGCGGCCTGCAATTCGCTGAAGATTTTTTTTGGCGATTCCGGCAAGGAAAGATCCGCCGTCAAAACTGTTGCTTGAACTTCGTATTCACGGCGCAGTTCTTCGGCCAGTTTTTCCAGCGCCGGCGAATTTCGGGCGACGAGAATCACCCGACAGCCACTACCCGAAAAATAATCCGCCGCAAAACACCGCGCCAGTTCCAGCCCGATTCCCGACGATGCACCGGTGATCAAAACCGTTTCACTGATTTTGTCGTTCATGCGCGTGTTTGAATCTGCACCGGACGGAGACCGCCCTTAGGCCTATTCGTTCGCAAGCCCGAACCGTTTCGTAATCGGCCAATAAACAAAAAATGCCTTTCCAATGACATTTTTCGCCGGCAGCGGCCCCCAAGTGCGTGAATCCGAACTGTTGCAGGTGTTGTCGCCCATGGCCATGTAGGAATCGGGCGGGTTGGTGAAGACCGTCTCCGCGTCGGGAAACAACGGCGCCAGATTTGGATACAAACCGTCTTCATGCGCGACCGTGCCGTTCACGTAACCGGAAAACTGGCTTTCGCGCGGCGGCTGGTTCGGATCAAAGCCAAGCATGTTCGCGAAATGCGGCTTGGAGGCGGTGAGTTCACGGCCATTGATGATGAGATGACGGTCGTCGCCGATTTGCACGCGTTCGCCAGGCAGGACGACGAGCCGTTTGATGTAAAATTCGTTTTGGGGCAGAGTGTCTATGCCCTTGGTTTCAAAAACGATGATTTCGCCGCGCTCCGGCCTTCGAAAATTATACGTCAAGCGGTCCACGAACAAATGGTCGCCGGCATGAACTTCCAATTTCACCACGTCGTCGCCTTTGTGATAAATATGGTCCTGCCTCAAATCGGCGCGATAAATCAACGGCGGAACCGGATTCCCATTTGCATCGGTCAACGTTTCTCCCATGTCAGGCGGAAACCAAATCGTTGTCGCTACGCCACCGATGGAAATCGTCTGCTCGATGTTGAAAATAAGAAATTTTCGCATCGGACTGACGTAATCAATGGTGCCATTTGCCGGCGCGGTAACGTGAATGTAAGAAATCCCTGCAAACCATTCTTTGACGCGCTCCAATCCCGTCGGAATTTTGAAATTCGGATCGTTGATCAAATTCTTCGACGTGACGCCATAAAGCGTCGGCTGCATCGAGCCGGTTGGAATCTTGAACGGTTGGAGAAAAAAAGTGCGGACTCCCATCGCCACCGCCAGCGCGACCAGAAGCACCTCCACATTTTCGCGCCAGACCGGATTCGGATACGACCTGATCCATTTCTCGGCGGCGAATTGAAGCTCCTCGGCCTTGATCCGGATTTTGCCCTTGCCGCCTTCAGCAATCGCCGCGTTCAGTTCGTCAATTTTCAACTGCACCGCGGCGATGGCCTGCGGCGAGAGCAAATCGCGCTGCGCGTTGAGCAAACGCCGGACATGTTTGCGTAACGCCACAGCTTCCCGAACCTGTTTCGAAAACAGCCAGCGAATCATAAATGTTTTCCTTTGACACGAACCACGCGGATTTTCACAAATTTATTTCTGGCAAAATACCTGCAACGCAGGCGAATGAAAGGAAATTTCACTCCCCTGCCCTGTTCGCCGGCCAATGGACATCGGCCCAGCCATTTGTTACGCTCCGGCGAGTTTATGAGTCCAGAAAACAAAGATTCCGCCGCGCCGTCCGATTTCATCCGCGATATCGTGGCCGCGCACGTGGCGGAAAAAAAGTATCCACAGATTCACACACGCTTTCCACCGGAGCCGAACGGCTACCTCCACATCGGCCACGCCAAGAGCATCTGCCTGAACTTCGGCATCGCGCGCGAATTCGGCGGCGTCTGCAACCTCCGCATGGACGACACAAATCCCGCGAAAGAAGATGTGGAATATGTGGACTCAATCCAGGAAGACGTGAACTGGCTCGTCGGCGGTTGGGCGGGCAAAAATCTCGGCCTCAAGGAAAAGGGCAAAACGCCCGAAACCATCGCCGGCAACGGCAAGCGCGATTTTTATCTTCCTGCTGCCGCTCATGGGGCGGGCAATCCTCTGCCCGCCGACGGTGCGCTTGAGCCGTTTTACGCAAGCGATTATTTCGACCAGCTTTACGATTACGCGGAACAATTGATTGAAAAAGGCAAGGCCTTCGTCTGCGATTTGACGCCGGACGAAACCGACGAATACCGCCGCAACGCCAAGGAAAGCCCGTTCCGCAACCGCAGCGTGGAGGAGAATCTGGATCTTTTCCGCCGAATGAAGACCGGCGAATTTCCCGACGGCAAACGCTCCCTGCGCGCCAGGATTGATGTCGCCTCGCCGAACATCTGGCTGCGCGATCCCCTGCTCTACCGCATCCGCCACGCCGAACATCATCACACCGGCGCGAAGTGGTGCATTTATCCGATGTATGATTTTGCGCATTGCTTGAGCGATTACATCGAAGGCATCACGCACAGCATTTGCACGCTGGAATTCGAGGTGCACCGCCCGCTTTACGACTGGATTTTGGAGTCGCTCGATTTGCCGCGTCCCCTGCCCCATCAATACGAATTCGCCCGGCTCGCGCTCGGCTACACCGTGATGAGCAAGCGCAAATTGCTCCAGCTCGTTCAGGAAAAAATCGTCACCGGCTGGGACGACCCGCGGATGCCGACGATTTCCGGCATTCGCCGGCGC
Source organism: Candidatus Aquilonibacter sp. (assembly GCA_035504945.1). GTDB lineage: Bacteria > Verrucomicrobiota > Verrucomicrobiia > Limisphaerales > UBA11358 > UBA11358. The sequence goes on along the minus strand of DATJRH010000043.1, from coordinate 60,376 downwards.
GGCGTTCCCGCCGAGGCCCTGCGTGCCTTCGCCTACAATATCGGCATTACGAAATACAACGGCCTCACCGACGTGGCCGTCCTCGAACACGCCATCCGCGAAAATTTAAACAAACGCGCCCTCCGTCGGCTTGCCGTGCTGCGGCCAATTAAAGTTGTCATCACGAATTTTCCCGAAGGCAAAGTTGAGGAACTGGACGCCGTCAACAATCCCGAGGATGAAAGCGCGGGCAAAAGAAAAATTCCCTTCAGCCGCGAATTATTCATCGAGCGCGACGATTTCATGGAAGTTGCCGTGCCGAAATTTTTCCGGCTCAAACCCGGCGGCGAAGTCCGGCTCAAATACGCCTACATCATCAAATGCGACGAAGTGGTGAAGGACGCCAACGGCAACCTCACTGAATTGCGCTGCACCGCCGACCTCGACAGCAAGTCCGGCGGCGCGACGGCGAATCGCAAGGTGAAGGGCACGATTCATTGGGTCAGCGCCGCGCACGCCATTGACGCCGAAGTGCGCCTTTACGACCGCCTCTTCACCGTGCCGGACCCGGGCGCCGAGGAAGACTTCAAATCCACGCTCAACCCGCACTCGCTTGAAGTGCTGACGGCCAAACTCGAACCGTCTCTTAAAGATGCCCGACCGGAGGTCCGCTATCAGTTCGAGCGCCTCGCCTACTTCGCGCTCGATAAAGACTCTCAACTCTCAACCAACAACTCTCAACTGGTGTTCAACCGCACCATCACCCTGAAAGACACCTGGGCGAAGGAAGCGCAGAAGGCAACGTAAATTAAAGCTTGTTCCTCCCGCGAAATGGTGTTTGTTGGTTTGCATCGGCTCCAACTTGATTGGATTATGAAAAAAATCATGTTCACCGTGTTGCTGGGCGCGGCTTTCACAGCGTCAGCCCAAAATTTCGTGGAAGAAGTGACGCCCTCCGCTCGGACGCTGGCCAAACTCGGAACAAACCTGGTTGATTTTTCATCCGAACTGGCGAATGTGACTGCACAGTTGAAGGCAAAATTCGATGCGGGCAAAACGAATGAAGCCGACCTGCAGGAAAATCTTACGGCCATCAATGACTTGATCGTGCGGCACATCAACGACGGCGACCGCGAGCAACTGGCGCGGCTTTATCTGCTGGATGCGCACATTTACGCGGACGGGCTGAAAGAGCCGGCCCGGGCGCGGGCCATTTGGGGCCAGGTGGTGCGGGATTTCCCCGGCACGCTGGCTGCCAAGGGGGCGAGCCTGTCTCTCGCCCGGCTGCAGGCGCAACTGGCCGCCGCGCCGGAGCCGAACGTCCCGGAGGGACTGGAGATTGGCCAGAAATTCCCCGGTTTCAACGAGACCGACCTCGCGGGCAAACCGTTGTCGGTGGCGGCTTACAAGGGCAAAGTGACGCTGGTTGATTTTTGGGCGACGTGGTGTCCGCCGTGCCGGGCGGAGGTGCCCAATGTCGTCGCCATTTACAACCAGTATCACCCGCAGGGGTTCGACATCATCGGCATCAGTCTGGACGACGACCGGAACGCGCTGGTGAATTTCACACAGACGCAGGGAATGTCGTGGGCGCAGTATTTTGACGGTTTGGACTGGAACAACAAGCTGGCGAAGCAATATAACATCCAGAGCATCCCGATGGACTACCTGCTGGACGGGCATGGGGTCATCGTTGGAAAAGATTTGCGTGGCGAGGCTCTCGCCGCCGCCGTGGTCAAGGCGCTGTCGGACAACCAATGAATCAGCCGCTGCCGGCCAGCGCCGCCGTTGCCGAAATGAAGATAATCGCACCGAAAGGCTAAAATGAAGACAACTGCCGGGGTTTTAATTCTGTTGGCGGCGATTGCGTTCACTGGTGTCGTTCACGCCCAGCCAAGCAACGACGACCAGATTCTTCCCGTAATTCAAATGCAGGATGTTCCTATCACGACCGCAATCGAAAGCCTGGCCAGAAACGCGGGCATCAATTACATCCTTGATCCGAAATTGTTTCCCACAATTGATTCCGACGGCAAACTCATTCCAGAACCCACAGTGACATTTCGTTTGAAAAATATCAGCGCCAGGGATGCCCTCACTCGAATGCTCAATTTGCGCAACATCGCCATGATGGAAGACCCCGTTACCGGCGTCACGCGCATCGCTCGTGCCGGTCAACCTGCGAACGTCGTGAATGGCAGTTTGCTCGAAATGGAGACGAACACTTCGGCCCTGTTCACCAACAGCATCATTCCTTTGATTCAATTTCAAGATGTGCCACTTGATACGGTGCTCAAAGTTCTCATTGGCCAAAGCTCGGTTAAAGCCGGATTGGACCCGCAGATAAGCGCCAGCAACATCATTTTAACCCTGCGTTGGCAGAACATTACGGCCAAACAGGCCATCATTGCGATCTGCCAGAATTACGATTTGGACATTGTCAAGGATGCCGCGACGGGCGCCATCGAAATCAAACCGAAAAAATGATTGCCAAACAAAAGGCTGCTGCCAGCGAGCCGCCGCCATCGCCAAAATGAAGCACTCGGGCGAAGGTGGCTCATAAAAGCAAACCGGACGATTAAGCGCTTTTGATGAAATGTGATGGCTGCCATCTTGAATCCGAACGCACCGAAATCTTTAAAAGCGTTAACCGTTTTTTTAGATCAAAAGACCTTACTCTTTGTCCGGCTTGTTTTGAAAAAAAGGATGACAAGACCAACGTCATTTTAATTTGGAGTTACCTGATTTGCGGCCTCGCATCTTTTCCATTTATACTCTACAGCCCTACGCGAAGTGTCGGTCTGTTATTGCTTAATATTTCTGTGTTCCAGTTGTTTGTCTTATTTTCGACCGTCTTGCATGAATTAGGACACGCCATTGCCGGTCGATTGGCTGGCATCCGGGTGTTTGGAATTGAAATCGGAAAAGGTCCGGTCGTGTATGAGTTTCTCGTTGCTAGAATACGCTGGCGCGTTCGGGCCATCGCTTTTGGTGGTATTACTCGTGGAGTTCCGTTTACCGCACATTTGTTCCGTCTTAAGGAATTGATATATGTTTTAGGCGGGCCCGCGACTAACGCCGTTCTCCTTTTTCTTTCCATCAAATTCATATCTTTGGATGAAGTTTTTCAGTCAACAACTTTCAGCGGATTTGTACCAATGCTGCTTCTTGCTTTGAGCAATTTTCTGCTGCTGGTATTTAGCCTATGGCCGCACATGGCTAATTCTACAGCCGGCAAAACCCCGAATGACGGTCTTCTGCTTTGGAAAATCTGGTGGTTTGACAAACCCAAAATCAATGAGACTCTTGCCATCCGCTATCTGCGCGAAGCAGATGAATGCAGGTTACAAAAAGATTTAATCGGCATGAAAAAGTGGATTGAAGAAGGACTGTGCTTCTTCCCCCATAATCCTCACCTCAAAATATCCGCTGTTGGAATTCTTGGTCTACAGAAGAAATACCCAGAAGCACTGCGTGCTTACGCTTTGCTCGTTGGGCGGGATAAAAAAAATGAAAATTTGGACAGCCTATTATTGAACAACATCGCTTACACTTGTGTGTTGATGGGCAAACCGAAGTTATTGGCCAGAGCTGACGCTTGCTCCCGCATCGCCTTGAAGCTAATGCCATGGGTTGTCCACTACAAAGGGACACGTGGCAGCGTCCTGGTTGAACAAGGAAAGTATGACGAAGGGTTAAAATTGCTTCACGATGCGTTGCGCAATCATCCTGAAAAAACTGGGAAAGCGCTTGATGCTTGCCATATAGCAATCGCAGAAGCTCGCCGAGGAAACTTGTCTGAAAGCCGTAACTATTTTGCGCTCGCCAGAAAACTTGATCCTGATTGCACATTATTGGAGCGAGAAGCGATTTTGCAGAATGCTTCAAACGCCTGATTTCTCGCTCAAAATTTTTACCCCAACTAGGGCTCATAACAAAAAAACCCGCGCAGCACTTGCCACGCTGGTTGAATTGTTCCCTCCCCTGCCCTATGGCACCGTCACGGTGACGGCGGCGCTCGGCTGGCTTTCGCCCGTTGCATTGCGCGCGCTCACCGTCACTTTCACCTGCGCGCCGGACGGCAACTGGTTCAACGTGTCCTCGGCGTCCTGCGTCAAGTCCTGCGCCAGTTGCGCATTGTCGGCGGCATTGCTCACCGTGAAACGATAACCCTCCGCGCGCCGCGCATCGCTGCAATGCGCGAACAATGTATGCGAACCGGTCGCGCCCGGCGTGACGGTGAGGTTCTGCGGCACATCGGGCGAACCCGGATGCCCCGGCAGTTCGAAACCAAACGCCAGCCAGCGCGGGTCGTTGTCATCCAGCAATTGGGTCAATTCCGCCAGCAGGCCGGAACCCCGCGCCCGCGCGGCGTCAATGCCGTTCTGCAAATTCTTCTGCGCCGTGCCCGCGTCCGTGTTGCTCTCATTGCTCGCCTTCACCGCCGCTCCGATGGCATCCGCGTCGGCCTGGCACGCGGCGCCCGTGCAGTCAATGCCGTTGACCTCCTTCACCTCGCGCCCCGGATTGGCGTCGTAATAGGCGCGCAATTTCAAAAGCATTCCCTGCGGATGCGCCGGCACCGCCAGCGAACTGGTGGTGAACCCGGCGGCGTTCCACGCGCTGTTCCATTTCTGGCCGAGCACGGGGCGGAGCGTGCCGATGCAGGTCAGGGCCAGCGCGCGGCCGTTGCTCTCGGCGGTGCGGAGCGCGGCGGTCATGGTCGTCTTTTTGGCCTTGGCGGTGTCCCACAGGGACTTCAAACCCGGTTCGGCGGGCGGATTGTTGTTTGGTCCGGCGGGCGTGCCGATGAGCGCCTCCAAATCTGTACGGATGGCCGCTTCAGGATTTTGTTTGAGGCCGACGGCGTCGCCGTGTTGGTTGGCCCCATCGGCGGCGTCCTGAAGAAGCTGCACGAGGGGATCGTATATTTTTGGTATTTGATTGCTCATGGTTTTATTATGTGCGGATTAACGTGCTGTAATTTTTTGATGACCACTGTCTGCTGATTGCCAAGTCGTTTTGATTATGCAACTGCCGCTAAAATTAAAAAGCTAAATTTTAAGGGAGCTTATGCTGGCGAAATTTCAACGCCGATGGACGCAGATGAACACCGCCGGTTGCGCCGAAGCGGGGCGAAGACGGAATTGACGCTGCTCGATTCCCGGCGCACACTCGCCGCATGGCAAAGAAATCGGTCGTAGCGGCGGACGGCAGTCCGCCGGTGAAGCCCAAAAGCCGGAAATCAGCGGCGCTCTTCCGAACGCCGCTACGCGCCAGCAGCCTCCTCGACACCCGCGTCGCTTATTGCGGCGACAATCCGGGTCCAAGCCGGACTGGCCACTATTGCAGCGAGACCAGGGAAAACACGCGCCTTTGACCGGAAAGCAAGATTCCATTGAGGCACAACTTAAAATTTACCAAACTTAAACCAAAAATGCCCGAACAACCGTCAACGCTTTCGACATTGCCGCAATTCGTCCGCGAAGCTGTCAAATTTTATTGGCAAACACGATCCAAACAATTGCAGAAACAACGCGATGCCGGCGGTTCGGATCAGGGCTTGCGTTCCGCCGTAACAGGCGGTGCACAAATGGATGGTTTCATTGAGTTGCTGACAAAGCTTGTCATGGAAGCGGGAATTGAACGCGAGAACATTTTTTACAAAGATTCGCTGGAACTTCCGGGTTATTTTCGACCGAACAAAAAATGGGATTTTATCGTCGTGGTAAAGGGACACTTGGTTGCCGCACTTGAAGCAAAATCGCAAATGGGGCCTTCTTTCGGAAATAATTTCAACAATCGCACTGAAGAGGCAATGGGAAGCGCTTTGGATTTGTGGACGGCGTTCCGGGAAAAGGCGTTCGGCTCGACCATCAGGCCGTGGATCGGTTACACGTTTTTGCTCGAAGATTGTGCTCCTTCAACACGCCCGGTCGGTGTCAAAGAGCCACATTTCAAAGTCTTTCCTGAATTTCGGAATTCCTCATACGCGAAACGCTACGAGTTGTTCTGCCGCCGGCTCGTGCTGGAACGCCATTACGATGCGGCGGCATTCCTGTTGTCAGACGCACAACTGGGAATGAACGGTGAATACACCGAACCGGCCGCCGATTTGACATTCCAGATGTTTGCCAATTCGTTGGTCGGACACGGCGCGGCAGTCTCGGGACGAATCAAGGAGCTATGAAATATCTGACTACAACACCGCAAATGGTTGATGAGCTTCCAACCCTTCACCGTTTGGTGCAGGGCGACGCCCGCGATTTGTTGTTTGTCCCGGATGAATCGGTTCACCTTGTTGTTACGTCGCCGCCGTATTGGACGTTAAAACGATACAATGAGGCCGAGGGCCAGCTTGGGCACGTCGAGGATTACGAGACATTTTTGGCTGAGTTAAGCCGGGTCTGGAGAGAAGTCTTTCGCATCCTTGTTCCTGGTGGACGTTTGGTCTGTGTCGTCGGCGACGTTTGTCTTTCCCGCCGGGAAAACAATGGCAGACATACCGTCGTGCCCTTGCATGCGGACATTTGCTCCGCCTGCCGGAAGATTGGTTTCGATAATCTGAATCCTATTATCTGGCACAAGATTTCCAACGCCAGCTATGAAGTCAGCAATGGCTCTAAATTTCTCGGCAAACCCTACGAGCCGAATGCCATCATCAAGAACGACATTGAGTTCATTTTGATGCAGCGCAAGCCGGGCGGCTATCGAAAACCTACGGACGAGCAGCGCCGCTTGAGCATGATTCCCAAAGACAAGTTTGGTAAATGGTTCCAGCAGTTCTGGAATCTGACGGGCGCATCCACCAAAGAGCATCCCGCGCCTTTCCCGCTCGAACTGGCTTCCCGTTTGGTTCAAATGTTTTCATTTGTGGGCGACACGGTGGTTGATCCGTTTTGCGGGACAGCCACCACCATGGTCGCGGCGTTGAAGCACGGGCGAAACAGCATCGGCGTTGAACTTGACACAGCCTACTGCAAAATGGCTGCCGCACGATTGATGGATGAGGCTTCGTCCATTTTCGGCAATGCCCGATTGCAAATCGAACTCAAAACGCAAACAGCGCCAGTCGAGGCCATGTTAAATGAGCGTGGGCCGGAATATAAAATTCGGAACACGAGAAAACGAAATGTCAGAATCCACGGACATTGACGCCTTTGAAGCCATGATGATGCGCGAGGATTGCGAGAAAGGCTTCTTCGTATCGTTCGATTATTCGTCGGATGCGTTGCAGGAGATTGAATCCTTCTTCAAACGCAGCCACAAAGTCATCGTCGCCCTGACCGTGCAGGAAATCCTCGACGAGCACATTGCGAAGAAATTGATATGAAAATATTTAACATTGATATTACACCAAGCGAAGTCACATCTGTTTGTGCTTTGGTGGTATCTGTAGCCTCGTTGTGGGCAACACGCCGACATCAACGTCTCTCCGTTACGCCACATCTGGCCGATTACACTCATAAACTAACCGCAAACGAGGGTCTGACTCTTACCTACGATATAAGCAACAACGGCATTGGGCCAGCAAGAATCAAAAGTTTCGTTTTGTTTCGGGATGGGAAGGCTTTCCCGAAGAGGAAGGAAGACGATTATGTCGAAACATTTGTCCGCGAACATTTGGGCAAAAAATTGAATTACAAAATCACATACAATTTTAATTTTGGGGAAGATGACAGCCTCAAAGCTGGAGACACACACCGCATGGTTCAAATCTTTTTTCCCGGAGCGAAATCAGAGGATCGTGAGAAGATTCTTGCATTGTTTGAAGGGATTGGCATGCGGATTGAATATGAATCCTTTTATGGTCAAAAATTTATTTTTGACAGAAAAGCGGAAACGAAATTGAACAATCCACCTCAAAGCGATCCCACTAAAATTACCGGGTAGGAAATTCTCGGTGAGCACACTGCGAAGAAATTGGCGCGATTATGGAAGATTTTGCTGAAATTGAACCTGGCGGTTTCAAAATAGAGTTTACGCCGCACCCAAATGGTGGATGTGAAGTTTCGATGGAGCCAAGTTCATTAACGGGCCCGTTAGTTCCAAATCGCTTTGTGCGGACCATAGGCGTCGTGGTGAGCACATTGCGAAGAAGCTGGCGTGAACAGCATTTATTTGCGTCTTGATTGGTTGAGGTGTAAAATACGACACGATAAAAACAGGGAGCCATCCAAATGTGACATTTTAAGACCCGAATGCCTTATGAAGACCAAACTCCGTTGTCTTTTCATTGTGCTGGCGATTCTTGCCGGCGCTTTTCACACCAAGGCCACGACCATTTTTCCAGTTGCCACCAATGCCAATTTTGCCGAGATGGCGGGCAACATTGCCACCAGCGGCAGCAATTATCTGGTCGGCATCGTCCAGAACCAGAGCGATCCCTTCGTGCAGTTGGTGTCGTCGAATGGCACGCTGGTTGGGCCGTTGCTCAATCTCGGCGCCAGTGAAGGTTCGCCGCTCGTTGCCTTCGGGAAGACCAACTATCTGGCATACTGGGCCGGTGACACCTACATCCAAGGGCAGTTCATCTCGGTCAACGGCACGGCGATTGGCTCGGTTTTTGATTTGCCTGCGCCTGACGGTTCGGCGGAAACGGCGGTTGCCTTTGACGGCACAAATTATCTGGTGGTTTGGGAGGACCAGACCGACGATGGCATCTTCTATGGACAATTGGTGACTCCGGCGGGATCTTTTCAAGGCTCGCCTTTTTTGATTGGCAGCACGCTGGCCAGTCCGGAGTCCAACTCCCATGCCGCCCTGGTTTTTGGCTCAACGAATTATCTCTTTGCCTGGCAGGAATCGAACAGTGTGTCGGGAGGATGGGACGCTTATGGCACATTTATCTCCAGAAGCGGTTCCGTGGCAACGCCATTCCAAATCAGCCAGACGGCTTCGCTGGATTATGATCCGCCCGCGGCGGCGTTTGACGGAACCAACTTTTTTGTGGTCATGAACATTGATACAAACCGGACCGCCGGTGGCGGGCCAATGTGGAATATTTATGGCCGGTTGGTTTCGCAATCCGGAACCTTTCCGGGGAATGAATCACTCCTGAACACCAATCAGGCAACCATTACCTTTCTGGCCTTTGACGGAGCAAATTACCTGCTGACTTGGGGCAATTACACCTATGCCACGAACGCGGATAAAAACTCATCATTTCAATTCTACGACCGGTCGGCCACCGCCATCGGTCCCGTATTCAAGCCGTTTCATGCGCAAGGAACGAACACCCCGTTGTTTAGCGCCGTGGTGTTTGATGGCAGCAGATTTGTAATTGGAACCATTTTGGGCAACCTGATTGTGGGTGACGACGGCAGCATCGAAGGGCTGGCCAGCGGCGCGGTTTATGGCGCATTCATCCCCGCCAGCACCGCCCCGCCGACAATGACGGCCAGCAACCTCGTCGGAACGCAATTCCCCCTACAGCTCACCGGCACGCCGGGCATCAACTACTCAATCCAAATCAGCACCAACCTTGCGTTGAGCAACTGGACAGCCATTGTTACCAATTCACCCACGAACGGCACATTCAGCTTCACAGACCCTCAAGCGACGAACTCCGGCCGATTTTACAGGGCGGTAAAACAATAATCCTCCCCATGGAGCAGTAAAAACGTCCGCCATCCCCTTGAAAATACACGCGTGGGATGGGCATTGATATTTCGCCCATGCCTGTGCGTCATGGCCAAAATCGCCGCACTCCTCAGCGCCGTCGGCGCGGCATCATCGGCCACCTCCCATTTTCGACTTTTTCGGAGTAAATTGCTCGTTTCAAATAAGTTACTGCCGTTGGACGCCTATAAAAATGGCATTTTCATTGCCCTTCCATCGTGGAAGCTCTCTTAAAATGGCATTTTGGCCGGGCTTCTATTGTGGAAGTTCCCCTGAAATAACCGTTTGACCCGACTTCCACGGTGGAAGCTTGTCCAAAAAGGCTTTTTCATCGGCATTCCACCGTGGAACCTCTGCTAAAATGGTATTTTGGCCGGTCTTCCACGATGGAAGTCCTCCTAAAAATGGTTTTTAACGGGACTTCCATGACGGAGCCTCTCCTAAATTGAATTTTAACTGGCCTTCCGCGGTGGAAAGGAAATTTTGGAGGGCAAAAAATTGCCCTTCCACCGTCGTTGGGCTGTCTTAATATGCCGGCGTGGCTGACAATTCCTTCAAAGAATTTGTGCTGGACCAGTTGAGCGCGCTGCCGGAGGTGCGGGCGCGGGCGATGTTCGGCGCGCACGGGCTTTATGCCGGCGAACATTTCTTCGGGATTGTGGATGAGGGGCGGTTGTTCTTCAAAACGGACACGCGGTCGCAGACGGATTATACGGCGCGCGGCATGGGGCCGTTCACTTACGAGTCGCGGGGCAGGAAGATGACGATGTCGTATCACGAAGTGCCGCCGGATGTGCTGGAACAACCGCAGGAACTGGCGGAATGGGCGCGCAAGGCCATCGGCATCGCGGCCAGTTCCCAAAAACCGGCCATGCGTCCGAAGCGGGGTTAAATTTCCGGCGAAATGAAAAAACAGAAGCCGGACTTGCGTCCGGCCCTGTTTGGTGATGAGGTTATTACGTCTTCACCCAGGCGTTCAGATGTGCGGCACAACCAATTGGGGGTCGCTGTCCAGGCTGCGCCGCGACAAAACCTCTTTGCCAACCCTGAATGGACAGCGAAATTTTCCGCCGCAAGCCCAATTGGCCTCTAACAGTGGATACGGACGAAAATCCCGAATCTTTCAAAATATTTTCAAAATAACGTCCATCGCGCTCTTTTCCTCGATTTGTAGCGCCCCCGTAACAAAAAATTTGTTTTTCCGGCGCAGCGGCGAAGGCATAATCCAACCGCCAAGATTATGAAACAATCACGCCGCGACTTCGTTCGCACCCTTTTTGTGGCCACCCAGGCCGCCGTTGCCGGCCGGTTCCTGCCGGGAACTTTGGAAGCCTCAATTGTTGCGGAACCGCCGGCGCGCCCCGGCGGTCTGAATTTCCTCGTCTTTGGCGACTGGGGCCGCAACGGCGAAACGGACCAGGCGAACGTGGCCGTGCAGATGGCGATCGCGGCAAAACTGGTTGGCGCGAAATTCGTCATTTCCGTGGGAGACAATTTTTACGAGGACGGCGTGGCTTCGACGGACGACAAGCAATGGCAGACTTCGTTCGAAAAGGTCTACAACGCGCCGTCGTTGCAGGTGCCGTGGCCGGTGATTTTGGGCAATCACGATTATCACGGCAATTGCGATGCGCAAATCGCCTACAGCCAGATCAGCCGGCGGTGGCAGATGCCGGCGCGCTATTTTGTCCGCTCGGAAAAAATTGACGCAGCCACGACGGCGGATTTTTTCTATCTGGACACGACGCCGATGATCAAAAAATATTACGACGTCGGCGAAAAGACGCGCGCGAACGTCCACATGCAGGATGTGCCGAAGCAAATGGCGTGGTTCAAGGACGCGCTCGCGAAGTCAACCGCGCAGTGGAAATTTGTCATCGGCCATCATCCGATTTACTCCGGCGGCGAGCATGGCGACACGCCGGAATTGATTGAGAGCGTCCTGCCGTTGCTGCACGAATACAACGTGCAGGCTTATTTCAACGGCCACGACCATGACCTCCAGCATTTGGAGGCGGGCGCGGTGAACTTTTTTGATTCCGGCGCCGGCTCGCGGTTTCGCGCGACGGCGAAATCCAAATACACGAAATTTGCCGAGGGCTGTTCCGGCTTCACGGCGGTGACGCTGGAGGCCGACCAGATGCGGGTGCGCATGATTGACATTCACGGGACACTCCTTTACACCGCAACGGTGCCGCGCGTTTCCTGACCGCCCACAATTATCGCCAATTGATTTGACTTCCGGCTTACGAATGGCAGTGTGTGGCCAGGACCCATTTAACCCAAACCATGAAAATTAAATTCATCATCCTCCTTGGAGCCGCGGCGTTGCTCCTGCCAGTCCAACGCGCCTTCACCGCCGACGCCACCACGGAACTCAAAGCCTTGGTTGAAAAGGTCAACGCGGACATTGCCGCCGGCAAAACGACCGAAGCCGGCCTGTCCGACGACCTGAAGCAATTTGACGCCCTGCTGGCCGAGCACAAGGGCGAGAAGACCGACGCCGTGGCGCAGATTTTATACATGAAAGCCACGCTGTATGGCGAAGTATTGAAGAATGACGCCAAAGCCGAGGCGTTGATCAAGGAACTCAAGACTGATTATCCCGACACGACCGTCGGCAAGAATGCCGATAAAATCCTCGCCATGATGGCCCAGCAGGACGCGGCGAAAAAAATTCAGGACGCGCTGGCGGTCGGAACGCAGTTCCCTGATTTCACCGAGAAAGACGTGGCGGGACAGCCGCTCTCCATCGCCAACTACAAGGGCAAGGTGGTGTTGATTGATTTTTGGGCGACATGGTGCCCGCCCTGCCGCGGAGAAGTTCCCAACGTCGTGGCGACTTATCAGAAATATCACAGCAAGGGTTTTGAAATCATCGGAATCAGCCTGGACCAGGATCAATCAAGCCTGCTCGATTTCATCAAGGCGAACAACATGACCTGGCAGCAATTCTTCGACGGGCAAGGCTGGCAGAACAAACTGGCGATGAAATACGGAATTAACAGCATTCCGATGGATTATCTTCTGGATGGCAACGGCAAAATCATCGGCGAGGATTTACGGGGTGATGATTTGCAAAAGGCCGTCGCCAGCGCGCTGGCGAACAAGTAACCCGGCGAAGCGGTTCCTTCAAAATCATTCCTGTTGCCGGCGGCGCTCCGTTCCGTTCGCAAAATGTTCTGAAAAGTTTTTGCGGGATTTTTCCCGCAAATTCTGTTTATGCTTTTGCGAGGTGAAGATTCCCTGGCAAACCTATTTGTCCGAATTCATCGGCACGGCGCTGCTCGTCGGCGTCGGCTTGTCGTTTGTGATTTTGGATTTTGGCAGCGGCAGTCCGGTGGTTGCCCTGCTGCCGGACGCCGGACTGCGCCGGCTGATCACCGGATTTCTGTTCGGCGCGACCGGCGCCAGCATCGCGATTTCGCGCGTCGGCAAGGTCAGCGGCGCGCACATCAATCCCGTTGTTACGCTGGCCTTTTACATCAAGGGCGTATTCACGGCCCGCGACACCATCGGTTACATCGTGGCGCAATTCGCGGGCGCCATCGCCGGTTGCGCCCCGCTCTTGCTCTGGGGACAAGCCGGGCACAGCATCAATTTCGGCGCCACAACGCCGGGAGCCGGCTACACGATTTGGGCGGCGCTTTTGGGCGAAATCATCACAACGATTGGCTTGATCGCCGGACTGTTCACCTTTCTCAGCCACCAGAAACTTCGCCAGTATACGCCGCTGTTGTTTCCCTTTCTCTACGCGCTCATGGTCTGGCTCGAAGCACCTCTTTCTGGCACCAGCACCAATCCCGCGCGCAGCGTCGGACCATCGGTCGTCTCCGGCGTTTGGACGGACTGGTGGATTTATTTTGTCGGCCCGCTCGTTGGGATGTTCATCGGCCTCGGCATCCACCGATTCACCTGGCTGAAGAAATTTGAAGTTGAAGTCGCAAAGATTTACCATTTCGAACACGATTGGTATGGCATTTTCAAGAAGTGCAACCGTTGAACTTGCGCTGAATTATGGCTGACAATGCATCCCGGCGGACGGCCAGACGATTAAAAATCGCCGGCTCCAGCGTGCTGGCGCTGGGCATTGCCGCGGCGGGCCTGGTTTATTGGCTGGGAACACGCAACGCGGATTTGAGTGACGATCCTTCCATGCAGGGATTCAACCGCGCCGAACAACGGCAGATGGGAGAACTTTACGGCAAATCCGGCCAGTTGATTGAGGACTGGTCTGAAGATTTGAAGCAGCCGGGCACGCAGGCCGTCATCATCGTCGTCGTTTCGGGGCTTGTTACCGCCGGCTGCTTTTACTTCGCCCATTTGTCGGACGACGGGGACAAAACGGACTGATCGGACTGATTGGGAAATCGTCGAAACTATTTTTTGCTGCCCAGCAAAATTTCCGTTCCCGCCAGCATCGTCGGTCCGCGGCCATGCGGGTCGTCGTCGGGATGCGGACGGTTGATGTAATAATCCAAAGTCCGGCCGATGTTCGTGCCCTCGCAAGTCCCTTTGACAACACCATCCGCCGTCACTTTTTTCGCAATGCCCGCGAACGCCCGGCGCGCCACCACCATGTTCGTCGGATCAATCCAGCCATGGTTCACCGCGCACGCGATGCCGTAGGCAAACATCCCCGTGCAACTTGTCTCTTCCCACAATTGCGGCTTGTCCAAAACCTGGCGCCACATGCCGTCGGGCGCCTGCACTTTTTTCAGACCGCCAATTTGTTTGCGCAAAATGTCGAGCAGTTGCGGGCGGAGCGGATCATTTTCCGGCATGGCCGAAAGCGTTTCCACGAGCGTGACAGTCACCCAGCCGTTGCCGCGGCCCCATTTGAACGGCGCGTGCTGCTTCTCGCCGACAAAATAACCGTGAAACCAGAGGCCGTCCGAATCCTCTTCGAGCGCGGCCTGATGAATGATGTTGCTGGCCGCGTCGTCAATGAACCTTTGGTCGTGATTGTAGACACCCCAACGGACGAGAAACACGCCGCCCATGTAAAGGTCGTCCGGCCAGACAGTGCCGCCCATCTCATGGGAACGCCACAACGTGCCGTCGGGCATCCGGTCCTGCTTGTTCACCACCCAGTCGGCGATGCGCGCGACCATTTCTTTTTCGCCCGGCGTCACTTGGTCGGGATGACGGATCATGCTTTCAAGAATTTCATTTCCCATTGCGCCGCAACTGTCGAGGTTGCCGAGGCCGATCAGCCCTTTAATTTTGCTGGTGCGGGCAAAGGCGACGCCTTCCCGGCCGAATTGCTGCTCCAACCCCGCCAGCCACCGGTAATAACGCCCGCAAATTAAATTGTGCTCGACGACAAAATTGTCCACGGCCTGGTCGCCCGTCACGTCAACGGAACGTTCCATGCCAAAAAGGTCCACGCCCCAGGGATAATTCCATATCAGGCCTTCCGGCGCCCTGGCCGCCTTCGCCTGATCAAGATTTGTGACCGCCGGATAATCGCCGTCGGCAAGCGGATGAATCTGGTGCCGCGCCACGCGTTCGACGACATTGAGGATTTCCGCGTCCGAAATGCCGCCCGAATCATCCGGCAGCACGGAAATTGGCGCGAGCGACTCCTTATTTTTGTCCTGTGCGTGAGTCGCGCAACCGCCGCTCACAATGAGCAAAAATGGCAATGCGCCGAACAGGGTGACAACGAGAATTTTTTTCATGGAAAATGTAAGCAAATGTTTAATGGCGGATGGTAAAAAATCAAGCTTGTAAATGCGCTTTAAGTGCTTGCGCTGGTGTAGCGGTTCAGCGAAAAACGCCAGAACCATTCTGAAATTACCGCCCAGACAATTCCCAAACTGAGCAGCAGCAGCCACCAACCCGGTGAGGTCAATTTGTCCGCGAGCACGCGCGTCGGCACGTTCGAAACCAGCAAAATCGGCAGCGCGAACGTGAACATGGCCTTGAATACGCCATGGAAAATTTCGTCAGGCATCCGCGCGATGTTGAAGAGATTGTAGTAGCCATAGACAATCCCCTGCGCGCGCACGGTCCAGAAGGAAATCGAGGCCAGCATAAACATCAGCGAGTAATGAATAAAAATTCCCACGACGCACAGCGCCGTGAAGCCGAAGAATTGTCCGAATGTCGGATGCAGGCTTAATTTGACCGCCGCATAAATCATCACGCACACGGCGAACAGCGCATTGACGAATGCGCCCAAGTCCACCTGTCGCGTCGAGACGATGAACCGCGTGTTGACGGGCAGCGCGAGGATAAAATCCATTTTGCCCGTGCGGACGAGTTCCGAAAGGTTCGTGCAATTCACGAGGAAAAACGCCTGATAAACTTGCTGGATGAAATTGCTCGCGCCGACGAGCAGAACCATCTGCCATTCCGTCCACGAGCCGATGGAACTCGTTTGCGAATAAATGACGGAAACAAAAGCCAGTTGCAGTCCGAACCAAAGCAGTTCGACGATGATCCACAGAATAAAATTACCCTTGAATGACATTTCGCGGGCGACGGAATTTTTCCACAGCACCGCGTAAATGGCGAAGTAACGTTTCAGGTTCATCGCTTCGGCCGGTCACGGCTTATTCCAAAGCTTGACGTTTTTGATGAAGTCCTGCATCTCCCGGCTGCCGCCGCGGCAGGTATAGACACCGCACTTGAAATAATAATCGGGCGCGCCGGGATCCCTGAATGTGCCCGCCAGTTTGTTGTTGATGTAAACTTTAATCGTCCGCGCGGCCACATCATGCACGACATTCAAGTGAAACCATTTGCCGTAAATGTCGGGAAACACCAAAGTCCGGTTGCCTTGATAAAGGCTGCCGCCGTGATGGACCTGCAACATGAGCGCGACCGGACCGTATTTGCGCGAGTCGGCGTTCCCGGTGTGGATTTGCATGATGGTGACGTTGTCCGTGCCGACGGGAACCATCATGTCGGCCTCAAACTGATGCTGGCCGCTGGCATAATCCGGCATGAAACGCATTTCGCTGCGCGGCAGCGTCGTGTTGCCGGCGGCAAAAGGCTTGTCCAGGTTGAAAACCCACAAATGATAAACTCCGTCCGTAAATGAATAGCGGTTGCTCTCGCTCTGGTCGTAAGGAACTTGAATTTTGAAATCCAATTTGTCCGGCGTCCAGCCTGACGTGAGGAATGCCGCGGAATTGGTGTCGCCAAAAGCCGCCGGGGTCAAAGTTCCGACCAGGAGCGCGAGAAATGCGGATGAAACCAGCTTGTGCATAGTGTTAAATCACCTGTAATTCGATGGAATAAAACAAATCCGCCCGTTTCCCTCAAGTTTAATTCAGCGCCGCCGGTCTGAAACAAAAACGACGCGGAAACATTTCCGCGCCAATCGTGGTTTCAAATTCCGCCTAGGTCAAAATAATCTTGTCGCCGTCCTTCAACGTGACAATCGCCTTCTTCCAGCTCGGCGCCTGGCCGGCCTGCGTCGTGCGCTGGCGGCGGAATTTGCCGCGCACGTTCAGCGTGTTGACCTTCGTGACCTTGACCTTGAAAAGCTCCTGCACCGCCTGCCGGATGTCCGTCTTGTTCGCGCGGCGGTCGGCCACCACGGTGTATTGGTTGAATTTCTCGCCCTGCCGCGTGCCCTTCTCCGTCAGGCGGACGGTCTTGATGACTTCAAAAGCGTTCATTTTATTCCTTGGTCAATCGGTTGGAAACTTTTTCAAAGGCGCCCTTTGTGAAAAGCAGCTTGTCCGGCCGCAACACATCGTAGGTGTTCAGCGAATCGCTCGTCGTCAATGTCACCTTTTCAAGGTTGCGCGACGCCAGTGTCAGGTTTTTGTCAATACCGGCGGAAACGATCAGCATCGTGCCCTTCAATTCGAGCTTGGAAATCAAGCCGGCAAATTCCTTCGTCTTCGGCGACTCCAGTTTCAGATCGTCCACCACCAGCACGTCGCCGGCCTTGAGCCGCTCGCTCAACGCCTTGCGCAACGCGAGCTGTTTCGTTTTCTTGGAAACTTTCTTGCTGAAATCCCGCGGCCTCGGCCCGAACGTCACGCCGCCGCCGACCCACAACGGCGATTGAAACGACCCGGCGCGCGCGCGGCCCGTGCCCTTTTGCCGCCACGGCTTCTTGTTTGTGCCCGCGACCTCGCCGGCGTTTTTCGTGGAAGCCGTTCCGCTGCGCTGCGCCGCGTTATACGCGACCACCACATCGTGCACGGCCTGCGTGCCGCAGCCGTCCTCGATTAGCGGGAACTTCACTTCCAGTTCGCCCTGCTCCTTTCCTTCAAGATTTTTAATCGCAATTTTCATGGCCTAAATTATTTCTTGGCGGCGGGTTTGGCCTCGGCTTTCTTTTCGGCGGCGGCCTTCTTCTTCATCGGCGCCTGGCTCACCGGCGGTTTCCAGCCCTTCGGACGCTTCTTCGATTCGCGGATGACGACATAATCGCCTTCCGCGCCGGGCATTGAGCCCCTGATCAAAAGCAAATTGTCCGCCTCGCGCACTTGAATCACTTCCAGGTTCTGCGTCGTGCGTTGAATTTGACCCGTGTGACCGGGCATTTTCAATCCGCGCTGCACCGTGCCGGGAAAAAGGCGCTGGCCAATCGCGCCGCTGCGCCGATGCCAGCCTTTCGCGCCGTGCGTCGAATCGCCGCCGGCAAATTTATGGCGCTTCACCACGCCTTCAAAGCCACGGCCTTTCGTCACGCCAATCGCGTCAATGAAATCGCCGGCCGCAAACAGCGCCGGTCCGACCACATCGCCCGCTTTTACTTCCTTCGAGAAATTCCGAAATTCCTTGATGCGTTTCACCGCCGCGCCGTTGTGTTTCTTGATGTGCCCGAGCAGCGGTTTGGTCACGCGCTGCTCCTTTTGGTCGTCAAAGCCGAGCTGCACGGCATTGTAACCGTCCTTGCCCGCTTGTGTTTTCACCTGCAACACGCGGTTCGGCCCGGCCAGCACGACCGTGACCGGCGTGATGACGCCGTGCGCATCATATACGCGCGCGTGTCCGAGTTTTTTTCCTAAAAGTCCGAGAGGCATAACAATTAAATCTTGATGGTGATGTCCACGCCGGCGGGCAGATTGAGTTTTTTCAACTCGTCCACCGTCTTGGCCGTCGGCTCGATGATGTCAATCAGCCGCTTGTGAGTGCGTTGCTCGAAAGTCTCCTGCGATTTCTTGTCCGCGTGTGGCGAGCGCTGGACGGTGAAGCGCTCGATGCGGATCGGCAGCGGGATGGGCCCGGCGACGCGCGCGCCGGTGCGTTTGACGGTGTCCGCGATTTCACGCGCGGACTGGTCTATGACACGGTGGTCATAAGCCTTCAGTCGAATTCTGATGCGTTGTGCAGCCATACAAAGAACAATTGTCTGTTAATGTTTAATAAATCAACCGCTTCAATTTCAAAAGCGGACGCGGAGTTTAACAATTAAACGCGTCCGTGCAACAAAAATTTTTGGAAATTTTGGTTGTCACCGCCACCCGGTTCCCGTCGCCGCAAACAGGGGCGCGTCTGCAGCCGCGTCCCTGTTTGCCCGCGCTCAACCCTCAACTTGCCTTTGCCCTTACTTCGTCGCCGACAACGTCACGGTGTTGCCCGGACGATCCGACGCCGTGGCTGTCACCGACAGCCCTGATTTGGCCGACGCATCCACCGTGGCCATGTATTTCCATGACCCGCTGGCCGCGTCAAACGTGGCCGCCCCCTGCTCCACCGCCGTGTGCGTGTTGTCCTCGATGGCCACCGTCACGCCCGTCACCGCAAAGTCGTCCTGCGCCGCGATGCTGATCACGTCGCCGCCGAACGATTTAGGATTTGGTAACTCAAAGTATTTTATTTTCTGATATTCACCCCTCAAAACCTTCAACGATTTCCGCCTGACCGCTTTTGCTTTTTCCACCGCGGATGATGCGGATGTTTCGCCTCGAAAGAAAGCAAAGGAAAGAAAAAAGTCAGCAGCCGGAAGCCGGAAGTCATAGGCCGGAGGTAAGAAATCAGAGGACGGGAGCGATTCCCGCGCTCAACCAGTCGCGGCAGGTGGTCAGGGTTTGGTCTCTGTCCAAATTCCAGTTGTTGGGTCATACAATTCCGTGCTAGACAGCGGTTTGTGGTTCTTGTCGGCGCCTCCCACAACCAGCACTTTGCCATTTTGCAATAAAGTTGCTGCATATCCAGTGCGAGCCTCGTTCAGGCTGCCAGTCATCGTCCAGACCCCTGTGGCTGGGTCATATAATTCCGCACTTTTCCAATCTCCTCCTCCGACAACCAACACTTTGCCATTATTCAGCAAGATGGCGGTGTGATAAGCACGGGCAACATTTAACGAATCGGTTGATGTCCATTGGTGAGTAACTGTATCGAACAGTTCCGCACTTGTAAGATTATCCAAGTTTGTGTTCACGCCACCCACGATCAGCACCTTGTGATTGGGTAATAAGGTTGCAGTATGTAACCGCCTCCCGGTTTTCAAATCGCTCGTGAATTCCCATTTTTCAGTAACAGGGTCGTATAGTTCGGCCTTTGAAAAGGCCTTCCCTCCACTTCCGCCTCCGCTTGCAACCAAAACTTTTCCATCTGGTAACAATGTTGCCGTTTGGTCGAAACGTCCGATATTCAAATCACCGGAAATTGCCCAATTTCCAGTGGCTGGATCGTATACTTCAGTGGGCAATGTATAAAGAGCTTTATAATACGTCTGTCCTAATTCATCGGTTGAGGGCGTATCGCTGAATCCGTAATAGCTTCCCAAAACCAATACTTTCCCGTTGGACAACAAAGTTGCAGTGTAGCCTTCAGAGCGTGGTATACTCAATACACCTGTTGGACTCCATGTTCCCGTAGCTGGGTCATACAATTCCGCTGAATTACGAACTACGCCACCTAATCCCCCACCCAAAACCAAAACTTTGCCACTAGGCAGCAAAATTGCCTTTTGATTCCAGCACGGCGTCCCCATTGATCCGGTCATGGTCCACATTCCAGTTGCTGGATCGTATAATTCGGCGGTGGAAAGAATCTCATGTTCTTCGCCGGTTCCGCCAGCTACCAACACCTTGCCGTTGGGCAACAAAGTCGCAGTGGGATTATCGCGTTTGACATTTAATGTCTTATTAGTGAGAGTTTGAGGATCAGTTCTAACTTTGACCATTTGTTTGGTGACCAAGTCATATTTAATGCCCTGGCTTTTTCTGCGTCGCCGCTTATGGCCGCTGCAAATAAATTGTTACAAATGGCTCCGTGTGCCAGCAGCAATTTCACCGTCTCCTTTTTCTCGTTTAGCGCAGCATAGGACAAAGGCGTCCAGCCGTACACGTCCGTGGCATTGACATCGGCGTTGCTTGCCAGCAGCAATTTCACCACTTCATTTTGGCCGTTCTCCGCCGCTCCGGACAAAGGCGTCTTACCGGACATATCCTTGGCATCCACATTGGCCCCACGGGCCAGCAACAATTCCACCACGTCCTTATGGGCACCCTGCGCCGCCCCTTGCAAAGGCGTCCAGCCATATTTATTCGTTGCATTGACATCGGCCTTGTTGGCCAACAGCAGTTCTGTTATATTTATGTTCCCGTTTCGCGCCGCCAAATATAATGGCGTCATGCCGTCCGTGTAAGATCGGTCGTTCACCAGATCGGGATTGGCTTCGAGCAGTGCCTTGACCTTTTCCAAGCTACCACTTTGGATCGCGTCGTGAATCTCGCCGCAAAAGGCGAGACCGCTCCATGCCAGTATAATCAGCGCAACGGCGACAAGGCGGAGCATTGGGGAACAAGCAACCAGACTGAAGAATGAATGCGCTTTCATGGTTGAACTGACTACCTGATTGCTTACGCGGATTGATGCCGAGCGTCAACTTAAAAGGTTTGGCGGCTACGGACTCATGCGGCGCTCGCGTCAGTTTGTCAGCTTTTGTCTTCCAAGTTTCTACTTTCTGTTATTTATTTTAGCTTCCGCCCTCCGCCTTTCCCGCTCTTTGTCTATCGTATAAAAGTCGCTTTGACGCGGCGGGATCTCACGATATAGAGCGTCCAGACGATGGCATAGATTGTGGCGCGAATTGCGTCGGTATGGTCCCTGACCGTGGCATCGGAGTGGAGCGAGGGAATCAACGCGCAGCCAACATCATCCAGAATCAGAAAAGTGGCCTGGCCAAATATCAAAGCGATGAAGAGCTTCGGGAACGGCCGGCGCTTTGAGAAAAAAAGGCAGAGTAACAGCAGATTCAAGCCAAACATGAATATGTTGCCGAGGAGTTCGAAAATCAGCAAGGGTCCATAAAGCGGATCATAACTTTCCCCCTGCGGCATGGCGACGGTCTGCCAGACCTGGTTGGAAAAATATCCCTCCCAATTTTGGCTGATGGTAAGGATGCGGATGAATGGCGAAACGCACAACCCGATGGCAATCAGAATCAGCCAGCCCCCCAATCCTTGAAGTTGATGACCTTCAACCGATGGCAATACCGGCGGACAGCTCCCTGACCGGGCAATCGTGCGCCGCCAATACCAAAGGCAGGCCGCCGCCATGGCGCCGGTACCGAAAATTGCAATGACGACCATGAGCCAGTTGATGCCGGCGGCTTGTGGAGCGTCGCTGCGCTGAAGCGTGTCCGAAAGCAGATCTTCCATCTGATCATGTTCGTTCAGATAACTGGGGACAAGTTCCACCGGCACCGTCGCCAGTTTGGTGCGGCATTCGTAATCGTAAGTGACGACCGAGCCGCGGAGCTGGCGATGATAATTGAATGAAAACGCCTCATGTTCGATGTTTGTTGTCAGGTCGGGTATCTTCCATCCCGTATCGGGCAGATGCACGATGATTTCCTGTTGTCGCCGCAGCGGGTAGCTCAAGGCCAGGGGCGTTTTTCGGAAACGCGAGTCCGGATCCGTCAGCGCCTCGGAAAGATCGTCCGCGTAGAAGTCGGCCTTCCAGAGTTTATCAGCCGCATCGCGTGTCCAGATGTTTGTAATTGTATACGATTCCACAACCGTGAGGATGTCGGCCTGCCGGTTGTCGGCAATTTTCAGCGGGGCAACGCTGGCAATGCCCGGATAAAGCCGCGCATAATAATTCAAATAATTTTTGGCGAGGTCGCCGGGGCCGGTGCTCGAAAGGTCCTCGCGCATGTCGTCGGCGCTCGCGCCGCGATATTCGGTCTGGACCGTGAAGGCCACGGGCGAATGGTAGTTCTGGATGACAAACGTTGACGTGACCTTCTGCTGCCGGGCATCCTGCGGCGGGCTGGGCGGAATATCTTCCAGGGCATTGTTGCCCGGGCGAATCACCAGCGCCTTGCCGTAAGGCGGCAGGTAGCGGTCCCAAAGCAGGCCGCCCTGCTGTGAATAAGTCGGATCCACCCACACCGGTTTCCCATCGAGATTTATCACCAGGATCACGTGGTTGAACGCAAACGGGGAAGGCAGATGGTTGGTCACCGCTTCATCCACCGAACTGTTCACGAGCGCCGGATAAGATTCGATGTTCATCTGCTGCAAGAGATAATGCAGCAGGACCGTCTTGCCCTTGCAATCGCCGTAGCGTTTTTGAAACGTTTCCACCGGGTCGGCCGGCCGGTAGGAATCAGGCCCAAGCTCAATTCCCGTATAGCGCACGTCATCCTGCACAAATTCAAGCGCGCGCCGGGCTTTTTCCTCATCCGCCCCGGCTGATTTTTCCCAGCCGGCGATAAGCTCCTGCATTTCCGGCGTCGGATTTGTCGGCCCGGTTTGGTAGAGCGGCAACGCCCAGTTCACCACGCTGCTCCAGTCGGGAAAATCGCTCAATTCCACGTAAGGATAAGGCTCGTAGCTTGCCGGCTGGTCGTCTTCATCGGGAATGGCCGGCAGATTGGTAAAATTCCAGTCATATTCCACGCCATCGTTCCACGGCCAGACAACCGGCTGCGCGTCGGTCAGGTAAAGCCGTTGATACAGCGGCTTCTTGTCGTCCCAGACCACGCGGTATAATTCGCGTTCCACTGGGCTGTCGGACTGGATTATAAAACAATTGGAAAAATGGCCTCCGAGAACGGGATTCGCTCCGCGAATGGTGTAGGCATATTCCAACGCATCACCCACCTGCAAACCTTCCACGAACAATACCGCCGTTTCATCGCCCGTGAGCACGTCACCATTCAAATCCGGCTCCGGCTGGATGATTCGCACCTTTGATGGATCCAGACAGTTGATGGTCTTTCCATCACGGTGAATGACCACGCGATGCAGCCAAAGCTCCTGAAACGCCGGGTTAAAATCAATCTGCAGGCTGCCGGAATCTTGCACCCCGTTGTCATTCTCCATCAACTTGACACAACGGACAAACTCCTCGGCTTGCTTCGGGCGCTCCTGTGATTCATAAAGCAGCCAGCGTATCCCGCCCGAATTTGGGTTGAGCGACCAGTTGGTTTCGGCCGTCCAATTGACCTGACGCACCCAATCGGGCACCGGCGGATACGAAATCCTCGAATTATCAGCCAGGACATTTCCGGCAACCAGCATGATAAACAGCAAAATGCTGTTCAGAATTCGTCTGGCCATTTTTTTGCTCAGGCGGACAAGAACCGGATGAACATGCTCATTCATGGTTCTCCTTTGGAGGCGTGCCGGATTTTCATTTCAGTGTTTGCATTTTAACCGCGAACGGCACGAATTACACGAATTTCTGGTTTCTGCTCCCCGATTTTTTTCAGCATTTCAGTTTGTCAGCTTTTGCCGCCCTCCGCCAATGGCATCATTCCAAAAAAGAATAAATCCATGTCCTGAACCCGCCCGCCCGTTCGTCATAACCATGTATGCGACATAAAACATCAACCAAACGAAGTATGAAAAATGAAAATTTGACCATCACTTTTACCGTGGACCAATCGCCGGCGGAGGTTTTCAACGCCGTCAACAACGTCGGCGGCTGGTGGGCGGACATCGAAGGCCGCAGCGACAAATCAGGCGCGGAGTTCAGGTATCGCTTCAAGGACCTCCACATCTCCACCCAGAAAATCACCGAATTCGTGCCGAACAAAAAAGTGGTGTGGCACGTTACCGACAGCCGCCTCAATTTTGTGAAGGACAAGACCGAATGGAATGGCACGGACATCATCTTTGAAATCAGCCGGAAGGGCAGCCAGACGGAACTGCGCTTCACGCATGTGGGGCTGGTTCCCGCGTGCGAATGTTATCAGGACTGTTTGCGCGGCTGGAGTTTTTATGTCAACGAAAGCCTGCGCCGCCTGATTACGACCGACAAGGGCGATCCGAATTGAGATTTTCGATTTTCAACAACCGCAGTCAGCGGAACAAGTTTTGGAGGTTCCATGGTTTAATGCCTGCGTCCAAACCATCCATGCTGTCCGGAAGAATCCCGCCCGTTTTTTAACCGCGGCTGGGCGCAGATAAACACGGATTCAGCAGTGCTCACGGTTCGCACTCGTCCGGCAATTGCAGTTGTAGCGCCATGATCCGGCCTTCGAGCAGGTCATCCGTCACCCCGGTTTTGGCCTGCAACGCATCGCATTTCCGGGCCAGCGGCAGGGCTTCGTCAAAGAACCGCCGCGCCGCCTCCGGTGCGCCCTCGTGAAAATGCACGCGCCCGATCTCAAACAGGCAATCAGTCTGCATGTGGACAAACGTCCAGATTTGCTTAAAGGTCTTCGGGGGTTCCGCCTTCACTTCCGCCCGGCAACATTCCGGTGCGCGGGCAAAGTAACCGATACGTTCCTTGCCCTCTTCCGTCCATACGGCCAGCGTATGCCAGCACAGCGACACCTCGATATTTTGGCGCGCGGCCTTGAGCACCGCCTGGCGATATTCTTCCGTAGCCACCTGCCGCATCACCGAATCTTCCTCATCATTGCCGAGCCGGGTAGCTTCCGCTTCGCTTCGAGTCAGGTAGCTGACAGGTTGCTGGCCGGGCTGGTCACGGGCCGGTTGAGGGATGGGCATTGAAGGTGGAAGGAAAAAGCTGAAATGCTAACAACTGAAAGCTGAAATCGGGAAGCCGGCGATTCGCCTGCCTCCCGATTCCGAATTTTTATTTTCCTCGTTCCGCCTCCGGACTTCCTGCTCCGGCCTTTACGTCCGCGCCGCCGGCCTCTTCGCCGCCGCGTCCAGAATCGTGCTCAGCACGCTGTTCGGCACCTGCTCGAACGTCAGCGGTTCCATCGAATATGATGCGCGGCCCTTGGACAACGAGCGGATGGCCGTCGCGTAACCGAACATTTCGGCCAGCGGAACGTTGGCGTTCACAATGACCTGGCCGGACTTCGATTCGATGTTTTGAATCGTGCCGCGCCGCCGGCTGATGTCGCCGACAATGTCGCCCTGATAATCGCTGGGCGTCGTGACTTCGACTTTCATGATCGGCTCGAGCAAAATCGGGTTCGCCTTTTTGAAGGCGTCCTTGAGCGCAAAGATGCCCGCCATCTTGAACGCGAGTTCGTTCGAGTCCACTTCGTGAAATGTTCCGTCCACGACCTGCACTTTGATATCAATGACCTGATAGCCCGCATACACGCCGCCTTTGATGGCTTCTTCGATGCCATCAATGACCGCCGGAATGTATTCCTTCGGAATGGCACCGCCGACAATCTCGTTTTCAACCTCAACGCCCTTGCCTTTTTCGTTCGGCTGAACTTTGACGCAGGCGTGGCCATATTGGCCGCGACCGCCGGACTGGCGGATGAATTTTCCTTCGCCGTCCGCCGGTTTCGTGATTGTTTCACGATACGCGATTTGCGGCGCGCCGGTGCTGGCGTCCACTTTGAATTCGCGCTTCAAGCGGTCAATGATGATTTCCAAATGCAACTCGCCCATGCCGGCGATGATAAGCTGGCTGGTTTCCTCGTTCGTGAAACAGCGGAACGTCGGGTCTTCCTCGGCGAGCCGTTGCAGGCCCTCGGACATTTTGTCGCGGTCCTGCTTCGTCTTCGGCTCGACGGCCATCGAGATGACGGGTTCAGGAAACGTTGGCGGTTCGAGCGTTACGTCGAAATCTTCATCGCAAAGCGTGTCGCCCGTCGTGATGTTGCGCAGGCCGACGAGCGCGGCGATGTCACCGGAATAAACCGCGTCAATGTCCTTGCGCTCGCTGCCTTGAATGACCATGAGGCGGCTGACGCGCTCGCGTTTGCGCGTGCGCGGATTGTAAATGTTGTCGCCCTTTTTGAGATGGCCGGAATAAACGCGGAAGAACACCAGCTTGCCCGCGTAGGGGTCGGTCCAAAGTTTGAACGCGAGCGAGCAAAACTTGTTGCTGTCGCCCGTTTCTACGATGACTTTGTTTTCCGTGCCCGGCTCGTGGCCTTCCGCCGGCGGAACATCCAGCGGCCCCGGCAAATAATCCACAACGGCGTCAATCAAAACCTGAACGCCTTTTTTCTTGAACGCCGAGCCGCAAAGGACCGGAACCAGTTCAATCTTGCAGGTGAGCCGGCGGATCGCCGCCTTCAACGTCGCCGCGTCAACCGGCTTTTCTTCGAGAACCAGTTCCGCAATCGCGTCGTCCTT
The DNA here is from genome assembly GCA_035504945.1 of Candidatus Aquilonibacter sp. Taxonomy (GTDB): domain Bacteria; phylum Verrucomicrobiota; class Verrucomicrobiia; order Limisphaerales; family UBA11358; genus UBA11358. Next base: position 33,323 of record DATJRH010000043.1, on the reverse strand, counting down.
GTTGGAAACCGCGTCAATCAATTCCGCGAGCGCGGCCCTGGCGCGCGCCTGATGTTCGGCGGGAATGTCTTTGACCTCGTAATTCAAACCTTCATTGGCTTCGCCGGGTCCCCAGAGCACCGCTTTCTGGTTGACCACGTCAATCACGCCCTCAAAGCCGGTGGTAACGGATTTGCCTTCGGCTTCCGTCGGACCGGCGCCGATGGGCAGGAAAACAGGATACGCATACGCGTTGAGCTTCTTGCGCATGTCATTGAGCGCATTCTCAAAATTCGCGCCCGTGCGGTCCATCTTGTTGACGAACGCGATGCGCGGCACCTTGTATTTGGTCGCCTGGCGCCAGACGGTCTCGGATTGCGGCTGCACGCCGGCGACGCCGCAGAACACCGCGACCGCGCCGTCGAGCACGCGCATCGAACGCTCCACTTCCGCCGTGAAATCCACGTGGCCGGGCGTGTCAATGATGTTGATGCGATGGGGAACGTCCCTGAACGCCTTGTAAATTCCATCTTCGCCGGGCTTGGTCGCCTTTTGCGTCCAGAAACACGTCACTGCGGCGGACGTGATGGTGATGCCGCGTTCGCGCTCCTGCTCCATCCAGTCGGTGACAGTGTTGCCGTCGTCCACGTCGCCGATTTTGTGGATGAGGCCGGTGTAAAAGAGAATGCGCTCGGTCGTGGTCGTTTTGCCCGCGTCAATGTGCGCGGCGATGCCGATGTTGCGAGTGCGCTCCAGCGTGTATTCACGCTTGGGCGAATTGACCGCGTTCACTTTTTCTTTTTCCAGGACTGCGCTCATTTTTTCTTTCGTTTAAGAGACTAAAAACGCCCCGACTTCACGCTCGGGGCGTTTCAGGGATTTATAATACACTACCAGCGGAAATGTGCAAATGCCTTGTTCGCCTGCGCCATTTTGTGAACTTCGTCGCGTTTGCGAATCGCGTTCCCCTGCCCCTGATATGCCTCAAGAATTTCCGAGGCCAGCGCGTCGCGCATGGCAATGCCCTTGCGCGCGTCGGCAAAATCCACAATCCAGCGCAACGCCAGCGCGTTCTGGCGGTCGGCGGGAATTTCCAGCGGCACCTGATAGGTCGCGCCGCCGACGCGGCGGGCCTTCGTTTCAATGCGCGGCTTGGCGTTGTCCACGGCGCGCTGCAAAATCTCAATTGGATTGCTCGCCGGATTCTTTTCCGAAATGGTGTCGAACGCGCCATAGACGATGCGTTGCGCGGTGCTTTTCTTGCCGCATATCATCACGGTGTTGACCAGCCGCGTCACGAGCGGGCTGTGAAATTTTCCGTCTTTGACGGTTGGCCGTTTGGTTGCTTGTCGTCTGCGGGACATGAGTTCGTTGAATCGTTAAGGGGTTGAATCGTGCATCAGCCTGCCGCCGGGGCGGCGGCTGCCGCGGGTTTCGCGCCTGCCTTCGGGCGCTTGACGCCGTATTTGGAGCGGCTGACGCGGCGCTTCTCCACGCCCGCGGCATCGAGCGTGCCGCGCACGATGTGATACCGCACACCGGGCAAATCCTTCACGCGGCCGCCGCGCACGAGCACGATGGAGTGTTCCTGCAAGTTATGGCCTTCGTCGGGAATGTAGGCGATGATTTCGTAACCGTTCGTGAGGCGAACCTTGGCGACCTTGCGCATCGCCGAGTTCGGCTTTTTGGGCGTGCGCGTCATGACCTGAATGCACACGCCGCGGCGAAACGGCGAATTTTCCAAGGCGGGCGACTTGGATTTATACTGCACTTTGCGCCGGCCTTTGCGAACGAGTTGGTTGATTGTCGGCATTTTATCTTAAAAAATAGAGTGCCGAATATAACAGACGCACTCCGTGTTGCAATGAATTTTTGAGTCCATTTTTGCTTACGCAAGCAGGGGATTTTCCACCGGGGCGGCTTCCGCCAGCTCTTCCGCTTCCGGCTCGTCAGGGATTTCCACGAGCGGCTTGAGATGCACCCTGCGGTGATGGTCAAAGCCCGTGCCTGCCGGAATGATGTGGCCCATGATGACGTTTTCCTTGAACCCGCGCAGCGAGTCCACCTTGGAACGGGTCGCGGCTTCGGTGAGCACCCGGGTCGTGTCCTGGAAGGACGCGGCGCTCAGGAAGCTGTCGGTTTCGAGCGACGCCTTGGTTATGCCCAGCAGCACAGGCGAGGCTTCCGCCGGCTTGCCGCCCATTTTTTCAACGCGCTCGTTCTCGGCTTCGAATTCCAGCTTGTCAATCTGCTCGCCCCAAAGGAACGTCGTGTCGCCCGGCTCGGTGATGCGGACTTTGCGCAGCATCTGGCGGACAATGATTTCGATGTGCTTGTCGTTGATGGTCACGCCTTGCAGACGATAAACTTCCTGGACTTCGCCGACGAGGTGCTCCTGCAGTTCCTGCGGGCCGCAGACCTCGAGAATTTCGTGCGGATCCATCGGGCCTTCGGTCAATTGCTGGCCTTTCTTCACCATGTCACCCTTAAAGACGATGACGTGCTTGCCAATGGGAATGAGATGTTCCTCCTGCAATTTTGTCTGCGGATCGGTGATGAGAATGCAGCGTTTGCCGCGAACGCTCGGCCCGAAATCCACAACGCCGTCAATCTTGGAAATCTCCGAAGCGTCCTTGGGCCGGCGCGCCTCGAACAATTCCGCCACCCGCGGCAGACCGCCGGTGATGTCCTTGGTCTTGGACATTTTGCGCGGCGATTTGGCAAGCAACGTGCCGGCGACAATCTTGTCGCCTTCACTGACGACGATGTGCGCGCCGGAGGGAATTGGATAGCTGGCCACCACCTCGCCGGCGTCGTCGTTGACGGTGATTTGCGGGTGCAAATCCTCCTTGTGTTCGATAACGACCATGGCTTCCTGGCTGGTCGTCTCGTCCATTTCCTGCTTCATCGTTACGCCCTCGATGATGTCGTGGAATTTTATCTTGCCGGCTTTTTCGCACAGAATCGGCACGTTATACGGATCCCACTGGACAAAGGTGTCGCCCTTTTTCACTTTCGCGCCGTCCTTGAAGGAAATGACCGCGCCAATGACGATGGTGTGCGTTTCCAGTTCGCGCCCGTCGTCGCCAAGGATTAAAACCGTGCCGTTTTTGTTCAACACGATGTTGTTGCCGTCCTCCAATTCGACCACGCGCAGTTCGTTGTAGCGGATGACGCCATCGTGCTTGGCCTTGATTTGCGGAATCTTGAACACCTGCGCCGCCGTGCCGCCGATGTGGAACGTGCGCATCGTCAATTGCGTGCCCGGCTCGCCGATGGATTGCGCGGCAATGATGCCGACGGCCTCGCCGAGCTTGACCAGTCCGCCGGTCGCGAGATTGCGCCCGTAGCAATGGACGCAAATGCCGTGCTTGCTTTCGCAAGTAAGCACCGAGCGAATGCGCACGCGGTCAATGCCCGTCGCCTCAATCGCCTTCGCTTTCGTTTCGTCAATTTCCTCGTTCGCGTGGATCAGAAACTCCTTCGGGTTCGCCGGGTTGACAATGTCGTCGCAGGCGAAACGGCCGATCAAACGGTCGCCGAGTTTCACAACTTCGTCTTCGCCTTCGTAAACCGCGCTGACCCAAATGCCGTTCGTCGTGCCGCAATCGTCTTCCTGAACGATGACGTCCTGCGAAACATCCACGAGCTTGCGCGTCATGTAACCGGAGTCGGCGGTCTTGAGCGCCGTGTCGGCCAAACCCTTGCGCGCGCCGTGCGTGGAAATGAAATATTCCAGCACGGACAAACCTTCGCGGAAGTTGGCGAGAATCGGTTTTTCAATGATGTCGCCGCTCGGCTTGGCCATGAGGCCGCGCAAACCGGCGAGCTGGCGCACCTGCTGCTTGTTGCCGCGCGCACCGGAATCCACCATCAACCAAACCGGATTATATTCCTTCTTGCCCTGATTTTGTTCGAGCGTCTTGAACATAACGCCGGCAATCTGGTCGGTGCAATGCGTCCAGATGTCCACGATTTTGTTGTAGCGTTCGCCGGGCGTAATCACACCCTTGCGATACTGCTTCTCGACTTCCTTGATTTGTTTCTGCGCGGCGTCAATCTGCTCGTCGCGCTCCTTCGGCACAATCATGTCGTCAATGCCAATGGACACGCCGGATTTCGTCGCTTCCCGGAAACCAAGCTCTTTGAGTTTGTCGAGCATGACGACGGTTTTTTCGTGGCCGGCAAATTTATAGCACTTCCAAATCATGTCGCCGAGTTCGGACTTCTTGACCGACTTGTTGGGGAAACCCAATTCCGTCGGCCAAATTTCACTGAACAACACGCGGCCCACAGTCGTCTCGATGACTTTCTTGTCCGCGTTGCCGAAAACAGTCGGCTTGCCGAGATCAGGATTCGCCAGTCGAACGCGATCATGCGTTTTCAGTGCGCCGTCGCTGTAAGCAAAAATGGCTTCTTCCTTCGAGCCGAAAAGCGGCAGCGTTTTCACATCTGCGGGCATCGGCGTGCGCGGCTCGGCGGTCAAATAATAAACGCCCAGCGTGATGTCCTGTGTCGGCGTGATAATCGGCTTGCCGGATGATGGCGAGAAAATGTTGTTCGTCGCCATCATCAACAGCCGCGCTTCCATTTGCGCCTCGACCGAGAGCGGAACGTGAACGGCCATTTGGTCGCCGTCGAAGTCCGCGTTGTAAGCAGTGCAGACCAGCGGATGAATACGAATCGCCTCGCCTTCGATGAGCTGCGGCTCGAACGCCTGGACGGACAAACGGTGCAACGTCGGCGCGCGATTCAAAAGAACCGGATGACCTTTCGTCACTTCTTCGAGCACGTCCCAGACTTCCTTCGTCTGGCGCTCGATCATTTTCTTCGCGCTGCGGACAGTGTGAACGTAGCCGAGTTCCTTCAAGCGGCGGATGATGAACGGCTCGAACAAAACGAGCGCCATCTTCTTCGGCAGACCGCACTGGTTGAGCTTCAATTCGGGGCCGATGACGATGACCGAGCGGCCGGAATAATCCACGCGTTTGCCAAGCAAATTCTGGCGGAAGCGTCCGCCTTTGCCCTTGAGCATGTCGCTCAAAGATTTCAGCGAGCGATTGCCCGCGCCGGTGACCGGACGACCGTGACGGCCGTTGTCGAACAATGCGTCCACGGCTTCCTGCAACATGCGTTTCTCGTTGCGGATGATGACTTCCGGCGTCTTGAGCTGGAGCAACGTCTTGAGACGGTTGTTCCGGTTGATGACGCGGCGATATAAATCGTTCAAGTCGGAAGTCGCAAAACGTCCGCCTTCGAGCGGCACGAGCGGGCGCAAATCCGGTGGAATCACCGGCAGCACCGTGAGAATCATCCATTCCGGACGGCTCTTGGAGGACGCGAGGCCTTGCAGCAATTTAATCCGCTTCGCCAGTTTTTTGCGGATTTGTTTGCTTTTGGTTTCCGTCATCGCCTGCTGCAATTCATCCACGCCCTTCGCCAAATCCACTTTCGCCAGCGCGTCGCGCACGGCTTCAGCACCCATTTTGGCGACGAACGCGTCCGCACCATAAGTTTCCTTCGCCTCACGATATTCATTTTCGTTGAGCAATTGATTTTGCTTCAACGCCGTGTTGCCCGGATCAATCACGAGATAATCCTCGTAATAAATCACGCGCTCCAGGTGCCGCGCCGTCATGTCCAGTGCCAGGCCGATGCGTGACGGCATGCACTTGAAAAACCAGATGTGCTGGACGGGAACAGCCAGTTCAATGTGGCCCATGCGTTCGCGGCGCACGCGCGCGAGCGTCACCTCGACGCCGCAACGGTCGCAGACGATGCCGCGATGTTTGATGCGCTTGTATTTTCCGCAGGAGCATTCCCAGTCCTTGACCGGGCCGAAAATGCGTTCGCAGAACAAGCCGCCTTTTTCCGGCTTGAACGTGCGGTAATTGATGGTCTCGGGATTTTTGACTTCGCCTTTGCTCCACGACCGGATGGCGTCAGGCGACGCGACAGTGATGCCGACGTAGTCCACCTGATTGACCTTGTCCAGTCCGAGCAATTCGCGGGCGTTTTCTTTTGAGCTGGTCATATAAAATTTTTCAAACTGTTTCTTAAGATTTAAATCCGACAAATATGTTAGATGCCTGACGAATTTTTTCAGGACGCTCTGGTTTTCCATTTTTACTGCGATATCCGTTGTCAGAAATGTAATAAGCCGTCTCAAGGCAATTCATTACTTCTGGAAGTTGAAACACATTTTCAATTGAAATTTTGCTCCAATTTGGCAAACGACCTGGCTTAATTTCCAAATGCTCTATTGAATCAAGTGTTGTCGGATACACTCCCAACGAAACATGAATGCGATATTTATTCGTATAAACAAATTTTAGATTTATCCAATCGTCCGGTTCTAAAGTCCATTCGCCACTGTAACAATGAAATTCGCTTTTGCTCAACCTTGCTCCCGCTTGAGCATAATCAACTATTGCCGCTGCAACATTTTTGAGCGTACCTAGTTTTTGAATTTCCTCTTCAATTTTCATAAATCAAGCAGCTTTACCTTTTGCTATGCGCATAAGTTCTTGGTCTGTCATTTCAATTACAGATTCAGGATTCTTGCCACTTTGATACACTTCAATTTTATTTTGAGCTGTAACGTATTTCGCTTCAATTTCAGCTAATCGTTTTACTAGCTTTGCATTTTCATTTTCCAATTCGGCAACGTAACTTCGAACATGCACATTCGCTTTCGCGATGAGCGTTGTTAATTCTTTCGAATGCTTCAAAGTTTTCAATTTACACACTCGTCAAAGCCGTAACCGCTTCGCCATTTCCATTTTGCGAATGTTCCGCCGGATTTGAATAGCCGACTTTCACATCGAGTCCGAGCGATTGCATTTCTTTCACCAACACGTTGAACGATTCGGGAATACCCGCTTCGAGTGCGTTGTCGCCCTTGACGATGCTTTCGTAAATCCGCGTGCGGCCTTGCACGTCGTCGGATTTGACGGTGAGCAATTCCTGCAGCGTGTAAGCCGCGCCGTAGGCTTCCATCGCCCAAACTTCCATTTCGCCGAAGCGCTGGCCGCCATATTGCGCCTTGCCGCCGAGCGGCTGTTGCGTGACGAGCGAATACGGCCCGACCGCGCGGGCGTGAATCTTGTCCGCAACCAAATGGCCGAGCTTCATCATGTAAATGTAGCCGACGACAATTTCCTGGTCGAACTGTTCGCCGGTGCGACCGTCGAATAAATGCGTCTTGGCGTGCTCGGGCAATTTCGCCTCTTTCAGATAGCCACGAATTTCTTTTTCCTTGATGCCGTCAAAAACCGGCGTGGCGAATTTCAAGCCGAGCAATTTCGCCGCCCAGCCCAAATGCGTTTCCAAAACTTGTCCGACGTTCATGCGCGACGGCACGCCCAGCGGATTCAAAACGATTTCCACCGGCGTTCCGTCCGCGAGATACGGCATGTCTTCTTCTTTAACAATCTTGGCGACGACACCTTTGTTACCGTGGCGGCCGGCCATTTTGTCGCCGACGGACAATTTGCGTTTCGACGCAATGTAAACTTTTACCGATTTGACAATCCCGCTTTCGACGCCTTCGCCGGCTTCGGCGCGCTCCATTTCCTCGTCGTATTGCATCTGAATGTCGTCGAATTTCTTTTTGAACTGGCCGATGATTTCCGTGATTTTGTTGCGGATCGGCGACGGATCAATTTCAATGCGGTCATAAACCGTCGCAAGCTTACGCAACAACGTCTTGGTGATTTTGCGGTTCGCCGGGATGATGATTTCGCCGGTCTCGGAATTGACCACGTCCAGCGGAATTTTTTCGCCAAGTAAAATATTGCTCAACGCTTCCGTCAATTGGTCCTGCAATTCGCCGACTTTTTTCTTGTGCTCCTCGTCGATTTGCTTCGCGTGGCGTTTTTCCTCGCTCGCGGCGGAACGGCTGCTCTTTTCACCTTCTTTTTTCGACGAAACCTTCACATCCATGACGATGCCGTAAGTTCCCGACGGAACTTTGAGCGAGGTGTCCTTCACGTCGGCGGCTTTTTCACCGAAGATGGCGCGGAGCAAACGCTCTTCCGGGGCAAGCTCGGTTTCCGATTTTGGGGTGATTTTGCCGACGAGAATGTCGCCGGGCTTCACTTCCGCGCCGACGCGGATGACGCCGTCCGTGCCGAGATTTTTGAGCGCCTCGTCGCCAAGGTTCGGAATGTCGCGCGTGATTTCCTCCGGCCCGAGCTTCGTGTCACGCGCAGCCACTTCAAATTCATCAATGTGAATCGAGGTGAAGATGTCGTCCTTCACGATTTTCTCGCTGATGAGGATCGCGTCCTCGAAGTTGTAGCCGTTCCACGGCATGAACGCGACGAGTACGTTGCGTCCAAGCGCAAGCTCGGCATTTTGCGTGCAGGGACCGTCGGCGATGACCTGCCATTTTCGCACGTGTTCGCCTTTGTGAACGAGAATTTTCTGGTTGATGCACGTCGCCGCATTCGAGCGCATGAATTTGCGAATCGGATAAACCCAGACGCCTTTCTCCGGATCGTGTTTAATTTTCTTTTTCGTTTCCGGCAATTTTCCATCCTCGGTGATGACGATTTGATCGCCAGTAACGGACGCGACTTTGCCGCCTTCCTCGGCGACAACGACGGCGCGCGAATCGCGGGCGACGCGGTCTTCGAGGCCGGTGGCGACGAGCGGCGCCTCCGTGACGAGCAGCGGAACGGCCTGGCGTTGCATGTTCGAACCCATCAACGCGCGGTTTGCGTCGTCGTGTTCAAGGAATGGAATCAAGCTCGCTGCGATCGAAACCAACTGCTTCGGCGAAATGTCCATGTAATGAACCTTGTCCGGCTCCACGTCCACGAATTCACCACGCGCGCGGCAAACGACGCGCTCGGTTGTGAAATGTCCGCGACCGTCGATCGGCGAGTTCGCCTGCGCGACGATGTATTGCTCTTCGCGGTCGGCGGTGAGAAATTCAATGTCTTCCGTCACGCGGCCGTCCTTGACTTTGCGATACGGCGTTTCGAGAAAGCCAAATTCATTGATGCGCGCAAATGTTGCCAGCGACGCAATCAAGCCGATGTTCGGACCTTCCGGCGTTTCAATTGGGCAAATGCGTCCATAATGCGACGGATGCACGTCGCGAACTTCAAACCCCGCGCGGTCGCGGCTCAAACCGCCCGGCCCAAGTGCCGACAAGCGGCGCTTGTGCGTCAATTCCGCGAGCGGATTGATTTGATCCATGAACTGGCTCAATTGCGAACGACCAAAGAAATCGCGGATTACCGCGGACAACGCCTTTGGGTTGATCAATTTTTGCGGCGTCATCGTTTCGACGCTTTGATCGAACAAAGTCATGCGCTCTTTCACGAGACGCTCCGTACGCGCGAGGCCGACGCGGCACTGGTTGGCGAGCAGTTCGCCGACGGTGCGGATGCGGCGGCTGCCGAGATGGTCAATGTCGTCCACGCTGCCCTCGCCCTTTTTCAGGCGCAGCAGATATTTCGTCGCGGCGACCAAATCTTCCTTCGTCAATATGCGCGAGTCATTGTCCTTGAGGCCAAGTTTTTGATTGATTTTGTAACGGCCAACCCGACCCAAATCATAGCGCTTCGGATCGAAGAACAACCGTTTGAGCAACGCACGCGCGTTCGCGGCGGTCGGCGGATCACCGGGACGCAAACGGCGGTAAATGTCCTTCAACGCCTCGTCCTCATTTTTCGCCGGGTCCTTTTTGAGGCATTTGATCATGATGCCTTCGTCCACCGACGTGTCCACAACTTTGATTTTGGCCACGCCGAGTTCGGCGATTTGTTTGACGACCGCCTTCGACAGTGGTTCAAACGCGCGCGCCACGACGAGCCCTTTTTCCTCGTCGGTTGCGTCCTGAATCAAAACGTAATTCGGCAAATCCTCGAGCTTCTCGGCGTCCTTGACCGAAAGATCCTTGATTTCGTAAAACAACTTCAAAATTTCCTCGTCCGTGCCGCGGGTCGTTCCGCCGTTGTCCTTCGACTTCGAGCCTTTTTCCTTTTCTTCGTGGTCGAGAAAACTCAACGCGCGGAAAAACGTCGTCGTCAGAAATTTCCGGCGGCGTTTCTTGCGGTCCAGATAAACGTAAAGCAAATCGCTCGTGTCGAATTGCGCTTCATACCATGAGCCGCGGTCGGGAATGACGCGGAAGCTGTGGAGCAGTTTCCCGTTCGGATGCTGCGCAGCCTCGAACGCGATGCCCGGCGAGCGGTGCAATTGCGAAACGACCACGCGTTCCGCGCCATTGATGACGAATGTGCCTTGCGGCGTCATCAGCGGGAGTTCGCCCATGAAGACTTTTTCCTCCTTCGCGCTTTTGCCTTCTTCCTTGAGCAAAAACGTGACGTAAAGCGGCGCGCCGTAAGTCAGGCCCTCGCGCAGGCATTCGAGCCAGTCCACCTTCGGCTCGCCGATTTCATAGGAATCGTAGTCGAGCACGCATTTGGCGTCGTAGCTCTCGATGGGAAACACTTCGCCAAAAACGGCTTCGAGGCCGGCGTTTTTGTCGCGCTTTTTGGGCGACGCATCGGCCTGCAGGAATTCCTTGTAGGAATTGGTCTGCAATTCAATCATGTTCGGCGGCGCAACGATTTCCTTGATCTTGCCGAAATTGATTCTTTCAGTGATTCGCGATGGCATTTTGACCTTTTCTTATTTTTGCGGGCCCCGCAGGGCGGAACACCGCAGTTTAACGACAATAAACAAGCCTGCCGCGTTCAGCAGCAAACTTGTTCAACCAATTTAATTTTAACCGATTCGTAACTTAAAAATTTCTACAAAAAAAATTTGGACCGGAGCGGCGCTCCAGGGAACGCCGCTCCAAATGGTACTTTACTTCACTTCCACTTTTGCGCCAGCGTCTTCGAGCTTCTTCTTGGCGTTATCGGTGTCAGCTTTGTTCGCGCCTTCCAGCACGGGCTTGGGCGCGCCTTCGACCAGCGCCTTCGCTTCGGCCAGGCCGAGGCCGGCTTTCACTTCGCGAACGGCCTTGATTGCTGCAATTTTCTTGTCCGCCGGAACGGAAACGAGAATCACGTCGAACGTGTCTTTCGCCGCCGCCGCCGGGGCAGCCGCGCCACCCGCCGGAGCACCAGCAGCCGCAACCGCGACTGGCGCGGCGGCGGAGACGCCCCATTTGGTTTCCAGTTGTTTCACCAAATCGGCGGCTTCAATCACCGTCAACTTGCTCAATTCCTCAACGAGGTTTGCAATTTCTGCCATTTTTCTACTTCTACCTTTCTTTCGTCTCGTCGTTTACCGGAGCCCCGGCGGTTTTAAGTTCGCGGCCTGCGAACCGACGATTTACGTTGTTGTTTGTTTGTTTCTCCGATTTGGAATTTCCAAATCGAAATTGTTCAAGCTTTTTCCGCTTTTGCTTTAATGACCTGCGCCAATTGTCTTGCCGGCGTGTTGATTAACGTCACCAGCTTCGTCGCCGGCGCGTTGAGCAGGCCGAGAAGCTTTGCGCGCAAAACGTCCAGGCTCGGCAAATCGGCCAGCGCGATAATCGCCGCTTCTTCGAGTCGCTGGTTATTCAAATAACCGAACTTGAATTTCAGCTTGTCGAATTCCGCGGCAAAATTTTTCAGCGCCTTCGCCGCGGCGGAAATCTCCTTTTGCCCGGTCACGACGGCCATTTGCCCGGCCAGCGCCCCGTTCAATTCGCCGATGCCCGCTTCCTTCGCCGCGATCTGGAAAACGGAATTTTTCACGACGTGAACTTCCGCGCCCGCTTGCGAGAGGCGTTTCCGCAATTCGGTGAAATGAGTGACTTTCAATCCCTGATAGCCAATCACGATGAAGAACGGCGAGGCGTTCAGCCGCGCGGTGTATTCCTTTGTCAAAATTTGTTTTTCAGCACGCATGATTTGTAATTCGTTAAAGTGTTAAATTGTTCAAGTTGCAGCCGCAAATTCTTTCAATTCCACGCGCACGGGCGGACTCATCGTTGCCGACAGCGTGCAACTTTGCAGATAATTCCCTTTGACGCTCGTCGGGCGTGCCTTTGCGACAGCCTCAATGACCGCCCGCGCATTTTCCTCAATTTGCTCCGGCTTGAACGACGCCTTGCCCACGATGACGTGAACATTTCCAGCCTTGTCGGTTTTGAATTCAACACGGCCGGCCTTGACTTCTTTCACCGCCTTGGCCGTGTCGTCCGTGACCGTGCCGGTTTTTGGATTCGGCATCAGGCCGCGCGGACCGAGAACCTTGCCCAGCTTGCGAACTTCAATCATCGCTTCCGGCGTGGCAATCGCCACGTCAAATTCCGCCCAGCCTTCCTGGCATTTTTGAATCATGTCGGCGAAGCCGACGTATTCCGCGCCGGCGGCTTTCGCGGCTTCCGCCGCATTTCCGTCGCGTGTGAAAACAAGCACACGCACCGTTTTGCCGCTGCCATGCGGGAGTGGAACCGTGCCGCGAACCAATTGATCGGACTGCTTCGGGTCAACGCCGAGGCGGAACGCGAGGTCAATCGTCTCGTTGAATTTCGCCTTCGGAAATTTTGCGAGGACGCTGACTGCTTCCCTGAGCGGATACACTTTTTTTGTATCCACGACTTCGAGTGCTTTTTTGAAACGTTTACTGGGCATTTTATTTGGTGCGGTGCAAGCGAGTTTCAACTCTCCCGCGATAGTTTTATTTTAACCGACAACTTCAATTCCCATGCTGCGCGCCGTTCCTGAAATGACACGAAACGCCGCTTCTTCGTTCACGGCATTCAAATCTTTCGCTTTCATTTTCACGATGTCCAAAACCTGTTTGCGCGTGACCTTGCCGACTTTGTCCTTGTTCGGCGTTTTCGAACCGGCGGTGATGCCTGCCGCTTTTTTCAAAAGGATCGAGGCCGGCGGCGACTTGGTTATGAACGTGAATGATTTGTCCTGATAAACGGTGATGACCACCGGAATCACGAGTCCCGCGTCAGCCTTGGTCGCCGCGTTAAATTCCTTGCAGAAACCCATGATGTTGACGCCGTGCTGGCCGAGTGCCGGGCCGACTGGCGGCGCGGGATTCGCCTGCCCTGCCGGAATCTGCAATTTAATCTGTCCTGTGACTTTCTTTGCCATAAAAATTCTTAAGCTTTCTCGACCTGCCAATACTCCAGTTCCACCGGCGTGTTGCGGCCAAAAATGTTCACCGTAACCTTTAACTTGCCGCGTTCAGGATCGATTTCCTCAATCACGCCGCTGAAATTCAGGAACGGTCCATTGTTGATTTTAATCGTTTCGCCAACTTCAAAATTGACCTTTGGTTTTTCCGTTTCTTCGGAAGCGGAAATTTGCGCTTTAATTGCTTCGACTTCTTCCGTCGGCGTCGGCTGCGGCGGATCGCTCAAAAATCCAATCACGCCCTGCGTCTCGCGAATGAAATACCACGGCTTTTCAATCACGCGCCGGTCTTCGTCCAGCAGCACCATGTCCACGAAAACGTAACCCGGCCACAATTTGCGGCTCGTGACGGTCTTCTTTTGGTTGCGCACTTCGACGACTTTTTCCATCGGCACCATGACTTCCTTGATGAAGTCCTGCATCTCGTCGGTTTTGACGCGCTTCTCGATGCTTTCCTTGACCTTTTGCTCCTGGCCGGAAAGCGTCTGGACGATGAACCATTGGTTGCGCATGGAACTCACAATTTAATAAAAATCAAATTAAACAACTCGTCCACCAGCACCGTGAACGCGCCAAGCAATCCAGTGGTGACGAAAATGAGCACGGTCGAGCCTTTCAATTCTTCCCAGGTCGGCCACGAACATTTTTTCAACTCTTCGCGCGTTTCTTGAACGTAAACGGCCAGCCGGCGGATCTGTCCCTGCCACCATAAGTAGGCAAAGACCGCTCCGATGAGCACCGCCCAAATTATAATTGTCGTGTAACTCACAAAATGCTTTCAATTTCAGCACGCCTTCGTGTTTTGCGCCCCAGCCCGGCAGTTTCGCAAATCGAAACTGGCGGAGAGGGAGGGATTCGAACCCCCGTCGGGCTTTCGCCCAAAGCGGTTTTCAAGACCGCCGCGATAGACCACTCTGCCACCTCTCCCCCGACAGTTAACAGTCGGTTGTTAAGAGTTGAGAGCCGTCTCTCCGTCTATCGCCAATGACTTCATTCTTCCACTCAACTCTCAACCATCCACTCTTAACTTTTGAGTGGCACGGCAGGAGGGACTTGAACCCCCAACCAACGGTTTTGGAGACCGCTACTCTACCAATTGAGCTACTGCCGTATCCGCCCAATTTTCGGACAAAAAGGGAGACGGAGAAATTCAAATCTCCGCCTCCCAAATTGCAAAGCGCACTATGCAATTACTTCGGACACACGGCCCGCACCAATCGTGCGGCCGCCTTCGCGAATCGCGAATCGCTGCCCTTTTTCCATGGCGACGGATTTTTGCAATTCCACGCTGACGGAAACATTATCACCAGGCATGACCATTTCAACGCCTTGCGGCAGAGTCAGCGTGCCCGTGACATCGCTCGTGCGGAAATAAAATTGCGGGCGGTAATTCGTAAAAAACGGCGTGTGCCGGCCGCCTTCATCTTTTGATAGAACATAAACTTCCGCCTTGAATTTCGTATGCGGCGTGATCGAACCCGGCTTGGCCAAAACCATGCCGCGCTCGACTTCTTCCTTTTTCGTGCCGCGCAAAAGAACGCCGACGTTGTCGCCCGCGCTCGCGGAATCCAAAAGCTTGCGGAACATTTCGATGTCCGTCGCCACGGTCTTGCGCGTCTCGCGCAAACCGACGATTTCGACTTCTTCCATTTTCTTGAGCACGCCGCGCTCGACACGACCGGTCACCACCGTGCCGCGGCCTTCAATGTTGAACACGTCTTCGATGCACATCAAAAACGGTTTGTCCACTTCGCGTGTCGGCAGCGGAATGAAACTGTCAATCGCGTCCATCAACTCCTGAATCGCCTTTTCGCCTTCCGGCTTGCCGGCCAGCGCTGCCGAGGAACTGCCGCGGATGATCGGCGTCTTTTCCCCGGGAAATTGATACTTCGTCAGCAAGTCGCGGATTTCCATTTCAACGAGGTCGAGCAATTCCTTGTCGTCAACCAAGTCAACTTTGTTCAGGAAAACCACGATGGCCGGCACGCCGACCTGGCGTGCGAGCAAAATATGTTCGCGCGTCTGCGGCATCGGGCCGTCCGCCGCGCTGACAACGAGAATCGCGCCGTCCATTTGCGCCGCGCCGGTGATCATGTTCTTCACGTAGTCGGCGTGGCCGGGGCAATCCACGTGCGCATAATGGCGCGTGGCCGATTCATACTCGACATGTGAAACCGCGATAGTGACGGTTTTGGTTTCGTCGCGCACCGTGCCGCCTTTGGTGATGTCCGCGTAAGAAATCGGTTTCGCCAAGTTCTTTTTGCTCTGCGTATGCACAATCGCGGCGGTCAGTGTGGATTTGCCATGGTCAACGTGACCGATGGTGCCGACGTTGACGTGCGGTTTCGTTCGTTGAAATTGCTCTTTAGCCATATTTTTCTGTGCGTTTGTTTTTTAGTTTATTCAGCAAATTGTCTGGAGCCCATGATCAGGATTGAACTGATGACCTCATCCTTACCAAGGATGTGCTCTACCAACTGAGCTACATGGGCGCATAAATCATTCGTTCAAACCAGACACGCAAAACGACAAAAAACCGCTCCCCATGCTCATTTTCTTTCGAAAATCCAAGGGGCAACGGCTGACTTGTTGTTTTACGGACTACGGACGCCGGATAAACTACGGAACAACCCCATTTCTGTCAACAGCCAATTTTAATTTTTTTCTGCTGTCGAAAAATCAGGCCAAAGGCAGCCGGACGATGAGAGTTGTTCCCTTATCCATCTCGCTGGTAACTTCAACTGTCCCGCCGTGCGCCTCGACAATCGCCTTGGAAATCGCCAGCCCCAGACCGGCGTTGCCGGACGAACGCGATTTGTCTGCGCGATAAAATCGCTCAAACACGCGCGACAAATCTTCCGCTGGAATCCCGGCGCCGTTGTCGCTCACGGTAAAAACAGCCATGCCATTTTCTGACTTCACCGAAATTTTCGCCTCGCCATTTTCGTTATTGTATTGAACCGCGTTCGTCAAAAGATTAATGAGGACTTGCGCGAGGCGTTCGGGGTCGCCGGTGATTTCGAGCGGTGCGAGTTCGGTGGAAAATTTCACGCCGCGCTCATCGGCCAACGGGCGGACCAGTTCGACGCAATCGCGCGCGGTTTGCGCCAAATCGAATTGCAGCCGCTTCATCTGCTCCTGTCCGGCGTCGAGCCGCGCGAGTTCGAGCAATGCGCCGACCAATTTTCTCATGCGCTGCGCCGCGCGCTGGCAGGCTTCGAGCGTCTGCTTGTAATCGGCGGCCTCACGCTCGCGGTTCAAAGCCGTTTGCGTTTGCGTCAAAATGACAGAAACCGGCGTGCGCAGTTCGTGCGCGGCGTCTGACGCGAATTGTTTCTGCTGCGCGAACGCCGCTTCCAAGCGGGCAAAGGTGGAATTCAAAACGGCGGCGAGCTCGCCGAGTTCGCTCTCCGTCTCGGCGGCATTGATGCGCTGTGACAAATCTCCGGCGGAAATCTTTATTGCCGTTGAACTGATTCCAACGACTGGCCGCAACGAACGCGACACAATCCACCAGCCGCCCGCGAGTCCGAAAAATAAAATGATGCCGCCAAAACCCGCGAGTTTCAAAGCAGTGCGATGAAGCTCCTTCAATTCCGGCGCGATGGAACAACCGACGAAGACAGTTTCGCCCGACGGCAAACGTCGGACAGCCGTGCGATTATCTTTGAATTGGTTTAGTTTAGACGGCAACGGAACGTATCCAGCCGAATCAAGTCCTCGGCTGTTGTTGGCAAACCATTGCTCGAATCGCACTTCGTTTAGCGGCGCGTTGGCTGAACGCGCAATTTCATTGCCGTCGCGGTCAGCGACGATGAAGTAAAAATTATTTGGGCTATTCGTGCCAAATAAATCTTCCGCCTGCGGCGGTAGATGGAATTCGCGCGGAGCGCGGGCATCTGGCCCAGGCTGCGAACGAGGCGCAAAGTCGTTCGGCGGCGGACCAGCGAATGGCGGTTGGGCAGCAGGAAGATTTGGCGGTGGCGGATGGAGCGCACGGGCCAGGACATCGAAACGCCGGTTCGCTTCGTCTTCAAGACGTTGTATTAGGAGGTTGACTTCGAGGTGATACGCAACAAATCCGAAGCCAGCAAGCACGAGCACGAGAATCAGGCCATACCAGATTTGCAGCCGCCACTTGATGGACTTGAAAATTTTCATTCGATGCGATAGCCGTGGCCGCGCCGCGTGACGATGAACTCCGCGCCGAGCTTTTTGCGGACATTGGAGACGTGAACGTCCAGCAGATTGGAAAGCGAGCTTTCGTTTTCGTCGAACAGATGTTCGTAAAGTTGTGTGCGCGTGACAACTTCACCGCGATGCAGCGCGAGAAATTCCACCAGCGAATACTCGCGCGCGGTAAGCTCGACAATTTTATCCTTGAAGAAAACATTTCGCGCGCCGGTGTCAATTTTCACGTCGCCAATTTCGACGAGGTTTGTCGTTTTGTTTTTGCTGCGACGGATGAGCACGCGCAACCGCGCGAACAATTCGTCCAAATCGAACGGCTTGACGACATAATCATCCGCGCCGGTGTCCAGCCCGCGCACGCGGTCGCGCGACTGGTCGCGCGCGGTGAGCATCAGCACGGGCGTTTTTTTGATTTTGCGGAGGCGCTTCAAAATTTCCCAGCCGTCCAGTTTCGGCAGCATTACGTCGAGAACGATGGCGTCGTAGTCGTAATTTTCGGCCTTGTAAAAACCGTCCTCGCCGTCGGGCGCGGTGTCCACGGCGTAGCCTTCCTCGCGCAGCGCCTGCGCGATGCTGCGGAGCAGATCGGGTTCGTCTTCGACAACAAGAATTCTCATGTTCGGGCTGGCGGAGTTTTAACAGAAAATACTTTTTGCGCCAGTTCGGTGAATTGTCGCACGCGCAACCTTAAGCGGAGATGAAGAACAATGTTGCCTTTGGGTGTGCAAAAATGTTCAGCTTCACATTCTCTTAAGGTTCGGCGTTGTAAAGTCGCAGCATAAAAAACCAATCGCACCTCGAATCAAACCACAAAAATATCGCCCCCTTGATTTTGGGAATTTTATTCGTGCTGGCGATTTCGGCGCGCGCCGACGATCCGCGCACGAATTGCTGGCTCACGACTTATTCCGGCCAATACGCGCGCATTTACACCAATGACGCGATGAAGGCCGTCGGCACGACGCTGACGACCTGGAGCAACAGCTCGCTCGCGCAGGCCAGTCCGGTGTATTGCGGCATCCAGGAAATTTATTCGTCGTCAAATTGGATTTACGTCCGCAGCACCGGACTGGCGAGTTACACCATGGGGCCGTGGTATTTGAATTCGGGACACACGATGCTGTTTCCCAATTTGCCGGTGAATCAAAAATTGCTCTTCCGGTTCCCACGAACAAATGGCGTGCCGACGACCAAAACCATTTCTAACGGCGGCCAGATCGGAATTTTCGTGGACGGCGTGGCGATGTTCAATAGTTGGGACGGTTATTATTGGAACGGCACCACGAATGTCCAGACCGGCGCCGATAATGGTTATTGGAACCGCGACGCTTACGTGAATGAAGGCGTGACGTTCGATGCCGGCAACGCTCATCAGCAAAACACCGGCGTTTATCATTATCATGCCGACCCGATTGCGCTGCGTTACGAACTCGGCGACCATGTGGATTACGACCCGGCGACAAAAACTTATTACGAGGACACCAACGCGCCGACGAAACATTCGCCAATTCTCGCCTGGACGGCGGACGGCTTTCCACTTTACGGACCTTACGGTTATTCCAATCCGACCAACGCGAACAGCGGGATTCGCCGCATGGTTTCCGGCTACGTGCCGCGCAACGGACAAAACGGGACGGACAACCTTGACTACCTCGGCGCGGCGCGCACGACCATTCCCGCATGGGCGCAGCGGATTTTCGACGTCTCAGCCAGCCAAAGCGGGCCGGTGGTTTCCACCCTCAATCCATTTGGCACTTACATGGAAGACAACGATTATCTCGGCGACCTGACCAATTCCGCCACCGGCACAAATTACCAGCAAGGCGTGGATTTTGATTTAGATCAATATAACGGGCGCTGGTGCGTCACGCCGGAATTTCCGAACGGCACTTACGCCTACTTCGTCGCCATTGATTCCAACGGTGTGCCGGTTTTTCCCTACGACATCGGCCGCGCCTTTTACGGCGACCCGGTCGGCAGCAGCGTTTCGGCCATCACCGAAACCGTCACGACCAATTTTCTCGGCGGGACAAATCTGACTTCAACGCTCAATTCGCCAACCGTCAACAACGGAACCGTTACTCTAATATGGAGCGCGCTTGAGGGCGGCAGTTATCAGGTCGAAGCCACGACGAATTTGTCGGATTCATCCGACTGGACGGTGGCCGCATCGGACGTTTCGCCGGACCAAATCACCGGCGGCTATACGAACATAACCTCGGCGGATCAAAATTTTTATCGCGTCGGCAGAACTTCCGTCGCGACTTTCGACAGCGCGGGCACGACGCTTTTTGCGACGAATTCCGTCGCCCCCGGCGGCAGTGCTTATCGCGGACAAACCGTCAACCTGACCATCACGCTCACTTCTCCGCCGAATTTGCCGCCCGCCGGCGCGCCCGTCACGAGCGTCACCGTGGGCGGCATCACGAACATCAGCGCCACCTGCACGGCCACCGGCACGGTGGTTTCGCTGTTCACAATTCCGTCCGGCACCACCGCGACGAACGCGCAAAACGTCGTGGTCACATTCGGGATACCGCCGGGACAGTCGCAAGCCCCGACGTTCACCCTCACCGGCGGATTTACCATCAACCCTTGACGCAAATGAAACACGCGATGCAGAAAATCCTGCCGCTGCTTCCGCTGTTTCTGGCAGCCGGCGCGGACGCGGCGGATTTGCGTGTGGAATTTGATCCTCAATTTAACGGCGTGCCGCTCGTTTTCGACGCACTCACGAATCAAACCGCTTCTGGCCAGACCATTTCCATCACGCGATTGAATTTTCTTCTGTCGGATTTTTCCCTGCGTCGCCCGGACGGAACCTGGATTGAACAGAGAAAAAAATTTGCCTTCATCAGCACGCGGGACGTCAAAACCAGTTTCACGCTCGAAAATGTTCCGCCGGGAAATTACGACCGCGTCTGCTTCCACATTGGTTTGGAGCCGCAAATCAATCACACCGGCATCTCGCAATGGCCGGCAAATCATCCGCTCAATCCCGACGTGAACCACCTGTATTGGGGCTGGTCGCACGAATACATTTTCCTCGCGTTTGAAGGCCGCTGGCAGGACGGCGGCATCGAAAACGGCTTTTCCTATCACCTCGCCACCGACCGCGAACTGATGACTGTCGAATTGCCGGTCGTGCTTGATTTGAACTCTGACCGGGAAATGCAAATCGCGCTGAACGCAGACCGGATTTTTTCAACTCCAAATAAAATCCGGTTGAGCGACACAACCGACACCAGCCATTCGCGTCCAGATGATTTACTCGCGGCAAAATTGCGCGAAAACATTGAAAGCTCGTTTGCTGTTGAAACCGTGAAGATGTTTTCGCCCTTGGGCACATTATTGCACGACACGAACCACATTGAAATCGCGCCCAATGCCACGCCGTATCGTTTCAAATTCTCGGCGTTTTTTCCGCAACCAAACTTGCCGCGCGACAATCCGCTCACGGTCGAAGGCGTGAACCTCGGCAGCAAATTGTTTTTTGACCGGCGGCTTTCGGCGGACAATTCCGAATCCTGCGCCACCTGCCACAATCCGCGCCGCGCATTTTCGCAGCCGCGCCGGGTCGGCCGCGGCGTGGACGGCGACCTCGGCACGCGCAACGCGATGTCGCTGGAAAATCTCGCGTGGAAAGATTCCTTTTTTTGGGATGGCCGCGCGGCGAGCGTGCGCCAGCAGGTTTTGCAGCCAATCCAAAATCCGATTGAAATGGACGAGTCACTGACGAGTCTCGTGGCAGAGCTTGCCGCGGACCGGGATTATCCCCGGCTTTTCGCCAGCGCCTTCGGCTCACCGGATATTACTGCGGACAAAATCGCCCGCGCGCTGGAGCAATTTGTCTTGGCGCAGGTTTCATTCAACTCCAAGTTCGACCGCGTGATGAACGGTGCGGCGAAATTCACGGCCGAAGAGCAGCGCGGATTTGTTTTGTTCAACACCGAATACGATCCGTATCACGGACAATACGGCGCGGATTGTTTTCATTGCCACGGCGGGCCGCTGTTTCAGAGTCAGGATTTCGCGAACAACGGCCTTGATTCAACGTTCAAAGATTTGGGACGTTACAATGTCACTCATCGCGCCGGCGACGAGGGGAAATTTGCCGTGCCGTCGCTGCGCAACGTCGCCGTCACCGGGCCTTATATGCACGACGGCCGTTTCCAAACCCTCGAACAAGTTGTCGAGCATTATTGCACCGGCATGAAACGCAGCGCGACACTCGACCCGAACCTGGCCAAGCATCCCGACGGCGGCGTGCCATTGAGCGCGGCAGACAAGCACGCGCTGGTCGCCTTTTTGAAAACGCTCACGGACGAAAAATATCTCCCGCCCGTCGCACCGCAAAATTTGGCCGCAAAATAATTTCAAAAAATCTTTCCGGCTTCATCTTCGCTTAAGGTGGCTTCGCGTAAATTTGGCGCGTAAAAATTCACATCCGGTAAAACAACAAAGAAAGAGAGCACAAAATGAAATCGAAAATGAAAACACTGCTGGCGCTGCTGGCGCTCGGTGCCACGACGCTCGCGGTCAACGCGCAAAATGACAACGGTCCGCAGGGCGGCGACGATCAGAACGGCCCGCGCAGCCATCGTCCGCCACCGCTGCCCATCGTGCAGGCGCTCGACGTGAACCATGACGGTGTGATTGATGCGGACGAAATCGCCAACGCGCCCGCCGAACTCAAGACGCTGGACAAAAACGGCGACGGCGTTCTGACGGCGGATGAATACCTTCCGGCGTTGCCGCCGGATGCGCCCAAAGACGCCCCGCGTCCGCCGACGCCAGCAATCATCATGGCGTTAGACGTGAACCGCGACGGCGTGATTGACTCAAACGAAATCGCCAACGCGCCGGCAGAATTGAAAACGCTGGATAAAAACGGCGATGGAGTGTTGACCCCGGACGAATTCATGGGCCCGCGTCCACAACACTCCGGCGGTCCACACCAAAGCGCCTGTGGAAATTCCGGTGGTGATGACAACAATCTGCCGCCCGGTCCTCCGTCCGGCGATGACGCTGCCAACACGCCTCCTGGACCACCGCCAGGGCAGCAATAAAATTCTGTTCGGATGAACAGACGGCGGGTTGATTGCAAAACCGGGTGTGAAGCAGTCAATCCGCCGCTTCGTTTTTCGGTAAAGATTTAATTCGCGTCAAATGTTAAATCGGTGGCAGCAATTTTGCCGGGAACGAAATTTCTTTTTCGCAAACTGAATCGCGAGGTCAAAGGTATTGCACGAGTTCCCCCGGTTCAAAGCGCACCTTTGCCAGTTTTGCGTATTTGTCGTCGGGTGAACGGTAGCCAAGCGCGCACGCGACCACGGTCCCGTAGTCACCGTCGGCCAGACCTAAAACCTTGTCGTAATCGGCCGGGCTTAGGCCTTCCATCGGGCAGGCGTCCACGCCGAGCACGGCGGCGCAGGTCATCAAATTGCCGAGCGCGATGTAAGTCTGGCGGGTCGCCCATTCGCGCGCGATTTTTCCGCGCGGGCCGTTAACGACATCGCCGAGCATCATGCCGCGATAGGCCTCGAGCGCGTTGGTCGGCAAATGGCGGACATGGAGCGTGCGCCGGATGAGTTTGTCCACGTCGGCCTCGGTCATTTTTGTGCGCGCGGTGAACACGACGAAATGCGAGCAGTCCACGACCTGCCTCTGGTTCCAGGAATGCGGCAGCAGTGCGGCGCGTTTGGCTGGATCGTCAATGACCAGAAATTTATACGGCTGCAGGCCGTAGGAAGTCGGGGTGAGCACGAGCGCAAGTTCAAGCGTCTGCCAAACGTCGGCGGGAATTTTTTTCGCGGCGTCAAAAACTTTTGTGGCGTAACGCCAGTTCAGCGCGGCGAGCAGTTGTTCGTTGGTGATGTTACTCACGGTTATTTTTGTTTAATTTTCAGCTGAAACTGCCACATAATTTTCAAAACTCAAATGCAACCGGCTGAACATCCTCAAAGGCTCCGTATCCGCCGCGCGACTGTGGATGACTTCGCCGCGCTTAAAACGATTTGGGATTCCATGCGCCTGCCCGCGGATGAACTGGAAAAACGTCTGACGGAATTTCAAGTCGTTGAAAATTCCGAAGGCCTGGTCCTCGGCGCAATCGGCATGCAATTCTCCCAAAATCACGCCCTGCTCCACAGCGAAGGCTACTCTGACTTTTCCATCGCCGACGCCGCGCGGGAATTATTTTGGGCGCGGATTCAAACCCTCGCCGCCAATCACGGCGTCTTCCGGCTCTGGACACAGGAACGCTCGCCATTTTGGAAAGGCTTTGGCTTTCAGCCGCCCGATGCCAAAATCCTCGCGCGCCTGCCTGCGGAATGGAAAAATGAATTCGACGGCGGCTGGCTTACGTTGCAACTAAAAAATGAGGAAGTCATTGCCGCCGCGCTTGAAAACGAATTCGCGCAATTCATGGCCGGAGAAAAAAAAGTCACCGACCGCGTATCTGAAAAAGCCCGCACCCTCAAAACCATCATCACCGTTCTTGGATTTGCTATCGGGATTTTGAGCGTCGGCTTTGCGATTTACCTTCTGATCCATCGCCGGCCGTTTGGGTAGCGCGGCCTTGCGCCACCGGGGCAAATTCATCCGCATGATACGAACTGCGCACCATCGGCCCGCTGGCGACATGGACAAATCCCAGGCTGCGCGCCGCCCGGCCATAAACGTCGAATTGCTCCGGCGCGACAAATTCCGCCACCGGCAGATGCTTCAACGTCGGCTGCAAATACTGGCCGAGCGTGAGGATGTCGCAATTTGCGCGGCGCAAATCCTCCAGCGCCACCATGATTTCCTCTTCACGCTCGCCCAAACCCAGCATCAATCCGGACTTTGTATAAATCGAATCGCCGCGCTTTGCTTTCACTTTTTTCAAAACACTCAAGCTGCGGTCGTAAGTCGCGCGATGGCGGACAGCAGGTGTCAATCGCCGCACTGTTTCCAGATTGTGATTGTAAATGTGCGGATTCGCCGACAACACGGTTTCAATTGCCGCGTCGCTGTCGTTGAAATCCGGCACGAGCACCTCGATGAAAATGCCCGGATTTAACTCGCGGACTTTTTCAATCGTTTGTCGAAAATGTTCCGCGCCGCCGTCCGGCAAATCGTCACGCGCGACGGCGGTGATGACGATATGCTTCAATTTCATCCGCCGCGTCGCCTCGGCCACGCGCGCCGGCTCGTCGGCTTCCAGCGCGAGCGGCTTGGCCGTCGTCACCGCGCAAAAACCGCACGCGCGCGTGCAGCGGTCGCCGGCAATCATGAACGTCGCCGTGCCCTTGCTCCAACATTCCCAGTGGTTCGGGCATTTCGCGCTTTCGCAGACCGTGTGCAATTTCAGTTCGTCGAGCAGCGAGCGTGTGTGCGCAAAGCTGTCCGAAGTCGGCAGCGTGATGCGCAACCATTCGGGCAGGCGCGGGCGCGGCTTCAATTCAGTCGCAGTCATTTCAAACTTCAATTTGCGCCTTGTATTTTTCCGGTGACAGCAACGCGTTCAGTTCGGCGGGACTGCTCAATTTGATTTTGAAAAGCCAGCCACCGGCAGTCGGCTCGCTGTTGACCAAAGCCGGATTGTCCACCACGGCTTTGTTCGTTTCCAGAATTTCGCCGCTCACGGGCGAATAAATGTCGCCGGCGGTCTTGACGGATTCCACCACGGCGCAGGCGTCGCCAGCTTTCACCTTGCGCCCGATTTCGGGCAGTTCGACAAACACGATGTCGGTCAGTTCCTGCTGCGCATGGTCGGTGATGCCGACGACCGCCGTGTCGCCGCTGACGCGGACCCACTCGTGCGATTTCGTGTATTTCAAATCGGAAGGAATGTTGCTCATAAAATGTGCCGGAAGATTACGCGGTTGGAATGAATTCTCAAGCCAACAATGCCGCGCGAAAATTTACCCGCGCAATTCCAGCTAAACTTTTTTGTAAATCGGTTTCGGCACAATGACCGCCAGCGATCGTTTGCCGCGGATTTCGATTTCAATGGTTTTGCCGGACAATGCAAATTCCGGGGACACGTAACCCATGCCAATCCCGATGCCGAGCGACGGACTGGGCGTGCCGCTGGTGACGACGCCGATTTTCCTGTCGCCGGAAAAAATCGCGTATTGCGGTCGCGGTGGCGGACAGGCGCCGGCCATTTTGAAGGCAACTAATTTTTTGCCAATGCCGCCCGCGTTTTGCGCGGCCAAAGCCGGTCCCCCGACGAATTCACCCTTGTCGAACGAGACAAATCTTCCCAGCCCGGCTTCGATGGGCGTGGTTTCCTCGTCCAATTCGTGGCCGTAAAGCGGATAGCAGACTTCCGTGCGCAACGTGTCGCGCGCGCCGAGGCCGCAGGGTTTGATGCCGAAGGGCGCGCCGGCTTCGAGAATTCCATTCCACACGTGTTGAATCGCTTCGCCGCTGCCGACAATTTCAAATCCGTCCTCGCCGGTGTAGCCCGTGCGCGAAACGAGGACGCCGCCGTGTTCGACACAAAATTCGCCGATTTGATTTTTTTTCAAATCGGTCACGCGGTTCACGCGCATGGCGGCGACGGACGCGCCGGAAATGCAACCGGCGATAAAATCCTTCACGCGCGGGCCTTGCACGGCGACGGCGGAATAATGATGCGATGCGTCGGAGAGGCTCAATTCGCCGCGCCGCGGGAATTGTTCCCATTGCGTTTCCAGCCACGCGACGTCGGCTTGTGTGCGCGAGGCGTTGATGATGAGCAGATAAACGCCGTGGGAAAGCTGATAGGTGTAAAGATCGTCAATCACGCCGCCGTGCTCGTTGCACAGGAGCGTGTATTGGCCGAGGCCGGGCGCGAGCTTGCGGATATCGTTTGTTAAAGTGAGGTTGAGAAATTCTTCCGCCGCTGCGCCGCTGACGGTGACTTCGCCCATGTGCGAAATATCGAAAATGCCGGCGGCGTTGCGGACGGCGAGATGTTCGTCAGTGATGCTGGTGTATTGCACCGGCATTTCCCAGCCGCCGAAGTCAATCAATTTGGCGCCCAGTTTCTGGTGGGCGGAAAAAAGTGCGGTGCGCTTGAGCATGATTCATTCAACCACAAATGGACACGGATGCACGGATAAAAAAACACGGCGGCAAAAGTTTGCCGCCGTGTTTGTTCCTGCGAACCTTTGATTAAATCTATCCCCATTTTTCCGTCTTCATCTGCTCCTTGGAGACGCCCATTCCGTGCAACACAACCTCCTCGGCAAATTCAACCAGTTCGTTGGGGCCGCACGCGTAGAAAACGGTGTTGGGCAGATCGTGAACGTGTTCCTTCACCCATTCCGGCGTGACGCGCCCGCGGCGTCCCTGCCACGGATCTTTTTCGTCAAGGCGCGTGCAGGTGACATAAAAATTGAAATTTGGATTTTCCACTTCCAACTGGCGGAATTCATCCTGAAAAATGATGCTGCGCGTCGTGCGCACACTGTAAAGCACGGTGATTTTTGTATCCAGCTTCCGGCGTGTGGCCTCGCGGACGAAGGCGCGAAACGGCGTCACGCCCGAACCGCCGGCAATGCAGATGAGATGTTTGCCTGGCGGCTCATACACCGGCAGGAATTTTCCCACGGGTGGAATGACAAACATTTTGTCGCCGGCCTTCGCCCAATCCACGATGCGCGTCCCCATTTTGCCGTCGCGCTTGACGGTGACTTCGTAAAAGCCGCGGTCGAGCGCGCAGGACGAGAGCGAATAGGCGCGCTTGTAATTCGGCGTGTCCGGCCAGTAAAGCGTGATGAACTGGCCGGTCTTGAATTCGGGATTATGGCCGTCTGGCCATTTGAGGCGGATGGTTTTGGTGTCGGGCAACTCCATGGTTGCCAGTTCAATGGGCATTTCGAGAATTTCTTTTGCCATAAAATTTAGCGGCTGTGAGGTTAATGAATTTTTAAAATGACGGCAAGCGCGGCATTAAATTTATTTGTGCGCACCGTCAATTATGTTCATTCATCGTGCCAAACCACCGGCGTGAACGCCTGCCGTATTTTGCGAATTTGTGAACCATGGTTGTCATTATGAAGCCAGCGACCACAGCGTCTAAAATATAAGGGAACTAATTCGCAGCCGGAAGCCGCCATTTGTCAGGGCTGCTGCGCCGCCTTTAACCTCGCCAAAACCTCCTGCGCCAGCAGTTCATACGCCGCCGCGCCGCCGCTGTATTTGTCGTAATGAATGATCGGCTTGCCGAAGCTCGGCGCCTCGGCCAGTTTCGTCGCGCGCGGAATCGTCGTCTCAAAAACTTTTGCGCCAAGCAGATTGCGGACTTCGCCGACAACCTCGTTGGACAATTTCGTCCGGCCATCGAACATCGTCATCACGACGCCGAAAATTTCGAGGCGCGGATTCATGCCTGCGTCGCGCAACTGGCCCAGCACGCGGTTCATCATCGAAATGCCTTCGAGCGCGTAATACTCGCATTGGAGAGGCACGAGCAGACCGTCGCTGGCGGCAAAGGCGTTCAATGTCAAAATTCCCAGTGACGGCGGGCAATCAATCAGCACCACGTCAAATCGCGCGCTGTCCAAAACCGGCTGGAGCGAACGCGAAACGGCGAGCAAATGATTTTCCAGCCGCGCCAGTTCCAGATCGGCGGCGCATAAATCCACTTCGCTGGGAACAATTTCCAGCCGCTCAAAAATCGTCGGCTTGATTTTCTCGAGCAAACTGCCTTCGCCAATCAAAACGCGATAAGCGCTCGCGCCTTCGACTTTTTCGAGGCCGACACCGCTGGTCGCGTTGGCCTGCGGGTCGAGGTCGAACAGCAGCACGCGCTGTCCCATCGCGGCGAGGCAGGCGGCGAGATTGACGGCGGTGGTGGTCTTCCCGACGCCGCCTTTTTGGTTGGCGACCGCGATGATTTTGGTTGGCACTCGCGGAATTAAATGAAAATCGCGGGCGCGATTCAAGCGCTTGCTTCAACCGCTAGCTAATTTCGGAATGAAGAACGAAGACTGAAAAATTGAATCAGTTTCCCGGAATTTGGAAGCTGACGGGCTGCATGAGCTGGTTTGGCGAATTCATCAGCGTCGCAAACGAATCCAGATTCATCACGGGATTGGTGCTCGCAACAAATGGAGTTTCCGTCGGCGGAACCAACTCCGTCGGTGCCATCGCAATCGGCGTGGAGCTTGGAGTGGCTTCCTGCCACAACGGCTGCGGCGCGGTATCAGGGCGCTCGGCATAAACAATTCCAAAAACGAGGATCATGCAAAGCGCGGCGGCGAACGTTCCGGCGAATGCCGGTCTAAGATCAAGCGCTTGAAATAATTTCGCCACCCACCCGCCGGCTGATTCTTCGGTCTCGCCGGCGCGGATGCGCGCAATCACACGGCTGGAAAACTCGTTGAAGTAACCCGGCGGCGGTGTCTCACGGTTCTTGAACGCGAGCAGCCGCCGCAGCGCCTCGAAGTTGTTGTCATTTTCGTTCATGGCTATTTCAAATAATCGGCCAGATACGCCTGCAATTGTTGTCGCGCATAAAACAACCGCGACCGCACCGTGCCGATGTTACACCCCATGATTTCCGCAATTTTCTCATGCGACTGACCCTGAATATCATGCAGCACGACGACCAATCTATGTGGTTCAGACAGCTTGAGCAAGGCCGCGTTCAATTTTTCCTGCAACTCCGTCAAGCCGGCCTCGCGCCGCGGCGTTTTGTCGGAAATCAAGGCAATCAAATCGGCATCATGCTCGGCGTTGAAATCCAGATCATTCAGGCTCATGTGCTGCCGGTTCTTGCGCTGTTTGAGAAAGTTGATCGTCTTGTTCACCGCAATCCGGTAAAGCCAGGTGTAAAAACTCGACCCGCCCTTGAAGCTCTTCAGCGCCTGAAACGCCTTGATGAACGATTCCTGCGCCAGATCGTTCGCGTCCTCGTGATTGGACGTCATGTGGTAAATCGTCGCGTAAATCCGCTCCTGATAGCGCGTGACCAGTTCGTCATAGGCCGCCAGGTCGCCGCTTCGCGCCCGCCGCACCAAATCCATCTCCTCTGTCGGAACTGGAGCTTCCGAATCAATTCGCTCTGTTGGTTCGGCCATAATCATGCTTCAAACACAAACAGCCAAAGTCTCGATTTGTTGCGCTAAAAAATCAGCCAGTTGCAAAAGCCCCGCCCGCCCGTCCGATTCCGGCAAAATCCGCAACGCCTGCCGCGCCTGTCCCAGATATTTTTCCGCCACCGCCAGCGACGGCTCAAACGTCCCGTATTTCGCCAGCAGTTCGTTCACCGCGGAAAAATTCCCCGGCAGCCAGTTCTGGATCAAACTTTCCAACTGCGCCTTGTCGCCGGCATTCGCCCGCTCCCACGCCAGCAGCACCGGCCACGTCAATTTCCCCTTCGCCAGATCCGTGCCCAGCGACTTGCCCGCCTCCGATTCCGTCCCGAACAAATCCACGCAATCGTCATAAACCTGATACGCCGTGCCGAACGCCGCGCCAAACTCCCGCAGCGCCGCCCGCTGCTTCGGCTTCGCGCCGCCCAGAAACGCCGCCAGATCGCACGACAACGTGAACAGTTCCGCCGTCTTCATTTCAATCACGCGGAAATACTCGCGCCGCGACAATTCAAAATTCCGCCGGTGCTGCGTCTGCAAAATCTCGCCCGTGCAAACCGTGTTCGTCGCCATCGCCACCGCCCGGCAGACTTCCGGCGTCGGAAAACTCGCCGCCAGCTTCAGCGCCTGCGCAAACAAACAATCCCCGAACAGCACCGCGATTTCATTTCCCCAGTTCGCCGCCAGCGTCGGGCTGCCCCGCCGGATTTCCGCCTCGTCCATCACGTCGTCGTGCACCAGCGTGGCCAGATGCACCATCTCGATGATCACCGCCGCCGTCACATGCGCGTCCCCGGCCTTGCCGGCGGCATCCGCCGCCAACGCCACCAGCGCCGGGCGCAAATGCTTGCCATTCCCGTTCAGCGCGTATTGCGCGTAAGGGACAATTTGCGGGTCAAAGTCATTGACCTGTTGAACAAGTCGTTCGCCCACCGTTTGCAGAAACGGCGCAATGTGTTCCACGATTTTTTTCCAGGAACCATTCGGGTTGGCATTTGGCGAGTTGGCCTCCGCCCTCGCCGCTTTGATTTCGGCAGCCAGCATTCGCCTGAATCTACT
The DNA here is from genome assembly GCA_035504945.1 of Candidatus Aquilonibacter sp. Classification (GTDB taxonomy): domain Bacteria; phylum Verrucomicrobiota; class Verrucomicrobiia; order Limisphaerales; family UBA11358; genus UBA11358. The sequence continues at coordinate 2,911 of DATJRH010000043.1, read as the reverse complement.
TTCGCGCGCCGATTGAGTCAAACTTGTTATGCGATGCCGCGGACTTTTCAAACGCCGCGCGGACCGTGCCGCGCACTTTCCAGTCTGCGGGTCCGGGAAACTTTCCAGTTCCGCGCCCCCGGACCCGCGGCGGCAAAGCCGCACAACCCGCGCGTTGGAAAATGCGCGCTGCCTTCATTTCACGTCGCTTCCTTCGCGGTCTTCGCGCGAAATCCGTTTCCCATTGGACATTTTTTGGCAAAAAGTTGAACGGAATTGTCATTTTGCTGAAATCCATTGACTGCGCGCCGTGGATTCTGCTTTAACGCCAGCCGAGCCAATGAAATGTCCGGGGACAGATACTTCACTCGCCGCCAAGTCCCTTCCCGGCGCATCGGGAGACTTCGGCGGCGCGACAGATTTATTTTATCGCACTTTGCGTTCCAAGTGCACGGGCGGCAGCTTGTCCTTGCCCTCTCCGCTTTCAGCATTTCAGCTTTTTTGCTTTTTTGCTTTTTCCCTTCGACGTTCAGCTTGTTGCCCTTCGATGTTGGGCGTTGAATGTTTCCCCTTTTCCGCTTTTTGCTTCCAACCCTCAACCAAAGAGGGGCAGTCCAATATCCGATGTTCAGCGTTCGATGTTCAATGTTGAATGTTTTTTCTCTCAACCCTCAACTTTGAACTTTGAGCCTCGCGAGCCGGGTGCCCCGGCAGTCTGGATGCTCTTGACGAAGATGCGTATCAATTCATCCGTTTCGCCCAGCAGCACGGCAACTTTTTCGGGTGGTTTGACCAGTGGAACCCGCTGGATCAATTTCAACCAGCGCAGCGACTCGCGCAATTCCTTCAAACAGATTTTCAGCTTATGAACAAAGTCCGCGCGCGATTCCCCGGCCTGTGCTTCGCCGTGGTTCGGCAGCGGCGAGGTGCCCGAACGCAACAATTGTCCCGCCACATGATTGCCCGCCCGTGTATTCGGCAGCGATTCCACCAGCCGGATGATGCGCACCGCATAATCCAGCAGGCGTTCCTCCAGATCATAAACTCGCCCGTCTTTCGTTGGATGTTCAGCGTTCGATGTTGGATGTTCAGCGTTCGATGTTGGATGTTCAGTGTTCATAAATCAGTTATCCAGCGGACTGCGCACCCCAATCCCCGGCCTCTGCATCACATGCGTATAAATCTGCGTCGTCGTCACATCCTTGTGCCCCAGCAAATCCTGCACCGTGCGGATGTCATAGCCGTTTTCCAAAAGATGCGTCGCAAACGAATGCCGCAGCGTGTGGCACGTCGCCCGCTTGGCCAGACCACAGCGACTGACCGCCGCCTGCATCGCCTTTTGCACCGCGTTCTCATGCACATGATGCCGCCGCAAGGTGACTCCGGGGAGCACACGCGCCTCGCGTGTCGTTTTGGACGCCTCGTCCGAAACCCTTTCCATCGGAACACGTGACAATTGCCGCGCCGGAAACACCCATTGCCATGCCCACGACCACGCCGCTCCTCGAAATTTTTTATCCAACGCTTCCGGCAGCCATACCTCGCCGCGACCGGCTTTCAATTCCTCTTCGTGCAATCGTTTCACTTCTTTCAAATGCTCGCGCAACGGCTCCGCCACCGACACCGGCAGCATCGTTATCCGGTCTTTATCGCCCTTGCCGCCGCGCACAACGATTTGCAATCGTGCGAAGTCCACGTCTTTGATTCGCAAACGCAGGCATTCCAGCAATCGCAATCCACAGCCGTAAAGCAATTGCCCGATCAACCGCATCGAACCGTCTAAATGCTCCAGCAACAACCGCGCTTCCTCCGGCGAAAGCACCACCGGCAACCGTTCCGGCCGCCGCGCCCGCGCAAACTCCCCCAGCGAACCCAATTTCTGCTCCAGCACATGCGTGTAGAGAAATGACAACGCATTGAGCGCCTGGTTCTGGGTGGCGGCTGAAACTTTTCCGGTATCGGCCAAATTCTCCAGAAACGCCACCACCTCCGGCTCGCGCAATTCCCGTGGATGCCGCCCGTGATGAAATTTGATGAATCGCCGTATCCAGCCCAGATACGCCTCCTCCGTCCGATGCGAATAATGACCCGCGCGCAATTTCTCATGGACGACTTCTGACAACATCCGCCGGTGGCCATCCGCAAGGACCGCTTCCGGTTTTACTGGCAAAGACATGGCCATCAATTTAGGGAAAAAGCTTTGACAAAGCCAGCAAAAACGCTAAAGTCAAGCCATGAAACCAAAGAGAATTAGGCAGAACCGCAGTTCCACCCACTTCTCCTTAACCACCTGTTAGGCATCCTATGCGCAATAGTCTCATCCGTGTTCTTATAGTGCTGGCGTTCATAGGCTGTTTATTCCTATTTGCGCATTTCATGATGGCGCGGGGTGGTGTTCCGCAGATTGAGGCTGCCGTTCGGAGCGAGGTTTCTTCACTTTCGAGTTCTAATATGCCACTTCACACTTTACAGTTGGAAGCCACGACAAAGCGCCAGATTAGCTGGGATTTATTGACCGGACACCTTACTTTTTCCGGCAGTTATTCTGGTCAGCCGTGTGACGTTATTGTGAGCTGGAGCAAGGTTGACACGAACGCACCGATTGACAACATTCAGGTCAAGACCGCACAACATGAGCCGGAGATAATATGGTCACGAAAATAGCAGGCCGGATGCCTAACACCGCGCTGGAGCCAACGCCGACTGCCCCTTGAGTTTATGGATGGTTTAAGTTATACAACAATTATCGAGCTTGCGGAGCCACTCGCCGGTCGGCGTGGCTCAGCTTTGAATCGTTAGGCGGCATCACGATTATGAACATTTCGACGCGACGAAAGATTGGGATTTGGCTGGTTGCCAGTTCGTTGGTGGCGTTTGTTATATTTCTAGTCGTCGGCGTCATTCGTGGCCATTGGCGTTTTGACGGCAGCGG
>DATJRH010000042.1:0-38357 GCA_035504945.1 Candidatus Aquilonibacter sp. | reverse complement strand
CCCCTACAACGGTTCAGTCACCGGGCTTGTTGACCAACTGGAAAAAATCAAGGCAGAATCCTCCAACCGCACGGAGAGTGCAACTCCGTTGGAACAAATGGAAACCGAAGCGCAACAAAACCCGTCGAACATCCCCAATCTCCTGACCCTTGGCAGCGCCTATATGCAAATGCAGCAAACCAGCCGTGCCACCGAACTTTTTGATGAAGCGCTCACCAACGCGAATATTTCCTACACTGAAGCCGCCGACGTTGCCCAAGCCTTTGCCCAGATGGGCAATCTGGCCAAGGTCGAAACTGCGCTTGAAAAACTCGCCATCATCAATCCCGACGCACCCGAGCCGCGCTACGACTTGGCGCGGCTCAATGCCACCCTTGGCCAGAATGCCGCGGCCTTGCAGGATTTGAAAACCGCGCTCGACTTCGCCGGGCGTCTTAACACCAATCCCGCCACGCGAAATGCTTTGATTGATGCTGCCCGCAAAGATCCAAGCTTCAATTCACTGCGTTCCCTGCCTGAATTCCAAAAACTCGTCCCAACCAATTAACCCGCGCCGCCTCATCCCGGTTGCGGATTTCGGCAAATGGTTTAATCTGTCGTTCTGAATTTGTTTTTCCGAAGACATGACCGCATGAAAGAACGCGAACCAGAAATTGAAATGGACAAGCACACAAAAGCCACATCCGCATCGGCGGCGAACGCCGAGCCGGTCGTTGCCGTTCCGCCGGCGCCGGAACAGAAAATGGCCGATTTGGAAGAGCAGCTTGGAAAGGCCAGGGACAATTGGCTCCGCACCGCCGCCGACTTTGAAAATTTCAAAAAACGCGCCGCGCGCGAGCGTGTCGAAGCCACGCAATTTGCCAATGCCGCGTTGCTCCAGAAACTTCTGCCCGTGCTCGACACCTTTGAAATGGCACAGGCCGCCGCGCAAAACGCGGAGGACGAAAAAATCATTTCCCTGCAAGCCGGCGTCGCCATGATTCAACAACAACTCAAAAAAATTTTGCTGGAAGGTGGGCTCGAAGAAATTGACGCGACCGGCAAGCCATTCGATCCGGCGCTGCACGAGGCGGTTTCGCAACAGGAAACTTCCGAAGTTCCCGAAGGCCGGGTGGTCCAGCAAATCCGCAAAGGTTACAGACTGCGCGACCGTTTGCTGCGGCCGGCGGCGGTGATTGTCGCTAAAAACCCCGCCGGGAAACCGTAAATTGTTTTCAGATGACCAAGCGCGATTATTATGAAATCCTCGGTGTGAACCGCAACGCCGACGCCGAGGAAATCAGAAAAGCCTACCGCAAGCTCGCCGTGAAGTTTCACCCGGACAAAAATCCGGGCGACCACGCGGCGGAGGAAAAGTTTAAGGAACTGGGCGAGGCTTATGAGGCGTTGAGCGACCCGCAAAAACGCGCCGCCTACGACCAATACGGCCACGCCGCGTTTGACCCGCGCCAACGAGCCGGGCGGGGTGGTTTCGGCGGCCCCGGCGGCGGCTTTCACGACCCGTTCGATATTTTCCGCGAAGTGTTCGGCGGCGGGGCGGGCGGGAGCATTTTCGAGACATTTTTCGGCGGCGGCCGCGATCCTTCCGCGCCGCAGCGTGGCGATGATTTGCGCTACGATTTGGAAATCACGCTCGAGGAAGCCGCGCTCGGCTGCGAAAAGGAAATTTCCGTCACCAAGCTTGACCAGTGCGAAACGTGCGGCGGCTCCGGCGCGGAGGCCGGCTCAAAATTGAAAACCTGCGCAACCTGTGGCGGACGCGGGCAGGTGCTCATGGCGCGCGGAATTTTCAGCATCGCGCAAACGTGCCCGAACTGCCGCGGCGCGGGAAAAATTCTGGAGAAGCCGTGCAAATCCTGCCACGGCGAGGGCAAGCGCCAGCGCAGTTCAAAAATCAAATTACGAATTCCACCGGGAGTGGACGCGGGCTCGCGCCTGCGTTCGTCGGGAAACGGCGAGGCGGGTTTTCGCGGCGGGCCGGCCGGCGATTTATACGTGCTGCTGCACGTCAAGGCGCACGAGATTTTTCAGCGCGACGGCGACGATTTGCTTTGCGAAGTGCCGGTGAGTTTCACGCAGGCCGCGCTCGGTTCGGAAGTCGAAGTGCCGACGCTTGAAGGCAAGGCGACGATTAAAGTCCCGGCGGGCACGCAGCCGGGCACGACTTTTCGTGTCAAGGGCAGGGGTGTGAAAAATTTACAGGGCTATGGCCACGGCGATTTGCACGTGCGCGTGCAGGTGGAGGTGCCGGCGCGGCTGAATCACGAGCAAAAGACGAAATTGCAGGAATTCGCCGCGCTGCTCGACGGCCAGGAGGCGCCGATGAGCCGGAGTTTTTTTGAAAAGGCGAAAAAGTTTTTCAGGTGAGCCATGCACCGTTTTTATCTCCCGCCCAAAAACTGCGCCGGAAATTCACTGCGGCTTGAAGGGCGCGAAGCGCACCACGCATTGAAAGTTCTGCGAGTGAAATACGGCGAGCTTGTCGCGGTTTTGGACGGCGCGGGAAATGAATTCCTGTGCGCGGTTGAAAATTGTTCACGCGACGCCGTCACACTTTCCGTGTCGCTCAAAAATTTCACGCCGCCACCGCCTTGCTCAATCACTTTGTCGCAGGCATTACCGAAGGGAAAAATCTTCGAGAACATCATCCAGAAATCCGTCGAACTGGGCGTGCGAAAAATTGTGCCGCTGCTGTCCGAACATGTCGTGAGCCATTTGGACGGCGAAAGCGGTGAACACAAGCGTGAAAAGTGGCGGCAAGTGGCGATTGAATCTGTCAAGCAGTGCGGCGCAGCGTGGCTGCCGGAAATTGAAGCGCCGGTGACAATTCAAAAGCTTCTGGCACGCAAGGAAAAATTCGATTTGGCGCTCGTCGGTTCGCTGCAAAAAGAGCGGCGTCATCCGCGCGAAGTCTTTCAAGAATTTCAAGCGGCCAACGGCCAATTACCAAAGTCCGCTGCGGTTTGGATCGGGCCGGAGGGGGATTTCACCCTGGACGAATTGAAGGCGATCCAGAATTCCGGCGCGCGGCCGGTTTCGCTGGGCCGGCTGGTTTTGCGCGTGGAGACGGCCGCGGTTTATTGCCTCTCGATTTTGAATTACGAACTTCAGCGCGACTGAACCAAAACGCGGAAAGCGCGGCCCAGATGCTCCGGGTGCGTGAGGGTTTGAAACTGGCGCGCTTGCTTGGCGTCCAAACCGGCAAACGATTTTTCTTTCACCGCCCGGCTCAAAATCTGCGTGAGGAATTGCGGCTGCGTGCAAAAGGTTTCCGTTTTCAATCCGGCGTCCTCTCCGGCTTTCTGGATGGCGGAGAAATTGACGTGCGCGGTCAAATCCTGTTCGCCGACGTTCGCCAGAATGTCGTCGGAAAAATGATGCTGGAAATAGGCGCGCAAAGTCCCGTTTTTCCGCTGTGGCAAAAATAATTCGTCGGCGGTCAGGCCGTAATCAATAGTCAGCAGTTTGCCGCGTTGCAAAATTCCAGCGGCTGCGCGCCACCAGTTTTCAGCGGCGAGAGAGGTTTCAATCGTGTAATCGTCCGGCAGAACGTCTAAAAGTGGAGATGGAAGCCGGAGAATTGAGGCTGGCAAATCAAGATTCTGGATTTTCGCCCAGACGAATTTTTCGCCGTCAACGGCGACACCCCATTCGAACCAGTTTTTATTTTTTGCGTTCCAGCCGAAACGGCGGATGGAAAAGGCGTCGAGGAGTTCATTGGAAAAGAAGACGCCGCGAATTGATTGCGGATTTTTCAATTTCGAGAATTGAGCCGCCCACCGTATTTTATCTTCAAATCCGGCGAGCGTTTCATTCTGCCATTGCCGGCGTTGGGCGGAAGGCTCGAGGATGCAGTATTCGATTTGCGCGAAAAGCTTCGGGCGATTTAATCGGAGCCAGTTCAAAATGTCCTTCGCCAATTGTCCGTCGTGCGCGCCCGCTTCGACAATCCGCATTTTGCAATCCGCAATTTGCAATTTTTCCAGCCACTCGGCAAATTGGAACGCAAGTAGCTGTCCAAAGAGTTCGCCGACGCTGACGCTAGTGTAAAAATCGCCGCGCCGACCAATACTGTCCTTTTGTGTTTCATAATATCCATGAACGGGACAGTGGAGCGCGAGTTCCATGAAGCGGGCGAAAGGCAGGACGCCGCCGGAGGCGGCTTCGGCGCGAATGATGTCGGACAATGTTTTCATGGCTTGCGTTTGGCGCGGCGTTAGCTAGGATTTTTGCAACAGGAAGGAATTTATGGCCAAAATAGATGCATTTTTCAATCTGATGTTTGAACAAAAGGCGTCGGACTTGCACATGACATCCGGCAACCCGCCCATGTTGCGCATCAACGGCGAACTTCAGCGCGTGGATTATCCGCCGCTGGAAAATGATTCGCTCAAGACAATGCTCTACGAAATTGCGCCAGATTACAAAATTAAACAGTTCGAAGAAACCGGCGACGTGGATTTCGGCTACGAAATTCCCAACATCTCGCGGTTCCGCGTTAATTTTTTCAACGAGAAGAACGGCGTGGCCGCCGTGTTCCGACAGATTCCCAGCCGCGTGCTGGCGTTTGAGGATTTTGAAAAGCTGGACGCGCCCCTGCCTGCCGTGCTGAAAAAATTCTGCACGTTGAACCGCGGGCTGATTGTCGTTACCGGTCCGACCGGCTCCGGTAAATCCACCACGCTCGCGGCCATGGTGGATTATTGCAACAAGAACCGGAAAGACCACATCATCACGCTGGAAGACCCGATTGAATTTGTCCACGAAAGCAAAAACTGTCTGGTGAACCACCGCGAAGTCGGCGTGCATACGAAATCGTTTGCTACCGGTCTGCGCGGCGCGTTGCGCGAAGATCCGGACATCATTCTCGTCGGCGAAATGCGCGACCTGGAAACGATTGAACTGGCCATCACGGCGGCAGCGACCGGCCATTTGGTTTTCGGAACCCTGCACACACAAAGCGCTCCCAAAACGGTGGACCGCATCATTGACGTATTTCCGGCGGAGCAACAAAATAAAATTCGCCAGACGCTTTCAGAGGCGCTGAAAGGCGTCGTCGCGCAGTCGCTGTTCAAGCGCACGGACAAGAAGGGGCGCGTCGCGGCGTTTGAAATTCTCGTCTTCAACACTGCCGTTGCCAACCTGGTGCGCGAAGGCAAGACGCACCAGATTGCGGGTATGATTCAGGTTGGCAAGAAGCAGGGCAATCAGCCGCTGGATGATCACATCATGGAACACGTGCGTATGAAGCGCATTACGCCGGAGGACGCCTACGACAAGGCGCTGGACAAGAAAAAATTCCGCGGACTGCTCGCACATCCGCCGGAGGATGACGAAGCGTTTTAATTTATGCGGCGGCCGGAATTAGACCAGATTTTGACGACGATGCTGGCGTCACAGCCGGAGGTTTCCGACGTTTTGTTCACGGTGGATCGCCCGCCGCAGGTTGAAGCCTACGGCGAACTTAAGCCGGTCGTTCTCGACCCGCCGATTGAAAGACTCACGCCATTTCAAATCGAAACCATCGCGCTAAACATCGTCGGCGACAACCTGTGGCAGATTGAAGATTTGCTGCGCCACGGTTCGTGCGACGCCTCGTATGCGCTTTCGGACAAGGCCCGTTTTCGCGTCAACGTTTTCGCCCAGCGCGGAAATTATTCCGTTGTCTGCCGCCAGCTCAACGCCGTCGTTCCAACGCTGGAGAAGCTGAAATTTCCGGAAATTTTCAAGGAAATCCCCAAAGAGAAAACCGGGCTGGTGCTCGTCACCGGCGCGACCGGTTCCGGCAAATCCACGTCGCTGGCCGCAGTCCTCAACGAGATTAACCGCAACAAGGCTGTTCACATAGTTACGTTGGAAGACCCGGTGGAATACATCCATGCGCACCAAAAGGCCACGTTCAACCAACGCGAGCTGGGAATTGATTTCGACAGTTACGTCAATGGCTTGCGTGCCGCGCTGCGCCAGGCTCCGAAGGTCATTCTGGTCGGCGAAATGCGGGATCGGGACACTGTGAAAATCGCCTTGAGCGCGGCGGAAACCGGGCATTTGGTTTTGAGCACATTGCACACCATTAACGCCGGCGAGACTATCAACCGCGTCCTCGGCATGTTCGAGCCGGACGAGCAGGAACAGATTCGCGTCCGCCTGTCTGACACGCTCCGCTGGGTCGTCAGCCAGCGGCTTTGCCCGCAGATTGGCGGCGGGCGGTTTGCGCTTCTGGAAATCATGGGTGCAAACTTGCGCACGCAGGAAGTGATCCGTATGGGTGAGGGCGAAGGCAAGACCTTTTACGAAATTATCGAAGCCAGTTACCCTTTTGGCTGGCGCACCTTTGACAATGCCTGCCTCGAAGCTTACGAACAGGGCATCATCACCGAGGAAACCGCCTTGCTTTACTGCACCAAGCGCAGCGTCGTTTCGCGCGGCATTGACAACATCAAAAAGGCTCGCGGCGAAATGACCAGCACCAGCGGCGCACTGCGCATGAAAGTCGCAACCTCGACCGCGCCGTCAACCCTCAAACTGAAATAACCATGACTGGCTCATTTGATTTCGTCAGCACCGAGGACAAGCCGGCCTTGATCGCCTTTTCCACGCCAGAATGGCTGGAGGTTGCCAAAACCATCTTGCGCGAATTAGGCTACAAGGTTCATACCGCCGCCACGCACAGCGATTTCCTCGTCCGCTTCAGCCAGGTGCATTATCAAGTTGTTGTTGTCGAGGAACTGTTCGCCGCCAACAACCTTGACGAAAACCTCACGCTCAAGGCGCTGCAAACCATGCCCGTCAACCAGCGCCGCCACTCGACCATCATCCTGCTGGGCGATTCGTTTCAGACGTTCACGCCCATGGAAGCCTTCAAACATAGCGTCCACGCTGTCATCAACAGCTCGGAAATGTTTCTGCTCAAACAACTCGTCGAAAAAGCCGTCGCCGACAACAACCTTTTTCTCCACAGCTTCCACGAAGTCCAGAACCGTGTTTATACCAGCGGCAGCCGCTTGTGAAGCTGTGATGTTTGTTGATCCCAGACGGCATGACTCGCCTCGATCAAGCCTTGGTTGAACTCGGCCTTTGCGAAAGCCGTGAACGCGCCAAACGCGCCGTTCTTGCCGGCCAAGTCCGCGTCAATTCCCAGACAGCGCGCAAGGCCAGCGATTCCGTCAAGACCGAAGACGAAATTTCCTTGGACGTGCCGGAACAATTTGTCAGCCGGGGCGGCTACAAACTCGAACACGCGCTCAAACATTTTCAATTGGACGTTGCCAGAACCATTGCCGTTGACCTCGGAGCTTCCACCGGCGGCTTCACCGACTGCCTCCTGCAAAACGGCGCGGCGAAAGTTTTCGCCGTGGATGTTGGGCGGGGCCAGCTTGCGTGGAAATTGCGAAAGGACGGGCGCGTCGTCGTCATGGAAAAAACCAACGCGCGGAATCTGAAGCCGGAGCAAATGCCAGATTCATTTTCACCGGCTGATTTGGCGGTGATTGACTGCTCGTTTATTTCGTTGCGAAAAATTTTGCCGCCGGCAATTGCTTTGCTAAAATCAAATGGAAAAATTGTCGCGCTCATCAAACCGCAATTCGAGGCGGGCAAGGCGGAAGCGGACAAAGGCCGGGGCGTGATTCGCGACGCTTCCGTTCACGAACGGATTTTGGAAGAATTGCGCGAGTTCGTGGCCGCCCAAAAGAATCTAAACTGGCGCGGGGTGACCGAATCCCCGCTGCTGGGTCCGGCGGGCAACAAGGAATTTCTGGGGCTGATTGAAAAAACAAGCTGACAAAATTAAACGCATCGGGCTGATTGGAAATACCGGAAAGCCTGCGTGCGCCGAAATCATCCGCAAAGCCACGCGGCTCATTCAGGCCGCCGGGCGCAAGGTGGTGGTGGACGGCGACAGCGCGGCGCTCGCACGCGAATCGGATTTGCTTCTGGTTTTTGGCGGCGATGGCACGATGCTCCGCGCCGCCCGCGATATTGCCGGTTCGCCTACACCCATTCTCGGCATCAACATCGGCGGACTTGGCTTTCTCACCGCTGTTCCGTCCAACGAACTGCCGCGCGCGTTGAAACAAATCTGGAACGGCCGGTTCAAATTTGAATCGCGCGCCTTGATTGAGGTGGCCGGCGTCTGCAACGGAAATCAAATTTGCGAAACCGCGCTCAACGACGTCGTGGTCAGCCGCGGCGCGGTCTCGCGGCTTATCGCGCTGGACGTGGGCGTGGACGGCGAATTCATCACGCGCTACCGTTGCGACGGCCTCATCGTCAGTTCGCCGACCGGCTCGACGGCGTATTCGCTCGCGGCGGGCGGCGCGGTGGTTTTGCCGACGGCGGAAGTTTTCGCCATCACACCGATTTGTCCGCACGCGCTCTCGAACCGTTCCATCATTTTGCCGCTCGACTCGAAAATTTCCGTGAAGGCCGTCAATCCGCAGCCTGCGACCATTTTGAGTGTGGACGGCCAGATTGTGGCGAAACTGGACGCGAACGATGAAGTCACCATCCGCCGCAGCCGCCGCGCGCTCCATTTGATGCGTCTCGCGGACAATTCTTTTTTGGAGGCGTTGCGCCACAAATTGCTGTGGCGCGGGGCGTATCTTTGAAGTATGAAGGGCGAATTTGAAGGATTATCCACGAACTTCGGCGGCTGTTTTACTTCTGCCTTTCGTCTTCCGTTTTCTGTTTTCTAAATATGGTTCGACTCAAAGACATCGCCCGGCATCTGGGCGTCTCGGTAATGACCGTTTCAAAAGCGTTGCGGGACGCGCCGGACGTTTCCGCCGCGACCAGGGCCAAAATCAAATCGCTCGCGCAACAAATCGGCTACGTTCCCGATTCCAGCGCGCAGGGATTGCGGCTGAAAACGACCAAGCTCTTCGGCCTGGTCATTCCCTCCATCACCAACCCGGTTTTCGCGCGCATCGTTTTTGCGATTGAAGAGCGCGCACACGAACTCGGCTACGACGTTTTGCTCGCGCATTCGCTGAACAAGCCCGAACGCGAAGAGCATTGCGTCCGCCGCCTGCTGTCGCGGCGCGTGGACGGGCTTTTTATTTCGCCCGTTTATCGCTTTGAAGCCGAGGCGCGGATTTATCAGGAAATTCTTGCCCGGAAAACTCCGGTGGTCTTGCTCGGCCCGCCCGCGCCGTTTTGCAAAACTTTTCCGAGCGTCGAGGTCGAGGAACTCATCGCCAGCCAAAACGCGACACAGCATCTTCTGAAACTCGGCCACAAGCGCATCGCTTATTTCACCGGACCGGCGACGGCGCCGTGGGCGCACGAACGATTCAACGGCTACCGCCGCGCGCTGCGCGAGGCCGGACTCGAAGTGGACGACAAGCTTGTTTTTCAATCCGGCAGCACGATTGAAGACGGCACCAGCGCCGCGCTCCAGATGCTTAATGAATCCTGCAATGCGACCGCCGTTCAGGCCGTCAATGACCTCGTCGCCATCGGCTGCGCGAATGCGCTGCTCTCGCAGGGGCTGAAAATTCCGGAAGACATTTCCGTTGTCGGCTATGGAAACATTTTGACGGCGGAAAATTTTCGCGTGCCGCTGACAACGGTGCGCCAGCCGAAATTCCGGCTGGGCATGGCCGCCGTCGAAATGATGATGGGCCTGATTCGCGGCGAAAAAGTCCAGCCCCGGCGTCTGACCGCCGAGTTGATTGAGCGCAAAAGCGCCGCGCCGCCGAAGGTTTAATTTTTCATTTTTGAATTCGCGCAATCGGCGTAATCTGCGGACGAGCAAATGAGTTCCACTGCTTCACATTTGAGCGCCGAAGCCAGGGCGTCGTTGCCGCAGCACGTCGCTGTCATCATGGATGGCAACGGGCGCTGGGCGCGGCAGCACGGCTTGCCGCGCATCGAGGGACATCGCGTCGGCGCGGAGTCGGCGCGGACCATCATCCGCACGGCGGGCGAATTGGGCATCAAGTATCTTACGCTCTACGCTTTTTCCGCCGAGAACTGGAACCGCCCGAAGGACGAGGTGGACGCGCTGATGAAATATCTCATCCACTATCTCAAAACCGAAACGCCGGAGCTGAACAAGAACAACGTGCGGCTCGAAGTCATCGGCCAGATTTGGCGCCTGCCGGAAAATGTGCAGGAGCATTTGCGGAAATCCATCGCGACGCTTTCCAAAAATAACGGCCTGACGCTCGTGATGGCGTTGAGCTACGGCAGCCGCATCGAAATCGTGGACGCCGTGCGCGCGATTGCTGAAAAAGTGAGGCGCGGACAGTTGGAAACGGCGGACATCACCGAGAAGGTCATTTCCGACCATTTATGGACGCGGAACATTCCGGATCCCGATTTGCTTGTCCGCACGAGTGGGGAGATGCGCGTGAGCAATTTTTTGCTCTGGCAGATCAGTTACGCCGAGATGGTCATCACGCCGACGCTCTGGCCGGATTTCCGCAAGCCGCAATTTTTTGCCGCGCTGGAAGAATACGCGCGGAGACACCGGAGGTTCGGCGGGGTGTAATGGCCAACAATCAATCACGATTGACTCGAAGGATTCGTGATTGCAAAATGGAGGCCTGATGGTTACCCCAATTCCGCCGGACTCCAGGCGATTCAGGATGGCAGTCATCCCATCCACAATCTTTATTTTTGTCGCAGGTTTCATTCTTGGCCACGTTGGCGGAATTTCTCTGCTTTTGATTGAGCACGGAACTCACGTTAATTGGGCGGCCGTTTCAAAAATTGTTCTGCTCTCAATTCCAGCGATGCTGTTGTTTGCGTTCGTCTGGGCTTTAGTGTTGCGCTTGTTGTTTCCGTCCTATGTTTCGTCCGCCGGCATCCACGGACACTCGTTTTGGGGGACGCGCACCTATCTCGGCTGGCCGGACATGGCGCGGGCAAAAAAATTCAGGCTAGGGAACTTGGTCTACTTGCGATTGTATTCCAAAACCGGTGAAACGATAATTTGGTTCCCGCTGTTTCAATCACCGCCGGCTGGGTTTGTGACCGAGATCCGGAAATCCGCGCCGCCCAACCACCCCATTTTGAGTCATCTCGCTTAAATCGTTTCAAATGTCGAACTGCCCCGGCTGGCTGCCGGTGCTTTCGAGGAAAATGGACTGGACGGCCGCCACCAGTTCTTCCTTGTTCAGCGGTTTGTGGAAACAGGCTTTCACTCCGGCGGCCGCGGCCTGATCTTTGTATTTGGCCGGTTCGGTTCCGGAAACAATCAGAATGGGAGTATTTTCAAGTTCGGGCGTCCGGCGTATCCGCTCAATGACGAAGAAACCATCCTGCAACGGACCCCCGATGTTTGACGCGTCCATCGGAAAGGAAAGATCAACCACAATCAAATCTGGCTTTTCCCGGCGAATGATTTTGAGGGCGCCCGTAACATCGCCCGACATTAAAACCTTGTAGCCTTTGTCGCGCAACGCAAAATAAACCGCTCGTTGAATGATGGGGTTGTCATCAATCACCAGAATTTTCTTGGGCGCGGGAACCGCCGGTTCAGTTTTCATGTTTGCAATCTTGCCAGAAATCGTCGTCAAATGCAGATATAGAGGGAAACCTGCGGCTTGTCAAAGGCACAGCACGGTCAATTTCTTCGGGCCGTGCGCGCCTAAAACCAGGATTCTTTCAATGTCGCCCGTGCGGCTCGGTCCGGTGATGAAGGAAATCATGCTTGGATAATTGTTCGCGTAATTTTTTTGCAGCAGTTCAAACGCGGCGGGCAAATCCGCCACCAGTTGTTCGCGGCGCGCCAGCACGACGTGATGCGGCGGCAGCACGGACAACGCGCGCCCGCCCGCGCTGCGATTTGTCACCAGCACGCTGCCGGTCTGCGCGACCAGCGCGTCACATTCGGAAACGCCCGCGTCGCACGTTTCGAGTTCGTGAACGTCGTAATTTTTGTCCGTGAAACAAACTGGCAAATCCGGCAGGCCGGAAATCAAATCCGTCAGTTCGCCGCGATGGCTCGCGATGCGCTTCCAATTTTCCACGGTGGAAATTTTGGCGAACGCGGCTTTCAGTTCTTCACGGCTGGCGAGCAGTTGAAAGTCTGCCTTTAACTCGGCGGCGTTTTGTTTGAACAGCGCGAGTTGTTCCTCGAAACTTTCGCCGACTTTCGGCAGCCATTGTCGCGCGCCGCCCGCGCCCGGATGCCCAGGCCCGTCGTCATGCACGCCCGGCAGTGGAGCCTGCGTCTTCAGCGCTTCGCGGACGCGAATCAGAATTCTTTCGCGTTCGGTCATTTTCGCTTCCTCCACCAGTCCTTGAATGTTTCCGGTGCGGCTTCCGGCAAGTCGCGTGTTTGCGTCCAAGCACGGACGGGGTCGAGTCTCGTGCCTTTGACGAACTTTTGCAGCGGCTGCGCCAGACGCGCAAATTTGTTTGCGAACGCCCAGAGTTTCGGATGATTCGCCAGTTGCACAAAGACCCTGAAGACGGTTTGCTCCTTGAACGCCGGTTTTTGGACGGCCGCGTTGCGGCGGTTTTGCAAAAGATGATGGTGCAGGTCAATTTTCACCGGGCACGTTTCGGTGCAGGCGCCGCAGAGCGACGACGCGCTGGAAAGATGTTTCCAATCGTGCAAGCCGTGCAGGTACGGCGTGATGACCGAGCCGATGGGGCCGCTGTAAGTCGTGCCGTAAGTGTGGCCGCCGACGTTGCGGAAAATCGGGCAGACATTCAGGCACGCGCCGCAGCGGATGCAATGGAGCGCGTCGCGCTGCTCGGCGTCGGCGAGCAGTTCGGTGCGATGATTGTCGAGCAGCACGACGTGCCATTCCTCCGGGCCGTCGGTTTCGCCAGGCTGGCGCGGCCCGCCATACATCGTGTTGTAACAAGTCAGCGACTGGCCGGTGCCCATGGTCGCAAGCATCGGCAGAAATAACGCGAGATTTTCGAGCCGCGGCAGGATTTTTTCGATGCCAAGCAGTGAAATCATCGTCTTGGGCAGCGCGGCGGTGAGGCGGGCGTTACCTTCGTTTTCAGTGATGGAAATCATGCCGGTCTCGGCGATGGCAAAGTTTGCGCCGGTGAGGCCGATGTCGGCGGAAATGTATTTTTTTCGGAGCACGCGGCGCGCGATCATCGTGAGTTCTTCGGGGTCATTGGTCGGCGCGCTGCCGAGTTCGCGCTGGAAAAGCTCGCTGATTTCGCCGCGCGTCAGGTGCATCGAGGGAAACACGATGTGATACGGCGTTTCGTGGCGAAGCTGGACGATGAATTCGCCGAGGTCGTTTTCCACGACCTTGAGTCCGGCGTGCTCGAGCACGTCGTTCAAATGAATTTCCTCGGCGGTCATCGCCTTGGACTTGATGATGGAGCGGGCGTTCTTCTCGCGGACAATTTGCAAAATGATTTCGCGCGCCTGCACGGCATTGCCCGCCCAATGAACTTTTGTCCCGCGCGATTCCAGCTTGGCAACAAACTCGACCAGGTATTTATCCAGATGATTGAGCGCCTCCCATTTCGTCTCGGCGGCGAGCTGCCGCGCGCCCTGCCAGTCTTGAAACGCCGCCTTGCGCTTGTCGCGGACGATTTCATAATTGCCCAGTGCCATGCGGATGATTTTGCGATGGCGCAAATCGCGCGTCATTGCGCGCGCCCGGTCCTTGAATTGGGAAACGAAACTGTTCATCGCTGGTTCAGCACTTCCGCGAGATGAATGGTTCTGAGCGCGCTGCCCTGCCGCGACAGCAGGCCCTGCAGGTGCATCAGGCAGCTCGAATCGTTCGACACGATGAATTCCGCGCCGGTTTCGGCGGCGGACTCGCATTTCACCTCGCCCATCGCGGTTGAAATTGTGGGAAACTTTGTGGCGAAAGTCCCGCCGAAGCCGCAGCACGTTTCCGCTTCGGACATTTCCACCAGTTGCAACTCGCGGACGCCGGCGAGTAGCACACGCGGCGATTTTTTCACACCGAGTTCGCGCAGGCCGTGGCAGCCGTCGTGAAAGGTGACCTTGTGTGGAAACTTCGCGCCGAGATCCGTGACGCCCAGCTTCTTGACCAGAAATTCGGAGAATTCCCATGTCCGCACGGAAATTTGTTTCGCCAGTTCTAATTGCGGCGCGTCCTTGAAAAGTTCGGGATAAAATACTTTCAACATCGCGCCGCACGAACCCGAACCGATGACGATGATTTCAGCGTCTTTCAACTGCTTCAAAACTTTGGCGGCGACGGCGCGCGCCTCGTCCCAATAGCCGGAATTGAACGGCGGCTGGCCGCAGCAGACGATTTCCTCCGGCACGGCGACCGTATGGCCGAGGCGTTCGAGAATTTGCACCATGCTGATGCCCGCGCGCGGAAACAGCGCGTCCACGAAGCAGGGGATGAACAGCGTAACAGTCATGCTTGCAGGCAAAATATGATTTTTGCGCCGCAAATGAAAGTCCCATTAAGATGTTGACGCCGCGGGCAAATGGTTTGAACTTTGATTCGCTGGCATGAATTTTTCAAAGACAATCATCCGCGGAATTTTATCCGGCGTCCTGGTTTTGCTCGCCGGGACGTTCACAGTTTCGGCGCAGGATGCGCAAAAACTGGCTGCCGCCGACAACGGCTTCGCCTTCGATTTGCTCAAGCAGATTGCGGGTGAACAGCCGGGCAAAAACATTTTCATTTCGCCGTTCAGCGTTTCGACCGCGTTACAAATGGTCGGCAACGGCGCGGCGGGCGAAACCAAAACGGAAATGCAGCGCGTCCTGCAAACGGATAATTTGCCGCCAGCGGAATTGAACGCGGCCTGCAAAGCCTTGAACCGGTCGCTCGTTTCCCAAACCAACGCGATTTTGGATTTGGCGGATGGCATCTGGTATCAAACCGGGTTCCGCCTGAAACCGGGGTTTGTCGCCGATAATCAGGACTATTTTCAGGCGGGACTGGCTGGGGTGGACTTCAACAGCCCCCAATCGGCGGATGTCATCAACGCGTGGGCGGACCAGGCGACGCACGGAAAAATCCAAAACGTCGTCCAGTTTCCGTTTCCGCCGATGACCAAGGTGGTTTTGGCCAACGCGACTTATTTCAAGGGCGAATGGGTGGAGCCGTTTGACACCAATCTGACCCAGCCGCGCGATTTTCATCCGGCCGGCGGCGGCACGATTCAAACGCCCATGATGTCGCAGCATAAAAAATTCAGTTATGCGGAAAGCGGCGATTTTCAGGCGGTGCGGCTGCCTTATGCCGGCGGCCGCTTGGAAATGTATTTGTTTTTGCCCGCGACCAATTCCAGCCCGCAAGAACTGCTCGCCGGTTTCAATGGCGAAAATTGGCGCGACGACATTCTGCCGCAGTTCTCCGAACGCGAAGGCGCGCTTGCGTTTCCAAAATTCAAGATGGATTACGACGTGACCCTCAACGGCGCGCTGGAAAGTTTGGGGATGAAACGCGCCTTTGATTCGCGGGACGCGGATTTTTCCGCAATGGCCGACGAACCGCTTTTCGTGAGCGTGGTGAAGCAAAAGAGTTTTATCAGCGTGAACGAGGAAGGAACGGAAGCGGCGGTGGTGACAACAATCATGATGGGCGGCAGGATGGCCATGAAACCGGTGGCGCCCTTTGAAATGACGGTGGACCGCCCGTTCTTTTTTGTCATTGCCGACAACGAAACGCAGGCGATTTTGTTCATGGGCATCGTGAATGACCCGGCGTCGTAGCGGCGGCTGTTTGCCGGGGTCGTTTTCCATTTACGATTCAACTTTTTTTCGGACGCCCGCTTTGCTATTCAAACCGCATGAACAATCCATTCCGCCTCGGCGTTCTCGGCTCCGGCAAAGGCTCGAACTTTGCCGCGATTGCCGATGGCATCGCCGCGGGACAAGTCCCGGCGGAAATCGCCGCCGTCTTGAGCGATGTCGAGACCGCGGGAATTCTGTCGCTGGCGCACGCGCGGAGAATCCCGGCGAAATTCATTCCGCCGGGAAAATTCCGCACCAAGCTGGACGAGGAGGCGGAACGCGCGTTCGTCTCCGCGCTGCAAAATGCGGGAGTCAATCTGGTCGTGCTGGCCGGTTTCATGCGCGTGCTCAAGGGCGATTTTCTGCGCGCGTTCGAGGGGCGCATCGTCAACATCCATCCGTCGCTGCTGCCTTCGTTTCCGGGATTGGAGTCATGGAAACAGGCGCTGGACTACGGCGTGAAAGTGACCGGTTGCACAGTGCATTTCGTGGACGCGGGCGTGGACGCCGGGCCGATCATCGGCCAGCAGACCGTGCCGGTGCTGGACGCCGACACGCCGGAAACGCTGCACCGGCGCATCCATGCCGCGGAACACGAGCTTTATCCGAAATGCGTCGCCGCCATCGCGCGCGGTGAGATTTCGGTGCAAGGGCAGCGGGTAGTTTGGAAAAACAAATAGTGGTATGGTTTTTGGAATTGGAATTGAAAAATATCAGCTTCCATTCGCAGGGCGTTGGTTTGTCATGCACGGCGGCGACACCTTGAACGTCAATCATCATATGGCAGTGTCCGCACAATGGTATGGCATTGATTTCATGAAAGTCGGCGAGCCGGGTGGCCGGGCGGTTCACAAATCCAATGGAAAAAAAGTCGAAGACTTTTATTCCTGGGGCGAAGATGTATTTGCGCCCATCAGTGGGAAATTGGAAACCGTTGTTGATGGCGTGCCGGACAATCGCATTGGCGTTGAGGACAAACGCAATATCGCCGGCAACCACGTCGTTATTCAAACCAGGGCGGACAGGTTTGTTTTTATCGCGCACCTTCTATGTGGATCGGTCTGTGTAAAGCGCGGAGATCATGTGACAGCGGGACAACTGCTGGGCCGGTGTGGTAATTCCGGGAACAGCACCGCCCCTCATATTCATCTTCATACACAGGACACGCCAATCTTAAACGCCGGACGGGGCCAAAATATGATTTTTGCAAACATGAACGTGGAATTAACCGGCAAGATTTTTGAAAACGTTGACTGGCCGTTGATTCGCGGACTTTTTGTGTGGAACCGCCAGCCCTGAAATCCTCAAAGAAGAAAGTGGCTTTTCCGCGCCGGACTTGGCAGATTAACCCGGTCACGCGCGTCCAAAAATCGGCGAAGGCATATTCCCGCCCGCGCGCCCCAAAAAAAGATTTTCAAAAGCTAGATGAGTAAAAAATTAAAATTCGGCCTGCCCAAGGGCAGCTTGCAGGAAGCCACCATCGAAAAGATGGCCAAGGCGGGTTTCAACATTTCCGTCAGCAGCCGTTCCTACATTCCCACTGTGGACGACGACGAGATGGAAATCCGCCTCATCCGCGCGCAGGAAATCAGCCGCTACGTCGAGCACGGCTACCTCGACTGCGGCATCACCGGCTACGACTGGGTCATCGAAAACGGCTCGGACGTCCACGAGGTCGGCGAATTTCTTTTCAGCAAGGCGACGCGCCGGCCCGCGCGCTGGGTGCTGTGCGTGCCGGAAAATTCGCCGGTCAAATCCGTGAAGGATTTGCAGGGCAAACGCATCGCGACCGAGGTCGTCAATCTCACCAAAAAATATCTCAAGAAAAACGGCGTGAAGGCCGAGGTGGAATTTTCATGGGGCGCGACCGAGGTGAAGGCGCACGAACTGGTGGACGCGATTGTCGAAGTCACGGAAACCGGCTCGTCGCTGCGCGCAAACAAACTGCGCATCGTGGACGAGTTGCTGAGTTCCACGCCGCGGTTGATTGCGAACCACAATTCCTGGAAGGACGCGTGGAAACGCAAAAAAATCGAGACGCTGGCGATGCTGCTCAAGGGTGCGCTCGACGCCGAGGCCAAGGTCGGCTTGAAAATGAACATCGAGGAAAAAAATCTGGAGAAGCTGCTGAAGGCATTGCCCGCGCTGCGCAATCCGACGATTTCCAGTTTGAGCCTCAAGGGCTGGGTTGCCGTCGAGACCATCATTGACGAGCACATCGTCCGTGAACTGATTCCGCAATTGAAGGCCGCCGGCGCGGAGGGCATCATCGAATATCCGCTCAACAAGGTGGTGTATTGATTCTGCAACGTGAATGGGCACCTTTTTCTTTTAATCCCTTTCTTGTTTTTTGCGGTGTTGTTGCTGGCCGACCGGAAATCAATTCTTAGGAACACCATTCTCCCTTTGATGGGAGTCATCGTAATCCTTTTCCTGGATTTCTTCCTCATCAAAGGTCTGGTCCTGCAATTTGAATCCCGAAATTATCCGGGCACGACCGGCGTGATTACCCACAGTGCCATTGCGAGCCGAGAAATCGTAAGCTCCTCCCCTTCCGGTCAGCAAAATCAGGAAGGCTACGGGGTGAATTTCAACTATGATTACAAGGTGAACGGACAGTCCTTCGAAGGGGCGCGCTTCCGTTACGATCAATTTTTTTGGACGCATGAATGGGCGCAACAACAGGTGGCCGCCCATCCGGTCGGCTCGCAGGTTCAGGTTTTTTATAATCCTCAAAATCCGACGGACGCGGTGCTGGTGGCCGGCGTCGGCGCCGGCGACAAGCCGCTTTTTCTAATTTTGGCCTTGTTCAATTTGATCGCCGCCTTTTTGGGATGGTGCTTTGTTAGAAACTTTCCGAAACGACTGGCATCACGCCGGCCTGCCGGGGGAATGGGCGGTAAAATTTGATTGGTGTTTCGACCGGATTTTCGTTATACCATTCGCAATCCTTTATGGGTTCAATCAAAAAACGCCGCAAGGCAAAAATCAACAAGCACAAACGGCGCAAGAAGCTGCGCTTGAATCGTCACAAGAAACGCACTTGGCAGGCCTGACCGCCGCGCCCGTTTCAATTCATCCGTCCGCGCGCGATGGCACGGTTGCCGTCGCCCGGACGGGCCTTTGTCGGCGTCCTGATTTCAAAATTTGGGTGGGGCGGTCGGTCCTCTGCCCGCCGTAAAACCGCTTGAAGGCTTTCAGCGTCATTTTTTGACGGGCGTGCCGGCGGCGAATCGTGTATCGTTCCGCCGGATGGAAAATCGTTTCACCAAACACTACACGCGCGAGGAGGCGAACGCGCTGCTGCCGCAAATCCGCCAATGGCTGGAGCAACTGAACCGGCTGCGCGCGGATTTGCACCGGTACGAAAAGCGCCTGAGCGGGCTGACGGAGCAGGGGAGCGACATCGGCGGCGACACCGTGAACGGCTGGATCCGCGTGCTGGCCGCCATGCAGGAAACACTTTCCGAATTTCAACGCCGCGAAATTTTCATCAAGGATTTGGAGCGCGGGCTGCTGGATTTTCCCGCCATCATCGGCGGGCGCGAGGTTTTCCTCTGCTGGGAATCGGACGAGGAAGCGGTGGAATTCTGGCACGACTTGGAAACCGGCTACGGCGGCCGGGAAAGACTTTAACCGTGGATTACGCGAACTGACACGAATAGTTCGCGCGAAGGACGCGAAGAAGACAAGCAACAGAAAAAGCCAAAACGGTTTCCCGTTCCGGCCTGGTTGTCAGCCTTCCGATTTCTGATTTCAGAATTTCTGAACTTCGACTTTTGCCGTGGTGACTGGTCTTCGACTCTCGACCCTCGTATCTCGACGAGGGTTCAGTCCACGATGTTGCGTCGCCCTGCCATAACTACACGGCCATTTCCTGATATTGGGAAATCATCCGCCAATATTGAGAAGTCTCCGGCCAACATTGGAAAACGGCCGGCGGTTGCACAGTTTTGGACGCAACTGTCCATGCCAGTGTCTTGTTTTGATGATGAAAGCGGATGCCGCAACCGTAACGCGCAAAAGCTTTGACACGGATTTCACGAATTGATGCGAATTGAATTGTCGCGGGGTGACGCCGGAAATTAGCCGGCTTCTTCGAGCACGGGCGCGGGCGCAATCCCGTGCTTGTCAATGACGACGACCAGTCCGAAGAGAAATATCCCCATGAAGATCAACGCGCTCGAGAACGCCCAGATGAAGCCGAATTTATTGGCGATAACCGTCACGAGAATCGAGCTGTAGGCGCCCATCAGATTGAGCACCCCGTTATAAATGCCATAGACGAAGGCTGCGCTTTTCGGCGTCGGCGCTAGGTCCACCGCGTTGACCCCCCACGCCCCCACGCTGGCGTTCATCACCAGCAGCGACAACCCAATCAGCAGCGCGCTCGGGGCCACGAGATTCAGCCGCGACGTTTCCAGCGCCAACAGCATCATGACGATCATCAGACCCATGGGCACCCCGGCCCCCAGCTTGCGCCCTTTCGCGTATCCGTACTTCGCCACCAGCCAGTCGTTGATCGGGCCGGACACCAGAAAGCCGGCGAAGCCCGCAATATACGACACGCTCGTCCACGACGCGCTCTTGACGATCGAGAGGTGGAACGTGTCATGCATGTAAATCGGGAGCCAGTTGAGAAACGTGAACAGAATGTAACCGAAGGTCAGGAAGGTGAGAAAGACCCCGATGCCGTTTCGCGTCAGCATGACTTTCAATGCCTGCTTCATCTCTTCGCGGCCCAGGTGCTCTTCCTTCTCGTGACGGGGCACCGCACCGGCCACGCCTTGGATGAAACGCAACTCGCGATCGTTGACCCACGGGTGAGATTGCGGGGTGTCGCGAATCAAGGCCCACCAGATTGGAACCCAGATCAACCCCAGTGCGCCGAAGAGGATGAACGTCCACTGCCATCCGAACCAGTGGGCGATCCAGCCGGAAACAAAGACCCCGACGATCGATCCGATGAACTGTCCCGAGCCGGCCATGGTGTAGGCGCGCGCGCGCTCGGAAGGCGCGGACCAGGTGCTGGTCGCTTTGGCGTTGAGCGGCCAGATCGGAGCCTCTCCCGCTCCCATCAGGGCGCGAATGAGGCACCACGAAAACAGGCTGTAGGCCAGCGCACTGAGAATCGTGAAAAGCGACCACCACCCCAGCGCAAACGAAGCCGCCTTGCGAATCCCCAGCCGGTCAACGAACCATCCTCCGGGAAAATTGCACAGCGCGTAGGCCAGTCCCCAGATGAACGAGATGCGGCCAATCTGCGCGATGTTAAAACCGAAATGCTTCTCGATGAGCGGGGCGGAGACGTTGAAGTTCGCCCGGTCCATGTAATTGATCACCACAGCGGTGAACGTCATCAAGAAGACGATGAAGCGGACGCGGGTTCTGCGCCCGGCACCGGCGGCCAGTTCGCTCTCCGCTGGCACATCAACGGAGGGCGGTTGATCCGCTGAATTCGGCGAAGCAGCCATGGCGTTAAATTATCGGCAACAGTGTCTCTTTTCCCGGCCGCGCCGCAACCGCCAATTTGTTCGCGCTACGGCGGGGCGAAGACGGGTCAAACCACGAATGAACACGGACGATTTGCCGCAAGAGAACGCAGGGAGCACAAAACTTTTTATCCGCAGATTACCTGTAGATGCAGGAATTGGATGACATCGCCTTGTTGCGGAAATACATGGATGTTTCGCGCGAAGGGCGTGAGGAAGACGAAAGGAGACGATTTTATTACTTCGTGGTTTGCACGCATCCGGTGTGCTGCGGATTGGCGCGCCACATCGGCCAGGAACTTTTCGCGAGCGGCGAATGGCTGGCGCAGGTTATCGCATACAGAAATCTGCCGCCGGAGATGTAAACCGTCCCGTCCGCACCGATGACCGGGGAACTGGCGGTGGTCCAATCCAACGTGACGCCCCAGATTTGGTTTCCGTCCGGATTGAGGGCAATCAATTCCCGCTGCGGCTCCGGAGAATAAATTTCACCGCTGGCTGCGACTGCCGGCGAGGCGTCAATCCAGTCGCCGGTGCCGAACTTCCAGAGCATTTTCCCGTCTGCGCTCACGGCGATGATGAAATTGTTATCGCCCAAATAAAGCGTTCCCTGTTCGTCAAGCACGGGCGAGGAATCCGCCGCGCCGCCGGTGCGCAGCCGCCAGCGTTCCGTGCCATCGGGTTTCAGCGCGTAAAGAATCCCGTCCGTGGAGGTGAAATAAATCGTCCCGTCGCCGCCGATGGCCGGCGAGGAAACAATCGGGCCGCCGGTGGGGAACGACCACAGGAGTTTTCCATCGGGTTTGAGCGCATAAAAATTTGTGTCGTGCGAGCCGAAATAAATCGTCCCGTCGTCGCCGATGGCGGGCGAGGAATTGATGATGCCGCCGGTGGGGAATTTCCATTTGAGCGAGCCGTTCGGATTGAGCGCGTAAAAATTTGTGTCCCACGAGCCAAAATAAATCGTCCCGTCCGCGCCGATAGCGGGCGAGGAATTGATGATGCCGCCGGTGGGGAATTTCCATTTGAGCGAGCCGTCGGGATTGAGCGCGTAAAAATTGGTGTTCCAGCAGCCGAAGTAAATCGTCCCGTCGCTGCCGACGGCGGGCGACGAGCTAATTTCGACTCCGGTGTTGAACGTCCATTTGACTTCGCCCTGCGGCGTGATGGCCAGCAGCTTGCCGATAAAGGTTCCCTGATAGATGGTGCCGTCCGGCGCGAGGGCAGGGGACGAATCGCAATTGTATAAACTTGTGAGTTGAAGCTGCCAGAGATTCGTCGCCGGCTGCGCGGAGCAGATGGTTTGCAGGGTAAGGATACAAACGGCAAAAAGGATTCGCGGCGGCAATTTCATTTGCGCCAGTAAATCTTCAAATTGGCGAAACGGCAATTTCAAACGGTGAGGCGAGCATTGACGCGAGCCGGCTCGTCAGCAGCCTCGCCGCACCAAAACTTGCAAGCGGTGCATTGACGGACTACCTTGCGCGTCCTTATGTACAAAGTGGTCATCATCGGTTCGGGTTGCGCGGGCTGGACGGCGGCGCTTTACACGGCGCGCGCGAATTTGCAGCCGCTCGTGCTCATGGGCGCGCAGCCCGGCGGCCTGCTCACCACGACGAGCATCGTCGAAAATTTCCCCGGCTTTCCCGAAGGTGTGGACGGCTTTGAGTTGATGTCGCGGATGCAAAAGCAGGCCGAGCGTTTCGGCGCGAAGGCAACATTCGGCACCGTCGAAAATGTGGATTTCAAAAAGTCGCCGTTCGAACTGGTGGTGGACGGTGAAAAAGTCGTCGCGGAAACCGTCATCATCGCGACCGGCGCGAGCCACAAACATCTGGGCGTGCCCGGCGAGGATTTGCTGGAGACCAAGGGCGTGACTTATTGCGCGACCTGCGACGGCGCGCTGCCGGTGTTCCGCAACCAGCCGCTCGTCGTGGTCGGCGGCGGCGATTCCGCGTGCGAGGAGGCGCTGTATTTGACGCGCTTCGGCTCGGAGATTTTTCTGGTCCACCGCCGTGATTCGCTGCGCGCGTCGAAAATCATGTCCGAACGCGCGCTGTCGAACCCGAAGATCAAGCCGGTCTGGGATTCCGCGGTGACGGAGGTGCTCGACGCGAAGCAGGACAAGGTGACCGGCGTGAAGCTGAAAAATCTCAAGACCGGCGCGGAAAGCGTTTTGAATTGCGCGGGAGTTTTCATTGCCATCGGCCATTCGCCGAACTCGGATATTTTCAAAGGCCAGATTGAAATGGACGCGAACGGTTTCATCATTCCGAAAAGCGGCACGATGACGAATGTGCCGGGCGTTTTTGTTGCGGGAGACTGCGCCGATCATGTTTATCGGCAGGCGGTGACGGCGGCGGGCGCGGGTTGC
This sequence comes from Candidatus Aquilonibacter sp., assembly GCA_035504945.1. Lineage (GTDB taxonomy): Bacteria > Verrucomicrobiota > Verrucomicrobiia > Limisphaerales > UBA11358 > UBA11358. The sequence goes on along the minus strand of DATJRH010000042.1, from coordinate 14,830 downwards.
GCGGCAGCGATTGACGCGGAAAGATTTCTGGCGGCGCGGAATGAATAATTTTTATTGGTCCGGATGCCCGGCCAAAAACTTTTTTATCACCTCGATTTTTTGCCGGAAGATTTGTTCCCTGATTTGTCCGTTGGATTTGGCCCCGCCGTAAGGGATCTCACAAATGAACTGCGAACAATCTGCGGTAACTACGGCCATGTTGGGCGCATATCCACCTTCTTCTGTCCCGTCGAACCCTTTTTTGACGGACGCCGGAACTTTGTCCAATTCATTCTCGTGCCTGACAAAAACCAGCACCAGCCCGTTGCGAAACGTAAGGTAAAAATGAGCCAGAGCATTGATGCTGCCTTGTTCCATCGGCCAAGCAGGCGCAAAAAATTCATCTTTTACCATTATGAAGCCGAGCATCTTGTGTTCAGCCTGCGCTTTCTTTTCTGCCGCTCCCAAATCAGCGAGACTGAAAGCCATGTCCTTTTTCAAATTCACAACTTTGTTTTGTCGGGCAATGAAAAGCCCCTCTTCAAACGGGTCATAGTGGTATTTTTCTTTGAGGTTGTCGGGCAGATTGCTGAAAGGAACCTTTACTATGCCAATGCCATCTTTTGGATTCAGGGTGAAGACGATGCCGTCAGGTTGCACTTCCACATCTGTGACATCTTCATACTTTTGTCCGTCGAGTGTCGTGATTTCGTCCGCGGTACATTTTGTTAACGCGAAGAGAATCGCAAAAATGATCAGCTTGGTTCTCATGTGTTGCACCTGCCTTTCAATGGAAAGAAAAGTCTTGAATAAGAAAGCCATTGTCCAGCGTAAAAAACTTTCGCGTGGCAACAGCGGCGATTGATACGGAAAGATTTCTGGCGGCGCGGAATGAATAATTTTGTCGCCGGACGGATGCCAATTACGTTTAATGTTTGCGTGAAGACGATGTTTTCAGTCCTTGTTGTCATGGCGCTGGCGGTTCGCTTGTCGGCGGCGGACACCAACGCGCCCGCACTGTTGAAAATAGGGGCGCTGCAAGCGACCAATTATTACGGCAAGGAGATGATTGTGACGGGCAAGGTCGCGCAGGTCACCGTTCGGCCCACGATAACATTTTTGAATCTCGACGAACGTTATCCCGATTCGCCGTTCACCGTCGTCATTTTTCACGGGCACAGCAGTTTTTACGGCGACATCAATGTGCTCAGGGGAAAATCAATTGAAATCAAAGGCAAAATCAAAAATTACAAGGACAAGCCGGAGATTGTTTTGGACAGCACCAACCATCTCATCGTTCTGGGCGTGACCAATTTGGATCTGTTGTTGAACCCGCCCGCCGTTTCCGCGCCGACGAACGCACCGCCGGCCATGCAGGCCACAAATTTCCCGGAAATCATGTGATGCCGCGAGGTGTCGCCGACAAAAAATGGTTGGTCTTCGGCAATCCTGTTCATCAAATCTTCATTGACGCTCCACCGCGCGATGCTAAATTCTTTCCTCGGTTTTGACATAAACAATTCAAGCAAGAAACGGAAAAAATTATGGCTGTCAAAGTTGCAATTAACGGATTCGGTCGCATCGGTCGCCTCGTGTTCCGCGCCATCGCGGAGCAGGGCATGATTGGCAAGGACGTGGAAGTGGTCGCCGTCGGCGACATCGTGCCGGCGGACAACCTCGCTTATCTGCTCAAGTATGATTCCATTCAGGGCCGCTTCAGCGGCTCGGTGGATTCCAAGAAATCCGCCGCCGACAAGACCGACGACGACATTCTCATCGTCAACGGCAAGGACATCAAAGTCGTCAGCGCCAAGACGCCCGCGGAATTGCCGTGGAAGGCACTTGGCGTGGATGTGGTCATCGAATCCACCGGCCTGTTCACCGACGCGGCGAAGGACAATCCGAAATCGTCTTTCGGCCACATTGTCGCCGGCGCCAAGAAGGTCATCATTTCCGCCCCGGCGAAAAATGAGGACATTACGGTCGTCATGGGCGTGAACAATGACAAATACGATCCGGCCAAGCACAACATCATTTCCAACGCAAGCTGCACGACGAATTGTCTTGCGCCGCTCGTCCATGTTTTGCTCAAGGAAGGTTTCGGCATTGAGGAAGGCCTGATGACGACCGTTCATAGCTACACCGCCACGCAAAAAACCGTGGACGGTCCGAGCAAAAAAGACTGGAAAGGCGGTCGTAGCGCGGCGATTAATTTGATTCCCTCGACGACCGGCGCGGCCAAAGCGGTCGGCCTCGTTTGTCCCGAAGTAAAAGGCAAGTTGACGGGCATGTCCATCCGCGTGCCGACGCCGACGGTTTCCGTCGTTGACCTCACCGTTCGCACGGTGAAGGAAACGAGCTATGCCGAGATTTCCGCCGCAATGAAGAAGGCGAGCGAGACGTATCTCAAAGGCTTTTTGGATTACACGGAAGACGAAGTGGTCAGCAGCGATTTCATTCACTGCAAATCGTCCTCGATTTTCGATTCCGGCGCGGGCATTGAATTGAACAAGCGTTTCTTCAAGCTCGTGAGCTGGTATGACAACGAATGGGGCTACAGTTGTCGCGTGGCCGACCTGTTGAAGTTCATGATCGGCAAAGGGCTGTAAGCTCGAAAGAATTCATAAACGGCGATCCGGCGACGGGTCGCCGTTTTATTTTTTGCCCGCCACGATTTGCCGTGAGCGAAGGGTTCAAAATATGCCACGCTAAACCGTGGACTATTTCTGGATTTCGCCGCACGTCGGCATTTCTTTTCCCATGTAAGGGTTGTTGATGTTTGTGTCCGCCTGCAGCCAATTGGCGTCCGCCATCGGGCAATAAACTTGCACGTAGGCCTCCTTGGCCTTGTTGTCGGCGAGATATTTGATGAGCGAATTGCTCAACGGCTTGAACGCGGTGCGCGCGGATTTTAAATCCGCAGCCTTGGCCAGTGCGTCCGCCTCGGTGGCGACTTCCGCCGGCAGCGCCTTTGCGTCGCCTCGAACGGCCTTGGCAATATCGCTGGCGTTTTCCGCCACGCCGACGAGCGAGTCGCCGGCCAGGGCGGTTTGGATTTTCAGGTAATGGTCATAGACCGATTTCACCGGCGGGGTCAAAGCCGGATTGTCCGCCGCGCGCGCGCTGGTCGCGACAAAAAGCCCCACGGCCGCCGCGAGCAGGATGGTTATCATGATTTTCATTTTTTGTTGCTCCTTTGTTGGTTCTTGATGCTGACGGTTCAATCTGACCATCCAACATGATCAAGCTTTCATATTTTACAGCATTTCCGAAAAAATCACTCAAAATTTTAGGTGATTGTCCCTTCACGTCAAGTAAATCAGTTGCGAAGATTTTTACTTGTGAATAACCATTCCAGAAAGCCGTGAACAAGCCACTGGATAAAAAAGTGAATAATTATTTTGGTAGTTTTTTTATCCGACCTGTGGAAACTGCGCGTAAGATTTTACAGACAGCAGCCATTGAAACTGATACAAAATAGCCGTGACGTTAAATGTGTCATTGCTCGTTCCCGATGGGATTGTCCTTGCATCTGATAGTTTGGCCACTCAAATGCGGCAGACAGACCATCAAAAAGTGAATGTTCCAATTACTTGTTCATGCGGCAAAACAGAAACAAGGGAAGTTCAAATACCGCCTCAAACGGTTCCAGGTTCGTCATGGCCTTATGCTCAAAAAATTTTCCCGATTCGTGGAGTCTTCGGTCTGGCAACCTTCGGGGCTGCTGGCGTGAATAATCGAAGCATTTTTAATCACATGGATGAATTAAACGAACAATTTCCAAATGATGATAAAAAGGAAAATTTTTTTGAAAAAATCTCAAAATTTATTGTGGATTATTTTGAAGGCCAATTGAAGGCGGAGTGGGGGAAAAACGGAGTTGATGAAAAAATGATGCCTGACACTCATTCCACTTTTGGCTTTCTTTTGTGCGGTCATCAAAGGGTTGCTAGTCGTGAAGTTATTCCAATTTCACGGCGTATTTTCATAGCAAAAAAATCGGTGATTCAGGACTTTACCGGATTTGGTTGTATGCTTGCCGGGGTCGAGGATGTCGTTCAACTTTTATGGCAAAAAAACACCAACATTGCAAATTACCCTGCGTTTTCTCTACAAGATGCAGTTGATTATGCAAAATTTCTGATTAGAACAACTGCTGATTTTCAACGGTTCTTGGGAAAATTTCCAACCGTTGGAGGAGACATTGATGTTGCGTTGATTACTAATCAGGCTGGATTTCGGTGGCTTGAACAAAAGAAATTATATCGTATGTTGGAAAGAGAGGAAAAAACTATATGAGCTTTGGATATTTGCAGGGACAAGAGGCACAAGCGCTGGCTTATTATCAAAAGTTTATTGAGACGCAGGCCGATCCAAAAATCCGTCAGCAGCTTGAAAAACTGATAGCGGAACTGCAAAAAGTTGTTGATGAAAAAAAACAAAAACCGCCTGCTGAAAACATACAGCACGCCGTGTCATAATCCATGAGCCGTGTAAATAAAACCGAAAGTATTCAGGCAACGGATTCAAAAACATTTTTCACGTTGCTCAACCGTGCTGCTCTACCACTCGCGCCGATAGGTCAGAAAAAATCGGCTGCTCTGAACCGCGCAGGTTATAGCGATAAACAAACTCGTTCACATACTTCTGCAAGTGTTGCGGCGAAACGTGGTGGAAAGTCCCGTTGATGGAGCGTTTCAGTTGCGACCAGAATCCCTCGATTGAATTGGTGTGGATGTTCCCGCGCACATATTCCCGCGCTCCATGCGCCACGCGATGATGCTTGAATCCCGATTTGCGAAGCGGGTTGTAGCTCCAAAGTTCATCGGTGCAAACCGTCGCGCCCTTTTCTACATTTGCCAAAATGTTTGGCAGCACGGTTTGGGTTTTGACGTCCGCCGCAACTTTGGCAATCACATTGCCGCCGCGTTCCAAAACGCCAATGACCGGCGTTTTGTTTTCAGACCCGCGCCCGCGTTTTCCACCGCGGCGGATACCGCCGATATAAGTCTCATCGGCTTCACAAATGCCGTTCAACATTCCGCCGCCACCCTGCATAAGCTGGCGGATTTTGTGACCCATGCGGTGAGCGGTTTTGTAGGTGACACCGAGTTGGCGTTCAAGTTCTTTTGCCGCCACGCCGTTCTTGGAACTGGCCATGAGGAACATGGCGAAAAACCACGACTTCAAACTCGTTTCGGATTTGTGAAAAATCGTGCCAGCGGTAGGCGAGATTTGATAACCGCACCAAGAGCAGGCGTAGGAGCGACGCCCTTTGACGGGATAAAAACAATCAGCCTTGCCGCATTTGCATTTGCCGCCGTCTGGCCAGCGGGCTTCAAAAATGAATTGCAGGCAGGCGGCATCATCGGGAAATTGAGCGTTGAACTCTTTGACCGTGTATTTCGTTTTGGTTTCTTTCATGCCCAAAACCTACCATAACTATTACTTGATGTCAAGGGATAATCACCAAATTTTAACAGCCGGGAACGAAGCCGTGGCCGGAACGGCGCTGAATCAGCGGGTCTGCGGTGTTTCCTGAATCACTTTTTTCGCCTCCAACTTTTCCAGTTTCGGCGCGATGACAATCTGGCAATAAGGCGCGTTGGAATTGTTGTCATAATATTGCTGGTGATAATCTTCGGCGGGATAAAATGTCTTCAACGGAACGATTTCTGTAACAATGGGGTTTTTGAAATTCTTCTGCGCCTCCATTTTCGATTTTTCCGCCTCGAGCTTTTGCGTCTCATCGCGATACAAAATAATGGAACGATAGGACGTGCCGACATCCGCGCCTTGACGGTTCAGCGTCGTTGGGTCGTGCGCCTGCCAGAAAACGTCGAGCAACTGGTCGTAGGAAATTTTCGCCGGATCAAAAACGATTTGCGTGACTTCGGCGTGGCCGGTTGTTTCGGTGCAGACCTGCTCGTAAGTCGGACTTTCCGTGTGGCCGCCGGCAAAGCCGCTGGTGACGGAAACGACACCAGGCAGCCGCTCGAAAACGGCTTCCATGCACCAGAAGCAGCCGCCGCCCAAATCGGCAATTTCAGTTTGATCGGTCGTGCTCACAGAATTGGTCGGCTGCGCCAGCGCGGAAAAATTCAACGCGGCAACAACCAGCAGGCAAACGACTGATTTCATTTTTCAAACCTTTCTCGAAAGATAGCACAGGATGCCCCGCTTGTGAAATTCAAGAATCGCGTTACTACTCTGGTTGGTCCAAATGTTCGCCCGGCGGCAGGTCGGCGTATTTCTCGAAATGCTCCGGGCGCAGCGGCTCGGAAATGGCATGCTCGCCGCCAAACCATTTGCCGAGGTCAATCAGTTTGCAACGATGCGAACAAAACGGACCATATTTTCCGGCAAACGACTCGCCGGATTTTTTACAAGTCGGGCAAGTGACTTTTGCACCGCGCATGGTTCACTTCGCAATCAAGCTGCTGCCGGTGGAAAAAAGTGAAACATAATTTTCGAGAATGTTTTCAGTCTCATGGAGCCACGGATCCACCGGCTGGGTCTTCGTGATGACTTCTGCGGGCGCGTTGGTTTGAGCCGGCAGGGGAATGCCGGTGAGAACTTCGTTGTTGGTCGTCATGATGCAGACGCTTCCGTTGGCGTTGCTCGAAATCAACGAGAAGTCTTCGTTGGTGGCCAGCAACGGTTCCGGTGCGGGCAAGCCCGGCAAGCCGGCGTTTTCGACGGTGATGTCGTAAATTTTTTCATCCGGCACGGGGCTTACGGCGCGTTCAGCGTCGCGCTCGCGTTCGCGTTCGGCAATTTCCTCGCGTTGTTTCAATTGCTCGCGTTCGTTGAGGACAAAAGTTGTATCCGCCTGCAATTTTTTAAATTCGTCAATGTCCTGCCGGACGTAAATAAATTCCTGATTGGTCGCAACGCGCGCATCGGATTCCTTGCGGAGCGTGGCGAGATAGGGTGCGACGAGGTTTAATTTGTCATAAGTCGCGCTGGGGATTGTATCCCACGGCAGCGCATTTTCGAGGGCCGTTTCGCCGATTTCGGTCGAGTAACTCAAAATATCGGGTAAAATGATGTCTGGCACGACGCCTTTGAATTGGGTCGAGCCGCCGCTGATGCGGTAAAATTTGTCTCTCGTGATTTTGAGAGTGCCGGGGTCGTTGGTCGCAAACGGCATATAGGGCTGGAGCGGATACACCTGTTGCACTGTGCCTTTGCCGAAAGTGGAAGTGTCGCCGACAACCAGCGCGCGCCCGTAATCCTGCAATGCGGCGGCGGCAATTTCAGACGCGGAGGCGCTCAAGCGGTTGACCAGCACGATGAGCGGGCCGGTATAAAGTTCGGACGGATCATTGTCGCCGTCCGGCAGCACCTGATCATCGGCCGTGCGCACAAGGACAACGGGGCCTTGCTTGATGAACAGGCCGGTGAATTTGATGGCTTCCTCCAGCGAGCCGCCGGGGTTGTTTCGCAAATCCAGAATGATGCCGGAGACTTTTTCCTGCTCGAGTTTTTTAATCAGCGTGGCGACATCCACGGAGACGTAACTTTGCTTCGGGCCTGCGCTGCCCGTAAAATCAATCGGGGCGTAGAATGATGGCACGTCAATGACGCCCAGCCGGTTGGTGCCGCCGTGGCCGTCGGGCACTTCAATCAAGCTGGCCTTGGCTTCCTGGTCTGCGAGTTTGATTTCGTCGCGGGTCAGGGTCACCACCTGCCGGACGGAGCGGTCGTTCGCCGGGCTGATGGTCAGGCTCACTTTTGTTCCTTTTGGCCCGCGGATGAGCTGGACCACTTTGCCGAGTTCCATGTCCACCACGTCCACAGGGGCTTGATTGCTCTGCGCGACCGCAATGATATAATCACCGGGTTCAAGCTGCTTGCTTTTCTCCGCCGGACCGCCCGGAACGAGTGATTCAATTTTGCAGTAGCCGTAATCATCGCCCAATTCCGCGCCGATGCCGCCGAGCGACAGGCTCATTTCAATGGAAAAATCCTGCGAGTGTTCATTGTTCAAATAATCGGAATGGGGATCGTAGGCGTGGACAAGGGCTTCGAGATATGTCTGCAAAATGTCGGTATTGTCCAAATTGGTGGTCAGGCGCAGGTCCCAATTGTATTGGCGCTCAAGGGTGTCGGCGATGTCAGTCAGATTGGATCTGGTCAGCGGCAAAATTTCATCCACATTCGTTGGCGAAAGTTCGCGGCCCAGCTTGTCCTGCAAAAATTCGTAGCGCAACTGCTCGCGCCAAAGCTCTTTTGCTGCGTCCAAATCGGCGGGATACGGCGCATGGCGCCGGTCAATGAGCACATGATCGTCGCCGGTGAACGTGAAATTATCCGCCTTCAGCAATTCGTCCATGTAGGCTGTGCGCTGCTGGAACCGCTCCAGATAGCGATGGAAAATTTGATACGCGGGCGTGAGGTCAGCGGTTCCGTCATCGTCATCGGTGAACTTGTCGAGGTTCGTCCGATAGTGCATGAACCCCGCGATGTCCGATTGCAGGAAATATTCGTGTTGCGGATCGAGCGATTCCAGATAGCCGTCGAAAAATTTTTCCGAAGTGCTCGTGTCAAACGGCTGCCGTGAGTAATTATATGCATCCAGTAGTTGCGCGGTCAGATAGGCAATATGCCCGTCATTTGGCCCCGGCGACAGGTGCGCGGGCGCGCTGGTTGCGGGGCTGGCAACGATGAACAAAACCGGCAACGCGGCGAGCGCGATGAAGGCGAGGACTTTAATTTTCAGATGGCGCATGACAATAATTTGCAAAACTTCGACCCATTATACGCGAATCCGTTCAGCTTGGAAACACTTTGCTCGCGTTAAAGTTGAAAATATGAAGTTTAACCGAAGGCGCAATCGGGACGGTTGGCGGATGTGAATTGCCCGTAATTTGATTTTTTGATTTTCAAAAGCCGGTTCGTTCGGGCACGATTCGGCGAATTTCGGGAGCGGATTATGTATCACGGAAAAAAAATTGTCGTCGTCATGCCCGCCTACAACGCGGCCAAAACCGTCACCCGGACGGTGGACGAAGTTCTGCAACAAGACATCGTGGACGAAATCATCCTTGTGGACGACCGCAGCCGCGACAACACCGTGCAGGTCGCGTCGCAATTGCTCGGCGTGCGCGTCCACGTCCACGAACGCAACGTCGGCTACGGCGGCAACCAGAAAACATGCTACCGCCTCGCGCTCGAAGCCGGCGCGGACATCGTCATCATGGTCCACCCGGATTATCAATACACACCCAAGCTGATCCCGGCGCTGGCCTCGATGATTGCCAATGGCCTGCATCCCTGCGTGCTGGCCAGCCGCATTCTCGGCGGCTACTCGCTGCGCGGCGGGATGCCTTACTGGAAATACGTGTCGAACCGGTTTTTAACGGCGGCGGAAAACGCCCTGCTCGGCGCGAAGCTGTCCGAATACCACACCGGCTACCGCGCCTTTTCCAAGGAGATTTTGCAGACGCTCGACCTTTCGGACAATTCCGATGACTTTGTGTTTGACAACCAGATGCTTGCGCAGATTTTGTGGCACGGATTCACCATCGGCGAGGTGAGCTGCCCGACGAAATACTTCAAGGAAGCGTCGTCCATCAATTTCCGCCGGAGCGTGAAATACGGCCTCGGCTGTTTGAGCATTGGCTTGAAATACCGGCTGGCGAAAATGGGTTTGTGCCGTCCGAAATTGTTTCCCCGCCTAGGCAACTGACGGCGTGAAACAGAAAACCAAGCGGCTTCATTAATTGCAACCCGAATCTGGATTTTCGCATTGTTGAAGACGTTGCAAGTCTGCAAGGTCGTCCGCGCTGTAAGCGGGTTCAGCGTTAGCGTAGAAGATTTTCGGCGCTTTCCACTTCCAATGTTCGACATGGCCGTCGGCAAAGGACAAATTTGCACCTTGACTGTGACGATCCGCAGGCAAATCGAGCCAATAATCCGAATAAGGACCGTCGGGCGTCCAATATCCGAAAGTCTCGTCCCAAATGGCGTCTGCATTTTCATCAATCATCACAAAGAGGCTGGACGGCGATGGCCGTGTAATTTCTGTGAATTTCATATAACCGCCGGTGACGTTCGGGCAAGCGAGACCGATTTCCATGGTGTAACTGCGTGTGCGAAGCAAATTAGGGTATCCGTCCACAGTGGATTGATCGGCGGGGCAATGATAGATGGCCGGGTTTTTATTATAAGGGTATATGAGGCCGGCCTCAATGTTAATTGGCGTCGTGTCATACGGCGCGTAGCCTGGACACCAAGCATTGGCATTTGTGATGGTGGTGGGTGAATTCGTCGAATTTGCCCCTGACACTGTCGCGTTTGCTACGTTCGGCGGCAAAAAATCGTTGTAATCCGCACTGTAAAGGTGGCAGCAGTCTTCAAGCTGCTTCAAATTATTTATGCAGGTAATGGTTTGCGCCCTGGCTTTGGCTCCTGAAAGCGCAGGCAACAATAACGCAGCGAGAATGGCAATGATGGCAATGACAACCAGCAACTCAAGCAACGTGAACCCGGAAAATTGTTTTCCGCGAACGCGTTCGCTGGCACGGGAATTTTTCATCCAAACACTGGCGTCTTTCAAAGAATAAGACGCCTTCCTCTCGTCGGCCATTCAAAATTCACGGGTAAGTCAGCAATTCCAGTTCGCGCAGGCCCTCGTTCGCCAGTTCCCAATGGCCGTCGCGTTTGACGACCAGATGGCGGCAGGGATTGGCCAATTCCTCCGGTTCGTTGACGGAGACCAGTTGGAACTTCGCCGGACTTTTGATTTCTGACGCTGCGAGCGGCATGAGCGCGAAGGCGACGCCGTTGAAATTCAGCGCGATTTCGTAGCCGGCAATTCCTTCCTTTTCCGCGACCGGATTTTTCAGGACGAGCATCGGATAACGTTTCAAGTAGGGAAAATTCGTCGCGCGCACGATCACGCGGCAAAGTTCCGTCTGGCCGCGAAGAAATTGCAACAAATCAAATGTCTTCACGGGATTGTGTTCGTCGAGAAGAATTTCGCGCACGTCCAGTCCGTTAAGGTTCAGGCCGTTCCATTCCCCATGATCGTTACGTTCGCCGGGCGAGGCAATTTTGAACCACGCGGCGAAATTATCGTTGACCAGGAGGTTCAATTCAAAGTGGACGTGGGCGCGCCATTTATCAATGACTTCAGCGTTCGAAGTGCGGCCCATCGTGGCGATGACTTCGCCGGCTTTCACCGCTTCGCCAATTTGCAATCCGGGGCGGACCGCGCTCAGGTGTGCATAGAGCGAATAAATTTCCATGCCTTGAATGACGTGGCGGATGACGATGTAATTTCCGTAATTCGACAGTGCCGGCCGGAGGTTGATATAGACGACCGTGCCGTCGGCGGTGGCCATGACCGGATCGGTCGGCTCACCGCGCTTGTCGGTTTGCAAATGAAGAATATCGAGACCCTCGTGCATCCGCTGGCCGTCGTCGCGCACGCAGCCGAAACTGCCGCTCGTCCACGGCTTGCCCGGCTCGGTCGGGGCGAAAAATTTTGACTCGCCGCCGATTTCATACAGGGCGTGGTTGGCGGTGGGAAATTGAAACGGCGATTGCGCAAGCAGGACGGCGTGGAAAAGCAGAAGCAATGCGCCGGACGAAATCACGCGGCGGGCGGCGGAAGAAGTCATTTGGATAAATCTTTGTGGAATTCCTTGGCGGCATTGTTAAGGCCGAGCACGAATTGGTCGGCCTCGGCGTGCGACATGTCCGGCGTGAACGCCAGCACACCGTCGGCGATGCGATGCGTGATGAGTTGCGCGGTGAGCCAGCGGCCGTCGGCGGTTTTGTCGCCCCATTGGCCGAAGATGGCAAAATGTTTTCCGGCAAAAGCCGCGGAGTATTGCTCCAAAATGTAAGCGCCGGTTTCATCGAATCGAATTTCAACTGCAAAACCGCCCGGCGTGGTGATGACCCTGGCAGCGAGGACGTTGGCCTCCGTCAAAATCGGCTCCTTTTGAATCGTCAACAGCACCGGATCGTCGCGCAGCACGGAAATAGTTTGCACCGTGCTCATGTCGCCGGTGGTATCGCCGGCGGACTCGATGCAGACGCGCAAGGCGGCCATTGGCTTGTCGTGCTTATCGTATCCGTTGGTTTTGCAGCCGCATAGCAGACCGAGCGCCGCCACCAGCGCGAAATAAACATTGAATTGCCACGGGCAAACTTTCATAGTTACAAAACAAAACCGCAACTTGCGGGCAATGTAAAGAATTATGGGAAGACAATATAACAAAGTCATCAAACGCCAACGCCGCGCCAATTATCTTAAACGCAAAACGGCAAGGGCAAAATCGCAGAAACCCGCGCCGGCAAAAGCAGCTTGAGCCGCGCCTGGCGAAGATAAGAGCGCCGTCCGATTCGGGCGGCCTTTTTTATTGATTGCGCGCCGCTTGCGGGCGTCACTTTGATTGCAGGTTTTTTTTCGGCAGTAAAAAGACGGACGGCACGTCCATCGGTGGTGAATCCATCAGCAAATGGATCGCGATGATTTCGGAATTGGTGACGAGTGCGATGATGGCGGGCGCGATGACCGCCCAGCTTCCGGCATTGAAGACAAGCAGAGCGATGAACGCGGCGAGCAGGCACAGTCCGTAGAATTTTGCGAGATAAGAATGCGTGGCTGGGAATTTTCCGAACCGGATGAGGCAGATTGAAATGCAACCCGCTTCCGACAACACCATCAGCGCAATCAGCCAGAGATTTTCCGTTATGACGGCGCGGCACAAAATCCATGCGACGGCGAGGATGAACAGATAGTAAATAATGTCGGTGATGCTGTCGTAACGGCGAAGCGCGGGCATAGCGACGCCAAATTTGCGGGCGAGGATGCCGTCGAAAATATCCGAGAGCGTGGCGGTGACCAAAATGGGCAGATAAATCCAGCGCGGAACATTTGTCAGCGCGCAAACCAGGGCGACGGGGCCGAGCAGCAATCGCAAAGTGGTGAGTGCGAATGGAAGGTGGCGTTTCAGGAGCGTTAAATCACTTTGGCAGTTTGAAAGACTTCGCGATGCGATCAAATACGGGAGCGTAATGGTCGAAAAGCACAGGGCCGGTCCACATTATGATTTGAATCGTATAATTGGAGTCGGCGTAGACATAAAATCTATATTTTACCTGGATACCGTTGATAGTTGCGGTCGCGTCGTAAGTTAGCCACGTTTGGGAATCAATTTGGATGGGCACAGGTGTGGTGACGGAATATTGGGAAGCTTTTGACGCCAAATTTTTTTGTGAAATGTCGCAAATGCGTTCAGGCGTCCCGACGCCAATGCCTTCTGCGATTACGCCAACATACGCATCGCGGTAGCTATAGAAACAGTCAAACTGCGGGTGCGAGTCATTTCGTTCCCACGCGTTCAAGGAAGGCAGCGAAATTTCATAAGGAATTGAATTGCCGGAAACCGGCGTCATGTCGGCTGTAAGGAATTGAGACGGTTCGTCCCGGCGGGCGGTCGCGATTTCGGTCGAGGTCTCGAGTCCTTTTTTGAAACCAACCACAAATGCCACCATAAAAAAGATGAAAAGCAAAAAAAGCGGCGCGCTGGAGACCGCCGCCGCAATGATCCATCCCTTCCGGCGAGTGGTCAAAGCATTAACCAGTGCAATGACGAAGAAAACACAAAGGCCCAGAAACAATGCCAGAAACATGATTACACCGGCAATTTGTCCTATTTGGAAGGCGGTTGAATCATTCATAAAATTGTATCCGGCCGGTTGACTTTTCCAGCGGAAGCTTGCGCTGAATTTTTTTTCTGTCGAGTGGAAATTTTCAAAAAATTCACAAACAGAACTTGTTCACCGCTGCTGTTTTCGACCTGAAAAAGCTGTGAATAATTCGCGTTCGTGAAATTGGAATCGCGTTGATTTGACGGGCCGATTTGAGTTTTTCACCGGTTGTTCACGTCGGGTTTTTGGTGAACAAGCTGTGCATATCAATTCGTTGTAGGAATTGAGAAAAGTGATATGATGTTCGCAGTTCATTGAAAGAACGAAGCGGGCAGCGGCGGTTGAAAGATTGCAGCAGTTCGTTTCATGGATAATCCCGGGTGACCGGGGAAAAGTTGGGTCAGGCTGGTTGGCCCGGCTCCTCTTAAGCTGACTGAAAGGCCGGTGGCGGAGGCAGAATTCACCAGTTCCTCTGGCACGTTCGCGCGTGTCAAATGCGAATGAGGGACTAGGCGGCGAGGGACGATGAGAAACCGTTCCGAACCGAGTCAAGTAGTCTAGGCAGGTTTCGAGCTTGGGCGAATCGCAGTTACCCAGAGGGTAAATGGTTGTTACTGTGCATCAGCACGGACGGATGACTCTGGCGGGTTCAAAAATAAAAAGTTGGAACCGCCCAATGAAAAACGCCGAAAGGCGGAACAAAATGAGCATTCGCACCGGGAAGGTCACGAAGGCTGGGCAGGCCGCGTGAAAAACTTCCGAAGAACGGCGATGTTAAAAACGGCACCGCCGGGCTGTGAGAAAAAGCAACCTGAAAGTGAAGAGGCGAGACCCGTGGCGTCGGGCAAACGCGCCGTCAAAAGCGGCGGCTGACCCGGTGCTAATGGTGGAGACGCGAAAGAAAATTACAGGCGTGTCTCAACCTGGTTCGCAGGCCGGTGGCGCAACCACCAGTTGAAGCGAGCTGAAAAGCCTCACTTGAAATTCAGCGACCGCAAGGCGCTGGACGGCCCTGCTACGAGGCCGAAAACTCCGCTTGCCGTGGAGAATGGCGTCGGGAAGCTGGCAGCCCCCGCGAGGGTGCGCGTCTAATGCCAGTTCGGGAAAGAGAGATTGACGAACTCCCATTCCCCATTTGTCCCCGTTCGACCGAAAGGTCGGGCGGGGACTTAATGTTTTT
>DATJRH010000041.1:0-16141 GCA_035504945.1 Candidatus Aquilonibacter sp. | reverse complement strand
CCCCGATCCAGGCCGTGATTCCGCTGCACCGCTTCGTGCTCCAGCACATCCAGCACGTCCACATAAAGTCCCGCCAATGGACTGGCCAATACGCGAAAAAAATCGGCGCGGACTTCACGGAACAAATTGGCGGCAAGAGCGAACATTTTTCGTCATTTTACAAGGCTAGGCAGGACAAAAACAGTCCAACCTTTTGAAATTGTGCGTGGCCGATGTCATTCAAATTACGCGCATAACACAAGTCCGATGGACGATTTGTCGTCACTTCATTTCTCCGACAAGTGATTAAACCGTTTTTCAAACTCACCGACGACGCGGAGGATTTCATCAAACTTCGGCACGTCCCCGAAAAACATTTCGCTCCGCATGGTCTGGTAATCCTGCCGCCAGGGAGCCAGTTGATCGGCAGGCGGCACGAGGCGGAGCGAGCCGGACCGGAGGGTGGTGTAATCCACCCACGACCACCGGAAGAAAATTTCGCGGTGAGCGGCAACCCGCTTGAACAGGTTCGCATCGGCCATCGCTTGAGCGGCGACGCCCTTGTTGATGAGGCACCAAAGGTCGTAGTAGTGCCGGGCGAGACGCACCTTGCGCGGCTTGTCCGCCGGACGAAAGGTTTCTTCGTGAAGGAGCATGGCCTTTTCCCAAAATGTGCGGCGAGGTGCGACCGCGCGGACAGAAAATGTATCCGGGCCGAGAATTTGCGGAAACGCTTCGGCGAGATAGGACTGAATTTGCGGCGACTCTGATGGCTCGGTGTCCGAACGCGCGCCGAGTTCGATCTTCACCACCGGCTGGACATAAGCAGCGGTTTCAATCACTGCTGGATAAAAGAATGACAATGACTGTCCGTCGGGATCAGCAGGGTCTTCCTGCAATTTCCAACGCGCGTCCGACGGCAGCAGCGATTTGAATCGGGCAGTGAGAGCCGGCAGCAGGGAATGTTGGATGCGTTGCTGACATTCGGCCTTGAGCGCGTCCAACCGCGCACGTTGTTGTTTCTTGCTCGGCGCGTGTTCAGGTCCACGGTCGCCGCCGAAACCGAGAAAATCGCGCTCAATGACAACGTCAATGTCCTCCGAAAATCGTTCAATGAGTTTCCAACACTTGGCGAGTGACGTGCCGCCTTTGAAAGTGAAATGCACTCCCCATTCCGGTAGTTGAAACAATTCACGCAGCGTCCAGCAGACCCAAAAATCTTTTTCCACGCTAACCGCGTGAAGACCAAGTTTTGCCTGTGCCTCGTTGCAGAGGCGACGGCGCTGGTCAGGCGGAAGTTGGGCGAAGGATGGCATGGCTCATTTTTTTGTGGTTTCGGCAACCTGCTGCATAAATCGGGCAATCCAAGTCGGAGCGTAGCGAACATCTTTTAGCAGTTGTCGTTTGTCGGCCGGTTTGAGGCGCTGGCGAAGGGTGGCCGACACATTGCCGTCCACATGGCGCTGACCCAGGTGACGCAATGCCTGAATCACCAAACCGCTGACTTTCCCGGCGGTTGCCATGCTGCGGGGCGTGGTGCGTTTGAGAATAATCTGGAGTTTGCCAAGCTGAATCCGGCGCGGGGAACCGTCAGTCAGAAAAACAATTCGCATCGGCACTTGATCCGAAAGGCCGAGCAGATTGGCGGCGTAAGCGCCGGAGGGTTGCAGGCGGACGGCATCGCGTCCTTGCAGAGCTTGGGCGATGGCATCTATGGACGGCGAAAGCAAGCCGAGTTGAGGGTCTTGGCGTGGATAATCGTAAAGGCCGCGCGCCAATTTTCGGATGGCACCACTTTGCGCATGACGGGAAAGTGCCTTGTCCACGGCATCGCGGCTGCCGAGGTCCAAAAAATCCCTGGGCGTGAAAACCCGGCCCCTGCCAACGGCTTTGACCCGTTGGAGGATTTGACTATCAATGGATTTTGCGTGTTTTCCCATTTAATTATTGTCAGAAAAAATATGCACTTTTTCTGACAAAAACAAGACACATTTTATGCCGGTATGGTGTCAACTTGCGTTGAGCTTGTGCTTGAACCGAATCCATAAAACTCTGGCCCAAAATCCCAGCGCACAATCTCAAGGTTGTTCGCACGGTGTAAGGGCTACCTTGGGAAAACGTTCCATAAAATAACTCACCCTCTCCTCGCGAACGAGGAGAAGGATGATGTAGCGAACACGCTTCGGTCTGGCCGTCTTGCTGCGAGCTTTCACGCGGCAGACGGCCAGACGGAAGCCAAAGAGCCGCCGTGATGAACGCGCAGGCGCGGATGCGCAAGGCGTTGGTCACGGCAAGGAGGCATTTCTTGGCGGATAGCAATCGTGTGAACATTCATTTGGTTGGATTTCGCCGAAGTGTTTGCCGGGTGCGATGAAAAATCCTTTCGCCGCTGTTTTCTCGCTTTTTTTATGCGCCAATTTCTGTTCGCCCTTTAACCGGCAGTACTGACGCTGAAAAACTGTATTGAAAAAAACTTGCGAGGATTGGTGCGATAGGTAGAATGCGTTTTGGCAATGGTGTTTGCCCTCCCGAAATGGGAAAACCGCCCGACGATTTCAGGGCTAATAACTCCTACCGAAACATGAAGTGTCGGCAGGATTTTTTTATGCTCAACTACGTTATCGTTGGGGTAGGCAGCGCGGCAGGTGGTATTGCACGCTATTGGGCTTCTGGTTTTGTCGCCAACCGGTTCGGTCAGTCATTTCCGTGGGGCACGCTTTTCGTCAATGTCACAGGTTCTTTTATCATCGGGTTCTTTGCTACGGTGACAGCGCCGGAAGGACGCTGGCTGGTGGGGCCGCGTGGCCGTAATTTTTTTATGACCGGCTTTTGCGGCGGTTACACCACGTTTTCCTCCTTCAGCCTGCAAACCTTGAATCTCGCGCAAGACAACGAATGGCTTTATGCCGGCGGCAATGCGGCGTTCAACCTAGTCCTGTGTTTGACTGCCGTCTGGGCGGGACACCTTCTGGCCGAGATCATCAACCCCATGAAAGGATAAATTATGCACCTGCCTCACGAAGCTGTTCTATTGCGAATCTTCATCGGCGAAAGCGACCGTTACGGGCACAAACCGCTTTATGAAGGCATCGTTCTCAAAGCACGCGAAGCGCATTTGGCTGGGGCGACGGTTTTGCGCGGGCCAATGGGTTTTGGCAAATCAAGCCGTCTGCATACACAGAAGATTCTTCGGCTGTCGTATGATTTACCACTCGTCATCGAAATCGTGGATAGTGAGGAAAAGGTTAACGCCTTCCTGCCTGTGCTTGATGAAATGATGAAAGGCGGTTTGATCACACTGGAAAAGGTGCGTGTCATTGACTATCGCGCTGACGAAGAAAATGCCATCGGCGCGGAGCACCCCAAAAGTTGATTATGTTCAACCACATTCTCTTCAATCTGATTCAAGTTCTGGTGGTGATGTCCTTCGCGCCGCTGGCGTCTGGCGTGACTTCGCGACTCAAGGAAATGATTCAGTCCAAGCGCGGGCCGAGTATTTTCCAGCCGTATCGCGATTTGTGGAAACTGTTTCACAAGGACGAAATCGTGTCGGAAGACAGTTCGTGGATTTTCCGGTTCACGCCTTATATCGTTTTCGTTACGCCGATTTTCGTCGCGCTGCTGATTCCGGTATTGACGAACTATCCGCTGTTTTTCGCGTTCATGGGCGACATGATTGGCGGCGGATTCATTCTGGCGCTCGGCGGCTTTTTCGCCACGCTCGCGGCAATTGACACGGCGAATCCATACGGTCCAGTCGGCGCGAGCCGCACGCGCATGGTCGGCTTTCTGGCCGAGCCGGTGTTCATGATTGTTTTCTTCACCGTTTCCTTTGTGGCCGGTTCAACCATTCCCTACATCGTTCAAGAAAAGTGGGTGACGCCGCTCGCGAATTTCTTCATGCCGTCGCATGTGCTGCTGGTGTTGGCGTTTCTCATGCTGATTCTGGCCGAAGGCGGCCGCATTCCCGTGGACAATCCAACCGGCCATTTTGAACTGGCAATGATTGACGAATCCAAGTCGCTCGAATACTCCGGGCGCGGCTTCGCGCTGATGAAATGGGGTGGCCAGATGAAGTTCTTTGTGCTCCTGTGTATTTTTCTCAACGTGCTGGTGACACCGTGGGGTCTGGCGGGCGATCAAACTTTAAGTGCCGTGCTTCTAGCCATTCCACTCGTTCTGTTCAAAATCCTCTGCTTTTTGCTCGTGCTGGTTGTCATCGAATCGTCACTTTCCAAGCTCCGGCTCTTCCGCATTGCCGAATTTTTAGGCGCGGCGTTCATCACGTCCGTCGCAGCAATGATTGCGCAGGTCTTTCTGCCTTAACGAAAAATGAGCGACACCACCAATCAATTATTGGTTAATCTTAACGCGCTGGTCACCGGACTGTTTCTGCTGACGGGCTTCGGAATTGTGGCCATGCGACAGGCGCGAGGCTGTCTGAATTTGTTCATCGTGCAATCGTTGTTACTCGCCGCGTCCGCCGTGTTCCTGGGATTACGTTACACGTCGGATCATCTTTACGGTGTGGCGCTGGTGAACATCATCAGCAAGCCGATCATCGTTCCGTGGCTGTTGCGCAAGACATCGCCATCGGAAATTTACACGCGCCGCGAAGTTGACCAGGGGTTGAACATCCCGACCGCCCTGCTTATCGCCTTGGCGCTGGCGATTCTAGCCTACTTTTTGGCCCAGCCGTTGTTAAACTCCGTCGCGCCGGAATTTCGCGGCCCGAACGTGCCGATTGGCATCGCCGGGTTGCTACTCGGCGCGTTCACGCTCACGGTGCGTCGCGAAGCGGTGCCGCTGCTCATTGGTTTGTTGGCGATGGAAAACGGCGCGTTCTTGTGCGGCATCGCCATCGCGCGCAATCTGCCGCTGCTCGTCGAATTGGCCATCGCCACGGACGGCTTGATAATCGTTTTCATCATGGGCGTCCTGACGCGAGCCGTCCAAAAACAAATCGGCACAACCGCCGTAGGCGAACTAGCCAGCTTGAAAGAAGCCACGGTCGAACCGGCGGAAAAGGAGGGAACGGAATGAGCGTCCTCATCGTTTTGCTACTGCCACTGATTGCAACTGCGCTTGTCTGTCTGCCTTTCAAAAAACCTTGGGCGGCGGGTGTGACGGTCGTATCTTCGCTGGCCACTTTGATTTTGGCTGCGCGTGTTGCCTGGCTTGCTTCAAACGGCAATTCCGTCACTGTGGATTTGAGCCTTGGATGGCTCAAATGGGTTGCCGTGGACGGTTTGAGCGCGTTGATTCTGGTGTTGATTGCGTTCGTCGCAACGACAGCGGCGATTTTCTCTGCCGGTTACATGGCGCACGGCAACTTGAAACCGGGAAAACTCCGGCTCTACTACATCAATTACAACCTGTTTGTCTTTTCGATGCTCGCCATTCCGGTTTTGGCCGAGCCGACGCTGGTTTGGATTGTGGTCGAATTGACAACGCTCTGTTCCGCGCTGCTCGTCTCATTTGAAAACACGCGCGAGGCATTGGAAGCCGCTTGGAAATACGTCGTGCTCTCGCTCATGGGCGCGGGCATGGCACTGTTCGGATTTTTGGTTTTGTTTGCGGCCATGCAGGCGTCGGGCAGCAATGATGCTTACACTTGGAATAACTTGATTACCGCCGCGCCCACGATGCCGCCGGTTCTTTTGCAAACGGCGTTCCTGCTGATTTTGATTGGTCTCGGAACGAAGGTTGGTTTCGTTCCGATGCACACTTGGCTGCCGGACGCCCACAGCCAGGCACCCTCGCCGATTTGCGCGTTGCTTTCGGGCATCGAAACCACATCCATTCTCTACGTCATTCTGCGGTTATTTCCCGTGATGCAAGCCGCGCCAAACTCTCATGCTGAAACTTGGGCGCTGGTGCTCGGCCTCATTTCGGTCGGCACCGCCGCGTTTTTGCTCCTGCAAGTGAAAGACTACAAACGTATGTTCGCTTTCTCCACCGTCGAGCACATGGGCATCATTTTAACAGCGGTCGGCCTCGGCATATCGGTTGCCGGTTACGGAGCGATGCAACAAATCGTCAGCCATTGCGTGACGAAATCTTTTTGTTTCTTCGCCACCGGGACTGTGCTGCTTGCCGTTGAGACGCGGCAAATCGCATCCATTCGCGGACTCATTCGTCAATCTCCCATTGCCGGTGCCGCGCTCGTTTTTGGCGGGCTGGCCATCGCTGGCGCGCCACCGATGGCGGTTTTCTTGAGTGAATTTACCATTCTCAAAGCTGGGTTGACGCAGAAACATTATGTGGCGACAGGGCTGCTTGCCATATTCATCGTCATCGCGTTTTTTGGAATCATGTTGCACGTCAACCGTATGGTTTTCGGCGCGCGGGAAAATGAAAGTGGCGCAGAGTCACCGAACAATCATTCTGAACCGGGAAACAAGCTTCATCTCCCGTTCAGTTGCCGGCTGGCGCTGGTTTTGGCCGCCGTGCCGGTGCTTGTGCTTGGCTTTTACATCCCCCAATCGCTGCATGATTTACTGACCCAAGCCACCGCTGCTTTGACGAAATGAAAAATCCATTGCCATGAACCGCACCGAACTGAAACAAGAAATCGACCAACGCTGGCCCGGCCAGGTGCAATGTCCGTCCAATTCCGGTTCACCGTGCGAAGTGACTTGCGCCCGCGCCGCGCTGCCGGAATTGTGCGGACGCCTCTTCCTTGATTGGAATTTCAGTTTCGCTGGTTTGATTGTGGAAGAAGGCGCGACTGAATGGCAGTTGCGTTATGCCTTTTATGGCGAGGGCGACGCCGGCTGGGTTCATGTGCTGGTCACTGCACCGCTCGCTGAAAAAACTTTCCCGAGCATCGTCAAATTTGTTCATGCTGCCGACTGGCACGAGCGCGAAGCCGAGGATTTGTTTGGCCTGAACTTTGAAGGTCATCCGCGTCTCGGTGATTTTATTTTGCACGATGACGCCTGGCAGGAAAACGTCGAGCCGATGCGCCGCCATTTTGATCCACAGGCAGCCATGCGCCATCGCAAACCCGACGCAGATTGGCGTCCGCATCGAATCGTTCAGGAGCCGGGTGCGTTCGTGATGCCTGTCGGCCCGAAATACTCCGGTGTAACCGAGTCGGTGCATTTTCTGCTCGAAACTGTTGGCGAAGATGTCATCCGCTCTACGCCGCGCCTGTTTTACAAATGGCGCGCGATTGAGAAACTCGCCGAAGGCAAAACGCTGGACGAAGTTTTGTTGTTGGCAGAGCGGTTCGCGGCGATAACAGCATTCGCTCATGGATTGGCTTTTTGTCATGCCGCTGAAACAATTTGCGGTGCGAACATTCCGCCGCGTGCAAAAACCTTGCGCGTGTTTCTGGCGGAGCTCGAACGCCTGCGCCAGCACGCCGGGGCGATTCAGGAAATTTGCGAGTCCACTGCGCTGGCCGTCGCCAACAGTCAGGCCGGAATTTTGGAAGAGGATTTACTGCGGATTTCCGGCGAGCTTACCGGCCATCGTTATTTGTTCGGCCTGCTCGCGTTGGGTGGACTGCTCTGCGATTTGCCGAATGACGCTTGCGCCAAGGCGCTCGAAAAATCGCAGAAGGTATTGGCGCAACTCAACAGACTCGAAAAACAATTGCGCGTCTCCAGCAGTTTTCTAGACCGCCTTGAGGAAGTCGGCATCGTGCCAGAGCGGACGGCGATGGTTTACGGCCTGCTCGGACCCATTGCCCGCGCGTCGGGCATCATCCGCGATTTGCGCCGCGCGCAACCGTATTTGGGCTATGAAAAATTTCAGTTCGACGTGCCGGGTGAAAAGGAGGGGGACGGCTACGCGCGGTTGAGGATTTTGTTCGCCGAAACGCGGCAATCGGTTCGCATTATGGAACAAGCCGTTGCCGCGCTGCAAAGTGGCAGCGTTCGTGTACCGATTCAATTTCGCGCGGGCGCGGCTTTGGGCTGGGTCGAAGCCCCGCGCGGTGGCGCATTTCATTGGGTGCGGCTGAATGAGGGCGGAAAAATTGCGCGTTATCGAATCGTTCCGCCGTCGTTTGCCAACTGGCACGGCTTCCACCTATCCGTGGAGAAATTTGCATTCCAGGATTTTCCGATCATGTTGTCCACGTTCGATTTGTCCGTGGCGGAAAACGACCGATAAATTTTATGAGCCAATGGGTCATCAACGGAATTCGGACAGGAATTAAAACGACCGCGTATCCGGCTAAACCGGAAGCGGCTGTGGGTGTGTCGCCCGGCCTGCCGGTCGGGGGCGATTATCCCGCAAACCAGGTTGCTTCATTGATTGAAAGTTGTCCGCCAGGTGTGTTCAGCCACGCCAACGGCAAGGTTGTGGCAGACATTCGCCGTTGCATCCATTGCTACCGCTGTATTCGCGACATTGAACATCCGGTAAATTGGGAGCAGACCTATGAGTGGGGGACTGTACGCGACGGCCAACATGAATTTGGCCAGCCTTTCGAGCGTTCGATCCACATCTGCGTCGTGGACGCGGGCGACTGCGGCGCATGTCTCAACGAAGTCAAACAACTCAACAATCCATATTACAACATGCACCGGCTGGGATTTTTTATCACGCCTTCGCCGCGCCACGCGGACGTGCTGCTGGTCGTCGGTCCTGTGACGGATCACATGAAATTCGCATTGAAAAAAGTTTATGACGCCATGCCCACGCCCAAGCGGGTTATGGCCGTCGGCGCGTGCGCGGTGTCCGGCGGCGTGTTCGCCGAAAGTTTTGTCTGCGCCAAAGGGGTGGCGGACGTTTTGCCAGTAGATGTGGAAGTGCCCGGAAATCCACCACCGCCTCTGGCAATTTTACATGGCCTGCTTGTCATGGTCGGGCGCAAAGCGCCGGCGGCGTGGGCAATTGGAAACAGCGCGGTAAAGGCATAAATGGAAACGCCAACGATTATTTCAATTTTTTTCGCGCTATGCGGCGTGGGCATTTTATTGTCGCTGGCCGCGCCTCCATCGCGGCAGGGCAACGTGCTTGCGTGGCTCGGATGTCTTGCATCCGTTGCTTTGATTTTGGCAGGCGCAAGCGCGCTGCTTGCCGGGAACACTTTCAGCCAGCCGCTATGGACGTTGCCGGGATTGGCGGCAACGCTCACGCTGAAAATGGATTCACTTTCGGCGGTGTTCATTTTCATCACGGGCTTGGTGCTCTTTCCGGCTTCAATTTTTGCGGGAGGCTCTGATGGCCGTCCGCAAGGACCGGCGCGTGCGTTCACGGTGTTTATGTTCGGGCTTTATGCGTCCATCGCCCTGATTTTCATCGCAGGTGATGTCGTGCTGTTTCTGCTGGCGTGGGAAGTCATGTCCATCCTTTGCTGGCTGCTCATCGTGTGTGCGCGGGAAAAGGAAAACGGCCATGCCGGGTCGGGCTATCTACTGCTGGCGATGGGCGAGGCAGGGACGCTTGCGGCGGCGCTTGGTTTTCTTCTGCTCGCGGTCGGCACTGGCTCGCTGGATTTCGGTGCCATCAAATCAGCAGTGCCGGGTTTGGGCGCGGGTATGCAATGGGCGGTTTTCCTGCTCTCGTTTTTCGGGTTTGGCGTGAAGGCCGGACTCGTGCCGGTAAATTTTTGGTTGCCACGCGCCTATGTCGCCGCACCTCGTGCGTTTGTTCCTGTCCTGGCGGGCGCGACACTGAATCTCGGCCTTTACGGAATTTTGCGCGTGAACGCCGACCTCATGCCTGCGACTCATGCCGGGCCGGGTCTACTCGTGCTGGTGGTTGGAACAATTTCCGCATTGCTCGGAATTCTTTACGCGACCACGGACAACGATCTCAAAATCATGTTGGCGCACAGTTCGATTGAAAACGTCGGTATTATCGTCGCCGGCATCGGTGCAGGCATGGTTTTTGTGGCGACGAATCATCCAGCGCTTGCGGCGATTGCCTTTGTTGCGGCGTTGTATCATTTGATCAATCACTCGCTTTACAAAACGCTGCTGTTCTTCGGCGTGGGCACGGTGGAAGCGCAAACCGGCACGCGCGACATGGACCGGCTCGGTGGCCTGAACAAATGGATGCCGCTGACCGCGCTCGGCTTTCTCATCGGCACGCTCTCCATCGCGGCGCTGCCGCCCTTCAACGGCTTCGTCAGCGAATGGCTCACGCTGCAAACGATGCTGCGCTCGGCGGAATTGTCCTCAACCGGCGCGAAACTGGTTTTCGCCCTGTGCGGCGCGGGACTGGCTCTGACGGCGGCGCTGGCAGTGACGTGTTTTGTGAAAGTATTTGCAATGAGCTTTTTGGGGATGCGGCGGCTGAATGAAAATCAAAAAGTCAGTGAAGCCAAATCTGGCGCACTCGCGCCAATGGCCATTCTTGCCGCACTGTGCCTCGCGTTTGGTGTGATGCCGACTTATGTGATTCCTGCGCTGGACACCGCGACCAATCCATTGGTTGGTGCGAGCGCCAGCGATGCGCTCGTGCCGCCGTTTTTCGCCTCCAATTCTGCGCACAACACCTTGCCTCCCGCCTTCGTAGATGATTTTCACAATCTAGGCGCGCAAGTTGGCCAAAGCGTTGTGCCCGGACGTGGTTTGGTCGTGCTCCATCGTGGTGGAACAGAAAATCCGGTGGTCTTTGCCATGTCCACTTCCTATTCGTTCGTCGTGCTGATTGTTTTGCTGCTGGCGACTTATGTTGTCGTGCGCCTGTGGCTGACGCCCAACCGAAAATTGTCGCGGAAAATTCGTTGGGACGGCGGCGTGCGAAATTTATTGCCGGAGATGACTTACACGGCAACCGGCTTTTCCAACCCGGTGCGCGTGATTTTCGACGCAGTGTTCCGTCCGACGACGGTGGAAGACACGCGCGAGACCGTGGCCGAACATTTCCGAACGGCCATCCGGCGCGAGAAGGAGCGCGTGCATCTGGTGGACAAATTGGTTTTCCATCCAGTCAGAACGGCGGTGATGTGGTTCGCTAGCCGTCTGGCGTTGATGCACCACGGGAGATTCAATGCCTACGCCGCCTATGCGTTGCTGACGTTACTGGTCGTGCTGGTCGTCTTTTTATTGTTCCAAACGCCGTGACGAGTCCGATGTTTGCCGGAATCGTCGTGGCGTGAAAAAGTTTTATGGGCACGGATGGTTTGTTGCTGGAATTGATTTTCGCGCTGTGCCTTGCAGGCGCGCTGGTGGGAATAGTTGTCCCCGACCGGCGCAATCCCGCGCTGCTGGCCTGGGCCGGTTCGCTGGCAGCCCTGCTGACGTTGTGGGTCGCCGAAAATGTTCTGTGGTCGGGCCAAACTTTCCAAGCCGACCTCTGGACGATTCGTGGATGGGGAACGCTGACGGTTTCGCTCGACCGTCTATCGGCGCTCTTTTTGGCGGTGGCGGCAGTGGTCGTTCTGGCCAGTTCCATTTTTTCGGCGGGCTATTTGAAGCGGTATGCCGGGCATTACAATCTCAAGGCACTCAACGCCTGGTATCTGCTGCTGTTCGCTTCCATCGTGCTCATTCTGATTGCTAACGACGTGCTGCTGTTCCTGCTGGCATGGGAGGCGATGTCCATATTGAGCTATCTGCTCGTAAACTTCGAGCACCGGCGCGACGAAACCAGCCGCGCGGGTTATCTCATGCTGGCTATGGGCGAGGCCGGATTTGTGGCGGTCGCCTTGGTGTTCCTGTTTCTCGCAGTGAAAACCGGCTCGCCTGACTTTGCCACGTTCAAAACGGCGGGCGCAGATTTCGGTAGCTTCACCCGCTGGACGATTTTTTTGCTGACGTTTTTCGGTTTCGGCGTCAAGGCGGGACTTGTGCCGGTCAACACCTGGCTGCCTCGGGCGCATCCCGCCGCACCGGCCAATGTCTCGGCGATTCTTTCCGGCACAATTTTGAACTTGGGACTTTACGGCATCGTTCGCGTGAATCTCGACCTCGTGCCCGTGACGCAAAACGGGATGATCGGGGCGGGCGTGGTTGTGCTCATCATTGGGACGATTTCCGCGCTGGTCGGAATTCTTTACGCGACCACCGAAAACGACCTCAAAGCCATGCTCGCCCACAGTTCAATTGAAAATATCGGCATCGTGACCGCCGGTCTCGGCGCGGGAATGATTTTCACCACCTATGGTAAACCCGCGCTGGCAGGCATCGCGTTCATCGCGGCGTTTTATCACATGATCAATCATTCGGTGTATAAATCGCTGCTGTTCCTCGGCGCGGGAACGGTGGACGACCGCGCCGGAACGCGCGACTTGAACAAGCTCGGCGGCTTGATTCGCGCGATGCCGTGGACGGCGGGCGCATTTCTGGTCGGCACGCTGGCAATTTCGGCGCTGCCGCCGTTCAATGGTTTCGTCAGCGAATGGCTCACGCTTCAAACAATGCTGCGCTCGGCGGAATTGCCCTCGACGCTAGTGAAATTGGTTTTCGCGTTGTGCGGCGCGGGACTCGCGCTGACGGCGGCGCTGGCCGTGACGTGTTTCGTCAAAGCGTTTGCAATGGGATTTCTTGGCATGTCGCGTTCGGAGGAAGCCGCCAAAGCCGTTGAAGCGCGTGGAACCTCCATTGTGCCGATGATTTTTCTGGCTGTGCTGTGTTTGCTGCTCGGCGTGCTACCGACTTACATGATTCCCGCTTTGAGTCGCCAACTGCAACCGTGGACGGATTCCAGCGCCGATGCGCTTGTGCCGCCGTTTTTCGCCTCCTATCCGGCGCACAACACGTTACCGCCCGCGTTCGTGGAAGATTTTCATAATCTCGGCGCACAAGTCGGCCAGGGTGTTTTGCCTGGACGCGGGTTGGTTGTGCTGCATCGTGGCGGCACGGAAAATCCGGTAGTCTTCGCTATGTCCACCTCTTACATGCTGGTCGCGTTGGTCGTCCTGTTGGTTCTCACTTATGTCGTTGTTCGTCTGTGCCTGACGCGCAGCCGGAAACTGTCACGGCGAACGCGGTGGGACGGCGGTGTGCGGCGGTTGCTGCCGGAAATGACTTACACGGCGACGGGATTCTCCAATCCGGTGCGCGTGATTTTCGACGCCGTGTTCCGGCCCACAACGATTTCGGACACGCGCGAAACCGTGGCGCAGCACTTCCGCACGGCCATCCGGCGCGAGCGGGTTGCGGTGCATATAGTGGATCGTTTGGCGATTCAACCGGCAAAGAACGTGGTGTGGGGCTTGTCCCACGCTCTGGCCGTGATGCACCACGGTCGCATCAACGCCTATGCCGCTTATGTGCTGCTGGCATTGCTCGTGGCGTTGTTGTTGAGCCTTTTTTTGTACCGATGACAATGAAAATGTCTGTCAAAGAAATCCCATTGGAAAGTCCAATGGGAGAGCGGTGAGTTATGTTCCAAAAAGTCCTTATCGGCTATGACGGTTCAAAGAGAGCCAAAGCTGCCTTGCGATGCGCGGCGGCAATGGCAATGGATTTTAACATGAAGTTGACGGCGCTTTGGGTGCGCGAGCCGTTGCCGCGCTGCTCCGATTTGCCGAGCGAAGTTGTAGCGGGAAAAGAAGCGGTGAACGAATACTTCGACGAACTTTGCAAGGAAATCAAAGCTGTCGTCAAAACGCATTGCCTCGACATCCGGTGCGTCGCGCGTGCCGGCCATCCGGCCAAAACCATTGTCCAATATGCCGACGAAGGCGGATACGATTTGATTGTCGTCGGCCACAGCGGCCATTCCGAATTGTGGGGGCGGTTGCTCGGCGATACTGCCGACCGCATTTCTGACCACGCTCATTGCAGCGTTCTGATCGTAAAAACGGTTCCAAAAATTTCCGAACAAACCACATCAAAAAATCAAAATGAATAAAATACAAAACATAATTGCACAGGAAATTCTCGATTCGCGCGGCAACCCAACAGTCATGGTCAGTCTCGCGCTTAACAATGGCATCAACGCCTCGGCCTGCGTGCCAAGTGGTGCATCCACCGGCATCCGCGAGGCGGTAGAACTCCGCGACGGCGACACCAAACGCTATGGCGGCAAGGGCGTGCTCAAGGCGGTCGAGAACGTCAACAAAATCATCGCGCCGAAACTGAAAGGCAAATCACCGCACGCGCAAAAGGAAATTGACGAACTGATGCGAAAGCTCGATGGCACAGATACCAAATCCAAACTTGGCGCGAACGCCATTCTGGGCGTCTCAATGGCCGTGTGCCGCACGGCGGCGCTGGATTCAAACCTGCCGCTCTACGCTTACATCCGCAAGCTGCACGGTGGCAAAGGACCATTCACTTTGCCTGCGCCGCAAATGAATGTCCTCAATGGCGGCGCGCACGCCACGAACAACGTTGATTTTCAGGAGTTCATGCTATTCCCCATCGGCGCGCCGAATTTTGCCGAGGCATTGCGCTACGGCGCGGAAACATTTCACACGCTGAAGAAGTCCCTGCAAAAGCGCGGACTCGTGACTTCTGTCGGCGATGAAGGCGGTTTTGCCCCGAACCTTAAAACCAACGACGAAGCCGTCGAGGTAATCGTTGAAGCTATCCAAACCGCTGGTTATCAACCCGGCAGGGACATCGCCATCGCGCTCGACCCGGCAGCCAGTGAGTTTTACGACAGTGGCGCTTATGTGTTCAAAAAATCAGACAGTTCGCGCAAATCGCCGTCCGAAATGGTCGAACTGTATCGCGGTTGGCTGGATAAATATCCGATCCTTTCGCTGGAAGACGGGATGGGCGAAGAAGACCGCGAAGGCTGGCTGTCCATCACCCAGGCGCTCGGCAAAAAACGGCAACTCGTTGGCGACGACAATTTCGTTACCAATCCGACAATATTTGCAGAAGGTATCCGCGACGGCATTGCTAATGCGATTCTCATCAAACTAAACCAAATCGGCACGGTCAGCGAAACTTTGGAAACGGTGGCGATGGCGCAAAAAGCCAATTATGGCACGGTTATTTCACATCGTTCCGGTGAAACTGAAGACGCTTTCATTGCCGACTTTGCCGTCGGCACCGATGCAGGTCAAATCAAGACCGGGTCGCTTTGCCGTTCCGAGCGAATTGCAAAATATAATCGCCTCCTCGCTATTGAGCGTGAGTTGGGCAAAAAGGCGTGTTACGGCGGCGCGGTGTTTAATGCCCGTTGGAAGCGATAGTTTGATTTGGGAGCGCCGCGGCTACGATACCGCTTCTCTGCCTATTCCCAATAGGCATACTCCATTGAGGCGGTGAGTGGCCGGGGAGAAATCCGACCACCATCGTTCGGGCCGTGTGCGTTCCCTTCAACTGCCAGTCATACTGGCGGGAAAGTTGTATTCATCTCAAAAGATGATAGAATTTTATTAGGCAATGAAGTTTGCCTTGCCGTTTTGCGGCGAACCGCCCTCTGGCTAATGACTTCTACCGAAATTGAACTGGAATCGGTGGCAAGTCATGCAAACAACAAGTTTAGACGAACGCTTTGAACTCAAGGGGTGTTTAGCGAGCCAGAAAGAAGCGACGGCTTGGGCCAATGCCCCTTCTAACACGTCCTTTCAAAGTATTCTCTTTGAATCCACCGATTCTGGAAAAATTGGAGATAAAATTGAGCCTCCGGCCTTTTTCCGCGATTTGAATCTCGACCAGATCGTGGATGCTATTACGGCCGGCCGTGAGGAATACAATCTCAAGCCATTCTTTTACACCCGCCTGACTAATCTTGCGGCGGTTGATTACCGCCAGCAAATCATGCACGACCTCGAAAATCAGCGGCTGTTTGCGGGCATCAAATCTTTCTCGGAGCGGATGCGGACAATGCGCAGGCATCTCGCCGCAGCAAAGAATTGGCACTACAAATTTTCAAAGGAGCGATGGTTTCTGGATGCGGTGGAAATCTACTGTGCGGCAGCCACGGAGTTCCTCCGTATTTTTGAAATGGCTGGCCCAAATTCGCGTGGGCTGCGCGCTTTTAGGGAATATCTGGCGCACTATGTCGAATCCGGTCGTTTCCAATCGCTCCGCCGGGAAGCCAATGTGGTAAAATCCGGGTTGGCGGCCATTCGCTATTGCGTGCGCATCAAAGGCGGCAGCGTCACGGTGAGTCTCTTCGATTCGGAAATTGATTACACCGTCGCCGTCGAGGAAACGTTTGCAAAATTCAAGCAAGGCGCGGTAACGAATTATTTGTGCAAGTGCAGGGAAGTGTCGGGCATGAATCACATCGAAGCAGCCATTCTGGATCGCGTGGCACATTTGAATCCCCAGGCATTTCGCGCGTTGGA
>DATJRH010000040.1:0-37519 GCA_035504945.1 Candidatus Aquilonibacter sp. | reverse complement strand
AAATTTGTGCACGCAAACTGAAACCAAATCGGCGTTGAATTGCGAAATCTTTTCAAACGACTCCTTGCCAAACCATTGAACCGCGTCCGTGTGAAATAAGATTCCGCGCTCGCGACAAACCGCGCCAAGTTCGGCAACCGGTTGAATCGTTCCAATTTCATTGTTCGCCGCCATGACGGAAACCAAAGTTGTGTCCGCCCGAATCGCCTTTTTCAAATCGTCCGGCGAAACACGGCCGTCAGAATCAACCGGCAGCCGCGTGACTTCAAAGTCTTCCCTCTTTTCGAGGTAATCGAATGAGTGCAAAACCGCATGATGCTCAACCACGGAAGTGATCAAATGCTTTCCCTTGGCCTTGAGAAACCGCGCCGCCCCGAAAATGGCTAGGTTGTTCGATTCCGTCCCGCCGCTCGTGAAAATGATTTCGCTGGGTTTCGCGCCGAGAAATTTCGCCGTCCGGTCTCGCGCATCGTCCAGCAGCGCCCGCGCTTTTCTGCCGACGTGATGGACACTCGAAGGATTTCCCCAGACTTCGTCGAGAAAAGGCAGCATAGCGTCACGCACCGCTGGGTCCAGCGGCGTTGTGGCGTTGTAATCGAAGTAAATTGTGCGCGGCAACGCGTCTATTTAAGCAAAAAACCGCAATTCGACGAGTTTAAAACCGCCTATGGTCAAAAATTGGTAAGAAGAGAGCAATAAATGGTGAGATACAAAAAACAGGTCGTTTAGTATTCTAACATGGTGATGGAATCAGCTCCGATAATTTTGGCGGAAGTGCGGTTGAACGAACTTCCGCCGCGAACGTGCGCCGTCGTCCGCCGCATCGAAAGCGAAGGCGAGGACATTCAGCGGCTCAAGATGCTGGGAGTTTGCGTCGGGCGTCGGGTCGAGCTCGTCAAAACCGGCGATCCGCTCATCGTCCGCGTTTTCGGGTCGCGCATCGGGATGTCCGCAGAACTCGCGTCGCGTGTGTGGCTGGAAGTTTGTTCACCGCCCGAACGATGCGCGTTGCAGGAATCGTCGTGCGAATGAACAGCGTCATGGAAAATTTTGCCAACGGCCGGAAGAACGGCGCAAAGGAAAATAGTCCTTCGGTCGGCCCGCTCCGGCAGCACGCGTTCACCGTCGCGCTCGTCGGAAATCCGAACGCAGGCAAGACCACCTTGTTCAACGCGTTGACCGGCCTGCGCGCCAAGACCGCGAATTTTCCCGGCACGACGATTGAACGCAAAATCGGCCGGGCGCAGGTCGGCTGCCATCAGGCGGTCGTCATTGTTGATTTGCCGGGCCTTTACAGCTTGGACAGCCCGGCGCCGGAGGAGAAACACGCGAGCGACGCGCTGTGCGGACGGCTGCCCGGCCAGGAGGTGCCGGACGCCACGCTCATCGTCGTGGATGCGACCAATCTCGAACGAAATCTTTTTCTCGCCAGCCAGGTGCTGGAACTCAACCGTCCCGTCGTCGTCGCGTTGAACATGATGGACATGGCCGAACACGATGGCATCCGCATTGACGTGAATAAACTGCGCGCCGGGCTTGGCTGCCCGGTCGTGCCGATTGCAGCACGCACGGGAAAAGGCGTTGACGAACTGCGCGGTGAAATCGCGCGCTTGGCCGACGGCGCGCCGCAAACCGCGGCGTTGAACAAACCGCGATTGTGCACGAGCTGCAGCAGTTGCCCTTTTCAAGCACGCTACGAATGGACCGAATCCATTTCCGAAAAAGTGATGAACGCCGCCGCCGCGCGCCGGTCACAACGCACGGAGAAGCTGGATGAAATCCTGACGCATCCGGTCGCCGGCGCGGCGATTTTTACCGGCGTCATGTTGTCGCTGTTCGCGCTGATTTTTTGGGCGGCAAAAATCCCGATGGATTTGATTGACCACCTTTTTGCAACCGTCGGCACGTTGGTGGCGGCGGAAATTCCCGCCGGCGATTTGCAAAGCCTGCTGGTCAACGGCGTCATCGCGGGCGTCGGCGGCGTGCTGGTGTTTCTGCCGCAGATTTGCATCTTGTTTTTCGCGCTCGCGCTGCTGGAAGACACCGGGTATCTGGCGCGCGCGGCGTTTGTGATGGACAAGGTGATGCGCCGGCTCGGCCTGCCGGGCAAGGCGTTTGTCCCAATGCTTTCGGCCCACGCGTGCGCGATTCCGGCCATCATGTCCGCGCGTGTCATTGAAAATCCACGCGACCGGCTCGTGACGATTTTGGTCACGCCGCTGATGGCGTGCTCCGCGCGGATTCCGGTTTATGCGATGGTCACGGCGCTGCTGTTTCCCAATTCGCCGTTCAAGGCCGCGCTCGTTTTCACCGGCGCCTACGCGACCGGCGTGGTTTTCGCGATGATTGCCGCGCTGATCTTTCGCCGCACGATTTTGCCCGGCGGCAGCAAGCCGCTGGTGATTGAACTGCCGCCGTATCGCCTGCCGGGGCTGAAGACCGCGCTGCTGCACACGCTCGACCGCGCGAAAATTTTCGTGAAACAGGCCGGCACAATCATTTTGCTCATGTCGCTGGTTTTATGGGCGCTGTCGTATTATCCAAAATCTTCGCCGCCGCCGGCCGCCGTTGCGATGAAACAGCAAGCTGCTCAATTTCAAAAATCCGGCGACGCGCAAAAGGCGAACGAGCTTCGCGCGAGCGCCGATCAGTTGACGCAACAATTCGCGCTGCAAAATTCCTTTGCCGGCAAAATCGGCCATGCCATCGAGCCGGTCATCAAGCCGCTCGGTTACGACTGGCAAATCGGCATCGGCCTCGTCAGCTCATTCGCCGCGCGCGAAGTCATCGTTTCCACGCTGGCGGTCGTTTATGGCGTTGGCGGCGGCGCGGGGGAAAATCACACGTCGCTTTACGACACGCTTCGTCATGCCACGCGCTTCAACGGCGCGCCGATTTTTACCGTGGCGACCTGCGCGAGCCTGCTGGTCTTTTACATTTTGGCGGCGCAATGCCTTTCCACCACGGCGGTCGTCCGGCGCGAAACGAACTCCTGGAAATGGCCGCTGTTTCAAATCGCCTACATGACCGGGCTGGCCTATGTCTGTGCATTTATCGTCTTCCAGATCGTCAGCCACTTCGTTCACTGATTTGCAATTTACGATTTACGATTTACGATGGGTGCGCCGGTTTTCCAATCGGGTCGTAAATCGTAAATCGTAAATGGAAACGCGGGTCAAAATCTGTGGCATCACGAATCTCGCCGACGCGCTGGCCGCCGTTGAAGCGGGCGCGGACGCTTTGGGCTTCAATTTTTACGAGAAAAGTCCGCGGCACGTTTCGCTGAAAACCACTGCGGAAATTTCCAAGCAACTGCCGGCGTTCATCATGCGCGTCGGCCTGTTCGTGAACGCGCCGGAGGAATTTATTTTGCGCGCGATTTCCGAAGCCGGCCTAACCATGCTCCAATTCCACGGCGACGAACCGCCGGAATTTTGCACGCAATTCGGCTTGATGAGCATGAAAGCCTTTCGCATCCGCGACGCCGAATCGCTCGTGGAAATTCCGAATTACCAGACCGACGCATATTTGCTCGACGCCTTTTCGCCCGAAGCGCGCGGCGGCACGGGCGAGGTGTTCAACTGGGATTTGGCCGTTGAAGCGCAAAAATTCGGCAAGCCGATTTTTCTCGCCGGCGGTTTGATGCCGGAAAATGTCGCCGCTGCCGTCCGCAAAGTCCGGCCCTTTGGCGTGGACGTGGCCAGCGGCGTGGAAAGTTCGCCCGGCAAAAAGGATCACGCAAAAGTAAATGCGTTTATCCAGGCCGTGAAACAAATCAACCACGGATAAAACCGTTGCTGAGTCTGAATCCGTGTTTATCCGTGTTCACCTGTGGTTAGAAAATCCTTTGCCTCTTTGCGCCTTTGCGTGAAAATGGCGGCATGAGTTCGATTGCCGCGGAAAATTTGCCCGACGCCCGGGGCCATTTCGGTCCCTACGGCGGACGTTTCGTGCCGGAGACGCTCATGCACCCGTTGCAGGAGCTGGAGGCCGAATACTTCCGCGCCCAGCACGACCCGGAGTTCCAGCGCGAACTGTCCTACTACCTAAAGGAATTTTGCGGGCGCCCCACGCCGCTTTACTTTGCCGAACGCCTCACGCGCGAACTCGGCGGCGCGAAAATTTATCTCAAGCGCGAGGACCTGCTCCACACCGGCGCGCACAAGATCAACAATTGCATCGGGCAGGTTCTCATCGCCAAATGCATGGGCAAGACGCGCGTCATCGCCGAGACTGGCGCGGGCCAGCACGGCGTCGCCACCGCCACCGTCGCCGCGATGTTCGGCCTGAAATGCGTCATTTACATGGGCGACGTGGATTGCAAGCGGCAGGAGTTGAACGTCTATCGCATGAAAATGCTCGGCGCGGAAGTCGTGCCGGTGCATGCCGGCCAGAAGACGCTCAAGGAAGCCGTGAACGAGGCGATGCGCGACTGGGTGACGAACGTCCGCAACACGCATTACATCCTCGGCACGGTTTATGGCGCGCATCCCTATCCGGTGATGGTGCGGAATTTCCAGCGTGTCATCGGCGACGAGGCGCGCGCGCAGATTTTGGAAAAGGAAAGCCGCCTGCCCGACCTGCTGCTCGCCTGCGTCGGCGGCGGCTCGAACGCCATGGGCCTGTTCTATCCGTTCCTCGAAGACGCGGGCGTGAAGATGGTCGGCGTGGAGGCGGGCGGACTGGGCATCAAGCCCGAGCAGCACGCGGCGCGGTTCCACGGCGGGTCGCTCGGCGTGTTGCAGGGAACGCGCAGCTACATTTTGCAGGACAAAGACGGCCAGATTCAATCCACGCACAGCGTCAGCGCCGGGCTGGACTACGCCGCCGTGGGGCCGGAACACGCCTGGCTGCACGACGAAAAGCGCGTGGAATACACCTACACCAAGGACGACGCGGCGCTGGCGGCGTTCATGAAACTGGCGCGGCTGGAAGGCATCATCCCCGCGCTGGAAAGCGCGCACGCCGTGGCCGAGGTGATGAAGCGCGCGCCGAAAATGCCGAAGGACGCACTCATCATCGTGAATCTCTCCGGCCGCGGCGACAAAGATGTTCAGCAAGTGGCGGTGAAGGTGAAGCTGGAAATGCCGAAGTAATTTCCATGCTGATAAACGACGCAGGCAAATTCGATGAAAAAGAAAATCGCGCTGCCTACCGAATTCAAATTTTGTCACGACTACTGTTTTTTCCTTCATGACCAACTGCTTGAAACTTTGATTTCAGCCGAGAAGGCGAAAGTTTTCCAAGTCCAGTTCAAATACAAAGACAAGAACCACGCGCAACCGCTGGACTTTTGTTGTGTATGCAGCATCCGCCGATGGTCGGCAAAATGGAAGAACCACAACGTTTGATAAAAGAAGAATTTGAAAGTCTCGGTCTCAAATGCCCAAAGTGCGCTTCTTTGTATGTAATGGACAAAAGAAATCTGAATCAATTCTACGCGACTGGTTCAATTCGTTGTCGAAACGGCTGCGGTTCATTAAATCTGCACGTTAAGACGTGAACCGCAGGTGATTTTCCTACCGCGTTGACGGATTATGCCCGTTGAAAAAATGGGAGTGCCTGACCTCGGCCACAAGCGAAACTTTAACGGAAGAAGTCCGCAACTATCACCTCCCCGATTTCCTGTAGCGGCGGTGTGTCAGCGCCGTCGCCAGTCACAGACCGCCGCTACAGTCGCCTTTGCCCGCGCCTTCGCGGGATGGAAAAAGATTTGCGCATCAGTATAGGGGAAAAATTGAATGTTCCGGCACATTTTTAACCTAAAAGGCAGCTTTTGCCCTCAATTCGAGAGAAAAGGGGCTAAAAAGTTTAACTTTGGTCAATCAAAGTTCAACTTTTGCCGACCATACTTGAACAATGGTTGACCAAACTCCAACAATCGTCGTCCAGAGTTCAACAATGGTTGACTAGAGTTCAACAATCGTCGCCTAGAGTTCAACTTTGGTTGTCAAAATCTTAACTTTGACCGGCCAGATCTGAACTTTTGTCAACCAGAGTCAAACTATGGCGTCCCAATGTTCAACTTTGGAATGCCAAACTTCAATTCGGATGCGCCAGAATGAAAGTTTGGAACGTCAAAGACGGCCTTTGGACGCGCCTTTGCCTGTTGCCCTAAAACCTTGCGTTTGCAATCCAGTCGGCTTTCCTGTTGCGGACGTGAATGCAGTTGAAACTCAAACTGGCGTGAATCCGCGCCGAATCAATTACTGGCGGCTGTGGCTCTTGAACGCCGTGCTGGTGAGCGCCGGCGTGCTTTTCTTTCTGGCCACGCAATACGGCACTTACGAATTTTTCGGCAAAGCCTGCGTCATGGCTTTGTTGCCGTTGATTCCGGTCCTGGTGCTGGTCGGGGGAGCGGGCAGCACGGTCTTTGCGCTGACCAAGGTCTTGATTGAGAAGCGCGCGATGAAGACGCCGGCGGCGCTGGCGTTGCTGATGGGGCCGGGGCTGGTGGTGACCGGGCTGCTCGTGTTGTTGGGCGCGGGCAAATCGCCGGCTCACCGGCTGGGCTACATTTGTTATGGAAATGTTCCCGCGTCAGCCAGCCATGTCCAGGTCGCCGGGTATACAACGTTTCTGCGCAGCGAATGGCTGGCTGTGTTCAACGTCGGGCCAAAGGATTTTCAAACGATGGTCAACGGGGCGAAGCTGATTCCGGTGGACGATTTTGAATTCAGGAAAATGCTCGAATCATCAGCCCTCAAAAGGAGCAGGCTGTATCAAAGCCTGCCGCCGCTGACCGACGCGCTTTGCTACAAGCGCGTTTTCAAGGAAGGCGAGGAGCACGAACTCGGCAGCATTTACGCGGCGTTTGATCCGGCCACGGCGACGGCAATTGTCTGGCGGGGATATTCGGATTGAGCGCCTTCGCCGCTGGAAAAAGATTTGCGCGCGGGCCTTTCCAAATCAACACTGGCGCGATGAATCAAACACTGGCCACCCGCATTGCCGCGGCGGCGGGATTTCTCGCCGTGGCGTCCGGCGCGTTCGGCGCACACGCGCTGAAACATCGGCTCGCGCAAAACGGCATGGCCGGCGTTTGGGAAACAGCGGTGTTTTATCATTTCATCCACGCCGTCATGCTGTTCGTGCTGGCGGAGCGCAAGCCGTTTCCGGCGGTGGCGTGGTGGAGTTTTCTCATTGGCATTTGCTTCTTCTCCGGCTCGCTGTATTTGCTGGCGGCGACGAATGTGCTTTGGCTCGGCGCAATCACTCCAATCGGCGGCGTGAGTTTTCTGGTCGGCTGGGGCTGGCTGATTTTCAAATCTTCACCCGAATAGATTTTCCGTTGCCGCTTAAATGGCCGTGTCCACCAGCGGGCCGGCGGGTTTTTCTCCGGTAGCGGCGCGTCCGCCCAATGCGCTGAATCCCAGCGTCGCCAAACTGATTGTGGCGAACAAACCGACGCAGGCCGGCCAGCCGCCGTTCAACCAGAACCACGCCGTTACGACCGCCGCCACGCTTCCGCCGACGTAATAAAACGTCACGTAAAGACCGGCGGCGGCGGAGCGCGCGCGTCCCGCCACGCGGCCGGTCAACACCGTCGCCGCGGATTGCGAAACGAAAATGCCCGAGGAAAAAATGGCCAGCCCGGCAATCACCGCGGGAAGCGATGGAATCAGCGTCAACAAAAGTCCGCTGATGCTCATGCTCACGGAGAGCAGCGCCGTGCGGCGAAAACCGTGCCGGTCCAGGAATCGTCCGGCCAGCGGCGTCACCACGCAGCCCAGCAGATAGACGAAAAAGACGCTGCCCAAGGCGGCGGGATTCAAGTTGAACGGCGGCCGGGCGAGATAAAAATTCGCATAGGTGAACACGCCGACCAGTGAAAACAAAACCGTAAAGCCCATGCCGCAAACCGCCAGCAGCCGGGGATTTTGCAAATGCCCCCACGTGTCGCTGAAGGATTTGAAAATATGTTTGGCGGGAACAAAATTCGCCGCCAGCGGAAGCCATTGGCGCACGGCAAACGCGCCCAGCAAATCCAGCACGCCCAGAACCACGAAGGGCGCGCGCCAGTTTCCGTGCGCGGCGATCACGCCGGACAGGAAGCGCCCGAGAAACCCGCCGAACACCGTGCCCGCAACGTAGGCGGACATCACCGCGCCGGTGCGGCCGGAAAATTCCTCGTTGATGTAGGCGATGATGACGGCGATGACGCCGGGCACGAACAATCCCTGGACAAAGCGCCAGAAAATGAGGGCGTGAAGATTTTGCGCCGTGGCGGTCAGCAGGATGGAAACGGCCATGGCAAACAGGGCGGGGACGATGACTTTTTTGCGGCCAATCGTTTCCGCCAGCAGGCCGGTGACAGGTGCCATGATGGCGACCGACAAGGTGACCGCGCCCACGGTCAGGCTGACTTCCAGCACGGACGCATGAAAAATATGCTGCAACAGCGGCAGCAACGGCTGCGTGCAATAAACGTTCAGGAAGGTGCAGGCGCCTGCAATCATCACGGCAAAGACCGCCAGCGCAAACGATTTTTCCGGGCGCACGGTATTTGTCGTCGTAACAGAATTCATAAAACGAAAATGATACAGGAAGTTGGCGCGCACGGAAACGTCTTTGACTTCGCGCCGGAAAGAATTCAACACGGCTTGCGCGGGGTCATGGCTGTTCTTAGATTCACCATCAATGGACATCGCGCAACGACGATCGGGATTCGCGCCGCAGGGCTGGCTGGGACTGCTTCTGGTGGCAATCTGCTGGCCGCTGGATTGGACGCTGTCCGGCGTGCGGACGGCCTATTTGTTTTTCCCGTTGTGGCTCGGCTACATCCTGACGGTGGACGGGTTGGTCGGCTGGCGCAAGGGAGCGTCGCTGTGGTCGCGCTCGCGCAAAGGTTTCGTCCTGCTTTTCATTTTGTCCACGCCGGCATGGTGGCTGTTTGAAATCATCAACGACCGAACGGACAACTGGCAATATCTTGGCACGAGCGTGTTCACGCCGTTCGAATACTACGCGCTCTGCACCATTTCATTTTCGACGGTCATGCCGGCCGTGTTTGAAACGGCGGAACTGGTGCGGACATTCCGCTGTGTGCAATCGCTCCGGCCCGGCAAGCGGATTCCGGACACGCCGCGCGTGAATTTTGGATTGCTGCTTGCGGGCTTGGTCATGTTGGCGCTGACGCTGCTCTGGCCGAAATTTTTCTATCCGTGCGTCTGGATTTCGCTGGTACTGATTTTGGAGCCGGTGAATCGCTGGCTGGGCCGGCGGCATTTTCTGGAATGGCTCCAGCACGGCGATTGGCGGCCAATTATTTCACTGTCGCTCGGCGCGCTCATCTGCGGATTTTTCTGGGAGATGTGGAATTACTGGTCATGGCCGCAATGGATTTACCGCACGCCGGGCGCGAATTTCCTGCACCTCTTTGAAATGCCGCTGCTGGGCTATGGCGGTTACATTCCGTTCGCGCTGGAGTTGTTCGCGCTGAAAAATTTTCTCTGGCTCGGCGAACCGAAATTGGAACTTTGAAACGTAACCGGCGGCGGCGACAATCGTCGCGGGTTGAATCGGAACAATTTTGACATGACCTTCGAACAAAAAATCATGGCGGCGCGCGAGCTTTGTGACAAAAGTTTGTGGCCGGACGTGCTGGCGTTCGCGCAGAAGTGGCACGCGGAAAATCCAGCGGACGCGAAGGCGCTGTTTTTTCAGGGCGTCGCGCTCGCGGCGATGGGCCGGTTTGCCGAAGCGGAAACAATTTACCGTCGCGTGTTGGGATTGGATGCTTCGGATTTCAAAGCCTGGAACAACCTCGCGGGAATTTTATTTGATTCGTTGAACAAGCCGGCGGAAGGCCTCCGTTGCATGGAACAGGCGTTGAAGCTCGAGCCGCAAAACAAGCTCGGCTGGGCGAATCTGGCGAGCATCGCTGGCCGGCTCGGACGCCACGAGCAGGCGCTGGAATTTGCCGGTCGTGCCCTCGCGCTGGACCCGCAATGCGTCGAGGCGCAATTGCACAAAGCCGCCGCCGCGAAGGCGCTCGGCAGAAAGGAACTCGTCAAGGAAGCCTGCGACATGCTGGCGACGATCGAGGCGGAGAAATTCCGGCGCGCCCGCTGAACGTCGGCTTGTCGGCAAAAAATTTTCTGGTAGCTTCAGACTGTGATTTACGACGCGTCATTGGACGAGTTGCTGCAAAAAGTCTGGGAAGGCAAACGCATTTCCCAGGCCGAGGCGCTGCGGCTTTGGCATCTACCGCTGGAGGAACTCGGCGCGCTCGCCGATCGTCGTCGGCAACTGGCCAAGGCGAAGGATTTTAACGGTCGCGGCAACGACATCGTCACCTACATCGTTGACCGCAATGTCAATTACACGAATGTCTGCAATGTCTATTGCAAGTTCTGCGCGTTTTATCGGACGGAGAAAGACGACGACTCCTATGTCATTTCGCGCGACGAGATGGACAAAAAAATCGAGGAAACCATCGCGCTCGGCGGCTCGCAAATGCTGATGCAGGGCGGCCATCATCCGAAGCTGACCAAGCAGTGGTATCTGGATTTGCTCTCACACGTCAAAAATAAATTTCCGAATTTCAACATCCACGGATTCAGCCCGAGCGAGTTTATTCATTTCCGCGAAGTGTTCAACGAGCCGCTGGAAAAAATCATCGGCGATTTCAAAGCCGCCGGCCTCGGCTCGATTCCCGGCGGCGGCGGCGAAATTCTCGTTGACCGCGTGCGCCAAAGAATTTCTCCGCTCAAGGCGATGAGCAGCGACTGGCTGGAGGTCATGGATGTAGCGCACCGGCTCGGTTTGTATTCGAGCGCGACGATGATGTTCGGTCACGTCGAAACGATTGAAGATCGCATCGAACATTTGGAGCGGTTGCGGGCGCAGCAGGACAAGTCGCTCAGCTACAAAAAAGGGCATTTCACCGCGTTCATCTGCTGGACGTTTCAGGCCGAGCACACGAAGCTCAAAGCGCCGACGGTCGGCGCGCACGAATATTTGCGGATGCAGGCGCTCGGCCGCATTTATCTGGATAATTTCACGAACGTCCAAAGCTCGTGGGTCACGCAAGGTTTGGAAATCGGCCAAGTCGCGCTGAAATTCGGCGCGAACGATTTAGGCAGCATCATGATTGAGGAAAATGTCGTGTCGCAGGCGGGGACAACTTTCCGCATGACCGTCGCGGACATGAAGCGGTTGATTTCCGAACTGGGCTACGAGCCGCATCAGCGCGACAATTGGTATCGCTTGCTCAATTAACTTCGCGCGGCCATTCTATTTTCATGGCCACCACGCCGACAACGCGCGCGATTAAAAATCCGAAGACGCGCTTCAACTGGCGCGTAAGCGATGTCGTCCGCTGGATGAAATCGCGCTGGCTCGAATTGAAGGCCAAAATCACCGGGCGTAAATACGATTGCATCGCGCTTGCCGGCGAATCGGAATACAACCTCACCATCAATTCCGATCTGACCGTTTCCTGCAACTGCCAGGATTACGACGGCACCGGGCATCTCGGCGATTTGCGGAAGAATTCCTTCGAGGAAATCTTTTTTGGTCCGACCTCGCAAAAATTCCGCGACGATCTGGCGAAAGGTAAAATGCCGATTCCAACCTGCTCGCGCTGCGGCGATTTGCGGCGATTGAGACGCGGCGAACAGCCGCCGAAACCACATTTGCCCCATCGCGGAATGCTTTTGGAAAACACGGTGATTTGCAACGTGGACTGCATCGGCTGCGCGCGCGAGGGCGCGGCGAACGTGCGCACAAAAAAAACCATGCCGCTCGCCGAGTTGTCACAAATGGCTGACCTCGCGGCGCGGCTGAAGATGGAGCGGATTTTTTATCTGAACCTCGGCGAGCCGTTTTTGTCGCCGACGATTTGCCAGGAACTGCCGCTGTTGCGTCAAAAAAATCCCGATGCTTACATCCGCGTTTCGACCAACGGCATTTTGCTGAACACGGACGCCAAGCGCAAGGCGGCGTTGAATTTGAGCGACATCCAGTTTTCCGTCCACGGCATCAGCGACGCGATGTGCGCCAAATACATGATGCGCGGCAGTTTCGCGAAGGCGTTCGACGCGATGAAGCAAATGGCC
Source organism: Candidatus Aquilonibacter sp. (assembly GCA_035504945.1). Lineage (GTDB taxonomy): Bacteria > Verrucomicrobiota > Verrucomicrobiia > Limisphaerales > UBA11358 > UBA11358. The sequence goes on along the minus strand of DATJRH010000040.1, from coordinate 25,457 downwards.
GCGTATCGCGACGCGCGCGGCCTGAAGATGCCGTTCCTCGAATGGAAATATCTTCTGTTCAACTGGAATGATTCGCCAAAGACAATTGCGCGCGCGATTGAAATGGCCAGGGAAATCAGCGTGGATATTATTTCGTTCTGGCCGACGCATAATCCGTTTTACGGAATGTCGTGGCGTTATCATCTCGGTTTGCTGAATAATGTCGGCGTGAAAACTTGGAAAGGCCGCGAAGTTTTTTTGCGCGTGAAACAGGGCGAAGCCAAATGAGCGAGCCAGTCGAAATCAGCTTTGTAGTTCCCTGCCACAACGAAGCGGCGAATTTGAAGCCGCTTGTTACGGCGATTCGCGTGGCGGCGGAGCCGCTCAAATCAAATTACGAAATCGTTTTCACGGACGATTGCAGTTCAGACAATTCCTGGGAAATTTTGAAGGAGCTCGCGGCGGCGGATTCAAAAATCCGCGCGCAGCGATTTGCGTTCAATTGCGGCCAATCCGCCGCACTGTGGGCGGGCATAAAGGCGGCGCGCGGAAAATTCATCGTCACGCTCGACGCGGATTTGCAGAACGATCCGAACGACGCGCCGAAACTTCTGGCGGCGCTGGAAAAATTCGACTGCGCCTGCGGCACGCGGATTGCCGCGCGCGCACAAGGCGACAATTTCATCCGCATCGCATCGTCGAAAATCGCCAACTGGGTTCGCAACAAATTGTCCGGCGAAAACATTTCCGACGCTGGCTGCTGTTACCGCGCGTTCAAGCGCGAGTGCGTCGCCGATTTGAAATTTTTCAAGGGAATGCACCGTTTTCTGCCGACGCTGTTCAAGATCGAAGGCTTCACCGTCACGGAGATTCCCGTCGGCCACAATCCGCGCACGAGCGGGCAGACGCATTATGGCGTTTGGAACCGGCTGTTCGCGTCGTCTTACGATTTGCTGGCGGTGCGCTGGATGAAGAAGCGGATGTTCAAATACAAAATCGCGGAGAAAATAAATTAGCCGCGAGCGCGTGGTTCCATGCAACGGTTTCTCATCAAATGCGTCAATTGTGCGCTGCTGATTGTCATCGTCATTGGCATCCCGGCGGCGGCGACCGCGCGGTTTTGGAAATTGCAGATCGGGTTCGCACCAACGCTGCAACTGCTTTTGTTCTGGAGCCTGGCGCTTGCGCTGGCCGGAAACATTTTCACCGCAGCGTTTTTGCTCAAGAGCCGCAAGGAACGGATTCATTGCTGGGAATGGGCGGCAGTTTTTGGCGTGCTGCTGTTCGCCTATTCCGCGTTGGCACTGGGCTATCTTAATTTTGGCTGGTTGAAAAATTTTCTATTGTGGCTGCAAAGTCGTCTTTGAATCGTAAAATGGAATTGTGATTTTCCGCTGAATCGGTCATAAGTTTTCGATGCTCGCGAAGGTTTGCTCGGCCGCTCTTAACGGCATCGAGGCGTTCCCGGTTGAAGTCGAAGTCAATGTCGGCTACGGCGACACGTTTATCGCGCTCGTCGGTTTGCCGGACGCGGCGGTCAAGGAATCCAAAGACCGCGTCTCGACTGCGCTCGCCAATTCCGGCTACAAATTTCCGATGGGCCGCACGACGATCAATCTCGCGCCTGCCGACGTGAAAAAGGAAGGGCCGAGTTTTGATTTGCCCATCGCGCTCGGCATGCTCGCCGCGAGCGAGCAAATTGAAACGGACCAACTGGACCAATTCATCGCCGTCGGCGAACTGGCGTTGACCGGCGGCGTGCGGCCAAGCAAAGGCATTTTGCCGATTGCACTTCGCGCGAAAGCCGACGGCAAAACGGGCATTTTGGTTCCGGCGGAAAATGCGGCGGAAGCGGCGGTCGTTGCCGGCTTGCAGGTGATTCCGGTCCAAAATCTCCGCGAAGCCGCGCAATTTCTCGAAGGTGAGATTAAAATCACACCGGTGAAAGTGGACATCCGGAAAATTTTCGAGCACAACCACGACGAGGAATCCGATTTTGCCGAGGTCAAGGGACAGGAAAACGTCAAGCGCGCCCTGGAAATCGCCGCCGCCGGCGGGCACAACATCCTGCTCATCGGGCCGCCGGGCACCGGAAAATCCATGCTCGCCAAACGGCTGGCGACGATTTTGCCGCCGCTGACCTTGGACGAAGCGCTGGAGACGACAAAAATCCACAGCATCGTCGGCCTGCTCGCGCCGGGACAGGCGCTCGTCACGCAGCGGCCGTTTCGCGCGCCGCATCACACGGCCAGCGACGCGGGTTTGCTCGGCGGCAACATCAATCCGACGCCGGGGGAAATTTCGCTGGCGCACCACGGTGTTTTGTTTCTGGACGAACTTCCTGAGTTCAAACGCAGCGTTTTGGAAACGATGCGCCAGCCGCTCGAAGAAGGCCGCGTGACCATTTCGCGCGCGGCGGGCACGATGACGTTTCCGTCGCAATTCATGCTCGTCGCCGCGATGAACCCGACGCCGGACGGAAAAATGCCCGGCGAATCACGATGTTCGCCGCGCGAAATCCAAAGCTATCTCGGCCGGATTTCCGGGCCGCTGCTGGACCGGATTGATTTGCACGTCGAAGTGCCGCCGGTGAAGTTCCGCGAAATTTCCGGCGACCGCACGGGCGAAACTTCGGCGCAAATCCGCGAGCGCGTCGTGTCCGCGCGAGAAATTCAGCAAAAACGTTTCGCGCACAAACCGAAAATCACGTGCAACGCGCGGATTGGTCCCAAGGAGCTGAAGGAATTTTGCGCGCTCGACGACGCGACGAAGGAATTGCTCAAAAATGCGATGACCGATTTGAATTTCAGCGCCCGCGCCTACGACCGCATTTTGAAAGTGGCGCGGACGATTGCGGATTTGGCAAATTCAGAAAACATTTTGAGCGAGCACATTTCCGAGGCGATTCAATACCGCTCGCTCGACCGGCAGTTGTGGACGTGAATTTCGCGCCGGTCTAATTTCGCGGGTTTATTTCCTTGAAGCCGCCGACAGCAATTCGCCGACGGAGCGATCAGGATTGGCGGCTATGGCTTCAACCAACCGCACAAACCGTTTGATCCATTTGCGCACACGGGCCGGATTGTAAATTCGGGCGTCGAAGGCCGCGCGACAGCGGTGCTCCTCGTCGTGTTGATCGAGCGTCACGCAGAAACCCCAGGGCATCGCTTCCATGCGCCGGTCCAGCCATGTAAGTTCAAGGCCGCCAAAACGCACCGGAGCGGTGTGCGCGCCAATGCTGAAGATAATGCCGATTTCAGATGGGTTCGCGCCCTGCCGGCGCAATTCTTCGTATAATTGGTCACAGGGAATTTCGGCGCGCGCCTGCACTTCGCCGACTAATTTTCGGACCGTGGAAAGCCATTCGCGAAACGTCCGGGCATGGTCGCATTGCAAGTTTAACGTGGCCAGATTAACAAAATAGCCGAACATATTTTGCGTTTCTACGCGGCTGCGTTCGGTCACATAAGTGCCGAGAACCACGTCGGACTGGCTGGCTTTGGCCGAAAGCAAAGCGACAAATGCCGCGAGGCGAATTGTGTAATAAGTTGTGCCTTCTTCGCGCGCAATTTGATCAAGCCGCCGTGAGATTATGGAATTAAATCCCCACCAGATGTGTCCGTCGGCAGGCTGGGCGCGGCGCGACCGCCAAAACCTTTGAAATGGCAACTTGACCGGACGCGACCTGCCGGAGAACTGCTGGTCCCACCACGCAACGATTTCCCGGTAAGCGGCGCCGTCCGGATTCAAATCGCGCCGCTGTTGCGCGGCGTAATCGCCATATTGCAGCGGCTCAAATTCCGGCAACGGCGGAGTTTCCCCGCGCGACTTCGCCTCATAAATCTGCCCAAGCTCGCGAAAATAGATTTTCCACGACCACGCGTCGGAAATGATGTGATGGCTGAGGCGCAACAGCCAATATTCGTTCTCGCGGATTCGCACCAAGATGAAGCGCAGCAGCGGCAGCTGTTTGAAATTGAACAACCGGCGTCCTTCCTGCCGAAGCACGAGCGTCGCCCGTTCTTCCGCGTCGGGCGCGCCGACGAAATCCAGTACCGGCAGCGGCATCGGTTCGGCTGGATGAACGATCTGCGACAATTGGCCACCGACTTCGTCAAAGGTCGTACGCAAAATTTCGTGGCGCCGGACCAGGTAACTCATGCTCTCGCGTAGAATATCGGCGTTGAGCGGGCCGCAGATGTGATAGCTAAGCGCCATCGTGTAACCGAGCGATCCTTCAGGGGTTTGAGAATGCTTCCAACAACGTTCTTGCGCGAACGATAACGGCAGGGGGACGTCACGCGGCGCGCGTGCAAGCCTCGGTAGACCTTTTGCGCCGCGCTCGCGGCACAGGTTGTCAACGGCAAGCGACAATTTTTCCAACGTTGAATGTTCTGCGAACGCGCGGAGGTTGAGTTCCACCTCGAACGCGGTATGGATCTCCGCCGCCAACACGGCCGCATTGAGCGAATCGCCGCCCAGATCAAAAAAATTGTCGCGCCGCCCGATGGATTCGCGGTTGAAAACCTTTTTCCAAATGCCGGCCAGCAAAACTTCGGTTTCCGTCGCCGGATTTTCCGCCGTCGTTGCGGCAGCCGGCGGATTGAACTGCAGGAGTTTTTCACGATCAACCTTGCCGTGCGGCGTGAGCGGAATTTTTTCGAGAAAGAAAAAATGCGCGGGCGTCATGTAACCCGGCAGCGTTTTGCCCAATCCGCGCCGTAAAATTTCGGCGGTACAGTTCCGGCCGGCGCGCGGGACGACGTGGGCTACTAGTTGTATGCGGCCGTCTGGCATCGCGCTTGCCGAGACGACGGCTCTTTCCACTTCGGGCTGTCGCGCCAGAGTTTCTTCGACTTCAGAGAGTTCGATCCGGTAACCGTGAACTTTGACGCGCGCGTCTTTACGACCCATGAAAATGAGCGCGCCATCCGCCGCACGCCGGCCAAGATCACCGCTGCGAAATGATCGGGCGCCGCCTGTCCCGCCGTTTTCGGAAAAACACTCGGCGGTCAATGTTTCGTTGCGCCAGTAACCGGGCGAAAGATGGCGGCTCTTGACGACAACCTCGCCGATTTCGCCGGCGCGGACTTCCCGGCCATTTTCATCCAGCAGCAAGATTTCTATTCCGTCCGCTGGCCGTCCTACCGGCAGCCGGCCTTCACCGAATTTGTCATTGTGAGTAAGACGATGTTGCGTGATGTTCCCGGTTTCGGAGGAGGACAAGGTGTGCAACAGGATGCAGTTGCCGGGAAAATGTTTTTTGAAGGCCGCGAAATCATCCGCCGTGGCCGTCTCGGAGGCAAAGCGGACCAGTTTGACGTGGGGAAAAAAATCCGTGTCCGCCAAAGTCTTCACAAAACTGCGGAACACGGAAACAGACGAGACATAAACAGTTATTTTATTTTCCAACATCAAATTTTTGAAACCGGCAACGCCTTTTTCCATGATGGGAAAAGGAAAAAGCGCAGCGCCGTTGAGCAGGGCGCACCACATCGTCGCCACACCCAGCCCGCCGCTGGGCGAGCCGAGCAGCACCACCCGGTCTTCCGCCGACAATTCCGTTCCTCGGGAAAGGCGCAGGACGTTGTGCAGGATGTTGCGATGCGTTTGCATGACGCCTTTGGGGTTGCCGGTCGAACCCGAAGTATAAATGAGCCAGGCAACGTCCGTCGGCGTAATTTTGATTTTGGCGGCTTTCGCCGGAACAGAAGTTTGCCCGTCAAAAAAAATTATTTCGCGGTTTTTTCCAGCAATATGTCCGGCGAGATTTTCGTTGGCGGCGTCCGTGACGATCAAATTTGGCTCGGCGTCATCTAAAATATGTTTGAGCCGCGCGGGTGGTTCGGTGGGATTCAACACCACGACAATGCCGCCAGTTTTGAGAACGGCCAGCGCCGCCGCGATGAGCGGCGCGTCGTGCCGCATCAGCAACGCCACGCGGTCACCGGTTTTTGCGCCGCGCGCAATCAAAACATCGGCGAGAGAGGTGGTCGCGGCGTCCAGTTCCGCATAAGTCGGCTGCCACGCGCCGCCGCCCAGCGCCGTTTGCGTCGGATGCGCTTCAGCCACTTGCCGGAAACAAGCGGGAATGGAGGTTTCCACTTCGTAGAAAATTTGCCCGCGGACAATCCGCGGACGCTCCTGAAGATTCGGCGGATTATCATGGTGTTTGCGCCATGTGTTCCAACTCATATTTTTCAAATCAGCGGACATCCACACGTTTTCAAAACAACTGCGATGCTCGCCCGCTTCCGAATGTCGAACACCGGACCTCCCGGCAATGTTTTTTCTGAATCCTCCGGCGCGCACGATTCAAGGACAAGCCCAAAATCATCTCCAATGCTCGCTGCGCAGGCAATTGCGGATGTGAACAGCCCCTCTCACGTCGCATTTTTCTTTTCGACGAGGTCGAGCCAAATTTGCAATTGCCGCGCCAGTTCGTCCACGGCTGGCGGGATAAACAGGCCGTTGCGGTCGCCGGGCAGCGTGATGATTTTTGTTTCCTGCGCATGCCGGCGCATGAGCAAGCGAGGGTCTTCGCGCGGAAATTTTGTCTCGGCAGTGACAAACAGCGTGGCCGTGCCAGGATAAAATTCCGGCGTGTAAGAACGGTAGGCGCGGCTGTTCATATGCACGACAAAGCGACGATACGCCGGCAACCAATGCCGGTTGCGCCCCAAACCCGCGGCCCGAACGAGTCCCCAGCGCAAAATTCGAAGCCCGTCGCGTATCGAGTCGCGCACCGGCCCGTAAAATTTTTCCTTCCCGTGATACTGCGGATAAGCGACATCAAACATCGCCAGCAATGCCACTCGACGGCCTTGGCGAACCAGCATCTGCGCCATTTCAAAAGCAACCATTCCACCCATGCAAGTGGCGCCGAGCAAATACGGGCCGGTCGGGTCTCTGGCAATGACTTCAGAAAGATAGCGTCGCGCCATCGCGGGCACGCTCATAGCCGGCCAGCTTTCGCCATGAAGCCCAGCAGATTGGAGTCCATAAATCGGACGTCCCGGCAGCCGACGCACCAGCAGGCTGTATGAGGTCACGTCGCCCTGGCCGCTATGGATTAAAAACAAAGGCCGTCCATTGCCACCGTCACGCAGCGGGATCAACGGCTTGGGTGAAGGAATCACCACATAGTCCGTCAGCAACGTCGCCAGTTTGTCAACCGTGCTGTGCTCCGCCAAGGTTGACGGCGGCAGGGAAACGCCAAACAGCTCCTCGATTTGCAGCAATACCTCCACCGCTTGCAACGAGGTTCCGCCCAGTTCAAAAAAATCATCGGTACGGGCGACGGCCGAAAGGTTCAACGTTGATTGCCAAATCCGCGCCACCCGAGTTTCCACCAGATCACGCGGGCGCTGCGCTCGACTCAAGCTGCTTCTGGCTTCGACACGCGGTGGCGGCAGTGCGCGCCGGTCAATCTTGCCCGCTGGCGTCAGCGGCATTTTTTTCAGCGGCACAAAATCGTTTGGAATCATGTGCGCCGGCAGTTGTGCGCTCAATTCGCGGCGGAAATTTTGCGGTGAAATTTTCGCGCCCGCGCGCGGGACAAAATACGCCGCCAGCCGCTTATCACCGGTTTCGTCTTCATTTGCCGTCACGACCGCCTCCTGCGCGAGACCCGTCGCGAGCATAGCCGCCTCAACTTCGGCCAAATCCACGCGCTGGCCGCGGATTTTCACCAGTTGATCCGCGCGGCCCAAATGCTCCAGCTCGCCATCCGGCAAAAATCTTCCCACGTCGTTCGAGATGAACATCCGAGAATCCGGGTTGTGCGCGTCGGCCAGAAATTTCTCCGCTGTCAGCTCCGGCTGCCGCCAATAACCCTGGCGCAAACGCGGGCTGCACACGGCGATCCTGCCTTCGCCACCGTTTTTCAGCGGCCGGTTTTTTTCGTCCAGCAGAACAATTTCCACGCCGCGAACGGCGCGACCCGCCGGCACGCGCTGGCTCGCGAGGATGTTTTTTTTGCCCATTGTGAACGTGCTGACCATGCCTGTTTCGGTGGAGCTGAACGACTGGATGAAGGCACAGTTGTCGGGGCAAAGCCGGCGGAAAAGTTCCACGTCGCCGCGTAGGACCGGTTCGCCGCCGAGCCGCACGAACCGCATGCTGGCAAAGGAACCTTTTCCGCCCGCCGCGCGCGCGAGATGGCGGAAAACTGTCGGTACGGAATGAAAAACCGTGATGCGTTCGCGGCGCAGCCACTCCGCGAGCCGCTCGACGCCTTGCGAACGCAAGTGAAACAGGCACAGCGTTGCGCCGGACAGCAACGAGCCAAACAACGTCCCGCCCGAAGCAGACAGACCGAGCGCCGCCAGCAGTGAAACACGGTCATCCGGCGCAAGCCCGGCCAGTTCGGCGTAAATCTCCGCTTCATGCACAAGGCCTTGATGATTTTGCCAGACGCCCTTCGGCGCGCTGGTTGAGCCGGAGGTGAACATCAGCCACGCGCCGTCATCGCCGGAAATTTCCGGGAAATCATTCTGTAGCAGTTCGCCGGGAAAATTTTCCGCGACCGGGAAAATTTTCAATTGTTCCGATGCGAACGAGTTTGCCAGTTGCAAATGGGCTTTATCAGTCAGCAGCAGTTTCGCGCCAGAACTGCTGAGCATTGCGGCGAGTTGTTCCGGCGGATGGTTCGGGTCGAGCGCGACGTAGATTTTATATGCCTTGAGCGCGCCCAAAATCATGGCGATGAGCGGCGCGTCGTGTTCGAGCAGCAGTGCGACCGGCTCGGAATTTCCGCCGAGTTGCCGCAGGATTTCCGCCGCGATGAAATCGGAACGGCGGTCGAGTTCCGCGTAAGTCCACTGGCCGGCAGGCGCGCGGACGGCAATTTTTGAGTTGAACTTTGCCGCGGCGCGCGCGAAAGCGCCGGGAATGGATTCCGATGTCAGAGTCGTGTTCAAATTCAACCGGCAACGAGCGGTGCGTAGTCTTGCTTCATCTTGGCCGTGTAATGCTCCGCCCAGGAATCGTTTTTGCCCAACAACACCTGGTCGCCGTGCTTGTGGTAAAAGCCGGGATTGTTCGCGCCGGGCGGAATTTTGTTTTTCGTCAGCGCCTTCGCCGCCTTGGTCAACCGTCGGCGCATCCACACGATGGCGGCGTCCGATGCGCCGAGATGCTCCTTTGTGCGGTCGGCGATGGCGCTCATGCTTTCCTGCATCGCGCCATCCTGGATGGGCGTGACGTTTTCCAGGCCGCTGAAGTTCAAGTTTTTCTGCCGCTTGCGGTCCTGCAAAAAATCATTGTCCGCGTTCGCGGCAAAACGATGCCGGCCCAGCCAGTCGCTCGTGTCCGGCAAAAAACCGCTGGGGCCAACGCGGTCTTTCCAGCCCTTTTGTTCGTCGGCGGACAATTCGCGGGTCGAGGACCAGTGCGTTTCCCAAACCATCGTATGTTCGTCATCGAGCGGCACCCACACCTTGTCGCGGTTTTTTCCGCCGAAGCTCGGCACACTCGTGTAAAACGGCAGCATGAACTGCGTGACGCGCCAGTAAAATTTCCCGTCTTCCGCGCCGCGCCGCGCGCCATACATCACGCCCACGTCGGTGTCCTGCACTTCAAGCAGCGGCTGTTTGTCCATGCGCGCGATATTGCGATAATAATCAATGCCCGCCTTTTTGTCGCCCGCCGCGCCCTGCAATTTCGGATCGAACGCGAGGTGCAAAAAGCTCAAGTGCGACGAATCGAAATCACCTTCCATCGCCTGCAGCCAGTTGCACGCGCGCTGGTAGCGCAATGCGCCGCGCCGCGCCGGTCCGACCAGCGCCCAGCCGAGTTCCGGCAACGGCGGGGGATTGTCGCGGCCCGGCCCCATGTAAGTCCAGATCACGCCATTTTTTTCGACGCACGGATACGCGGTGATTTGAATTTGTTCATTGAACTTGCTGCCCGGCGGCTCGTTCGGAACGTCCATGCAGCGGCCTTGAATGTCGAATTTCCAGCCGTGATACAGGCAGCGCAGGCCGTTCTCCTCGTTGCGCCCGAAAAAAAGCGACGCGCAGCGATGCGGGCAAACATGGTCAATCAGGCCGACCTTGCCGTCCGAGTTGCGGAACGCGACCAGATTTTCGCACAGCACCCGCACGCGCAGCGGCGCGCCGTCCCGCTCCGGCAAATCCGGGGATTGCAAAACCGGAATCCAATATCGCCGCATGAGTTCGCCCATCGGCGTTCCCGGCCCGACGCGCGTCAGGAATAAATTTTCCGATTCGGTCATGGCACTGGATTCTTCCGCAATCAACTCGAAAAGTCTAGCAGCATTGATGTTTTGGGGACGGCAACCGTCACCGTAATTTCCCCAAAGGATTAAATCGCTTGACGCCGCGAAATTAAGATGGTGCATAGAGTGCTGATGACTTTGATTGCAGACTACGGCTTCCGTTTTAAGCGGCTTCTTGTTGGCCGATCCAGGGCGCGCCGGACGCAACTCTATTGTGTTGGCGCCGCCAAGAGCGGCACGCACTCCATCTGTTCGATGTTTTCGCGGAATGTGGCCGCGGCTCACGAACCACAGACGCCGCAATTGATTGAAATGTTTTTTGATTGGCACGACCGGCGTGTCAGTGACGAAGCGATGCGCGGATGGATTCGCACACGCGACCGCGAGCTGGCGTTGGAAGTGGACTCCTCGTGGTTCAATGTGTTGATCCTCGATTTTCTGGCCGGTGAATTTCCCGGCGCGCGATTTGTGCTGACGATCCGCGATTGTTACTCGTGGTTAAATTCCGAGTTCCGGCGCGTCTTGCACAGGCCAAGCGCGGATTTGCAGCGGATAAAAATGCGAAAATTCCTATACGGACGCGAAGACGCGGTTTATTCGCCCGAAGAACAAGTCTTGAAAACAACCGGCTTCTATACGCTTGACGGCTATCTCTCGCGCTGGGCGGCGCACAATGACAAGGTGCTCGCCACGATTGCGAAAGAACGGCTTTTCATCGTCCGCACCGACCAGATTGGCCGGCGCGCATACGAAATTGCTGAATTCGCCGGCCTGCCGCGCCATGCCGTCCGGCTGAGCCGAACACACGAATACAAAAATCCGGTGCGGCGGGAAATCATCAAGGAAATTGGCCGGGATTTTTTGGAGGAAAAAGTCGAACAACACTGCCGTCCGTTGATGAACCGTTTCTTTCCGGAAATAAAAACGCTGGACGATGCGAAACTTTGAAAGCGACCTAACGAGTGCGATGTGCCGTCGTCGCAAATAAGCTTGCGCCATAAACCGCCTGCATTCGCGTGTAAAAGAGCCGGTCACCCGCGCCGTGTTCCGGCGGGCCAAGGCCGGACATTTTCCGGCCGCCAAACGGCAGTGACACATCCACGCCCGCCGTCGCAGAATTGATTTTCAAAATTCCCGCCCGCGCCTGCGCGAGAAATTTTTTTTGCAACTTCGTGGAATTACTGAACAACGCTGCCGCCAGCCCGTGCCGGACGCCGTTGCACAATTTCAAGGCGTGCTCGAAATTTTCGGCGCGCTGGACGACGAGCAACGGGCTCATCGTCTCTTCTTGCACCAGCAGATGATTCGGTTCGTCGCAGCAAACAATGACCGGCTGCGCGTAAGCTCCGGCCTGGATCGAATTTTCTTTTGCGCGTTTTTCAAAGAGAAATTCGACCCGCCGCGCCGCGCCGGCCTTTTGCGCCGCTGCAATCAACGCCCGATGCTCTTCGCGTTTGCCCGCGTGAATCACCGGGCCAAGGTCCGTGGATTTTTCCAGCGGATCGCCCCAGTTCAATTTTTCAGCGGCGATTTTCAGTTCGCGCAAAAATTTTTCAAAGAGCTTTTCCGGCACAATCGCGCGGCGATTGGCCGTGCAGCGCTGGCCGGCAAAGCCAAACGCGCCCCACGCGATTTGCGCGGCGGCTTGCGGCAAATCCGCGTCGTCCCAGACAATCGCCGCGTTGTTGCCGCTCAACTCCGCCTGCAACGGCAGAAAACGCCGCGCGCAAATTTCCTGGATCGCAAAACCAGCCTGCGCCGAACTGGTGATGGTGACGGCCTCCACATTTTCATCCGCCGCCAGTTTCTGTGCCGTGGTGTGGTCACCGGTCAAAAGCTGGACTGCATTTTTCGGCACGCCGGCCGCGCGCAGCAGTTTCAAAATGAACCGGGAAATTTTTGTCGCGGCGGGCGCGGGTTTCCAGACGACCACGTTTCCGTAAATCAAGGCCGGCGCAATTTTGCCAATCGGAATTGCGACCGGATTGTTCCACGGCGAAATCAGCGCGATAACGCCAGGCGGCTCGTGGCGGACCAGCCCGGCGGGTTCGCGTTGCAAAAATTCAAACGCGGCGGCGCGGTGAATCGCGTCGCGGACATTTGCCGCCGCCCGACGAGCTTCTTCCAGCCCATGTGAAACCGGCTTGCCAATTTCAATCGCCATTTGCCGCGCGAGTTGCGCTGCCGCGGATTCCAGTTTTCGCGCAACTTTCGCCAAAATTTCGCAACGCAAATTAAATTTCCTTTGACGCCAACTTTTCCACGCGGCTTGGGCTGACGAAGTGGCGGCGGCGATTTCATCCGCGTCGGCGACAGGGATTTCAAACAGGATTTTTTTGGTTTCGCGCGGCGAGCGGTGGAGCAATTTGGACGGCGCGTTTCCCTCCAACCGCGACAAAATTTCATGTGCGGGAAGAAATTCAACGCAACGTTCGGCGAGCCAGCGACGCGTGGCGGTGGCCAGAATTGGATCATTGCTGGCAACCGCGTCTTCGGCGACGAAAACGCGCAGGCCGCGTTCAAGACTTTCGGCGGCCACGGTGCGAACGCAAGTGTGCAGATGCAAGCCGGCGATGATGACGGCGTCACAACCGATTTTTTTCAACGCGGCGTCGAGCGCGCCGCTGGCGAATCCGTTGAAACCGGTTTTGTGAACGGCCATTTCGTTTTCTGCCGGTTGAAGCGATGTCGGTGTTTCGTGGCCGTTGGTTCCGGCAACGCAGAGCCAGCGGTTGTTTTTTTTCCAGTGTGGCAAACGGCGGTCGTCTTTGCGGGAAATGGTCGTCCAAATGTGGATGACGGGAATCTGACGTTTGCGGCAGGCGTTGAGCAAAGCCGTCGCACGGAAAACCAAACCATCCACTGCCGGCTGAAGTCCGACCGCCGCCAGATAATCATGCTGGATGTCAACCAACAGCAACGCAGGCTTCATGCGGCGGTCTGGTTTCTGCCGAACGGAAAATTTGCTCCGCGACTTTGTCAGCAAAGGCCCTTGTCCCAAGAATGTTGCAACTGTCTTCGGCGAGGTCAACGGTGCGCCAGCCCGCGCGCCAGACGGCGGCCAGGGAATTTTCGATCCGCGCGGCGGCTTCCCCCAAACCAAAGCTTTCGCGCAGCAGCATCGCCAGCGACAAAATTTGTCCGGCGGGATTGGCCGTCCCCGTGCCGGCCAGGTCGTGCGCGCAGCCGTGATTGGTCTGGTAAACGCCGTGTCCATGCGGATCAAAATTGCCGGAGAAGGTCGCGCCGCGCGACGAAACCAAAACGCCGCAGACGTCCGCGAGAATGTCGCCGAACAAATTGGGTGCGACAATCACGTCGAAACGCGCGGGATTTTGAATCAATTCATAGGCGGCAAGGTCAATGTTCATGAATTTCGCCTCGACGCCGTGGCGTTTGGCGACGGCGCCGCCGACGTCGCGCCAGAGCGCGGTGACGGTGGGCACGCCGCCTTCCTTGACGATGACGTGCAGACTGCCGCGCCGGTGAGCCGCCGCGCGCGCCGCCACTTCGATGATGCGATGCGCTTCACCTTCGCTGTAATTAAACGAGTGTTCGGCCACGCGGCCCTTGTCCGTGGCACGGTCGCCCCATTGGCCCTGATAAACGCCGCCGGTGTTGTCGCGGACGATGAGCAGGTCCACATTTTTCAAAAATTGCGGGGCGATTTTTCCCGCACTGGCAAGTTCCGGCGACGGCCGGACGGGAACGAATTTGCAGAACAAGTCGAAACGCCGGCGCAAATCATAAACATAGCGTCCGCCGCCGGGGCCGTTGAGAATCGCGCCGCCGAGCTGGAAAACGTCGGCGCAAAATTCCATCGTGTCCTCGGGCAGCCATTTACCGTATGCCGCGATGGCTTCTTCACCGATCAGTCCGCCGCGCCGCACTTCAAATTCAAGATTCAGCGCTTGCTCGACAGATTTCAGGACGAGCAACGCCGCGCCAATGACCTCCGGTCCGATGCCCGTTCCTTCGAGAACTCCAATCAACGGACGCGCGCCGGGAATGAACGCCGCTGCTCCCAAGTTTTTCGACCCAAGAAAATCAACGAGCCGGACCGAGCCGTTCATTTTGAATTGTTTTGTCACTTGCATGATTCGCCCCTGTTGGCGGCTTCAAATTGGAAGCGGAAAAAAATGAATGCAAGCCTGAAAATGACAAAATCGTAATTCCTTCGGGAGCACGGACCAGCTTCCGGCAGGCGAAATCGTGAACATTTTGCCCGTTGGATTGTCATTATTTATGAAATAAAGGTTGTCGTATGAAGGTAAAGAGTTAAAAATTTAACTTGCTGTTTGCATTTGATAAAATTTAGAAAGCACATATTTCCAATCGTCGGTTTTCTTTTTTTGGCGGCATTGGGGTTGATTCCGTCGGGGGCGCGCGCGGCGAGCTTTACCGCGTCGCTCGACCGTGACACCATTTCGCTTGGGGAAAGCGCGACGTTGTCGCTGACGTTTGAAGGCGGGCAGTCGAAAAACGTGCCGACGCCGGACGTGCCCGGCTTGCAAATCGTCCAGACTGGTACTTCCCAGAACGTCAGCATCATCAACGGCGCAATGAGTTCGACGGTCACGGTCGCCTTCTCGGTCACGCCGCAGCAGACGGGTGAATTCACCATCCCGGCCCTGACCACGGATGTGAACGGGCAAACTTTGACCAGCCAGCCGTTGAAGCTGACCGTGCTAAAGGCAAACGCGCCGTCTCCCGCCGCCGTCGCTTCCGGCTCGCAAGTCGCGTTCATGCAACTCTCGTTGCCGCAGCAAAAAGTCTATGTCGGCCAGACGCTCACTGCGCAATTGCAGATTTATCTGCGCGACGACGTGCAGAATTACGGCAACCTCCAGTTCACCACCACACCGGCCGACGGTTTCACGCTCGGCAAAAGCGCGGACGGCCAACGGTATAACACGCAGATCGGCAGCCGCGTTTATCACGTAATTCCGATTTCTTTCGCACTGACCGTCACGAAAACCGGCAACTTGAGCCTCGGTCCGTTCACCGCCAACATGGTCGTCGTGCTGCCGTCGCAGAATGACGGCGGCGATCCGTTCATGGCGCAATTTTTCAACCAAGGCGAGCAAAGGCAAGTCACGCTCGCGACGGATCAAATCAATGTCCAGTCGCTGCCGCTGCCGGATGAAAATGTTCCGACCAATTTCAACGGCGCGGTTGGCGATTACCAAATGGCCGTCACCGCCGGTCCGACGAATGTTACCGTCGGAGATCCGATTACCGTGCGCGTGCAAATCTCCGGAAGCGGCGCGCTCGACGCGCTGAAATTGCCCGACTTGTCCGGCTGGAGTGATTTCAAATTGTTTCCGCCCACGCAAAAAACTGATTTGAGCGACCAGCTCGGACTCGAAGGAACGAAAACCTTCGAGGAAATTGTGACGCCGCAGAATACGGACGTTCACGCGCTGCCGCCAGTTTCATTTTCCTACTTCAACCCCGACGACGGACAATACCACACGCTCACGCAGCCGTCGGAACCGCTCGTCGTCCGCTCTGCCGGCGCGACGCCGCTGCCGGTGATCGCGGTGAACAACAATTCCGCGCCGCAAAATCAAACGCCGCAGGACATTTTGCCCATTGAAGAAAATTTGGAAACGCTCGCGCAAGCTTCCCCGCCGCTGGTCACCAATCCGGTTTTTCTGGCTGTTCAATCGCTGCCTGTGCTCGCGTTTCTCGCCGCGCTCGTCTGGCGGAAACGCGCGGACAATCTGGCGAACAATCCGCGCCTGCGCCGCCAGCGCGCCGTCGCGCAACTCATCGCCAGTGGCTTGGACGATTTGAGAAAATACGCGGCGGCGAACCAGCCCGATGAATTTTTCGCCACACTCTTTCGGCTGTTGCAGGAGCAGCTTGGCGAACGGCTCGACTGCCCCGCGTCGTCCATCACGGAAAATGTGGTTGACGAACATCCCGTGTTGCGCGGCGCGCCAGAAAATGTGCTCGCCGAATTGCGCGAACTGTTTCAGCTTTGCAACCAGGCGCGCTATGCGCCCGTGCGCGGCACCAGCGAACTAAATTCCGTCGCCGGGCAGTTTGAGAAGGTCATTGGCGAACTGAAAGATTTGGAGACATGAAATTTCTTTTCACCAGCCTGTTTGTGTTGGCCGTCGCCGGGAAAATTTTTGCGGCGGACACGGCAACGGATTTTAATCTGGCCAACAAACTTTATGCCGAGGGAAAATTTTCGGAGGCCGCGGACTACTACGAAAAAATTTTGCAGACCGGTGCGGCTTCACCGAATCTCCTGTTCAATTACGGGAACGCGGAATACAAGGCGGGAAATCTGGGCAAGGCGATTGCCGCGTATCGCCGCGCGGAATTGCTGGCGCCGCGCGACGAAGATGTGCGCGCGAATCTGGCCTTCGTCCGCAACCAGGTCCAGAATGATGCGCCGCGCGCCAGCGACTGGTTCCGGCTGGCGGGCTGGCTCGGCCAGTTGACGTTGAACGAATGGGCCTTGCTTGCGGCCGCCGCGTTCTGGCTGACGTTCCTGTTGCTCGCGACCCGGCAAATCCGCCCCGCGCTCGGCGCAAGATTGAAGGGCGTCACAATTTTCACCGCCATGCTGGCCATTTTCTTCGGCGCGGCTTTGGGTTTGCAGGCGGCGGAACATTTTTCAACGGAAACCGCCGTGGTGACCGCCCACAAGGCAACGGCGCTCATCGGCCCGTTCGACGACGCGCAGACTGCGTTCGATGTCCACGACGGCGCGGAACTTTCTGTTTTGGATCATCACGGCGACTGGCTACAAGTGTCCGACGGCCCCGGCAAAATCGGCTGGCTGCAAAAGTCGCAGGTGGAGGTTTTGCCCGGCGCGTAAAGCGGGTTTGGTTGAACGCGGTTTAAATTTTTTTGTCAGATTTTCGTCTCCAGGAAAAAATCAATTAAGACAAATGAGCACAGGAATAAACGCCATCAACGAAGCGGTGAAGGACGCCGGCGCGTTCGCGCATCCGCTTTTCAACGAACTCGGAAAAGTCATCGTCGGGCAAAATTATCTGACCGAGCGGCTCGTCATCGGGCTGCTCGCCAACGGCCACGTCCTCCTCGAAGGCGTGCCCGGCCTGGCCAAGACGCTCGCCGTCAAATCGCTGGCCAATTGCATCCACGTCAAATTTTCGCGCCTGCAATTCACGCCGGACATGCTGCCCGCCGACGTCATCGGCACGCAGATTTACAATCCGCAGTCCGGCGGCTTCACTACGCGCAAAGGGCCGATTTTTGCGAACCTGATTCTCGCCGACGAAATCAACCGCGCGCCGGCCAAGGTGCAAAGCGCGTTACTCGAGGCGATGCAGGAAAAACAAGTCACCATCGGCGAGCAGACGTTCAAGCTCGAAGAGCCGTTTCTGGTTTTGGCCACGCAAAATCCGATTGAGCAGGAAGGAACTTATCCGCTGCCAGAAGCGCAAGTGGACCGGTTCATGTTAAAATTGAAAATCGGTTATCCATCGCGTGACGAGGAGCGGAAAATTCTGGAGACGATGGCGAAAACTTCCGGCACGCCGAGCACGAGCGCGGTCGTTGACCCGCAGCAGATTCTCCGCGCGCGCGAAGTCATCAACGACATTTACGTGGACGACAAGGTGAAAGATTACATCGTGGATTTGGTCTGCGCCACGCGCGATCCCGACAATTACAAAATTGCGGTGAAGGATTTCATCCAGCTCGGCGCGTCGCCGCGCGCGACGATTGCGCTGACGCTGGCGGCCAAGGCTTACGCATTTCTCAAGGGCCGTGGCTACGTGACGCCACAGGACGTGAAGAGCATCGGCATGGATGTGCTGCGCCACCGCGTGGCCATCACCTACGAAGCCGAAGCCGAGGAAAAAACCAGCGAGACGGTCATCCAGAAAATTTTCGATGAGCTTCCGGTGCCGTGATTAGACCACCGAGACACAAAGTCATAAAACTTTGTGCCTTGGTGTCTTTGTGGTTCAAATGATTCCAAAAGAGATTCTCAAAAAAATCCGGCAGATCGAGCTGCGCACGAACCGGCTCGTAACCGAAACGCTCGCGGGCCAGTATCATTCCGTCTTCAAGGGCCAGGGCATGAACTTCGACGAGGTGCGCGAATACCAGCCCGGCGACGACGTGCGCGCGATTGACTGGAACGTTACGGCGCGGATGAACCACCCGTTCATCAAGAAATTTGTAGAGGAGCGCGAACTCACGCTCATGCTCGTCGTGGACGTCAGCGGCTCCGGCTTATTCGGCTCGCGCGCGCAATCCAAACGCGAACTCGCGGCGGAAATTGCGTCCGTGCTCGCGTTCTCCGCAATTCGCAACAACGACAAAGTCGGCCTGCTGCTGTTCACGGACGAGGTAGAAAAATTCATTCCGCCGCGCAAGGGCCGCAGCCATGTCCTGCGCGTCATCCGCGAAGTGCTGTTCTTCGAGCCGAAGCGGCGCGGGACGGATTTGGTGAACGCGCTGGAATTTATGGGCCGCGTGCTGCCGCACAAGGCCATCGCGGTGGTGATTTCGGATTTCATTTCGCCGGACGGCGGCGTTTTGTCCAAGCCGACGCAAACCGCCTTGCGGATGGCAAACCGCCGGCACGACGTCGTGGCGGTGCAAATCGCCGACCGTTACGAAATGGAATTGCCCGCGCTCGGCCGGCTGATTTTGGAGGACGCCGAGACCGGCGAAGTTTTGGAACTCAACACCGGCAATTCCGGCGGCCGCGACGCCTTTGCGCTGCGGCAGCAAAAACAATTCGGTGAAATCACCCGGCAACTCCGTTCGTCGGGCATTGATTCGATTCAATTGCGCACGGACGAACCTTACAGCGCCGCGCTCGGAAAATTTTTTGAGACGCGCGAGCGACGGAGGCTGCGCGGATGACTGCCGTAACCAATAACGCCGCTGTCCCGGCGGCAACCGACATCCGCGACATCAAGCCGCCGGTGGCGATTCCGGACGGCTGGGACTGGCTTTGGATTGTAGCCGCCGCGTTCGCGGTGCTGTCGGTTTTATTTTTGGCGTGGTGGTTTTGGCGGAATCGGCGCACGCAAGTTGCCATTCCGCCAATCATTCCCGCGCACATTCGCGCGAAACAGCACTTGGAAGAAGCGCTGAAACTCATCGCGCAGCCGAAGCCGTTTTGCATCTGGGTTTCCGACACCATCCGTTTTTATCTCGAAGAACGGTTCAACTTCCGCGCGCCGGAACAGACGACCGAGGAATTTCTTCGCGAATTGAGCGTGACGGATTTGCTCACGGTCGAACAAAAGGAAAGCCTCGGCAATTTTTTGGAAAGCTGCGACCTCGTGAAGTTCGCCAAATACGAACCGCGCGAACCGGAATTGCGCGAGCTGCACAACTCGGCGACGAAACTCGTCGAGGAAACCGAGCCGGTGGAAGCTTCAAATGCCGAACCGCCGCCGTCAGCAATTGAACAGGCGCAAATCGTAAATCAAAAATGACGTTCGCCCATCCATGGCTGTTGCTGTTGCTGTTGCCGCTGCCGCTGCTGGCGTGGCTGAAGGGACGGCGCGGCGCGTCACCGGCGTTTTTATATTCGTCGCTGAAACTGGTCGCCGGTTTGACCAAGGCGCGGCGCTCGCGCGCCGGCGGATTTCTGGCGGCGTTGCGCTGGTTAACGCTGGCGATTTTCATCATCGCGCTGGCGCAGCCGCGTCTGGCGAAAAGCACGACGGAAGTGAAGGCCAGCGGCATTGACATCGTGTGCGCGCTGGATTTATCGGGCAGCATGGTCTCGGAAGATTTTGTCGTGAACGGCCAGCGCGTGAACCGGTTCAACATGGCGCGCTCGGTTTTGAAGAGCTTCATCAACCAGCGCCCGGATGACCGCATCGGACTGGTGGTTTTTGCGGCGCAGGCGTTCATCGCCGCGCCGTTGACACTCGACCACGATTATTTGGAGGCAAATTTGGATCGCCTCGAAATCGGCACGATCAATTCCGACGCCACCGCCATCGGCGACGCGCTGGCGACGGCCCTCAACCAACTGCGCGAGGTGAAATCGAAAAGCAAGATCATCATCCTTGCGACGGACGGCCAAAACAATTCCGGCCAAGTCCAGCCGTTGACGGCGGCGGTGGCGTCGCAGGCGCTGGGCGTGAAAATTTACACCGTCGGCATCGGCGAACGCGGCATGGCGCCCATGCCGGTGTTTGTGGGTGGACAAAAAGTCGGTTATCAAAACGTGCCGGTGGACGTGGACGAGGACACGCTGCAAAAAATCGCCGACATGACCGGTGGAAAATACTATCGCGCCGACAACGCGGATAAATTCCGCGAAATCTACGCGGAGATCAACAAGCTGGAAAAAACCGAGGAAGTCGTCAACAAGTTCACGCGATACAAGGAACTGTTTCCGTGGTTTGTTTCATGCGGACTGGTGTTGCTGCTGGTGGAATTGGCGCTGGGGCAAACTGTTTTGAGGAGACTGCCGTGAGATTTACGAATTACGATTTGCGAATTTCGATTTGAAGATGCGTTTCGAGAACGTCCATTTGCTTTGGTTGCTGCTGGTTTTGCCGCCGGCGCTCGCGCTGTTTTTCTGGTGGGCAACGCGCTCGCGGCAAAAATTACTGACGCAATTCATTCAGGCGCGATTGCTGCCGGCGCTGACCGTCGGCATTTCGCCGGCGCGGCGAAAAATCCGGTTCGCGCTTTTGATTTCCGCCGCCGCCCTTTTGATTGTGGCGCTGGCACGGCCGCAGCATGGATTTGATTTGCAACAGGTCGAGCAACGCGGGCTGGACATCGTCGTCGCGGTGGACACATCGAAATCCATGCTGGCCGAGGACATCGCGCCGGACCGGCTGGAGCGCGCCAAGCTCGCGGCGCTCGAATTGATGCAGGACGCCAAGTCCGACCGGCTCGGCCTGGTGGCGTTCGCCGGCGATGCGTTTCTGGAATGTCCGCTGACGTTTGACAACACGGCGTTCGAGCAGAGCGTGCAGGCGCTGAACGTGAACACGCTGCCGGAAGGCGGCTCGTCACTCGCGACGGCCATCAACACGGCGTTGACGGCGTTCAAGGCCAGTGACGGACACAAGGTGTTAGTGCTGCTGACCGATGGCGAGGACAACGTCAGCGAGACCGACGCGCTGGAGGCGGCGCAAAACGCGGCGAAGGCCGGGCTGAAAATTTTCACTGTCGGCATTGGCACGACGGCGGGCGCGTTGCTGCGAATCACCGACGCGAATGGGAATTCCGATTACGTTCGCGACCCGGAAGGCAACGTCGTGAAATCGCATTTGAACGAACCGTTGCTGAACCAAATCGCCACGACGACCGGCGGATTTTACCTGCCGTTGCGCGGCGCGGACACGATGGACGTGCTGTATAATCGCGGTCTCGCGCCGCTGCCGAAATCGGAAAACGAGGAACGAATGATCAAGCAGTATCACGAGCAATATCACTGGCCGCTGGCGGCGGCGATTTTGCTGTTGCTGGCGGAAATGTTTTTGCCGGAACGGAAAAATGCGAAGACGTCCAAAGTTGAAGCGCCGACGGTCGCGGCGCTGATTGCGCTGTTGCTGCTGCCAGTTGCCGCGAAAGCTTCGCCTTCGAGTGCGTTGCGCGATTACCGCGCGGGCGATTACACCAACGCGCTTCAGGAATTTTCGCAACTGGCGGAAACACAAACGAACGATTTACGCCTGGTTTTCAACGCGGGCGACGCGGCGTATCGGGCGACGAATTATGATTTGGCGGAAAATCTTTTTCAACAAGCCACACTGTCGCAAAATTTGAATTTGCAACAAAAGGCGTTTTACAATCTGGGCAACGCGCAGTTTCAATTGGCGAAGGACGCGAAGGATTTGGACGGATTGGAGGCGGGTTTGAAACTGGCCGGAAAAAGTTATGAGCGCGCGGTGACGTTGAACACCAACGACGCGGACGCCAATTTCAATCTGGCGTTCACAAAAAATGCAGTTGACCGGATTGAAGAATTTCGTGAAATGTTGCGCCGCGCAAAAAGTGAGGCGGACACGGCGGTGCGGGAGGCGGAATTTCACAAGGCGCTGGAAATCATGCTGCCGCTGCAAAAGACCATCGCCGCGAAACAATTTCAAGATTTCACCAAAAAATTGGAGAACGTTGATGCCATTGCGACTCCTCATCAGTCTTAGCCTGCTGCTGGCGTGGCAGGCCGCGCGCGCGCAGACCGCTGACGATTTTTTCGACAGCGGGGCGCAATTTTACATTTCCAACAACATTCCGGCGGCGCTGGAAAAAACCGAAGGCGGATTGAAACTTTATCCCGACAATGTGAAGCTGCAGAAATTGGAGAAATTGTTGAAGCAACAACAGCAATCACAATCGCAACAAAACCAGCAGAAAAATCAGCAGAACCAGCAAAGCCAGTCGCAACAACAGCAGCAAAAGAATCAGCAATCACAGCAGAACCAGCAAAAAAATCAGCAGTCGCAAAATCAAAAAAACCAAAATCAACAGCAGCCGCAGGAAGCGCAAAAGCAATCCGGCCAAAGCGGAAACGAAAAGCAACCAGCGCAGGCGGCGCAGGGCAATGAAATGACGCCGGAAGAGGCGAAGCAATTGCTGGACGCGCAAAAGGGCAACGAGCAGGTTTTGCAATTCAAACCGGAGGGGAAGCCGCCGAACGAAAACCAGCCAATCAAGGATTGGTGATTCCGTTTTTAGTCCGGAGGATTTTCTTCGGGATGAACAAATTCGCGTTGCGGCTCGACATCCATTTCCGTTTTCGGCAGTTCGGAGATTTTTGTTTCGGCCGGCGAAGAAATCACCGGCTTGCTTTTCGCGGGCGCTTCGGGAATTGGTTCTATGATTTCATCTTTTGATTCCGGCGGCAGCGGAATTTGCTTTTCCGGTTCCGTCGCGGGCGCGGTGATTTCCAAGCGCGCCTGCGCGCGATGGACGAGCGCAAGCATGGTGATGGCGGACGCGGCCTGCTTTTCCGCCTCTTCAATCCGGGCGAACTCGCCGAATATCTCCGCGCGCACCGGTTCGTCGCGCGAAAGCAATTCCTGTCCGGTGCCCGCGCGCATGGCAAGCAAAACGTGGTGGGCGTTGATGGCCTCGAGCGGGCGCGCAGGCGTGTAGGCGGATTCGCCGCCGTTCGTTTCGACCACGAGCCGCGCGGCCAGCAGCGTTTGTAGAACCTGTTGCGCGAGTTTGCTCGGGACTCCGAGTTCGGCGGAAATTTCCTGAAGGGTCACGGGCGGCTGGCCGAGCTGGAATCGTTGCCCGATGCACGTCATCAATCGTAGCGCAATGAATTCGCGCCCGCGCTGGTTCACATTTTCGACGAGCTTCTCCTGCAAATAGGATTTGCGATTTTGGAACGCATACGCAACCTGCGCGCCGAACAGCAAAATGAGCCAGGACAAATAAAGCCCGGCCATGAAAACCGGCACGAGACCGAGGCTGCCATACATTTTACTGTAAGTGACGACGCGCGAAACGTAGAGAAAGCCGAAGACGTTGTTCAAATACCACAGCGAACCGCCGACGATGCCGCCGATGAACGCCGCGCTGAATTTTACCTTCGTGTTCGGCACGAGCAAATAAAGCAGCGCGAAAACCAGCCACAAAATCAGCAGCGGCAGGAATTGAAAAATCAGACTGCCGATGAACGGCATTTTTTCGACGAGGTTTTCTGTGGTTTTCAAATGCGGTCCGCCCGCGAGGCCGAGCGCGGCAACGATGGCAAGCGGCCCGAGCGAAATCGCCGTCCAATAAAGCACGATGCGCCAAAGCCAGTTCCGACCGCGCCCCACACCCCAAATATCGTTGAACGTGGACTCGATGCTGGCGAGCATGCGGATGGCGACATAAACAAACAACAGCATCCCAATCATGCCGAGCGCGCCGCTTTGCGTGTTCTGCACGAATTTGTGAATCCATTTTGCCGTCGCTCTTTGCGCGCTGACGCTGACGACCGGAGCAACGGCGGGCGGAGTGTTCGTGACAGATGCGGTTGCATTCGTGCCGGCAACGGCATTTGTGATCGCTGCGGCCACAAAATTTGTTTGCGTCGCCGAAACGGCTGGAGCGTTGGTGTCCAGCGAGCTGGGCGGCACGATGTGGGAGATGAATTTGTCAATGCCCGCGTAGATTTTGTCCTCGCCCTGTGATTTGAGCAAACTGCTGGTCACGCTGATGGCAACCACGAGCATCGGGATGAGCGCGAGGAGCGAGGAATACGAAAGTGCCGCCGCGCGCGTGGGACAGCGGTTGCGCACAAAACTTTTTATGACGAGCACCCAGAAATGCGCGAAGCGCTCAAGGCGGTTGAATTCATATTCCGCGCCGGTTTGGACGCCGGCCAGAATTTTGATGAATCGCAGGAGCCGCTTTTTTGCCATGATTGCCGCGGCCACGCTAACAAAGTCGCGCGCCAAGTCAACGGCGCGCGAATCGGCTTTATTGCGCGGTGAAAAACCGCACAATGGCCGCGTGCATCCGTAGCTCAATTGGATAGAGCTTCTGACTTCGGATTAGATGGTTGCAGTTCTCACATACAACAAAATAAACCAAGTTTTACAATGATTTATTGAATTTTTCTGATTTTATTTCTTGCAAATTGGATACTGATATTGGATACTAAAAGCATGGAAATGCAGCAAACTTTCAAAAAGGAAGCTGCCGAGAAAAATAGGCTCTGGCAGAAAACTTCTTACGCAAATTTGATCCGTTACGTTCCAAGCGGAATGTATTTCTGCCGCGTTCGTGTTCGCGGCAAACTCATTCGCAAGAGCCTCAAAACGGACGTGCTTTCGGTTGCCAAACTTCGCTTGAGCGACAAGGAAAAGGAATTTCGTCAAAAGGCGCAGCATCAAGAAGCGATCCAGCGCGGGCGCGGTCAAATGACTTTCGACGAAGCATTGGAAATTTATCGCACTCGTTTGAACGCAGACCCCGACGTGAAAAGGAACACGAAAATCTACTACGAGCAGCGCATCCTTTCTTTGCTGCGGACGTGGCCGAGTTTGAAGGAAACCAACGTGCGGGACGTTTCCAAGCAAAATTGTCTCGACTGGGCAGCCAAGTTTAAGGGCGGTCCAACCGTATTCAACAACACCGCTTTGGTGCTCCGAAAAGTTTTGGGCATTGCGGTTGAAAGTGGAATTATTTACGAAAATCCGGCCAGCTACATTAAGCGTCGTGCAATTAGGCCAAAAGAATTGGATTTGCCTGACAATGCTGATTTTGTCCGATTCGTTCGGGAAATTGAAAATGCCGGTGGACGGTTTAGCAA
>DATJRH010000039.1:0-132678 GCA_035504945.1 Candidatus Aquilonibacter sp. | reverse complement strand
CTCGACGAACGCGATGATCAAACGGCTCGGCGGCAAACGCTGGCGGGCGCTGCATCGGCTGGCCTATGTGGCGGCCATCTGCGGCGTGATTCATTATTATATGCAGGTGAAGGCCGACGTTCGCCTGCCGCTCGTGTTCGCAGCGGTGCTGGCGATTTTGCTCGGCTACCGCGTGACAAATTATTTGCGTAATCGCAAACCGATGCCGGTTTCGACAGCGGCAACCGCGCCGGTTGAAAAATAACTTCATCTGCGCTTGCAATCCCGATCCAATCGGGTTGGATTAGCTCCATGCTGCGACGCGATTACATCCTGCGGATGATTGAGGAATTCGTCCAGACGCTCGCGCGGCTGAAGGCGTTGAAAAACGAGCAGCGCTGGGGCGAGGTTTCCGAAAAGCTGGAGGACGGATTCAAAAAACTTCTCGGTGAAGGCGCGCAAACCGCCACGCGCCTTTCCGAGGAAGAATTGCGCGTCCGGCTCATGCAGGAAGGGCCGACGCAATTGGTGCGCGAGAAAACGCTCATGCTCGCCACGCTGCTCAAGGAAGCCGGCGACGTGGCGGCGGCGGAAGGCAAGCTGGACGAAGGTCGCAACTGCCACCTAAAATCCCTGCATCTGCTGCTTGGCGAATTGGAGGAGGACGACATTTTTGAATGTCCCGCGTTCATTCCCAAAATCGAGGCGCTCACGGCGGCATTGCGCGGTGCGCCGCCGCCGCTGCCCGTGCGGACCTGCGCCATGCTCATGCAACATTACGAACGCGCAGGCGAATTTGCCAAAGCCGAGGACGCGTTGTTCGCCATGCTGGAAGCCGAGCCGGACAACGGGCGCGTAGTGGATTTCGGCATCGCGTTTTATCATCGCCTGCTGGCGAAAACCGACGATGCCTTGACAGTCGCTGGCCTGCCGCGCGCCGAGGTCGAAGACGGATTGAAGGAATTGCAAAGCCGTTTGAAACCAGGCGCTTGAACCGTGCAGAACCTGAAAATCATTTCCGGCGGACAAACTGGCGTGGACCGGGCCACGCTGGATTTTGCGCTTAGACATGGCCGCACGGCGGCTGGTGTCCGCGCGGGCGCCTCGCGGAGGACGGCGTGATTCCACCGGTTTACCAGCTTCGCGAAACAGACTCGCCGGAATACGAGGAGCGGACGGAAAGAAATGTTCTCGATTCGGATGTAACGCTGATTGTGGCGCGGGAGCGGAAATTGTCCGGCGGAACGGCGTTCACGAAATTCTGCGCCGAAAAGCACGGCCGGCCGACGCTGGTCGTGCGCGAAGACGACGGTGCTGAGAAAAGCGCAGACGCTGTTTCAAAATTTCTCGAACAAAACAACGTTCGTACGCTGAACGTCGCCGGCCCGCGCGAGTCGCAGGCGCCGGGCATTGGAAAGTTTGTCGGGGAATTATTGGCAGCCGCCTTGAACAATTTGAGCCGTGCGAGCCGATGATTCATCAATCCGGCACCTGCGCAAGTTCTCCCAGCGTGTCGGACGCCAGGCTTCGGTCACCGTGCGTGTGGCTGATTTTTTCATCCAGCACGAAGGTTGACGGATACGCCGTTTCCTTCGGCGCGTCCCAGCGCAAATTGTAGGTGTTGACCATGGTGTAGTCGGGATCAATGACGAAAATAAAATCTTTAGGCCACACCTTGCCTTTCATTTCCAGAAATTCCTTCGCGTGAGCTTGCAAGGCGTCCGCCGGACCGGGATAAACCATGATGACGCGCGCCGTCGCGCCGTCGAACTTGGAAGCCGAGGCGATGTAATCCTCCACCTGTCGCTCACAAATCGGGCATTGGTAGCCGGGCCAGCCACGCAGAACAATGAGGACAACTTTGTTGCTCGCGGTCAGATCGCTCAACGTCACGGACTGGCCGTCGAGGGTTTTAAGTGTGAAGTCTGGCGCTTTATCGCCAAACTTCGGCGGTTCAGCGGCGTTGAGGGCCAATGAGCAGGCGAAGAGGCCTGTTGCCAGCAGGAGCAGGATTTTGCTTTTCATTAAATTGTTTCGGTCAAGCTGCGGCTTGCGCGGCAGCCAGGTCGGCTTTGCGCTGGCGCAGGCTGCTGAAAAATTCGTAGCCTTCCCGGCAACGGCGAACCAAAATATCCTTGTCCTCCAGCATCGTCTTGATAATACGGATGATCGGTTTCGGACGCAGATAATAGGTGCGGTAGAAGCGGTCCACTTCCTCGAAAATCCTGTCCTTGCTCAAGCCGGGATATTCCAGCGTGCTTTGTTGCAGGCCGTCATTCTCGACCAAATCAGTCTTGTCCTTCTTGACGAACCAGCCGTTTTGTTTGGCCATTTCGTAGAGCTCCGTGCCCGGATACGGCGCGGCGAGCGAAACTTGCAAACTGAAAACATCAAGTTCCTTCGCAAAGTTAATTGTGTTCTCAATTGATTTTTGCGTTTCAACCGGCAGGCCGAGAATAAACGTCCCGTGAATCACGACACCGGCGCGGTGGCAATCCTTCGTGAACCGGCGCATCTCATCCATCGTCACGCCTTTTTTGATGCGCGTGAGAATGTCGTCGTTGCCGCTTTCGTAGCCGACGAGGAACAAACGGAGGCCGTTGTCCTTGAAAGATTTTATCGTGTCGTAATCGAGGTTCGCGCGGCTGTTGCAACTCCAGTGGACACCAAGCGGGCCAAGCTTCTTGGCAATTTCGCGGGCGCGCGGCAGGTTTGCCGTGAACGTATCGTCGTCGAAGAAAAATTCGCGCACCTGCGGGAAAATTTTCTTCATGTAGGCCATCTCGTCGGCGACGTTTTGCGGCGAGCGGACGCGGTATTTATGTCCGCCGATGGTCTGCGGCCAGAGGCAGAAGGTACATTGCGCCGGGCAGCCGCGGCCGGTATACATTGAAATGTAAGGATGCAGCAGGTAACCGATGAAATACTTTTCAATCTGCAAATCGCGTTTGTAGACATCCGCCACCCACGGCAGCGTGTCCATGTCCTGAATCATTTCGCGCTCAGGATTGTGTTTGATTTTTCCGTCTTTGTCTTTGTAAGAAAGACCGGCAATCGTCGAAAGCTCACGGCCCTCGGCGACTTCCTTGCAGGTGAAATCAAACTCCTTGCGGCCAACCCAGTCAATCGCCGGCGATGCTTTGAGCGTCTCCGTCGGCAACACCATTGTGTGCGCGCCAACAAAACCAATTTTTGTATCAGACTTTTGCGCCTTGATGGCTTCGGCGACTTTGCAATCGTTTTTCAGCGACGGCGTGGAGGTATTGATGATGACGTGGTCAAAATCCTTGGCGATGGCGAGACACCTGGCCAAATCAACGTCGTGCGGCGGACAATCGAGCAGGCGCGAATTGGGCGTAAGCGCGGCGGGTTGCGCGAGCCACGTCGGATACCAATAGCTCGTGACTTCGCGCCGCGCCTGATACCGCGCGCCGGCGCCACCGTCAAAGCCGTCAAAACTCGGAGGTGAAAGGTAAAGCGTTTTGCTCATGAAAATTTATTCCGCACGGGCATCGCCGCTCTTCGCTTCCGTCTCGTTCGTCCCGCAATGGCTGCCGACGTGAACAGGCTCTTCTTCCTTGCGCGAAAACGCACCCTTCGCGCCGGCAGCGGGATTGATGGCGGCCTTCGCTTCGGCGAGATGGCCTTTGCCGATGGAAACGCCGTTATAGACGCGCTTTTCCAGTTCCGGCGAATAAGTGACCGGCTTTGGTTTCGCGCCAAAGTTGTAAAGGAAGTTTTTCAGGTTGTCGCCGCGTTGGTAATTCGTGCCGAGCGCGCCGCTGGGGTCGTAGCCGCAATGGACCATGCAATGTTCGCAGCGCGGATCGCGCGCCTTGCCGTCCACGACTCCGTATTTTTCCCATGCGACTTTTTCCAACAATTCCTGGTAGCCGCCGTAATGGGCGTCGGTCATCAGGTAGCACGGCCCCTTCCAGCCGCGGATGTTGAACGTCGGAATCGCCCAGGCGGTGCAGGTCAACTCGCGTTTGCCGGCGAGAAATTCCTGATACACCGGCGTGCCGAAAATCGTGAACGCCTTGCCCCAATCCAGAATCTTCGCAAATTTTTGACGCGTCATGTCGCGCGTGAGGAAAAAGTCCTTCGGGTCCTTGCCGAGGCGCTTGACCATGTCCTTCTTGGCGGCGTCGTAATCATAGCCGGGTGAAATCGTGTGGCCGTCCACGCCGAGCGACGACAGAAACTTGAACATGTCCTCGATTTCCTGCATGTCGGCTTCCTTATAAACCGTCGTGTTGGTGGCGACCTGATAGCCGAGAATTTTCGCCATCTTGATGGCCTCGATACATTCCTTGAAAACGCCTTCGCGCTCGACGATGAGGTCGTGTGTAAACTCCAGTCCATCCACATGAACATTCCAATACATCCACTTCGTCGGGCGGATGACGATTTTCTTTTTTGCCGCACCGTCGGCCTTGCGAATCGTCTCGGCGTCCTTTTCGGAAATCAATTTCTGTTCGAGCAATTTTTTCAACTTCGGCTCGACTTCCGGCGAATAAATGGCCGCCAGATAATCCTTCATCTTTTTCCGCATGAACACGCCGTTCGTGCAAACGTAAAGAACGCGGCCCTGGTCGAGCAAACCGGCAATGAGCTCCTCAATCTTCGGATAAATCAGCGGTTCGCCGCCGCAAATGGAAACCATGGGCGCGTCGCACTCGATGGCCGCGGCAAGACATTTTTCCAGCGGCACCATGTCCTTGAGGCTCGTGGAATATTCGCGGATGCGGCCGCAGCCGGTGCAGGTGAGGTTGCAGGTGTGCAACGGTTCGAGTTGCAAGACCATCGCAAACTTCGGCGTCTTGCGAAGTTTGTGCTTGATGATGTGACCGGCAATTTTTTTTGTCAGCGCGAATGGGAATCGCATAAATTAATTTGCGGACGCCAGCTCCTTGGACCGGTCCGGCAACGCAACCGGCGAGCTGGTCGGCACCTTGGTTGGCGTGTCATTTCTCAAAAGTCCCGGTAGAAAAAAGTCCAGCGGCGAAACGGTTCCGCCCGCGTTGATGCCACCGCAGCCGGCGCCGAACAAAGCCAGCGCCGCAAGCAGGGCAAACAACATGAAATTCCAATTTGATTTCACTTTGCTTAGTATAAATTAGCCTGGCTCAATGGCAACTTTTAATTCCGCAATGAAATGTATGCTGGCCGTGGCAATTTTCATTTTTGCCGCCGGAATTATTTTTGCCGACGACGCGCAAACAAAAATTTTCGCCGCGCGCGCCGAGGCGGAATTTCATCGCGCGCAAAGCCGGCTCCAGTCCGGCCCGGACAACGACACCAACGCGCTGCAGTTCGTCCGCGCGTGCTTCGATTTCGCCGATTTCGCGACGAACAACACCGAGCGCGCCGAACTCGCCAAACAAGGCATCGCCGCGTGCAGCCAATGGCTCGTGCGCGAATCCAATTCCGCGCCGGCGCATTATTACCTCGGCATGAACCTCGGCCAGCTCGCGCGCACGGAATTCATCGGCGCGCTGAAAATCGTCCGTGAAATGGAGCGCGAATTTGAGACGGCGGCGAATTTGGATGCGTCGTTTGATTTCGCCGGGCCGGAGCGGAACCTTGGCTTGCTTTATCGCGACGCGCCCGGCTGGCCGGCGAGCATTGGCAACCAGCGCAAGGCGGCGGAATTTCTGAAACGGGCGGAAAAACTCGCGCCGGATTATCCTGAAAATATTTTGAATCTCGTTGAATCGGATTTGCAATGGAATCAAATTGCCGCCGCGCAAAAGGAACTGGCCGCGCTCGACGCGCTCTGGCCCGCCGCGCAAAAAAAATTCACCGGCGAAAGATGGGAACGCGACTGGACCGACTGGTCGGCGCGACGCGACGCCGCGCGCAAAAATCTGGAGGAACTCTCCGCGCCGGTGAAGCCGCTGAAAGGCGGGCGATAAGAATTAAAAATTGCCGCGACGATTTGCTTCAATTACTTTTCACGCCATTTCGCGCGTCACCATGGCCAAAAGATTTTTAACGGCACTGAACGACACAGGATTGTTCCTGCAGGAATGGCTGGCCAATCCCAAACGCACCGGATCGGTCGTGCCGAGTTCCAAGCGCCTCGCCGCCGCCATGTCCCGCTGGCTTCCGAAAAATCCCGACAGCTACGTGCTCGAACTCGGCCCCGGCACCGGCATCGTCACCGAGGCGCTGCTCCAGCGCGGATTGCGCGAGGAAAAACTCGTCGCCATTGAAAACAATCCCAAGCTGGCGCAATTGCTTCACCAACGATTTCCGCGCGCTCACGTCATCGCCGGCGACGCGTGGCGGCTGGACGAATTATTGCGCGAGCAGCGAATCGAATCCGTCGGCGCCGTGATTTCCAGTCTGCCGCTGCTGAATTTCACCGAGGAACAGGCCGAGGCGCTGGCACAAAAAATCCGCGCGATGCTCGAGCCGCAGGGCAACTGGGTGCAATTCACCTACCGGATCCACAAATTGCGTCCGCGCGGCGCGTCCACCTTCCGGCTGCACGCTTCGAAAATTGTCTGGCTCAACCTGCCGCCCGCGCGCGTGAGCGTTTTTCAAAAGTAACATCGTAGGAGCCGACGTGAGGAGGCTCTGACTGAAGATCGTAAGTGGCAAATCGGAAATTGAATGGAGCCTCGTCACCTCGGCTGCTACAAATTGTTTTGCGGCTTTTCCGGCACTTCAATCACGTCGCCGTTGCGGAGCCAGAGCCCGGATGATGGTTGGTAATTGTTGTTATGCCGGGAGGCATTGTTGATTATAGTTTGCAGACGGATTTGAAAGGTGCTGGGCGAGGAACCAAAATTCCCCGGCGACTGATTGTTGGAAAGATCCAAAATCCATTCGTTGGTCCTGCCGGTTGACGGATTGCGGCGCGTGACCTTGACCCGCGAGAGGTCGGAATCCGAAGTGAGAACGGCCTGGGCCGCGTTTTCTTGCAGCACGTTGCCGATTTGAGAAAAATCAAGCGGCTCCAACGGCAATTGAACCGTCTGCCCTCCATCGACAATCAATTTGGCGCTGCCCGCTTTGTTTTTTAGATAATCCATAATCGTGGCAGCCTGGTCTTTTGTCAGGAAAACTTCCGGCGCGGCCAGCGTATGCTCGAGTTCGGGAATTTCCACCGTGTCGCCGAATTGCAAGGGGATGTCTTTGGAGCAATTAATGCCATTGGTCGCGTTGAGCAGATTGACTTTGATTTTTTGTGTTTCCGCGCCGGTTTGACTTGGCCGGACGATGACCAGATGGGCCAAATCTGGAAAGCCCGAGGATGGGCTGCTAAAGCCGTCACGCATTTCGCCCAGAAGCTCCAGCAACGTGAAATGATTCCAGTCATTCGTGCTTTTTTGGAAAATTATCATGGAAAAATTGGCCGAGGAGCGGCTCACTTTGATGCTGTTCCAGTCTGGCAAATTGTCCAGTGCGCCGTGCTGGCGGAGCAAATCGGCAAGCTGGGAGGCCAATTTCGCCTTTTCTTCATCTTCCGGAGAAATGCCGTTCACCATTTGGCCGGCGGGAGAAACTTGCCCGATTGTTTCCTTGAGCAAATCCAACGGCGTTTTGCCGTCACTGCCCCGGACATTTGGATCCGCGTGGTTGTCGAGCAGCAGTTCAAATATTTTCGTGTCCGCCAATTGCAACGCGGCCATATGGAGCGGCGTGTAACCGGTTTCGGCGTTCGGTGCAGAACGAACGCTGGCGTTTGCTCCATGCTGCAAAAGCATTTGCACGGCCGTAAAGTTTGTTTCCGAAACCGCGCCATCCAACAATGGCCAACCATATGAAGTGCGTGAATCAGCCTTGCCGCCCGCATCCAACAGGGCCGCAAGAATGTTGGTGTCACCAAGCGCGTCAAACAGCACGGGATTTCCGTCCGTTTGTGAATCATTCGGGTCGGCCTTGAATTTCAAAAGCAGTTGCACCATTGGAAACTGCTTGTTCAAAACAGCCAGAAACAAAGGAGTGACTGAAGTGCCTTGTGGGTATTCGGAGTTACCAAAGCTGATTGCCCAACTCATCAACTCTTTTGCATTTGGATTCGCGCCGGCTTGCAGCAGCAGTTCGGCGGACGCGGCATCCTTGTTGTGAATGGCGCAGAGCAGCGGCGCGTCCAGCGTGCCGGCGTTGGGATCGGCTTTGGCGCCCAAAAGAAGCTCCACAGTTTCAGGCGAGCCACTTCCGGCGGCAAAACTCAACAGCGTTCGTCCCTGACCAGTTTCTATGTTTGGATTTGCGCCCGCCGCCAGAAGTGTTTGGGCAATTTTTACCTGCCCATTGGCGGCCGCTGTCAAAAGTGGAGTATTGCCAAAAATATCCGGCACGTTCACATCGGCCTTGTTCGCCAGCAAAACTTCCATGACGGCTTCAAAATCATTTTGCACGGCAGTTTCCAACGGCGTTCGTTTGTAAGAATTGTTTATGGCATTCACGTCCGCGCCATGGGCGAGGAGAAATTCCACCATCGCGCGATTGCCCGCTTGCACCGCGTCGAACAAGGCCGTCCCCCCGCGGGCGTTCACGTCGGCGCCGTGATCCAGCAAAAATGCGGCGACCTTGAGCCAGCCGTGGGTGGCCGCGTTTTCCAACGGCGTGCTGCCGTTGACGGGCGCGTTGATCAAATCCGGGCTGTTCTGAATCATCGTTTGAATGCGCTGGATTTCCTGGCTTTCTTCGTCGGTCGGTGCGGCAGTTAAACTTGAAACTGGCTGTCCTGCATCCAATGCCTCCTGTCGCTGGAGTTCCAGTTGTTGCTTGAGTTGGAGTTCATTTAACATTGGCGGCGCGAATATGCCCAGCCCCGTCAAATCCTGCCGGCTCAACGTGGCAAGCGTGGTTTGGTCGGAAAAATCCTTGAGGACGCGCTCGTATTGCGCGGCGGCCTCGTTCGTCTTGCCCTGCATCCGGTAACATTCGCCCAGCCGGAACACCGCCGTCGCCGCAATCTGCCGGTCCTGGTCGAATTGCGTCGCGAGCGACTGGTAATCCAAAATGGCCGCGTCGAGGTTGCGGTTGGCCTGCTCCTCGAACAGGCCCTGCTGCAGGAGCGCAGTAAGATTGTTTGTCTGTGCGCGCGCCAACGTCGCGGCCAAAAGTAAAATCAAAACGCCAAGTTTCGTTTTCATAATTTCAATGCTTTCATGCTGCCAGATTCGTCCGGGCCAATTGTCACGCTTTTGCAAAATCATTTTGCCGTTCCAGCCGGTAGCCGACGCCATGCACGGTCTTGAGCCAGCGTGGGTCGTCGGGATTTTTTTCAATCTTGGCGCGCAGGCTGGCGATGTGGTTGTCCACCGTGCGCGTCGTCGGAAACGCGGCGTAGCCCCAGACCACGTCCAGAAACCGCTCGCGCGTGACCGGTTCGCCCTCGGCCTCGGCCAGCAGGCGCAACATGGAAAATTCCTTGGCCGTCAGGTGGATTGGCTTTTTGCCGCGGACGGCGGTCTGCCGCGCCAGATCAATTTCAATTTCGCCCAGCTTCAATTTCGCCAGCGCCTTGGATTTCCGCTCAACCCGCCGCAGCAGGGCGCGCACGCGGGCGAGCAATTCCTCGGAGCTGAATGGCTTCACCAGATAATCGTCCGCGCCCGCGTCCAGTCCCGTCACGCGGTCGTCAATCTGCCCTTTGGCGGTGAGCATGAGGATGGGCATGGTGTGGCCCAGCCGGCGTAATTCGGCGCAAAGCGTGAAGCCGTCGAGTTTCGGCATCATGATGTCGAGCAGGATGAGGCCGGGCTTTTCGTCCAGCGCGCGCCGGAGGCCGTCCTCGCCATCGGCGGCCGCCAGCACGCGATGTCCCTCCGCCGCCAGCAGGTCGGTGAGCGCCGTGCGCATCGGCGTTTCGTCTTCAACAATCAGGATTCGCGGCATAAATTTATTTTAGAGCGATGGCGCAAGGTCATGCTTCACCGGCAGTTCAATCGTGAACCGGCTGCCCCGGCCGACTTCGCTCCGCACGGAAATTTTTCCGCCGTGCGCCTCGACGATGTGTTTCACGATGCTCAAGCCGATTCCAACACCTTGCGTCTCGCGGCGCAACTCGGAACCGCGCCGGTAAAACCGCTCGAAAATTTTGTCGTGCTCGCCGGCCGGAATGCCTTCGCCCTGGTCCTCGACCCAGAGTTGCAACGAATCGGCGGCGCATTCCAATCCAATCCGGACGGCAGCGCCTTTGGGCGAATGTTTGATGGCGTTGTCAATCAAGTTGACGAGCGCCTGCTGGATGGCTTTCCCGTCCAGTTCGACCGAAACCGTTTTGTCGGGGAACACGGATTCCAGTTGCACCTGCCGGTCGGCGGCGCAAGGCTCCATCAATCTCACCGTCTGCCGCGCCAGCGCAACGGGATCCGTCGGCTCCAATTCATATTGTTTGCGGCCCTGCTCGATGCGCGAGAAGTCCAGGATGTTTTCGATGAGCGATGACAACCGCCGGCATTCCTGCACGATGAACCGGAAATATTCGTTCTGTTTCTGCGGCTCGGACACGCTGCCATGCTCCAGGTTTTCCGCCATCAAGCGAACGGACGCGATGGGCGCGCGCAATTCGTGCGAGACGCTGGAAACGAAATTGGATTTCAATTCGCCAAGCTGTTGTTGCCGACGGAAGGCGCGGTAGGCGGCAATCAAGCCAATCAATGCTGCAATTGTGGACAATACAATCATCGCGCCGAACAACAACGTGCGCTGATGCTGGCGTGCGTAAAAAATATCGGGACTGGCCAGCAACACGCGCACGTGGAAAGGATAAGTTGCCAGAGCGCCGACTGGCAGGTCCGCCAAATTTCCCGCCGCCTCGCCGAGCAGTGGCAGCGCGGACGTGTTTGTGTCTTGAATAAATTTGCCCTGATACAATTGCAGTTTGCTTCCGGCAATTTCAACTTCGACGTCGGCATACGTCGGCACGGAAACATCTCCATTGAGGACAACTTCGCCCACCGCCTTGTTCACGACCGCTTGCGGCAGCAGCAGGATGAAACAAGAGGATTCATTGGTCGTGAAAGAATTGGTGCCAGAATGCTCCGTCACCGAACCATCGTGCCGCGCCAGTGCCAGCAGGAATCTGTCACCGAACGAACTTACCCAAAACAATCCGTTCGTCCATGCGGCAACAGGATAACACTCGCGAAAACTTCGCAAAACGTCCCGCGCCCTTTCGTCAGATTCCCACCACGCTTTCAACGTCGCCGCATTTTGTGCCAGCGGAGTCCCTCGCTCGACACGTTCCGTTTCCGCAATGAGAATCGGCGAAAAAATGGAGGGGCGATACTGAATCATCCAGGCGATTGTGTCAAAACGGACAAAATCCGCCGGCAATCCCGCGCCATCCGGCAGCCGGCGCAAGGTTTGATAACAAATCAATTGTCCCACCGGCAATCCGGCGTCAGTCGGCTCATCCGAATCACCCCAGTGTGACCGGGAAAATCTGGCGCTTTGTGCGACGGCTTCGCTGTCGGCCATTCCGTGAGTTTCAGCCAGCAGCAAAAGATATTCCGCATTGGCGCGCGCGCCCGCCGGCGGTTTTGTGGCAATGAATTTTTCAAGGATTGATTGCATGTTGGAAAAATCTTCGGATACAAATTCAGCTTTTTTGACCGCCTGCCAAAGTTGATTTTGTTCCGGCGTCAATTGCTGCAACCATTCCGGCGGCTGCGGCGCGAGCGGATAAATTTGCGGCGACGAACTCTCTGACTTGAGATCCAACCAACAATCGGAAACCGGCATCGCCGGCAAATTAATTTCAGGGTTCGCCTGCTGCCATTCTTTGATGCGTTGCCATGCGTTGCTTTCTGATTGAACGCCGCCCTTCCAACTTGAAAGACCCAAATCAGTTGTTCGGTTGGCGTTAAGATCAAAGTTTGCCTCGCGATAATCCCGCAATTGTTGTTCGACATTCGTGCCAATCGCCTGCGCCAGCCTTTCGGCTATAACGGTCCCAAATTCTTTCGCTTCCTGTCCCGCCAGCAACTTGTCCTGTCGGAGGGAAAACAAGCCAAATAACGCCAACACCGCGACGGGCAACAAAATCAAAATGGCCTGCCAAAGAAATACCGGTGCCGGACGTTTCGGATTTTTCTCCGCGAAGCCGGGTTCCCCCCGCATTTTCCGCCGGGCTTGAAGGAATACGAAAAAGAACGATCCGCAGCCTAAGGCAAAGCAGCCCGGCACCAACAATTTCTTAAGCCAAGTCTGGTCGTGCCGTTGAAAGGCAATCACCGTCTCAATCGCAAAAAGAATGATGTAAATAATGAGAACTCGCCGCGTTCTGACATAGTGCGTCCGCGAATCAATCTTTACCGGCTTTGCCAATGCACGATATTGCCGGCCAAAGAGCAAGGCCGCCACCAAGATCAGCGACAGCAGCAAAAGCAGGATGAAAAGTTTTTCGGGCATGATTTCGTTGCCGGCGGAAACGTTAGCAAATTAGATTCATTTCCGACAGCCTGCCAGACGGCGAAATCCAGTTGTCACGGTTTTGCAAAATCTTCCGCAAAATATTTTTCAAACCGGAAAACCGTCCCACTTTAGAATTATTCTAAATCTTGACTCCCCGCCGCCCCGCGTCTATTTTGTTTTTGCATGAACGCGGCGGGCAACAATTTGAGCAATGATTTCAGCGAACGGCTGGGCACGAGCGGCTTTCGCTTCACGCCGCAGCGCCGGCACGTTTATGACGTGCTCCTGCGCAA
Source organism: Candidatus Aquilonibacter sp. (assembly GCA_035504945.1). GTDB lineage: Bacteria > Verrucomicrobiota > Verrucomicrobiia > Limisphaerales > UBA11358 > UBA11358. Next base: position 120,022 of record DATJRH010000039.1, on the reverse strand, counting down.
GCGCGATCATCCGACCGCCGACGAGGTTTTTGTCCGCGCCAAAAAACAAATGCCGGACATTTCCCACGCCACGGTCTATAATTGCCTCGACGCACTCGTGAAATCCGGCCTTGTCCGGCAGGTGCAACTGGATCGCGGCGCGACGCGCTTCTGCCCGAACATGCACGAGCACTGCCATTTTTACTGCGACGAATGCGACACGGTGTTCGACGTGGATTTGCCGGCAAAAACGCAAGTGGCCTTGCCGCGCGGGTTCAAGGCGAAACGATTTGAAATTGCCATTCACGGCGTTTGCCCGGATTGCGCAAAAACGAAATAACGATTTAACGAAAATGCCAACAGCAACCGACACCATCGAGGGTTTGGTCCAGCAGGAATACAAATACGGTTTTTTCACGGACGTGGAAACCGAGTCGGCCCCGCCCGGCCTGAACGAGGACATCATCCGGCTGATTTCGCGCAAGAAAAAGGAGCCGGAATGGATGACCGACTGGCGGCTCAAGGCGTATCGCCATTGGCTCACCATGACCGAGCCGACGTGGCCGAAGGTCCACCACGAAAAAATTGATTATCAGGACATCACGTATTATTCCGCGCCGAAACAGAAAGGCGACGGTCCGAAAAGCCTCGAGGAGGTTGATCCGAAACTTTTGGAGACTTACGAGAAGCTCGGCATTCCGCTGCAGGAACGCGAGCGGCTCGCCGGCGTGGCCGTGGACGCGGTGTTCGATTCCGTGAGCGTCGGCACGACGTTTCAAAAGCAACTGGCCGAAAAGGGAGTCATCTTTTGTTCGATGAGCGAGGCGATTCGCGAGCATCCCGAACTCGTGAAGAAATACATCGGCATGGTTGTGCCTTACACGGACAATTTTTTTGCCGCGCTCAATTCCGCCGTGTTCACCGACGGCTCGTTCTGCTACATCCCGAAAGGCGTGCGCTGTCCGATGGAGCTTTCAACCTATTTCCGCATCAATGCCGCGAAGTCCGGCCAGTTCGAACGGACGCTCATCGTCGCCGATGAAGGCACCTACGTGAGCTATCTCGAAGGCTGCACCGCGCCAATGCGTGACGAAAATCAATTGCACGCGGCGGTCGTCGAACTCATCGCGCTCGACAACGCTGAAATAAAATATTCAACCGTGCAAAATTGGTATCCGGGCGACGCGCAAGGCAAGGGCGGCATTTATAATTTCGTGACCAAGCGCGGATTGTGCAAGGGCCGGAATTCCAAAATTTCCTGGACGCAGGTCGAGACCGGCTCGGCCATCACGTGGAAATATCCGAGCTGCGTTTTGCTCGGCGACAATTCCAAGGGCGAATTTTATTCCGTCGCCGTCGTGAACAATTACCAGCAGGCCGACACCGGCACGAAAATGGTTCACATCGGCAAAAACACCAAGAGCACGATTGTGTCGAAGGGCATTTCCGCCGGACGCGGCCAAAACAGTTATCGCGGCCTGGTGAAAGTCCAGAAGAGCGCGGCGAACGCGCGGAATTTTTCGCAGTGCGACTCGATGCTCATCGGCAACAAATGCGGCGCGCATACGTTTCCTTACATCGAGGTGAAAAACACGAGCGCGAGCGTCGAGCACGAGGCGACGACTTCAAAAATCGGCGAAGACCAGATTTTTTACTGCAACCAGCGCGGCTTGGCGACGCAGGACGCGGTGAACATGATCGTCAACGGTTTCTGCAAGGAAGTCTTCAAGGAACTGCCGATGGAATTCGCCGTCGAAGCGCAGAAACTTTTGGGCGTGAGTCTGGAAGGCAGTGTGGGATAAAATCTTTACACGGATTTCGCGAATTTACGCTGATTGTTTTTAAATTCGTGTTAATCCATGTAATCCGCGTAAAAGAATTTTCAAAATGAGCAAAACAATTCTTGAAATCAAAAATCTCCACGCAGGCGTGGAAGGCAAACAAATTCTCAAAGGCGTCAGCCTCACGGTCGGCGCGGGCGAAGTCCACGCTGTCATGGGACCAAACGGCTCTGGCAAAAGCACGCTCGCCGCGGTGCTCGCCGGGCGCGACGGCTATGACGTTACGGGCGGCTCGGTGAATTATCTCGGCAAGGATTTGCTGGAACTCGATCCCGAGGAACGCGCGCGCGAAGGCGTTTTTCTCGCGTTCCAATATCCGGTGGAAATTCCCGGCGTGAACAGCACGTATTTTCTCAAGGCGGCGCTGAACGAAATCCGCAAATCGAAGGGCGAGTCCGAACTGGACGCGATTGAATTTCTGAATCTCGTCAAAGACAAAATCAAATTGCTGGAGTTGAACGAGGATTTGCTCAAACGCTCGGTCAACGAGGGATTTTCCGGCGGCGAAAAAAAACGCAACGAAATTTTCCAGATGGCCGTGCTTGAACCCAAACTCGCGATTCTCGACGAAACGGATTCTGGCCTCGACATTGACGCGCTGAAAGTCGTTTCCAACGGCGTCAATAAATTGAAGACGAAGGAAAACGCCCAACTGGTCATCACGCATTACCAGCGGTTGTTAAATTACATCGTGCCGGATTTCGTCCACGTTTTGGTGGACGGCAAAATCGTCCGCACCGGCGACAAGGAGCTGGCGCTCGAATTGGAAGCCAAGGGTTACGACTGGATTCTCAAGCATCTTTGATTAAACTGGCGGCATGAATTTGACCGAAGATCAACGGCAGCGTGTCACCGCGTGGATTCTGCAAGGCGCGAAACTTTCGGAAATCCAAAACCGGCTGATGTCGGAATTCGGCATCAAATTAACCTACATGGAAGTCCGCCTGCTCGTGGACGATTTGAAGCTCACGCCGAAAGACCCGGAGCCGCCAAAAGTCGTTCCGCCGCCCAACCCGACTACGGCCAAGCTTACGGCTGAAAAAAATCCTGCGCCGGAAGGAACGCTTCCGCCTTCCGGCGGCAAAGTCTCCGTGAGCACGGACCAAATCGCCCGGCCCGGCGCGGTGGTCAGCGGCAAAGTCACGTTCAGCGACGGTCAAAAGGCGGATTGGTATCTGGACCAAATGGGCCGCCTCGGCGTCGTGCCCGCGCAACAGGGCTACAAGCCGTCCGCCGTTGACGTGCAGGAATTTCAAACCGCGCTGCAAAACGAACTGGCGAAAATGGGCTTCTGAAAATCTTGGTCATCATCGCAATCTTAATCCGATTCGGTGCGTATGACTAAGATTGCGAGCAGCGCCCGCTTCAACTTGCTGCGCGTGCCGCCGCTTGGCACAATCCCGTGCGATGCGCGAAAGATTCCGGGTCTGGCTGGAAAACTTTGAAACCTTCTTCCTCGAAGTCGTTTTCGAGGAGCGCCATGATTTCCGCGCGAATGTCACCCGCGGTTTTCTCACCGGCAGCTCGAAAATTTTCGTGGTCGCCGTCAAGCTGCGCCGCTGGCTTTACAATCTCCGCATCCTGCGCGACAAAACGCTCGGCGTGCAGGTCATCGCGATCGGGAACCTGACCGTCGGCGGCACCGGCAAAACTCCCGTCGTGGAAAAATTTGCGCGCGAACTGCGCGATGCCGGGCGCAACGTCGCCATTCTGTCGCGCGGCTACCGTTCCAAACCGCCGCCGTTTCACGTCTGGCTGGCAGACAGGGTATTTTTCCGCGAAGACGCCACGCCACCGCGCGTCGTGTCGGACGGCAAATCACTGCTGCTCGATTCCGAAATGGCCGGCGACGAACCTTACATGCTCGCGTCAAACCTGCGCGACGTCGTCGTGCTCGTGGACAAGGACCGCGTGAAAAGCGGGCGTTATGCCATTGAAAAATTCGGCTGCGACACGCTGCTGCTCGACGACGGATTTCAATACTGGAAATTGCGCGGTCGCCGCCACGACGTGGTTTTGATTGACCGCCAGCAGCCGTTTGGCAACGAACACATGCTGCCGCGTGGCACGTTGCGCGAACCGCCATCGCACCTCTCTCGTGCGCAGACGATTTTCATCACCAAAAGCGACGGGCGGACCACCGAATTGCGCGATCGCATTTCAAAATTGAACCCTGACGCCGCCGTCATCGAATGTGTCCACCACCCGCTTTATCTCGAAGACGTTTTCACCGGCGAACGCGGCGGCCTGGAACTTTTGCGCGGAAAAAAAGTCGCGTCGTTGAGCGGCATCGCGCAGCCGGAAAGTTTCGAGCAAAGCCTCGTGACCCTCGGCGGCGAACTGGTTTATTCCAAACGCTTCGCCGACCACCACCGCTTCACACAGCAGGAAATTTTGAACGCCATCAACCGCGGCAAAAAGCGCCAGGCGCAAATCATCGTCACCACGCAAAAGGACGCCGTGCGTTTTCCGAAAATTGACCGGCGCGATTTGCCGATTTATTTCATGCGCGTGGAAATCCAGATTGTCAGTGGCGCGAACGACTTTCAGGATTGCGTCCGCAAAATTTGCTTCAAATGAAAATTCTCGTCCGCGGCACGAACTGGCTCGGCGACGCGGTGATGACCACGCCGGCGTTGCTGCGGCTGCGTGAAAAATTTCCCGATGTGCGCGTCACGCTGCTGACGGCGGACAAATTGCGCGATTTGTGGTCAAATCATCCGGCGATTGAGGGAATAATTTCATTTGCGCCGGATGAAAATGTTTTCGCCGTCACCAAAAAGTTGCGCCGCGAAAAATTTGATCTCGCGCTGGTGCTGCCCAATTCGCCACGCTCGGCGATTGAAGTTTTTCTTGCCGGAATCCCAAAACGCATCGGTTATGCGCGTCCGTGGCGGAATTTTTTCCTGACGCAAGCCGTCGCGCCGCGTCCTGACGCAGTTAAAATGCAAAAGCGCTCCGCCAATGAAATTAAAGCGCTCGTTGCGGACCCCTCAAAATCCAAAGCTAAAAACTCGAAACTTGCGTCCTCGACGCACCAAATTCACGAGTATTTGCATCTTGCCGCCGCGCTTGGCGCAAATCCCGAATCGCTGCCGCCAAAATTATTCGTCGCGCCGGACGAAGTTGATGCCGCACGAAAGAAATTCAGATTGGAAAACATTTCGCAGCCGGTTTTCGGCCTGAATCCCGGCGCGGAATACGGCCCGGCCAAACGCTGGCCGGTCGAACAATTCATCGCCGCGGCGAAAGAAATCCAGCAGCGGACGAATTGCGTTTGGATCTTGTTCGGTGGAAAAGGCGACGCCATTTTTACGAATCAAATTCACTCGTCACTCGTCACTCGTCACTCGTCACTCGACCTGGCTGGCCAAACCTCCTTGCGCGAACTCATGTCGCTTTCGAAATGCTGCCGCGTGCTGTTGACGAATGACACCGGTCCGATGCACGTCGCCGCCGCGCTCGGTGTTCCAGTCGTCGCGATTTTCGGCAGCACGTCGCCGGAACTGACCGGGCCGATATTTTCCGCCAACTCGAAAGTCTTGAAATCCGACGTCCCCTGCTCTCCTTGCTTTCTCCGCGAATGTCCGATTGATTTTCGGTGCATGAACGGCATCAGCGTCGAGCGCGTGGTGGAGGGAGTTTTGAAATGTAGCGGCGCTCTATGAGCGTCGCCAGCCCCGGCGGTCACAGACCGCCGCTGCCACAAAACAGGCCGCATCCACACCGGATGCGGCCTGCGTGTTATTAAATCCCGGCGTTCATTTCGTCGCCGTCGTGGTTGGCGCGGGTGTTGGCGTCGCCGCATGATGCGGATCATGTTCCACGTGGCTGGCGCTGGCCCACGCAGCCATTTTGTCCGGGTTGTTCGCATACACCGTCCGGAAAATCGCATCCAGATAATTCCGCTGCTTCCGGCCCTCGCGCACCAGGCTGGTAATTTGCGCCGTGCTCAACACGCCCTGCTCGCGGCTGACCTCATGCGTGTCGGACACCGTGCCAATCGCCGCCACCTGCACCTGCAAATCCGCCACCAACGTCGCCGGCATGGCGTGGTCCACAAACACCTGCACCCGCGCGGCCTTGGCCGCCGCCGTCGCCGCGTCATCCGTGGCGGTCCGGGACCAATGCCGCCAGATACGCCTTGGCCGTGCGCAACACCTCGCCCGGGTTCAAATGCGCCGGACGCGGAAACGAATCGTCAAAGCCCGGCACATCCGCCGCATACGCCCTGGCGATGGTGGCCATGTTGTCCAGTTTCTGGTCCAGCGCCAGAATCAGCGCGTTTTGCGCCGCCACCGTGACGTGCTTTTGCGTGGCCCCGGCCGCGTCGAGCTGGGAATAGATGCCGGTGAGATTGCTGACATACAACGACCCCTTGCTGGTGGCCGGAATATCGGCGCTGTTGGTATTGCAGAAGACAAGCGAGTGATCGAAGCTGACGCACTCGCGGATGATTTTATATTCCATACTGTGATTTTGACTGATGTTGCTTGTGAAGGCGGAAACAACCGGCCCTTTGCCAAAAGAACCCTTCCGTCTGATTTCTGGCAAGTCTGCCGCTGGCCCTGTTCTTTTACTCTCCATTTATTGCGAAATTTTTTGGCAATAATTGTCCAGCCGCTGGCACCAGCGGCCAGCCCTCCTCATTCAACTCTCAACCAATTTGGATTGCCTCCGCCAATTTTCCGGCGCACACTCGCCATGTTTCAGACACGGTTTTCAATATGAGCTGTCTATGAACTGTTTCATCCCCAACTTTTCCAACTGGAAAGTCCTTGCGGACGGCCAGCATGACACCTTTGAATCCGCCTTCGCCCGGTTGAGAAAAGATTTGGAAGCAGAAAGTTCAAAGAAATGAAATGCACAATCCTTTAACCATCACCGTCAAAGTCACTGGCCGGCGGTCACAGACCGCCGCTGCCATGTCGAAGCCGCGCCGTGGCCGCACACCCGGCCCGTCGAACCAAGCTCTATCGCCGCTTTAACCCCATGCAAACGGAACTGCGCCAGTTCATCGAGAAAACGCTGTTTCATCGGCCGGTCATCCGCCAGGTGATGGAGCTGCTGCCAAAGGATGACGCGGCTCTGGACGAATTGCTGGGCGAGGTGGCGACCGCCAATAACATCAAGATGTTCATGTTTGTCATGGTGGCCGCCGCCGCCGCGGAACGGCGGATGGACGCGCGGCATCTGGCGCATGGAGCGATGATGTTTCCCGAACACCGCTGGATGGGCAAGGTGGTGGCGCGGATGCACGGGGACATCGTGGAGCCGCTGCTCACGGCGATTGAAACCACGCACATGGACAAGGTATGTGAAGCGGCGGCACTGCACCTGATGGTGGAATGGTGCGAAGTACATCGTGGCGGAGTGCTGCCGGACAAGCTCATCCCGCTGGCGCGGGCGTCGGCCCGGAAGCTGAAGCCAAACAGCAGGGTGGAGGCCGACCTGCACGTTCTTGCCTTCCTGCGGGCGCTGGCGGCACGAACGAAAGACGCCGGGTTGAACGCCTTGTTGCGGCAGCGTTATCCCAGCATATCAGACGAGAAGTGGAAATTCCTCGAAGGCCAGTCCAAGGATTTTAGCGTGGATGTCCTGGCTGGCTACCGCGAATCCATCCTGGAATTTGTGCCCGATAAACCCAGAAACACGCTGGCCGACGGCAACACCATGCGCCGGGCGGTGGCGCGCGTCGGGCGCAACGAACCGTGCCCGTGCGGCAGCGGCAAAAAATACAAGCACTGCTGCATCGGGAAGAATCAGGAACGGCTGCACCATTCCTCGGATGTGGCCGGACTGACGCAGGAGGAACTATATGCCCAGATAGAGGAACATCTCACCGCCGACCGCCTGAACCAGGCCGAGCCGTATGAAATGGCCCGCTTGAATCCCGTGAAAATTCCCGCCGCGCTGCTGGACACCTATTTTAGGCGACTTTCCGCCTTCAACCTGCTGGACCGGGCGGTGGAGGCGCTGGAAATCCTGGGCTGGTCCGACAAGCTCAAGGAAGGCTGGGAGCATGTCATGTTCGCCGCGACCCGCGCCGGCCGCCGGGACGTGGGGCAACGGCTGATGCGGCTCCGCGAACCACACGGCTTCACGGAGGCCAGCCTGGATTTTTCCAACCGGCTGTTGCTGGCCGGGGAGGATCCCGCCCGCAGCCTGCAATTGATCGAGGAAAACGCCCGGAAAATTTTGCAGACGGAGGACATGGAGGAATTGCTGGGACTGGCCTATGGCGTGACTTTTTCCAGGTTCCCCGCCTTGGGCATCCTGCTCTACCGGGGTGTTTTTCCGCTGGTTCCCCCCGACCGCGCCCTTGCCTCTTTTGAACAATTGCTGCTGGCCCGCGACCGGCTAAACCTGCCGCCGGACGATCCGTTCAGCGACATCCTGGACAAGCAGATCGCCGAACACGAAGCCGGGGATGCAAAGGACGCGGAGAAACTGCGCGCCGCGCAGCGTTCGCTGGAAGTGAAGGCGCAAGAAGTGCGCGAACTGAAAGATTCGCTGGAACGGCTGCAAAAGGAAATCGTGCGCCGCGAACAAAAACGCGCCACGCAAACACCCGCCGCGCCAGCCGTCAAGTCCCCGCTCGTGGACGACCCGGCCTTGAAGGAATTGCGCCGCAAGGTGGAGGAATTGAAATCCGCGCTCAACGAACGGCATCTTGAACGGAACGATTTGCGGCGCGAACTACAGAAGGCCCACACCGACCTGGAAATACTCCGACAAAACGCCGCGTCCGCCGTGACCGGTGAGACGGAGGAACCGGACCGCGAGGAGGAATTGCTGCTGCCGCAGGATGCGCCGGAAGTGCATCCGGTGCGGTTGATTGAATTTCCAAAAAACTTCCAGCAAACGCTGGCCGGATTTCCGCGCCACGTCGCCCGCGCCGCCGTCATCATGACCGGCCGGCTGGCGGCGGGCGAGCCGGCGGCGTTCGTGGGCGCGTTGCGGCTCAAGGCCGTGCCGAACGTGATGCGCCAGCGGATTGGTTCGGATTACCGGCTGCTGTTCCGCCTGCATCCCGATCATTTGCAGGTCATAGACCTCATCAACCGGAAAGATTTGGACCGCCGCCTCAAGACGCTGGCTTGAACCTCGGCTGAAGTAATCTTCAAGGGCGTCTGACACAGATTGACGCCGCCAATTTTCCGGCGCAAACTCGCGGCATGGCCAATCGGAAGAAAATGTCAAAAACGCAAATGCGAAGGCATATCCATTCCTTTTGCGGCATCTTCAAGCAGAAACCCGGCGGGAAATCCGACAACCATGAGCGGCTGTTTGCGGGCAACGGCCTGCTGCTGACGCCAACCATTGACCACCTGTTTGACCGCGGCTTTATTTCCTTTGAAAACAGCGGCGAATTGCTTATCTCACCGGTGGCTCACGAAGCAGCGCATACGAAGCTCCAAAATTGCTGGCTCGCTTGGAAGCGACGGCCAAAATGGTTGGCCTACCTTACAGACTGGTTTATTTTGACCATGCGCCAGAATGGGTTTTTTCGGAACACGAATCAAAACTCCGTCCACCTGATGAATGGGCGGATTCAAAGCCCACCTCCTAAAATCTCATAATTCCCTTGTGAATAAAGGGCGTTCTTACTGTAACATTGTGTATAAGTCCCGTTTTTTGGCCGTCCGACGCGGTTCCCGGCCAATTTGACGGCTTTCCCGCCTGTCCGACGCCTTTCCCGCCCGTTCCGACGCCGTTCCCGCCCGTTCCGACGCCGTTCCCGGTCAAAATTACCGAACTTCCCGGTCGTCCATCGCCGTTCCCGCCTTGTCCGACGTGGTTCCCGGTTCGTCCGACGGTGTTCCCGGATGCTCCGTCGCCGTTCCCGTCCGGTCCGACGCCTTTCCCGGTCAAATTTACACGCCTTCCCGGTCGTCCGTCGCGTCTCCCGGATGGTCCGTCGCGGTTCCCGAAGGCTCCGCCGGCTTTCCCGTGCGGAATGATTTTCGTCCCGCCCCGGACGGCACGGCTCCCGAACCGGCTCCCGCGCCGCCCGCCCGGCCGGCGGCAAGCGCCGACAAAATCTTTGTGTCCGGGTGGCTTCGTGGTAGTTTTCCCGACGTGGAAACGGTCACCCATTTGACAAACGAGCTGGTCGCGTCGTATGCGCGCGTCGGCGGCATCAACCATTTGGACGGCAAAAATCTGCCGTCCAAGCGCGCGGTCACGGCCATCACGATGGATTTGCTGCGGCTGCTGTTTCCGGGATTTTTTGACGAGAAGCTGGTGCATTCGTCGGAAATCAAGGTGGAGACGGCGGCGCTGCTGGATTCCATTTTTGAAAAGTTGGAGGATGAAATCCGCAAGGCGCTCGAATACCGGCCGCCGGAACATCTGCCGAAATCGGAAGTCACGAAGGCCGCGCACGCGCTGACGGCGGATTTTCTCGGCAAGCTGCCGCGCGTCCGGGAAATTTTGCACACGGACGTGGAGGCAGCGTTCGACGGCGACCCGGCGGCGGCGAGCAAGGAGGAGATTATTGTTTCGTATCCGTTCGTCGAGGCGATTGCGGTGCAGCGGCTGGCGCATGAATTGTATTTGAAAAACGTGGCGCTGATTCCGCGCATCATGACGGAGTGGGCGCATTTCCGATCGGGCATGGACTTGCATCCGGGCGCGCAAATCGGGTCGCATTTTTTTGTGGATCATTGCACGGGCACGGTGGTGGGCGAGACGGCCATCATCGGCGACCGCGTGAAGATGTATCACGGCGTGACGCTGGGCGCGAAGTCCACGGCGGGCGGGCAAAGTCTGCGCGGAAAGAAGCGCCATCCGACAATCGAGGACAACGTGACGATTTATCCCGGCGCGACGATTTTGGGCGGCGAGACGGTGATCGGCGCGGGCAGCACGATTGGCGGCAACGTGTTCATCATGGAAAGTGTCGCGCCAAATTCGCTGGTGATTTACGACGGCCTCGACATGCGCGTGTTGAACAAGGCGGACAAAAAGGGCGTGGTGGATTTTCAGATTTAACCGCGGGTTTGTTTCAGTGAATTTTTTCGCGGACGCCGGGATGTTCCTTTTGAAAGCGATAAACGCGCAGGTTGATTTGGGCAACATAGTTGTTGGGATCCAACTTCAAGGCGTGCTCCATCAAAGTGCCGGTGTTTTGCCAGTAAGCGAGTTGATGGCGGGTCAGCGCCAGACAAAGAATCAACAAAGCCGCCGTTCCGGTCGCGGCCAAAATCCGCAACAATTGCCGGGAAAGAAATTTTCCTGCTACGTCGGCAATTCCCCAAGCCACCATCAAGCCAAGGCCGATGGAGGGAAGATAAGTGTAGCGGTCGGCAATGAAAAGCCGGGCCAGTGGAATCACGCCGCTCACGGGCAGCAACATTCCCAAAAACCAGAGCCAGCCGACGAGCAGATAGGGCCGTTGCTTGACGCAGGCGGCGGCGAGAATGGTAACGCCGGCCAGAACCAATGCGGCCAGCAAAAGTGTTCCGGCAGGAATGGCCGGCGGGCGCAGGTAAAGAAAGGATAGATGGCGCGGCCAGAAGATTTTTTCGAGATAACCCAGATATGCCGTCATCGTGTCCGCCAGCCGCGACCCGATTCCAATGGTTTGTTTCGGCGCATCACCCAATTGCGTCAGGAGCGTGATGACGCTAAACACGATGGACAGCAAAAAGAAGGGCCATTTTTCCAAAAGCAGAGCTGGTAATTGACGGCCAATCGCCGGCGTTTCGGAAGTTTTTGGTTTGAAAATTTCGATCCTTTGCAGCGGCCAGAAATCCAGCAGCAACAAAACCAGCGGCAGTGTAACCAGCATTGGCTTGGACAAAAGGCCCAGCAGAAAAAAGAACAATGACCACCGATAAAATCGTCTGCCGGCTGGCTTGACTGCCGTGCTGCCAGCCGCCGGCGCGGGTTGGCTTTTGACGTGCAAAGCATACATCCAAAGCGTCAGCATGAAGAAGAACCCGCTCAAGACATCCTTGCGTTCCGAAATCCACGCGACCGATTCCACCCGCAAAGGATGCAGCGCAAAAATCGCCGCAACAAAGGCGCTGCGCCACAGCGCGCCGGTCATGCAATTTAACAACAGCAGCAGCATGGCCGCGTTGGCACAGTGGATGAATACGCTGGTCAGGTGATGCGCGCCGGCATTCAATCCGAACAACTGGCAGTCAAGCATGTGTGAAACCCACGTCAATGGGTGCCAGTTGCGCGTGTGCGTGTCCACCAACGCCCACTCCAATCCGCTCCAGGTCAATCCGGCGCGCACGACATCGTTTTCACAAACGTAGGTGTCGTCGTCGTAATTGACGAAGTCATAATGGCGCGCCGACCAATAGGCCGCCAAAGTGACGAGTGCAAGCAGGCCGGCGAGCAAAAAAGCCCGGCCGTTAGTTGTCATTTTGCTCACGCCGCAATACTACAGCGCAAGCGTTGCAGTTTGCCAAGCAGTTCCGCGAACGGACATCCGTTCTCACGGCGTGGTAATTTGATAAATGTGGCCGTCTTCCATGAGCACGTAAAGCTCCCCGTCGTTGTCTTCGGCGAAGCTGGTCATATTTTGCGTTTGCTGGAGCATCAGTCCCTGTTCCGTAACCTTGTGCGTGGCGTAGTCGTAGCGGAATCCCCAAAACGAGCCAAGGTTGTAGTCGCCGTAAATGTAAATGCCGTCGAGCGACGGATATTTTTCCCCGCGATAAACGTAACCGCCGATGACGCACAGGCCGATGCCGTGGTCGGGGAAAAGCGATTCCTTCAAAAGATTTTCCCGATGCGGATATTCCATGACCGGATCAATCAGTTCGGCCCCGGGCGGGCCGGGCTTGAAATGATGAGCGCCCTCCCGAATGCTCCAGCCGTAATCGCCGCCTTTTGTCACTAGATCAATTTCCTCCCACAAATCCTGGCCCACGTCGCCGACCCATAAATCGCCGGTCTTGCGGTCGAAACTGTAGCGCCACGGATTACGGAAGCCATAAGCCCAGATTTCATGTTTGGGGCCAACGCCGCCCATGTCCGCTTCCTTCACAAACGGATTGTCCGAAGGAATGCCGTATTCCAACTGTCGTGTTCGTTTGCCTTCGCCAAGTGTTGTGCGCGTGTTCACGTCAATGCGCAGCATTTTGCCGAGCCACGTCGAAGTGCTCTGGCCGTTGCCGAACGGATCATCGCCGCGTCCGCCGTCGCCGAGGCCGAGATAAAGATAGCCATCGGGGCCAAAACACAGTTCGCCACCCTTGTGATTCCAGTAGGGTTCCGGGATGGTCCACAAAATGCGCTCGGAACTCATGTCCGCCTTGTCCGGATCGTCGGCGGACACTTTGAATTCGCTGACAATGCTGCGGTAGGGAAAGGCCGTCGGCAATCCGTCCTGATACTTGGCGATGTCCTCCGGCTTGTTTTCCTGCGTGTAATAAATGTAAAACAGCCCGTTTGTTTTGTAGCCCGGATTAAACGCCATACCTAACAGGCCGTCCTCCCGCTGAAAATGCGGATGGCGGTCAACAATATTTAAAAACACCTTCGCGTCGCTGCCATCCGAACCCCGGTTCAACACATAAATAATTCCATCCTGTCCCACGATGAAGAAGCGGTCCGAGTCGTCCGGCGGCTGGCACATCCAGACCGGCGATTTGACCACCAGTTTTGGAAAAATCTGTTTGAGTTCAATCTGGGGCATTTGGGCGATGGCAGCTCCCGCCGTCATTAAAAGACAAGACACCGCTGCAAAGAGAAATAGAATTTTTTTCATGGTCGAAAATTGAACCAACCATGACAAAATATGTAAAGTCGTTTTTCAAAAATTTCCAAATAACAAGTTGCGAAGTGGCGTTTCACCGCCAATCCGTGTTAGATTGGCGGCGGCCAGTTGAAAGCACTCATCGAAACCAGAAATACGCGGCCCGAACGGGTTTTTCTCGCCGGCGCCGAACTCAAATCGCGCAACGGCGCGGACGTCCGCGAATTGCTCGCCGAACTCGCCGAACTTGCGCAAACCGCCGGCGCGGAAATCGTCGGCGACGGCATTCAAAAAATGGAATCGCCGAACGCCGCGACGTTTATCGGCAAAGGCAAGGCCGAGGAATTCGCGGCCTTCTGCAAGCGCAACGGCGTGGACACCGTGATTTTCGACGACGAACTTTCGCCGGCGCAAAGCCGCAACCTTGAAAGAATTTTCAACTGCAAGATTCTGGACCGCACGGCGCTCATTCTCGACATTTTCGCGCAGCGCGCCCGCACGCGCGAAGGCAAACTGCAAATCGAACTGGCGCAACTCCAGCACTTGCTGCCGCGGCTCACAAAATTTTGGGGCCACCTGTCGCGGCAGGCAGGCGGCATTGGCATGCGCGGCGGCGAAGGCGAATCCCAGCTTGAAGCCGACCGGCGTAAAGTCCAGGAGCGCATTGAGCGAATCGAGCGGGACCTCGATTTGGTCCGCCGCCGCCGCGCGACCCAGCGCGCCGGGCGCCAGCGCAGCCAATGGCCGCTGGCTTCGATCGTCGGTTACACGAACGCCGGCAAATCCACGCTGCTCAACGCGCTCACCGGCGCGGGCGTTTTGACCAAGGACATTTTGTTCGCCACGCTCGATCCGACGACGCGCCGTTTGAAGTTGCCGACGAACCAAAATGTTTTGCTCACGGACACCGTCGGCTTCATCCGCAAACTGCCGCACGGCCTGGTCGAGGCGTTTAAGGCAACGCTGGAAGAAGTTGTCCGGGCCGATTTGCTCCTGCACGTCGTGGACATCAGTCATCCGCAAGCCGAGGAGCAAATCGCCGCCGTCAATTCCGTCCTCGAAGAAATCGGCGCGGGCGAAAAACCGACCATCATGGTTTTCAACAAAATGGACAAATTAAACGGCAACGGCGCGATGAACCGGTTGCAGGAAAAATTCCCGCACGCGGTGGCCATTTCCGCGGCGACGGGCGATGGGGTTTCCCATTTACTGGCCGAACTTGGGACGCAATTGAAACCAAAGCGTGAATTTTTGGAATTGAAAATCCCGCACGAGCAATCCGCCGTCATCGCGCGGCTGCACAAAGTCGGGCAGGTGATTGAACGGCGTTACCACGGCCGGACGGCGAAATTCAAAGCCCGCATCCCGCCACATTTCCACGACGAATTCGCGCCGTATATCGCGAAGGCAGAATGAAGAAGCGGGAATGCAGAAAAAATGTCGTGCCCGGCGTGTTTGATTTCTTCATCCCTGCTTGCCGCCGTAAAATTTCCCGCTATATTTTTGGTATTGGCACTTATGACATCATCGGGGCGACAGTCATTGAACACCAGTAACGTCCTTTCCGTCATCATGGGCGGCGGGCAAGGCACGCGGCTGTTTCCGCTGACCAAGGACCGCGCCAAGCCCGCCGTGCCGCTCGCCGGCAAATACCGCCTCGTGGACATCCCGATTTCCAACTGCATCAATTCCGGCCTCCGGCGCATTTACATTCTGACACAGTTCAATTCCGCGTCGCTTCACGGGCATATTTCGCGTACCTACAAATTTGACCAGTTCACCAGCGGCTTCGTGGAAATCCTCGCCGCGCAACAGACGCTCACCAACACCTCGTGGTATGAAGGCACTGCGGACGCCGTGCGGAAAAATCTCACGCACTTTCTCAATCACGACTTCGAATACCTGCTCATTTTGAGCGGCGACCAGTTGTATCGCATGAACTACCGCGCGATGATTGAACAACACACCGAAAGCGGCGCGGACATCACCGTCGCGACCATTCCCGTCGGGCGCGTGGAAGCCCAGTCCTTCGGCATCATGCAAATGGCCGAGGACCGGCGCATTACGCGCTTTGTGGAAAAGCCAAAGGATCCGGCGGTGCTTGACTCATTGCGCCTGCCGCCGGAGTGGATTCAGAAAATGGGCATTCAGGGCGATGGCGACAAATTCCTCGGCTCGATGGGTATTTACGTTTTCAACCGCCATCTCATCTGCAATCTGCTCGACAATCCGTTGTCCGATTTCGGCAAGCACATCATTCCGCACGCCATCAACACGCACCGCGTCTGCTCCTATATTTTCCAGGACTATTGGGAGGACATCGGCACCATCCGCTCGTTTTTCGAGGCGAACCTCGATCTGGTTTCCGAACTGCCGCGCTTCAATTTCTTCGACATGGCCGCGCCCATCTTTTCCCGACCGCGCTTTTTGCCCGGCTCGAAAATCAACGGCGCGGAAATTGACCACGCCGTGATTTCCGACGGCTGCATCCTCAACCGCGCCCGCATCAAAAATTCCATCGTGGGCCTGCGCACCATCGTCGGCGAGGGAACGGAACTGAACCGCGTGGTCACGCTGGGAAGCGATTATTACGAATCGGAAGAATCAGTAAAATTCCACGAAGCCGAAGGCAAACCGCGCGTGGGCATCGGCGAGCACTGCAAAATCGAGAACGCCATCATTGATAAGAATACGCGCATCGGCAACAACGTGATCGTTTCACCCGCCGGCAAACCCGAGAACGTTGACCACGAGCTTTACTACATCCGCGACGGCATCGTCATCATCCCCAAAAACGCCGTCATCCCGCATGGGACGGTGATTTGAGCACCATTTACTTTCAACTGTTTTATTGCTAAAACTTGCGTGTGCTCAACGACGCAGCCATCTGGAAAAACCTCAATTCTTCGCGCCGGTTGTTGCTCATCGCCGGACCGTGCGTGATTGAAAGCGAAAAGCTGTGCCTGCAAGTCGCCGCTGCGCTGAAGAAAACTTGCGACGCGCTGGATGTTTTCTGCGTTTTCAAAGCCAGTTTTGACAAGGCAAACCGCACTTCGGACAAATCCTTTCGCGGCGTCGGCGTCAATCGCGGGCTGGAAATCCTCGCCAAAGTCCGCGCGGAATTCGAACTGCCAGTTTTGACGGACATCCACAGCGAAGCCCAGGCCGCCATGGCTGCCAAAGCCGTGGATATTTTGCAAATCCCGGCGTTTCTTTGCCGCCAGACGGATTTGATTCACGCCGCCGCCACAACGGGTAAAATTGTGAATCTCAAAAAAGGCCAGTTTCTTTCGCCACAGGAAATGGGACAAGTCGCGGAAAAGGCGCAGTTCGCCGGCGCGAAAAAAATCCTTTTGACCGAGCGCGGCACGACGTTTGGCTACAACAATCTCGTCGCCGACATGAGGGCGATTCCGATTTTGAAATCGTTCGGCTTTCCGGTTGTGTTCGACGCGACTCATTCCGTGCAATTGCCCGGCGGCGGCGGCGACAAATCGGCGGGCCAGCGCGAATTTGCTCCGGTGCTCGCGCGCGCGGCGCTGGCGGCGGGTGCGAACGGCCTGTTCATTGAAACTCATCCGCGGCCCGAACGCGCCTTGAGCGACGGGCCTAACATGATTCCGCTCACGGAAATGCCCGCGCTGCTCAAAAGCCTGCTGAAAATCTTTAACGCCGCCCACTGATGCCCAGGAAAGTCGAGAGTCGAGGGTCTAGCGTCGAGCGCCGGAAAAGTTCCCGACGCTCGTCCCTCGTCTCTCGTCTGAAAGCCATCCGGCTTTTCCTCTGCGACGTGGACGGCGTTTTGACCGACGGCTCGATTTTCATCGGCGGCGAACGCGAGTTCAAACGCTTCGACATTCGGGACGGCCTCGGCCTGGTGCTGCTGCGCCGCGCGGGTTTGAAAATCGGCTGGGTCTCGGCGCGGCCTTCGCTGGCGACCAAAATGCGCGCGAAAGAACTGAAAATCCATTTCCTCGTCCAGCAGGGCGATCGCTTGAGCAAGACCGGCGCGATTGAAAAATTGCTGGCGCAGGAAAAAATCAGCTGGGAAGAAGTCTGTTTTGTTGGCGACGACGTGGTGGATTTGGGGCCGCTGACGCGTGCCGGCCTCGGTGTGGCGGTGGCTGATGCGCGACCGCAGGTGAAGGCGGCGGCGGATTTTGTGACGGGCGCGACGGGCGGGCGCGGCGCGGTGCGAGAAACGATTGAAATGATTTTACGGGCGCAGGGCAAATGGGAGCCGGTCATCGCGGTTTATCGCCAATGAAATTGAAATGCGCGCAAATGCTCCTGATGGCGGGCGCGATGCTGCTGGCCGGCTGCAAGAAGCCGGGCGTCGCCGCAGTTGATGCTCCCGCGCCGCAGGACAACGCCGGTCGAAAACAGAATTTTACTTCCATCGAATACTACGGACCGACGAATCCAACGCAGATGAAGACGCGGTTGACCGGCGCGGACGCGGAACCACTAGAAAACGGGCTGATCGCATTCAAACAACTCAAGCTCGAAACATTCGCCGTGAGTGGCCGGACTCAATTCATCGCGGAGGCGCCGGATTGTGTTTATGATGCGCCGAACGGCACGGCCAGTTCGTCCGGTCATTTGCAACTGGCGTCGGGCGACGGAAAAACCCGCGTCGAAGGCGATGGTTTTTTGTGGCGGCGAAGTGATTCCTTGCTCACCATCTCCAACAACGTGAAAACCTTGATTGCCAGCATTCTCATCGCCACGAACGGCGCCCTGAATGTCCACGCGCAGACGAATTTGGATGCGACCACCAATGTGACGATCATCAGTTCGCACAGCGTGAATTTTAATATGAACACGCGCACGGCGGTTTATCGCGGCGACGTGCGCGTGGAAGATCCGCAGATGAAGTTGACCTGCGAATTGATCACCGCCAGCCTGCCGCCGTCCGGCGGGCGCCCGGACCACATCGTCGCCGAGACAAATGTGGTGATTGATTTCACGGACGAAGGCCAGACCAATCACGTGACATGCGACAAGGCGATTTATGATTACAGTGTGGAAAACGGAATGACGAATGAAACGGCCATATTCACGGGTCATGCAAGAGCAAAAATCGCCCATAACGCGATCATCATCGGCGAACCGCTCGGCTGGAATCCCGAAATAGGTTTTTTTGCAACGAATGAGACGATGATTTTTCCGCAAGGCTTGGAAAGCCTCAAAGGGGAGACAAATTTGCCGTTGATAAAATAATTTCCAATGGAAACGACCGCGCCCCAATCCAATGGCCTGCTGCTCGCGACGGAAAAGCTGGTGAAGGAATACGGCAGCCGGCGCGTGGTGGATGGCGTTTCCGTCAACGTGCGCGTGGGCGAAATCGTCGGGCTGCTCGGCCCGAATGGCGCGGGCAAGACGACGACGTTCAACATGATTGTCGGCGTCGTAAAGCCGGACGAAGGCGCGGTGAAATTTTCCGGGCGCGATATCGCGCGGCTGCCGATGCACAAACGTGCGCGGCTGGGCATCGGCTATTTGACGCAGGAGCCGTCGGTGTTCCGCAAGCTCACCGTCGCTGAAAATATTCTGGCGATTTTGGAAACGTGCAAATTATCGCACGACGAGCGCGCAGTGCGGCTGAAATATTTGCTGGATGAACTTGATTTGACGCCTATCGCCAAAAGCAAGGCGTATCAATTGAGCGGCGGCGAAAAGCGGCGGCTGGAAATCACACGCGCGCTGGTGACCAGTCCAAAGCTGATGCTGCTGGACGAGCCGTTTGCCGGGATTGATCCCATTGCGAAATATGAGGTGGCCAAGATCATTCGCCGGCTGAAGGATCGCGGATTGGGAATACTTTTGACCGACCACGACGCCCGCGAAACGTTGAAGCTGGTGGATCGCGCCTACTTGATTCACAAGGGCGAAGTGGTGTATGAAGGCGACGGGCCAAACATGATTATTGACCCGAAGGCGCGGGAAATTTACCTAGGGCCGGAGTTTAATTTATGAATGGAATTGGGATCAGGATTATGATCTTGATTAAGAATTTTTCTCGTAATCATAATCGTAATTGCAATTTTAATGGATATGGCGCATCGCCCGTCAATCACGGTTGAACGGTTTTTCAAGGAATATGCCGCCGCGCTGCAAATGCGGTTGCTGGCGGACGGGCGCGGCCTGCATCGCATCATCCGCGAGCCAACGGTCAACCGGCCCGGGCTTGCGTTAAGCGGGTTCACGCGCTACTTCGCCTACAAACGCGTTCAAGTTTTCGGCCACGCGGAGGTATTTTATCTGCGGTCGCTTTCACGCGAGGAACGCGCGGCGCGTTACGCCGATTTTTTTGCCTACAAAATCCCGTGCGTCGTGTTCAGTCGGGGCTTGAAACCAGACAAGGAATTTCTGGAAGCCGCGGAAAAAGCGGGCGTGCCGGTTTTTCAAAGTCCGCTGGTAACGATGAAATTCATCAACCACGCCACGTTGGAATTGGAATCGTTGTTCGCCCCGCGCGGCACGGAAATCGGCAGCATGGTGGACATCCTCGGCGTGGGCGTGATGATCCGTGGCGACAGCGGCATCGGCAAAAGCGAGGCCGTCCTCGCCCTCATCGAACGCGGCTACAGCCTCGTGTCCGATGACGTAACGAAAGTCACCCTCGTCGGCGGCCACAACGTGATGGGCTCCGGATCGGATTTGACACGCAACCATATGGAAATTCGTGGCATTGGCATTATCAATGTCGCCGCCATGTTCGGCGTCAAAAGTGTCCGCAAAGACAAAACCCTTGACCTCGTTGTCACGCTCAAGGCATGGGACGACGTGGAAGACGTGGATCGTGTCGGCTTGGAACAGGAGTTTGTGAAAATCCTCGGCGTGGACATTCCGCACATCACGATTCCCGTGCGACCGGGACGCGATCTGGCGCGACTCGTCGAAGTCGCCGCGTATCAGACCAAGTTGAAAATGTCCGGCCAGAACGCCGCACAGGAATTGAACGACCGCCTGATTGCGCACATGAGCCAGCCGCCGCCGCGATAAAAATTCAGTGGCAATTCGTCCCGCATCGTTTAATGTAGCATGAGCAAACCAATGAGCGCCAAAAAAGCGGACGGCAACGTCTTTTCAAAAGAACTGACAGTTTTGAACAAGCTGGGCATCCACGCCCGGCCGGCCGCGCTTTTTGTCAAGACCGCCAACCGTTTCGCTTGCGACATCTTCGTGGAAAAAGATGGCGAAAAAATCAATGGCAAAAGCATCATGGGCCTGATGATGCTCGCCGCCGGCCCCGGCAGCAAGCTGACCATCCACGCCGAAGGCGCCGATGCGACCCAGGCGATTGCCGAAATTGAAGCGCTCGTTAAACGGAAATTTGACGAGGACTGAAACCGATTTATCCGTGAAATTTTGCGGCTTCACAGTTTCGACAACACGCCGGCGTCCGCGCCGCCGACTTCCGCGCGGAATCGCGGCAGGCTTTGCGGATGATGTTTCTGGATGTAGGCGATGAGCTGCTCCCGGATGGCGCAGCGCAAATCCCATGACTTCGAGGAATCGGCGGACGTGGCCAGCACGCGGATTTGCATCGTCTTTTCGCTGGCGTCGGTCACCTGCAAGTTCCAGAAGCGCTTGTCCCAAAGCGGATGCGGTTCGATGATTTCCTTAAGTGCCTTGCGAATCTCGTCGAGCGGCAGCGAATAATCCACCCAGACAAAGACCGAGCCGAGCAGTTGGGCGGACGCGCGCGTCCAGTTCTGAAACGGCTGCTCGATGAAATAACTCAACGGCACGACGAGCCGGCGGTCGTCCCAGATGTGGATGATGACGTAGGTCAGCGTGATTTCCTCGACGCGGCCCCATTCACCTTCGACGATGACCACGTCGTCCAGCCGGATGGGTTGTGTCATGGCGAGTTGAAAGCCGGCAAACAAATTGGAGATGGTCTTTTGCGCCGCGAAACCAAGAATAACGCCGACCACGCCCGCCGAAGCCAGAATGCTTGTGCCCAGTTGGCGCACTTCCGCGAACAGCATTAAAACCGACGCGACGGTGAAGAGACCGATGATGACGTAAAGCGTTTTGCTGATGACGTGAATCTGCGTATAAATCTTTCGCGCCTGAAGATTGTCCGACACCGTGATGTCGTATTCGGTCAGAACAACTTTTTCGCCAAGGTTGACCGCCTGAAATAAAATCAGCGCCACCGCCACAATCAGGAGAATGCTGCTGCCCTTGGCCAGCACCCCGGCATATTCCGGCGACAAGTCGAGGACCGGCAGCGCAAAAATAATTCCCACCACCGGCACGATGACGCGCAGGCTTTTTCCTATCAGCGGCACAAACAGATCGTCCAGTTTGCTTTCGGTTTTTGCGGCCCATGCCGCCAGACGCGCTTCGAGGACATAGGTGAACCGGAAAAACAGCCAGAACAAAACTGTAAACACGCCGAGGTCGAACAGCCGGTCAAAAAATCCGCGCACATCGGACTCGTCCGCCGCCGGAAGTTTCAACAGCAGCGGCGTGGCGGCGAGGTAAATGCCATAAACCCAGATCAGAAGATAGAGCGGCTTGCCCAGCGCGCCGAAGAAATGATGCTTCAATTCCTTTGCGTCCGCCTTCGCCTCTTTGGTTTTGCGGCGGAGCACGGCGGCGGCCAGCGCGTGCGCCAGCATAATGAGCAAAATCAAACATGCCGACGCGCCCAAGTCCGCCCAGGTGACGGGGCCGAGCACAGGATGGGAAGCGCCCGTTCCAAAGAGGCTTTTCATTGCATTGGAGAACAGCACGGCCAGATTGACGGCCAGCTCGTCGAGATAATTATGTCCATTCATCGTTTATTCTTTGTCAGGTCAGGTTGCGGGTTTCGCTGGGTGCGCCGCTGCCTTCAAAGCGGCGCGGTCGGCAGGGTCGCCCAGCAAATGGAAAATGTCTTGCAGCAGAATTTTCAGTTTGGCCGAACCGGCATTCAATTCTTCGTTCAATTCCGTGAGCATTTGATTGAGCAGATAAGCCTGGAGCATCGCACGCAGTTCCGTTTCGCCGGCGGGAAAAAGATCGGATTTGCCGAGCCGCTCGAAATACGCCTTCAAAAACACCGCGCTCACACCATCGCTCCAATACCGCACCCACGGCTCGAATTGCGGCTGTTGAACATTGCCGCGTTCGATGTGCTGGAACAGGCCGGCGCGGGCGGCGTGATGAAACGAGCGGACCATGTCCACCACATCCCGCAACGGCGAACGTTTGATGCTGCGCTCGCTGATGGGCGTCCCGGTGCTGCCTTCAAAATCGAGAAACACAAAATCCTTGCCGGTCCAGAGCGTCTCGCCAAGCTGCAAATTGCCGTGGATGCGGATGCGCTTCGCGGCGATGCGATGCTCGAACAACTGGCGGAACTGCTGGATGACGGCCGGTTTCAATTCCACGGCCCGCTGGGCCAAAGGCAAAATCTCCGGCGGCAGGGTTTTGAGCTGTCTCCGCAGTTGCCAGAGACTTTCGACGGCCAGATTGCGCATGGATTGAAAAAGCGAGCGCTGGTAATACGATGTGAACGGCTCGGACGCGAAATTTTGGTCCTCCGTTTCCGACGCGAGCGCGAGATGCAGTTCGGCGGCGCGCGCGCCGAGCAGCCGTGCGGACTCAATATAAGCGCCGATGTTCTCCAGCATGGCGGCAGGAACTTCCTGCCCGAAAATTTTCAGCGGATCGGCGGAAACCATCGGCGCCGAAATTCCCTGCGCGCTGGACGTGGTGACGCGCTCGTAAAAACGGCCCAAAGCGTCCAGCGTGTAATCCCAGGCGTTTTTGCCTTCCGGGATGTAGTCGTTGACGACGGCCAGGGTCGTCCGCGTGTTTTGAACGTCAATGTATTCCAGCGAACCGGTCAGCGGCTTGCTTTGCAGAAAATTTTTCTCCGTCAGAAACTGTCCGATTTCCAGTTCAGGATTAATCCCCCAGTCAAACTGGCGGAACAATTTCAAAATGACCTTGTCGCCGAAAAGAATCGAAGTGTGGCTTTGGTCAGTCTTCAACAACGCCGGTTCCGGCAGGGCCGCTTCGCCGAAAATCTGGCGGAGCGCGTGCGTGCGCGCGGATTCAACCTCGCCATGCGCGCCCTTGAGCCGGCGGCGGTTCAGAATCAATTCCATCAGTGCCCGGCAAAAAGCCTGGCTGCCGGTGGCTTCATACAAAATGCCGTTTTGCGCGCCGCCCGCCGCCTGCAATTCCGCGATGACCAGTTGCGGCGAGGATTCGCGCAATTGCTTGGCTTCGGCGTCCGTGGCGAACGCGAGCGGCAGCGTGTAAAAATCCACGTCGCCGGCGGCGTAATCCACTTGCAGCAAACTGAGGCGGGCGGAACTTCCGCCGTTGAACGGCAGATGAATTATTTCCCGAATCGTGACCGATTTGACGCTTCGGTTCCGGCCGGCAAACCAGCGTTGCAGTTTCAAATGCGGCGGAAGAATCAATTCCAGCCGTGTTTTGTTCCGGCCGCTGAAAACTCTCTCCCACTCGCCTTCGACGACCAGCACCGGAAGCTCGGCGCGCAATTCCGAAACCGGCACGACCGCCGCGTGAACGGGTTTTGCCTCCAGCGAGAACCAGAAAAAAGAATGCGGCCCGAGCGAAAGAAAATACGGCCTGTCGCCGATGACGGGAAATTCCGCGCGCCCGAACAATTCAACCGGCACAAGCTGTTTGAACGCGGACAAATCCAGTTCCACCGATTGCACGAAGCGCGACAAATTGGCGACCACGAGCAGCGTTTCATTTTCGTGGCGCAGCACGTAGGCGAGCACCTTGCGGTTGTCGGGATGAAGAAATTCGCACTTGCCCTCGCCGAGAGAGCGCCAGCGTTTGCGCAACGCGAGCAGCCGGCGCATCCACCAGAGCAGCGAGTGCGGATTGGCGAGTTGCACCTCCACGTTGACCGCTTCGTAATGGTAACTCGGGTCAAGGATAATCGGCAGGTAAAGGCTCTGCGGATTCGCGCGCGAAAAGCCGGCGTTCTTGTCCGGACTCCATTGCATCGGCGTGCGGACGCCGTTGCGGTCGCCGAGATAAATGTTTTCGCCGATGCCGATTTCGTCGCCGTAATAAAGCACCGGCGTCCCCGGCAGCGAAAAGAGCAGCGCGTTCAACAATTCAATGCTCTTGCGGTCGTTGTTCAGCAACGGCGCGAGCCGGCGGCGGATGCCGAGGTAAAGCCGCGCCTGATGCGCCTGCGCATACATCCGAAACATGAAATCGCGCTCCTCGTCCGTGACCATCGAGAGCGTCAACTCGTCGTGATTGCGCAAAAACAGCGCCCACTGGCTCGTTTCGGGAATCGGCGGCGTTTGCTCCAAAATGTCCACGATCGGCAGACTGTCCTCCATCCGCAGCGCCATGAACAATCGCGGCATCAGCGGAAAATGAAACGCCATGTGACATTCATCGCCGCGTCCCTGGCCGAAATAAGTCACGGCGGTTTCCGGCCATTGGTTCGCCTCGGCCAGCAGCATCCGGTCGCCGTATTTTTCGTCCACGTGCGCGCGGAGCGATTTGAGGAACGCGTGCGTCTCCGGCAGATTTTCGCAGCCCGTCCCCTCGCGCTCGTAAAGATACGGCACGGCGTCCAGCCGCATCCCGTCCACGCCGAGGTCCAGCCAGAAATCCACCACCTTGAACATCATCTCGTGGATTTCGGGATTGTCGTAGTTCAAATCCGGCTGGTGCGAAAAAAAACGGTGCCAGAAATACGCCTTCGCCAGCGGGTCCCACGTCCAGTTGGAAGTCTCCACATCCTTGAAGATGATGTAAGCCTCCGCGTATTTGCGCGGGTCGTCGTTCCAGACGTAATAATTCCGCCATCGGCTGCCGGGCCTGGCGCGGCGCGAACGCTGAAACCACGGATGCTGGTCGGACGTGTGGTTCAAAACCATCTCCGTGATGACGCGCAACCCGCGCCGGTGCGCCTCGCGCAAAAACGTCTTGAAATCGCCGAGCGTGCCATACATCGGATGAATCTTGAAATAATCGGCGATGTCGTAGCCGTCGTCGCGCAGCGGCGACGGATAAAACGGCAGCAGCCAGATCGCCGTCACGCCGAGGTCCTTGATGTAATCCAGCTTCTCCGTCAGCCCGCGGAAATCGCCCGCGCCGTCGCCGTCCGAATCGTAAAAGGCGCGGACATGGACTTCATAAATGACGCCGGTCTTATACCAGAACGGGTCGTGGTCGAGATTTTCGCGGTTGGAATTTGGAGCGGACATAATTTTTTACGTGGTTGTCGCCGGACCGTGGTTTTTTCCCTCGCCCAATTCCCGCAGCATCCGCCGCACGACCAGCGGACTGGTCAAATAATACCGCGCCGCCGTGTTCGCCACGCCCACGCGGACCGAGAAGGCGGTCGCCGGCAGCGCGCGGAACAAGTCCTCGTCCGTCCAGTCGTCGCCGACGCCGAGAATGAAATCCGGCGCGTGCTCCTTGAGCCATTCCTGCGCCGCCGTGCCCTTGTTGACGCCGGTGTTGCGGACTTCAATCACCTTGTTGCCCTCGAAGACCTGCACGTCAATGTTCCGCGTGTAGCCGGCCAGATCGTCGAGCAATTCCTTGGCGCGGACCGAGGCCAGTTCCGGGTCGGTGCGGCGGTAATGCCACGCGAGCGAAAATTCCTTTTCCTCCAGCAGCGCGCCGGGCAGCCGGTCCACGTAAAGCTGGAGAATCGGTCGCACGCGCTCCTTCCAGTCCGCGCTCATGGTCTTCAACATCCGCCAATCCGCGCCTTGATGCCGCAGCCAGACGCCGTGCTCGGCGATAAGGGAAATCGGCAGCTTGCCGAACCATTCCTCCAGCGTGCGGCGCGGCCGGCCGCTGATGATGGTCAACTGGTTCGCCGGGTCGGAACCGAGTTTGGTGAGGGTTTCAATGAGTTCCGCATCCGGCTGCGCCAGCTCCGGTTTCGCGGCGAAAGGCACGAGCGTGCCGTCGTAATCCAGGAGCAGCGCGCGGTGCGCGGCGGCGCGGTATTGCTGGACCATGCCGGAATACGCCTTGCCGGTGAGCAGCCGCGCGCGTCGGGCAGCCTCGGTTTTTTGTGTGGAGAGCAGCGCCTGCACAAAATCATCCGCCCAGCGGACAACGTTGTAGCGGCGGAGACGCTCCTGCAAATGCTGGTTGCGCCAGACTTGTTCCTCGACCGGCATCGTCAGCGCTTGTTCCAGCGCCTTCGCAAAATCTTCGCGATGAAACGGGTTGATGATGAGCGCCTCGCCCATTTCCTTGGCCGCGCCGGCCATTTCGCTCAAAATCAAAACGCCGCCGAGGTCGGGACGCGACGCGATGAATTCCTTCGCCACCAGATTCATGCCGTCGCGCAACGGTGTGATGAGCGCGACGTCGCACAGGCGATAGAGCGGGACAATTTCATCGAACGTAAGCAGGCGGAATTGATAAACCAGCGGCGTCCAATGGACGTTGCCAAAATCGCCGACGATGCGGCCGACCGTTTGTTCCAATTCCAATTTCATTGCCTGGTAACTGTCCACGCCAATGCGCGACGGCGCGACGGAAATGATGAACACGACCTTGCCGTGCCATTGCGGATTGTTTTTCAAAAACAATTCGTAGCCGCGCAGCCGGTTGATGAGGCCTTTTGTGTAATCCAGCCGGTCCACGGAAAAAATGACTTTCTGCCCGACGCATTTCTGGCGCAATTCGTCCACGCGCAACCCGGTTTCCTTGGACGCCGCCGCCCGCGCGAACCGGTCAAACTCCACGCCCATCGGAAATGTGTCCACCTCCACCGCGCGGTCGCGCAACGTCAGGCTGCCGAGTTGATGTTCGTAGCCGGACGTGCGCAGCACCGAGGTGAGAAAATCCCGGACGTAATCGTGCGTGTGAAAACCAATCAGGCTGCAGCCGAGCAATCCTTCGATGATTTCCTCGCGCCACGGCCGCGGCAGCATCCGGAAAACTTCCCAGGACGGAAACGGGATGTGCAGGAAAAAGCCGATGGGCATTTCCGGAAATTTTTCGCGCACGAGTTTCGGCAATAGCATCAAATGGTAATCGTGAATCCACAGCACGTCGTCCGGGCGCAGCGCGTTGACCACCGCCTCGCCGAAGACGCGGTTGACGTGCCGGTATTCCTCCCAGTTTTCCTCCTCGTAGTGCGTCAGCATCGGAAAATAGTGGAACAACGGCCAGATGGTCTTGTTGCAGAATCCGAGATAAAAACGGTCCATGCTTTCTTCCGGCAAAAAGACCGGACTGGACTTGAATTGCTGCTCGCCATAAGCGCGCACCGCCGCCTCGTGTTCGGGCGGAACGCTCGCGCCGGGCCAGCCCATCCACAGAAAGTCCAGTTGTTCCGCGCCGTCCAGCGCCTTGGAATCCAGATAACTCCACAAGCCGGTCGTCAATCCGCCGGCGCTGGGGCTGAACCGCGGCGCGCCTTCCTTGAACGAGACCGTGAACGGCAACCGATTTGAAACGACAACCAGCCGCATAAAGGCAGCTTCTCCTTTTTGCGGCAATTGTTCAAGCAGCCATCTCGAAATTTTGAACTTTTTTACGCGAACTTTTTGAGGATTTCCGCCGCCGACAATCCGTGAAGCTTCAAAATTTTGTGCCGCGATTTTTGGCCGCGGACGAGTTCAATCCGGCTGCGGGCGCAATCCAGTTTTTCCGCGAGCAATTCCAGCAGCGCCTCGTTCGCCGCCGAATCAACGGGCGGGGCGGTGACTTTGATTTTCAACTCGCCGCCGAGCGGTTCGCCGATTTCATTTTTCGACGCGCGCGGCTGGAGCTTTACCGAAAGCAAAACGCCGCCGGTCGTTTCGCGGAGAAAACTGGCCGGCGGCATGAATTGAAATTTTTTATTTGGGGAAAAAGTCCGCCCAGGCTCAATGGTTGGCGAGGTCGAAGCGGTCGAGGTTCATCACCTTGTTCCAGGCCGCGACAAAGTCGTGAACGAACTTCTTCTGCGCCTCCGAGCTTCCGTAAACTTCCGCCAGGGCGCGGAGTTGGGAGTTGGAGCCGAAGACGAGGTCCACGCGCGTGCCGGTCCATTTGACCGCACCCGTCTTGCGGTCGCGGCCTTCAAACACATCCGCGTCTTGCGAGACGGGTTTCCACTCCGTGCCCATGTCGAGCAGGTTCACGAAGAAGTCGTTGGTCAGCGTTTCCGGTCGTTTGGTGAAGACGCCGTGTTTCGACCCGTCGAAGTTTGTTTTCAAGGCGCGCATGCCGCTGATGAGCACCGTCATTTCAGGCGCGGTCAGGGTGAGTAATTGCGCCTTGTCCACCAGCAGCGCTTCGGCGGGGATGGTGTATTTGCCTTTGAGATAATTGCGGAAGCCGTCGGCGATGGGTTCGAGTACGGCGAAGGATTCAACATCAGTCTGTTCCGCCGAGGCGTCCATGCGTCCCGGTATAAACGGAACCGTGACTTTGACGCCGGCATTTTTGGCGGCTTGCTCAACGCCGGTGCAACCGGCCAGAACAATCAGGTCGGCCAGCGAGACTTTCTTGCCGCCTTTGGCCGTCTGGTTGAATGCGGCTTGGATGCCGCCGAGCGTCTTCAGCACCTTCGCGAGTTGTTTCGGCTGGTTGACTACCCAATCCTTTTGCGGCGCGAGGCGAATGCGCGCGCCGTTCGCGCCGCCGCGCTTGTCAGAGCCGCGGAAGGTGGACGCCGACGCCCACGCGGTGGAAACCAGTTGCGAAACGGACAAGCCCGACGCGAGTATCTTCGCCTTCAAGGAGGCGATTTCCTTCTCGCCAATCAATTTGTGATTCAACGCGGGAATGGGATCCTGCCAGATGAGTTCTTCTTTCGGAACCTCCGGTCCGAGATAGCGCGCGCGCGGCCCCATGTCGCGGTGCGTCAGCTTGAACCACGCGCGGGCGAACGCGTCCGCGAACTGATCCGGATTCGCTAGGAAGCGCCGCGAGATTTTTTCGTAAGCCGGATCGAAACGCAGCGACAAGTCGGTGGTCAGCATGGTTGGCAGACGTTTCTTCGACGGATCGTGCGCGTCCGGAACCGTCGCTTCGGCTCCCTTGGCGACCCATTGATGCGCGCCGGCCGGGCTTTTGGTCAGTTCCCATTCGTAGCCGAAAAGATTCTCGAAGAAATAATTGCTCCACTTCGTCGGCGTCTGCGTCCAGGTGACTTCCAGGCCGCTGGTGATCGCGTCACCGCCTTTGCCGGAGCCAAAGCTGCTCTTCCAGCCCAAGCCCTGCTGTTCGAGGCCGGCCGCTTCCGGCTCCGGCCCGACATGGGATGCGGGACCCGCGCCGTGGGTCTTGCCGAAGGTGTGGCCGCCGGCGATGAGCGCCACCGTCTCCTCGTCGTTCATTGCCATGCGCTTGAAAGTTTCGCGAATGTCCACCGCAGCGGCGACCGGGTCCGGCTTGCCGTTCGGGCCTTCAGGATTGACGTAAATCAGTCCCATTTGCACGGCGGCAAGCGGGTTTTCGAGGTCCCGTTCGCCGGAATAGCGCTTGTCGTCCAGCCACTTCTTTTCTGCACCCCAATAAACGTCCTGATCCGGCTCCCAGACGTCCTCACGACCGCCGCCGAAACCGAACGTCTTGAAGCCCATCGTTTCCAAGGCGACGTTCCCGGCGAGGATCATCAGGTCGCCCCACGAAATTTTCCGGCCATACTTCTGCTTGATCGGCCAGAGCAGGCGACGCGCCTTGTCCAGGCTGACGTTGTCCGGCCAACTGTTGACCGGCGCGAAACGCTGCTGGCCCCGGCCGGCGCCGCCGCGGCCGTCACCGGTGCGGTAGGTGCCGGCGGCGTGCCACGCCATGCGAATGAACAGACCGCCGTAGTGGCCGAAGTCGGCCGGCCACCAGTCCTGCGAGTCGGTCATCAGCGCCGCGAGATCTTTCTTCACCGCCGCTAGGTCGAGGCTCTTGAACTCCTTCGCGTAGTTGAAGTCCTTGCCCATGGGACTGGACTTGCAGGAATGCTGGTGCAGGAGTTCGAGCTTCAAGCGGTTCGGCCACCAGTCTTGGTTCGTGGTGCCGCCAACGGCGGCGCCGTGGTGGAACGGGCATTTGGCTTCGGTTGACATAGTTTCCGGTTTTGCGCTCATAAAATAAATTTTGGTTGTTGCTTGTTTCGTCTATTGAAACACTTTGTGGGCTATTGTTGAAATATTTTTTTCCTTTGGCTATGGAATTGACTTGGTTCTCGCCAGCAGCCCATTCAGGACGAGCGGCTGGAAGTGAAAGCATTATTCTTCTAGGAACTGCTGCTGGCGCTGCCGCCGGGCCACCCGCTTGCCGGCAAACGTAGCGCCGCTGCCGCCGATCATGCCGGTGAGAAATTGTCCGCTCTAATTGGCGTTTGATTTCGCCTGCGCGGCTGAATGGCGTTTCAGAATTTGCAAACCAAAGTAGCCGGGCGGCTGATTCAACGGGGAGCCTTGCAGCGGTGTGTCGCCCACTTGAAAAACAAGGTCATAATTTTTCCGGACCCATTGCACCAATTCCCGGCCAAATTCAGGCTGCTGGCCAAAGTAGTCCAGTCCAAATTCCCTACTCGGACGGTGAAGCAGCATGACATAATCCGGGCTGTGTTCCTCGAATCTGGCGATCAGGTTCGTTTGACCAAATGTTCCCAGTTCGGCAGGACTCCAGGCCAGACAGCCGGTGGAATTCACGCGGCGGCACAGGTAATTAATCATCGTTCCCTCCGGCAGAACGGCAAGCGTGGCGTCCGGCGGCATATTCGTTTTCATCCACAGGATTGCCATCTCAATGTCAGGCCCGCGGTGGTCGGAAGGCGAGTCGGCGGTTTTGATTTCGTCACCGCCGCTGCCAACCACGTAGTTGATGTTTTTATAATTGCCGGCAGCTTGCCGGGCCAACTGGACACAGCCGCACATCAACACCACCCAAACCAGCCAGCGAAAAGCGCGCCGGTCGATGCCGCGTTTTTCCAGCCACAACGGCAGCAGCCAGTGCAAGAGATAAATCGCGCCGACAAACGCCGGCATCGCCAGCACAAAACCGTAATTTTGAATCTGGCAGAACAGTCCCATTTTCGACAGCAACACCAGCGCAAACACGCTCCACAACATCGGAAAAATCAATCTAGGTTCCTCGTTCAACGTCTTGTAATTCCCAAAAATGAAAATGCAGGCCGTCAAACTCATCAACGGAAGCGAAGCTCCGCAGTCAAGCCATTTGAACCAGTAAACCAAGGACAAGAGGGGCAAAACAAGTATCAGCCCGACGATCCACGGTGATCCGCCAAAATTCAATTTCAAACGCGTGGCGACGACAATTAGTGATGCCATGAAGGCGGTGGCTAAAATCCAAAAGCATGCCAGCAGGACACCAAATGACGATGACAAATCTGAAAGTGTTTCGCCTGATTGAAGCCAGGCATACGCGTAAATCAAAGTCAACACCAACGGCGCCAGAACCAGCATCGCCCTCCGCTGGATTTTTTCCAAGTCCTGCTTCTGCCTGGCCACCGCACGAAAGGCGGCGGCGTAAAACACGGTCACGCCGGCGATAACGAGGAATTGAACCAGCATCTGGCGCAAATGAAAAAAAGGGGTGTCCAATCCCAGATCGCGACGATAGAAGTATTGGTTTGTCACTCCTTTGGTCAGAGGCACCCAGGCAAAAGCCATTGATTGGACGCTGGCAGCCATGTTTTCATGACGAAGAAAGTAAATCAAAAAAAACAGCGGACCAACCAGCGCCGCGGCTCCGAAAATTCCCAGGAATTTCCAAAGGCTGCCGGCGTTTCTTCTGGCGAGAAAAATGGCCGCCATCAAACCGCTGGAAATCGCCAGAAAAATATCCGGCTTGGTCAGGAACACGAGGCCGTAGCACAAGCTGGCTCCCAGAATGTCGCGCCAACGGTTTGTCTCCAGCCAGTTCGTCAAAAACACCAAAACCAAAATGGACAAAATCAATCCGTGCAGCGCCTCATTGGAATAGGGCGCCACATAATTGTAATTGCCCATGTCGAATCGGCCGAACGCGAAGACCAGGACAATGGCCAGACAAATGGTTGTCGCCGTCCACGAATCCGCCACCCGCTGGAACCGGCGATAAATCAAGACCAACATTCCGGCGGTGAAAGTCAAGTTGGCCAAAATCAGCGTGGTGAATGAAACGCCAAAAATCCGGAAGAGCAACGCGTTGAAGTATTGTGAAAACGGCCCGCCGGGCTCGTAAATCAAATCATGATAAAGAACCGCGCCGCTGGCCAGCCGCCACGGCACGTATAATTGGCTGCCGTAATCAATGACGACGTCCGCCCATTTGCGCCACGAAAGCGCGGCCATCAAGACGAAAACCGCCGCCACCGCCAGCGGGCCGCTCCAACACATCCATTTCCCGTCCGGCCAATGGCGATTGCCAGCCGGAAATTCGTTTGAATCGGGAACGGTCATTGCCAGTTGATTCGACGCCGCATTAACCTTCGAGCAGACAAGCTGGCGAAGTCCAAAAATCTTTGCGAGGAGAAAAAAGAAAAGGCGCGGATTTCTCCGCGCCTTTGAATCTTCAGCGTACACCGTTTACACAGTGTATGTGCTGCTCGCCGTCGTGCCGCCCCTGCCCGTCCAGTTCGTGTGGAAGAACTCGCCACGCGGCTTGTCCACGCGCTCGTAGGTGTGCGCGCCGAAATAATCTCGCTGCGCCTGTAGCAGGTTCGCCGGCAGTTGCGCATTGCGGTAGCCGTCGAAGAACGCCAGCGCCGTGCTGAACGCCGGGGCCGGAATCCCCTTCTTGGCCGCCGACGCCACGACGTTGCGCCAGCCCTTCTGGCAGCGTTTGATTTCGCCGCGGAAATAATCGTCCAGCAGCAGGTTCGTCAGCTTCGGATTTTTGTCGTAGGCTTCCTTGATTTTGCCAAGGAAGCGCGAGCGGATGATGCAGCCGCCGCGCCACATGAGCGCGATGCCGCCGTAATTGAGGTTCCATTTGTATTCCGCCGCCGCCGCGCGCATGAGCATGTAACCCTGCGCGTAGGAAATGATTTTCGAGGCGTAAAGCGCGTCGCGGATGTTGGCGATGAATTCCTTTTTCTTCGCGTCCTTCTTGGCGACAGCCAGCGCCGGGCGCGGGCCTTTCAATTTCTTCGCCGCCTTCACGCGCTCGTCCTTCAGCGCGGAAACGCAGCGCGAATAAACCGCCTCGGCGATGAGCGTGATGGGCATCCCCAAGTCCGCGCTGTTTTGCACCGTCCATTTGCCCGTGCCCTTCTGGCCGGCGGTGTCGAGAATCTTGTCCACGAGCGGCAAACCGTCCGTGTCCTTGTAGCCAAGGATGTCGCGCGTGATTTCAATCAGATAAGAATCCAGTTCGCCCTTGTTCCATTCGGCAAAAACCTCGTGCATCTCCGGCGCGGTCATGCCGAGGCCGCTCTTCATGATGTTGTATGCCTCGCAAATCAACTGCATGTCGCCGTATTCGATGCCGTTGTGGACCATTTTGACGTAATGACCGGCGCCATTTTCGCCGACCCAGTCGCAGCAGGGAACATTGCCTTCGACCTTCGCCGAAACGCCTTGAAAAATATTCTTCACGTGCGGCCACGCGGCGGGCGAACCGCCGGGCATGATGCTGGGGCCGTGCCGTGCGCCTTCCTCGCCGCCGCTCACGCCGGTGCCGATGTAAAGCAATCCCTTGCTCTCGACATATTTCGTGCGACGGTTCGTGTCCTCAAACAGCGAATTGCCGCCGTCAATGATGATGTCGCCCGCTTCGAGGTGCGGGATGATTTGCTCGATAAATTCGTCCACGGGTTTGCCGGCCTTGACGAGCATCATCACGCGGCGCGGCTTTTTGAGCTTGGCGACCATGTCCGCGATGGAGTGCGCACCGAGAACTTTCGTTCCCTTCGCCTCGTTGGCGAGGAAGTGGTCCACTTTTTCCACCGTGCGGTTGTAAGCCACGACAGTGAAGCCGTGGTCGTTCATGTTTAAGATAAGGTTCTGGCCCATGACGGCCAATCCAATCAGTGCAATGTCAGCTTGCGGTTCCATATACAATTACAATTTACGATCTAGATTTTTTAATCATTTGCGCGTCCTGCGCGCTTTATGCCATTTCCAAATTACAGGGAGCGGGAAGGTTATCAGTCCCCGCAGCCGTCGTAAATCATAAACCGCAAATTCATTTCGCTGCCAGCAGTTTTTTGGCAAAAACCAACTATGTTTTGCCGTCAGGCCCCGTTGCACGGGATGCCCCCCATTCCATTCACAGGAATTTTTAAGGTATGAAAACCGTTACCGAGTGGCGCCATGCGCCGGAGTCGCTCGGTTCACATTCATTGGCCGGTCTTTCTGCTTGCGGCCGCCACATACATAAAACCCGCTACTATCGTGATTCGCCTCGTCCCACGGCGGAATTATTCTGCGCGCCGATTTCGCTGGCGCGGTGTTTGACTTTCTGACTCAATCCCAAAAATCTTATGAAACGCTGGGCCGTTCTCACTGTCGCGATTTACGCGCTGGCTTTGCTATTGCTGACCATTCCCGCCATCCTGGCTTCGTTCCGCTGGGGCGCTGCGGGCGGCCCCGGCGTCAAGGATGCTGCGGAAATTTATTTGCAATGGACTTACTGGCTCTGGCTGGCCGTGCTGGTCGCCGGACAAGTCCTGTTGCTCCTCGTGCCCATTGACATTTCCGAACGCCGACTGCCGTCACGCCGCAAATTGAAAATCCCCGTCGTCGTGACCGCGTTTTTCCTTGGCAGCCTCTGCTTCGCCGGCGTCCTTTCGGTCCTTTGCGCCATCTTCAAGGACGATGGTTTGGACGTGCTGGCCTATGTTGACAAAATTTTTGCCCAGAACGGTCAAATAACCAGCCCCGGTGTCCTTTGCAGTCTGTTCCTTGACACGTCGGTTTTCTGGATCATCTGGGCTTTCATTTTCCATCGCTTCGCCAAATCGGACGAACCCGACGCGTTCATCAAGCGCGCCGTGCGCTGGCTGTTGCGCGGGAGCATCCTTGAACTCATCGTCGCCGTGCCGAGCCATGTCATCGCCCGCCGCCGCGATGATTGTTGCGCGCCGGTCGGAACGTTTTGGGGCATTGCCACGGGCATTTCCGTGATGCTGCTCTGCTTCGGCCCCGGCGTTTATTTTTTGTTCGCCGAACGGATGTAAAATTGCAACCGAAGGAAATCAGCAGAACGTCGAAGGCGTAAAGACTCCCCGGAATTAACCTGCGATTTTGTAGGCGATGGAAACGCTGACTGCGATGGAAATGATGTAAATGGCCGCACACCGCCGAACATCAGATAAAGCGTTCCTGCTGTTGAGAGCAGCGCAATTACTCCGGCAATGGTGCCAAGCGTCATGTCCGTGCCCCTCGCCAGTATCCGCGCGCCCAGACCGGTAAGCGCCCCGATGCCCGTGCCCATGAGCGGAAATCGGAAGTCGGCCAGAAGAAAGAACCCATACATCAGCCCGGCGCCCAAGGCCGCGCCCAAAATCGCGCCCAAAATTCCCAGCGGCAGACTGTATTCCTTCTCCATTTTTGGTATTGGTGCCGCAGGCGCGGCGGGCGAACGCAGCGGCGCGACGGCCCGCGACGCAGCGGCAGGCGCCGGAGCGGGCTGGTTAATGCGCAATCCGGCGGCTGACGCGGTCATCGCCACGGGAATCGGCGGCGACTGGCTGGAAAATTGTTGCGTGAGCAGGGAGTTGGCCGATTCCGTGCCGTCCGCGCCGCAGACGGGGCAATTCACCCGCACCGGCATCCGGCCGTTGGCCGGTTCAACGTCGAATTTATATTTCTGGCCGCAGCCACAAACGACTTCGAGTTCCATAAAGTTCCTTTCTGAATTGATTTGCGAACGGGTAATTTTCGGCATGATTTTATGGCGGAAAAAAGTTGTGTCCATCCTTTTCGGACGACAATTCAGCTTTTGCTTTGGCGCGGTTCGCCTTAACTTGCGCGGACGCAAATGGGACTCAAACTGTTCAACACGCTTTCGCGCTCTGTCCAGGAATTCGCGCCGCTCGCCCCGCCACGCGTTGGAATGTATTGCTGCGGGCCGACGGTTTATGACTTCGCCCACATCGGCAACTGGCGCACATTCGTCTTTGCCGATTTGGTGCGGCGTTATCTGGAATTCAAAAATTTCCAGGTCACGCACATCATGAACGTCACGGACATCGAGGACAAAATCATCAAGGGCGTTCGCGAAAATAAAACCACGCTGCCGGAATTCACGCGGGAATTTGAAGACGCGTTCTTCGCGGACATGAAAACGCTGAATTGCCTTTCACCGCACAAGACTCCGCGCGCGACGGAGCACATTCCCGAAATCATTTCGCTCATCGAAAAACTCGTCGCACGCAGCATCGCCTACAAATCCGCCGACGGCTCGGTTTATTTTTCCATCGAAAAATATCGCGGTTGTGGCTGCAATTACGGCCAGTTGCTGAAATTGAACTTCGAGGAAATGCGAAGCCACGAGCGCGTCAAAAACGACGAATACGCGAAGGAATCCGTCGCCGACTTCGCGCTCTGGAAAGCACGCGTGCCGGAGGATGGCGACATTTTCTGGCCGAGTCCGTTTGGCGAAGGCCGGCCCGGCTGGCATATCGAGTGCAGCGCCATGAGCATGAAAATTCTCGGCGCGAGCTTTGATTTGCATCTCGGCGGCGAGGATTTGATCTTTCCGCATCACGAGGACGAAATCGCTCAAAGCGAGGGGGCAACGCAACAGCCGTTCGTGAAATACTGGCTGCACGGCGCACATTTGCTCGTCGAGGGAAAGAAAATGAGCAAATCGCTCGGTAATTTTTTCACGTTGCGCGATTTGCTGGCGAAAGGCTTTACCGGACGCGAAATCCGTTACGCGTTGCTGCAGGCGCATTATCGCGAAAGCTTCAATTTTACGCTCGACGGCTTGCATGGCGCGCGCACGGCGCTGGCGCGGATTGACGAGTGCGTCGGCAAATTGCGGGAAGCTGCCGGCACCACGAACACAACCCCAAATGCAAAATTGCTTGAGCCATTTTCATGCGCGCTAGACGACGATTTGAACATTTCCGCCGCGTGGGGCGAAGTTTTCAAGTGGGTGACTGAAACAAATAAACGCATCGTTGAAAATTCCCTGGACACAAACGGCGCCGCCGCAGCCTTGACTGCGTGGAACAAAATTGATTCAGTTCTCGGCGTCGGCGCGAAATCGGAAATTGAAATTCCCGCGGAAATAATTTCTTTGCTCGAGGCTCGACAATCCGCGCGCCGGGAAAAATATTTTAGAAAGTCAGATGCCATTCGCGCTGAATTGAAAGCAAAGGGCTGGATCATCGAAGACACGCCGAAAGGCCCGAAGCTGAAAAAGATTTAACCCGTGCAAAAATCGCAAATTGCAAATCGCAAATCGTAAATGCCAAAAGGCCTGTTCATCTCATTCGAAGGCTCGGAAGGCTCCGGCAAATCCACTCAACTGGAACTCCTCGCGCGGCGGTTGCGCGCACTCGGCCATCGCGTGCGCACGTTGCGCGAACCGGGCGGCACGCCCATCGGCGAGGAAATCCGCCACACGCTCAAGCACAGCCAGCACAATGCCGCGATGACCGCCGAGGCCGAATTGCTGCTGATGAACGCCAGCCGCGCGCAACTCGTCCGCGAAATCATCCGCCCCGCGCTCGCCGCCGGCGAAATCGTCCTGTGCGACCGCTTTTACGACTCGACCACGGCGTATCAGGGCTACGGGCGCGAACTGGATTTGAAAACGGTCAAGTCCGTGATTGACGTGGCCGTCGGCGAAACGCGACCGACCCTCACGCTGCTGCTGACCGTCTCGCCGGAAATCAGCGAACTGCGCCTTGCCGTGCGACAATCCACCCTGCCCTTCATGCGCGACCGCATAGAAGAAGCGGACCGGAAATTTTTCGAGCGCGTGGCCAAGGGCTACGAGGCCATCGCCGCCGCCGAACCAAATCGTGTTCGCGTCTTGGACGGCTCTGGCGCGGTGGAAAGCATTTGCGAAAAAATCTGGGAAATCGTCCAGCCGGTTTTGCCGAAAGTCGGGCGCTGGTGAAGCGCTGCTTGCCGAATTTTTCCGCAGCCATTACTTTTATCACATGATCGAAGAAACGATTGGCGAATTGGAGGCGAAAATCCGCGGCGCGGATTCGCTCGGCGACGTACGCAAACGCGATTTGATCGCATCGCTGGCGAAATTGAAAACGGAAATCACCGCGCTGAAAGAATCCCACGATGCCGCCCGCGAAACGCAGCAATCACTTAAAGGTTCCGTCGAAGAATTGCGTTCGTCGGTCGCTGGTTTTGAGCAATCACATCCCAAGCTCGTCCAGCTCGTCAACAATATCAGCAGCACGCTGGCGAATCTGGGAATTTGATTTGATTCGGAGGGACGAGTTCCACGAGTCCCAATCTTTGGAACAAATATTTTAGGGACTCGTGGAACTCGTCCCTCCGAAAAATTAGTCCGCCTTCGGCTCCAGTTTCGCAAGCGCCGACATGATTTCATCGGCGATTTGCCGGTAAATTTCCTTGAGCCGTGCCTTGTCGCAATTTTTTGCTTCCGCGCGCAATTTTTCGAATTGCATCGGCGTGCCGTATTTCACGGCGACTTTTTTCGGACGCGGAAATTTTTGATTCCGGCCCCAGGCCGCGAATGTCCCAAACACGCGCACCGGCACGACCGGCGCGGCGGACTTGGCCACAATCAAGCCAATGCCCGAACGCGCCGGCTGCAATTTTCCGTCGGGCGTGCGCGTGCCTTCGGGAAACAAAATGATGCCCGCGCCGTCGAGCAGCCGGTCCAGAATGATTTTCAAGCCTTTCGCGCCGCCGCCGTCGCGGTCCACCGGAACAGCGTTCCACCGGTGGAACAGCCAGCCGACCGGCCAAAAGCGGAACAGCGACGCGCGCGCCAGATAATTGATGGGCCGCCGCAACCCCGCGCCCACGATTGGCGGATCGAGAAAGCTCGCGTGGTTCGACGCCAGGATGACGGCGCCGGTTTGCGGCACGCGCTCGGGATTGAAAACGCGCCAGCGGAAATAAACCGCGAACAACGCGCGGAAAAAAATCCAGCCGAGACGATAGAGGAAATTCATTTTGGCAGGCGCGACCGGATTTCCTTCAAAATCAGCCCGCTCGTCTGCTCGGAAGTCATGTTGGAATTGTTGATGACCTTGGCGCCGAGCGGAATCATCAGCGGCGCGACGGCGCGCTGGCTGTCACGCTGGTCGCGCGCAGCTAGATTTTCCTGCACGCCGTCGGCGGCACGGCGCGCGGAACGCTCCGCCAGCGCCGCATCAAGGTAAAATTTGAAATCTGTCTCTGGAAAAACATTCGTCCCGATGTCGCGGCCTTCCATCACCAGATTGCCGAATTGCTGGCATTCGCGCTGGCGCTTCACCATCCACTCGCGCACTTTGGGAACGACGGCAACATGCGGGACCGCCGCGCTCGTCTCGGCGGTGCGGATTTCCTTTTCCGGATAATAATTATCCACGAGCAAATGCACCGCGTGCAAATCGTTTTTCTCGACGCATTCCAGTTTCGTTTTCCATTTGCGGCACAGCCCGGCGACGGCTTTGGCGTCATGCACGTCAATTTTATTTTTATGACAATGCCACGCCAGCGTGCGATACATCGCGCCCGTATCCACGTAAACGTAGCCAAGCGCCTTGGCGACGAGCTTGGCATTCGTGCTCTTGCCGCTCGCGCTCGTGCCGTCAATGGCGATAACAATTGGTTGTTTCATCAATTAAAAATCAATCTGCAAATAATTCGTCAACGCCCAGTTTCCGTCCCGACTTTGCGTCTAAAATCGTCGCTCCAAGACCTTTTGGCGGTTGCGCCGTCAGCTTCTGGAAAAAATTCGGGAACGTTTTTTTCACACACGCTGGATTTTTGATTTTGATGCCGGGAACTTTCAATCCTAGAATCGAAAAGCACATCGCCATGCGATGGTCGTTGTAAGTTTCAATCTCCGCGCCGTGAAGCTGCGAAGGAAAAACCGTCAACGTATCGCCTTCCTCAACTACTTTCGCGCCGCACTTGGTCAATTCCGTCCGCAACGCGACGACGCGCTCGGTTTCTTGCAAACGCAACGGACCAAGGTCTGTAAATTGCATTAGATGATTTGCAAAGGGAGACATGACAATTGCCGTCATAATGCTATCACCCAGTTCAGATCTTCGAGACACAGTAATTCTCTCTTCACGTTCACCAAACATTTGCGAAAAAATTCTTGGGAAATCTGAATCAATCTGTCGAAGTCTAAAAACAATCCAATTTTTTACGTTAATAGATTGCGTTTTGGTTTCTCGCAAACTGTCAGAAATCCATTTTGACGCCCAAAAGTAACTTGCACTCGAAGCATCAAGTTGGACTCCTTCAAATTGAGGACGCAAAGCCACACCAAAAGCACACAACTGCCTCGTCATTTCAACGTATGGAGATTCTTCATCATTTTCGCCGACGATTTCAATTTTCCATCCGCCGGTTTTCGCGCACAACAACAGCGCCGAGGCAAATTGCGAGCTTTCCGCGATGCTCACTTTGCATTGTCCATTTCGCGGACCTGCGCCGAAAATTCTCGCCGGCAATTTGTCATTTCCGTTTTCCGATTCGACGCGATAGCCCAATTCGCGCAACGCCGAAAACAGCGCCGCCTGCGGACGTTCGTGCATCCGCGGCACGCCGCTCAAACAATAAACGCCGTTGCCCAGACAAACGAACGCCGACAAAAACCGCGCCGCCGTGCCCGCATTGCCGACAAAAAGTTCCAGCGGATTTTCCTTCGTGCCGCCGCCAGGAACTTTTCCGCCCATGCCATAAACGGTGATGGTGCGATTGCAGGTTTCGTTCGGGTCGGGCGCAACGTTCATTATGAAACCAAGTTCCTGCAAACACTCGACCATGATTTGCGTGTCCTCGCTCCAGAGCGCGCCGGTGAGCGTGACTTCGCCGTCGGCGAGCGCGGCGAGGATGAGCGCGCGGTTCGTGATGCTCTTGGAGCCGGGCACGGTGATTTCCGCGCGCACGGGTTTGTCGAGCGGCACGATTTCGATTAAATCAGGAAGCGCCATCGCAAATTTATTCCGACGAAGTTGAAGCTGAACCCGCGCACCAATTATCACGCCGCGATTTTGCCTGCTCGAAAAATTTTGAAATCGCTTTGACATCCGAGCTTTTCAAAACGCGCTGGAATTTTTGCAATTCGGCAACAAATGCGTCCACGGACCGCGAAAGATTTTTCCGGTTGGCCAGCGCGATATCGCGCCACATTTCCGGCGAGCCGGACGCGATGCGCGTGGTGTCGCGAAAGCCATTGGCGCAAAGTTGCGGCCGAATTTTCGGATTGGCCGGATTCAAAACCAGATTCGCCAGAACCGCGGCGACAACGTGTGGCAGATGGCTGGTGCGGCTGACCAGCAAATCGTGCTGTTCCGGCGATAATTTCAAAACGCGCGCGCCAAGTGATTTCCAAAATGTTTCCAATTTTTTTGTGGCAGCAACGGCGGAATTTTTCGTCGGCGTTAAAACGCAGACGGCATTTTCAAAAAGATTCTCACGCGCGGCGGCGACGCCGGTTTTTTCCGCGCCGGCCATCGGATGGCTGCCGACAAAATGCGCGCCGGCTTTGGCGATGAGCGATTCAAGTTCGCGCACGACGCCGGCTTTGACGCTGCCGACATCGGTAACAATCGCGCCGCGTTTGAGCGCGGGCAGAAATTGTTCCGCCAGCGGACGCATTTGCGCCAGCGGCG
This sequence comes from Candidatus Aquilonibacter sp., assembly GCA_035504945.1. Classification (GTDB taxonomy): domain Bacteria; phylum Verrucomicrobiota; class Verrucomicrobiia; order Limisphaerales; family UBA11358; genus UBA11358. The sequence goes on along the minus strand of DATJRH010000039.1, from coordinate 77,772 downwards.
TGCAGAGGATTATCAAATCGGAATTAGAAACAGCGGCGAGCAAATCGGTCGTGGCAAAGTCCGTCGCGCCAAACTTCTCGCACTCGGCGATGGATTTCTGGCGGCGGACAAATCCGGCAATCTCACCGGCCAGACGGCGTTTTCGCGCAGCCAGCCCGATTGAGCCGCCGAGCAGACCGACGCCGACAATGGTGATTTTGCGAAATTGCACGGGCGGAGAATAGCGTGATTGGTTGAATTGTTAAATCGTTAAATCGCGGAACCAATTAGACGATTCAACGATTTAACGCCGATTCAAAACACGCGTCCACGACCTGCTGCGTTTTGAGCGACCACATCGGCCAATCAGCATTGAGCTTGCCGGAAAAAACCTGGTTCGCAAAATTCCTGAACATATTGACCTGTTGCGCGCCCCAGCTTTTGCCGGTCTTGACGATGCGATCGTTGACTTCAAACGCCATGCCACTGGCGGGGAACGGCAGCACAAAATCCGGCACACGCAAATGGCCGTTCGCGCCGCCGACCTCGACCCACTGGCGGAAGCACGTCAGAAACGAACAGTAAAATCCGGCGGAAACGCCGCCGTCGAAAAAAAGTTCGGCGGAAAATTCCACCGGCGAGCGGGAATTGCCCGGCGCGGCGGAAATCATTTTGCCCTCGACGCGGCGCGGCATTTGCCAGTTCATCGTCCAGAGCGTGAATCGGATGCAATACCAGCCGAGGTCGCCGAGGCAGCCGTGCGGTTCGAGCGCGGGATTGACGCGGATGTTCGAGCCGAGAAAATCTTCCGAGCCGAAAAAGCTGAATTGCGACGTGATGCGTTTGATTTGGCCGACGGAATTTTTGTCGTCGAGCGTCGCACGGATTTTTTCGAGCCGGCGGTTGTGCATGAACATCACACCGTCCATGAATTGAACGCGATTTTTCTTGCACGCGGCAATCATTTGTTCCACTTCGGCGACGCTGGCGGCGCACGGTTTTTCGCAAAGGACGTGCTTGCCGTTTTCCGCAGCGCGAATGGCAAGGTCTTTGCGCAGCGCGGTCGGCAGCGGCAGATAAACCGCGTCCACATTTTCGGAGGCGAGCAGTTCGTCGTAACTGCCGAGCGCTTCCGACTCGGCGGCAAACGGCGTTTCCGCCTGACATTCACGGATGAATTTCCGGCTGCGCACCAAATCGCGGCTGGCGACAGCGGACACGACGCAATTGCCGGAGGCGGAAATCGCCTTCCAATTTTTCCGGCCGATGTTGGCCGTGCTCACAAATCCAATTCGCAATTTTTTCATAAATCAAATCTGCTCCGCCGCTTCGCACACCCGTTCCAAAATCACCTCCGCCATTTCAGGCGCGGCGCCGACGGCGGATGAATACCAGACCAGCTTACCGTTTTTTTCAGTCGGGTTTCGCCAGACGGGCTGGCTGGCGGCGAGCCGCTGCTCGACAATCCGTTTCTGCTCGCCGAGCAAAACCGGGATGTCTTCCCGCGTGTGCAAACCGTCGCTGATGAAAAACGGAACGATGACCATATTTTTCGTCTGCGCGAGCGAATAGCAATCCGAAATGCGCGGATTTTCTTCGAGAAAAATGGCGCGCACATCCGCGTAAATGTTTTGGGCGCGAATCAATTCCACCTGCCGGTCAACCGGCTGGCGCGAATTTTCATTTTTCTCCGTGCCGTGGCCGGCGATGAACAGCGTCGTTTCGGAATGTTTTGGCGCGCGGGGAAAGGGAAATTTCTTCACAACCCCGTCCGCGAGCGACAAAATAACTTTGGTCATTGAATCGTGCGAGCCGACCGGCTTGCAATAGAATAATTCTGAATTTTGAGTTTCGAGTTTTAAGTTTTCCGGAAAATCGAAACCGAGTTCGCGCGGAATCTTGTCCGCCGCGAACCAGCCCTCGCTGACGAACAGCGGCGCGATGAAAATTCTTGGCGCAGAAATTCCGGCCAGAACTTTTTTGATTTGCGGCTCCTGTTTCCAAAACGCCTCGCGGACTTCGCGGAAGATTTTCCGGCGGCGCAGTTCCGCCGCGTGCTGGAAAACCGGCGCGGCGGAATTTTCATTCAACTCCGTGCCGTGGCCGAGCACGACGAGCGCGGCGTTGGAAAAATTTTCACCGTTCACGCCGGAAGGTTGGCGCAAAGGCGGATGGCCGGCAAGATTCGCCAGGTGATTTTTTGCTTGAAACCTTTTAGCAATTCAGGCGTCCTATTTTCAAATTGCAACCACAACCATAGCCAATTGAGGAAATTAGAATAAATTTATGAAAAAAGCCATTGCACTCTCGCTCGCCGCTGTGTTCGGAACCGCGCTGGTGGTTTTCGCCGATGACACGACTCCCACGCTACCGCCCGCCTCGACCAAAACGGGCGTGACCTACGCGACCGACATCAAGCCGATTTTCGATGACAATTGTCTAAAGTGCCACGACAGCGCCAAAAAACCAAAGGCCAAGCTCGCGCTCGACTCGCTCGACGGCGTGCTGAAAGGCAGCAGGGATGGAAAAGTTGTGATTCCCGGCGACAGCGCGAAAAGCCCCCTGGTGCTGGCGGTGGCGCACGTGGGTGATCCCGACACGTTCATGCCCAAGGGCAAGGACGCCAAAAAACTTTCGGACGATCAAATTGGCCTGATCCGCGCGTGGATTGACCAGGGCGCGAAGTAATTTTAATAAACGCCAAGCGGCACAGTCTGAAAAGACCGGCAGTTTTATTACGACGTGGAAAGCGGCGAACGTCGGAGAGAGCGCATCGCCAACCAAGAATCTGTCTCTTCTTTGCTGGCAATTCCTTGGTTGACCTTTGAAGCAAGCGCGGTAATTTGCTTGTCGAGAAATTGATTTCGTAATTTCAAGACAATGTCTGGAAACTGTTCGTTCGAACGATTTTCTTGTTTTCGCAAAATTGTTCTGGTTCCATCTTTGCCTCGCTCAACCAATTCTCCAGTCAGAACTTCCGTCACAATTTGCCGACAATTATCATTCTCAAATTCGGTTAAAAATGCTGAAATGCCCGACCATTTTTTAGATTTCGACAACTCCATCCTTCGCCCAACTATTTCCCGAACAATCTCGCTTGAAATCCACTTCAAATCCATGTGCTGTTCCAGCCAATCAATAAATTCGTCTGTTTCTAAAACAAATTTCAGAAATTGAAATTCTAAAGGAGACGGACGCACAGTTTTTGACAGCCCAGCACTTTCAGTGGACTCTTCTTCCATAGCCACTTGCGGATTTGTTTGCGTCAGACTTTTTTTGAACTCGGCGCGAACAGATTCAGTGTGAACGCCAAGTTTCTGCGCGGTTTTTTGCGCGTAAGTGTCAATCAAAACGGCGCTGCCGGTTTTATGGACGGCTTCGGCCATCGCGCGCAAAATGGCGAGCCGGCCCTTGTCGCTGTTCGCGTCATTTTGCGCGCATAGTCGGTTCAAATAGTAATCAAAAAATCCGTCGGTGTTGTTGATGAGTTCCTGGAACTTTTCGCCGCCGAATTTTTTGATGAAACTGTCCGGGTCGTGCGGCGCGGGCACGACGGCCACGCGCACGGCCAAACCGGACACGAGCAGATGATTGAGCGAACGCACGGCGGCGTTCTGCCCGGCTTCGTCAGAATCAAAACACAAAACGACTTCGCCGACGTAACGTTTCAAAATGCGCGCGTGCTGCTCGGTGAATGCCGTGCCCTGCGGCGCGACGACGTTTTGCACGCCGGCCATGAAGCAGGCAATCAAATCCAACTGGCCTTCACAGATAATCGCAAAGCCGGCGTCGAGAATCGCGCGCTTGGATTTGTCGAGGCCGAAGAAAATTTTACTCTTGGTGAAAATCGGCGTTTCGGGCGAGTTGACGTATTTCGCCGTCTTTTCGTCGCCGGACAAAACGCGTCCGCTGAAGCCAACCACCCTGCCCTGCTCGTCGCAAATCGGAAAAATCAAGCGCCCGCGAAAACGATCGTAAAAATGTTCGGCGTTTTCCTTTCGTAAAATCAATCCCGCCTTTTCCACCAGCGGCAAATCGTAATTTTTGCCTTTCGCCCAGTTGACCGTGTCGTCCCAGCTTTCTGGCGCGGCGCCGAGACGGAATAATTTCACCGCGTCCGCGCCGACGCCGCGTTTGGCCAGATAATCGCGCGCAGTTTGGCCGGCGGCCTCGTTGAGCAGGCAATTCTGCCAGCGTTGCGTGATTTTTTCGTGGATATCCAGCAGGTGATCCTTGAGATGTCGCGACTCCTGAGCGGCGGGATTGTTTTCAAATTCCAGCGGAATTTTCGCGCGTTCGGCCAGCCGGCGGACGGCGTCCACGAAGCCGATGTTTTCGAATTCCTTGACGAAGGTAAAAACGTCGCCGCCCTTGTGACAGCCGAAGCAATGAAAAATCTGCTTGTGCGGATTGACGTTGAAGCTCGGCGTCTTTTCCTTGTGAAACGGGCAGAGCGCGGTGAAATTCGCGCCCGCCTTTTTCAGGGGCAAATAACCGCCGATGACATCCACGATGTCGCTGGCGGCGCGGATGCGTTCGAGAGTTGCGGAGGAAAAGCCGGCCATGATGATTCCGCGTTGCCGCGAGATGGCGCTGTTTATTTTCCGATGTAAATCACCGGTTGTTTTTTCGGAGGTTGTTTGGCCACGCCCGGCGGCGGAACGCTTTTGACCAGCAACATGCCGAGACTGTCCTTGATGTAAGGGCCGGTGAAGGACGATTTGAAAACGCCTGCCTGCACGGTCTGCAACGTGGGGAAATAGTCGCCGCTAAAGCCCGCTTCTCCACCGCCAAACCAGCGCGCGTTGAAGGCTTTGGCCTGCGCGATGTCCGCCGCCGTGTAATAAGGCGCGTTGAGGAGCGCCAGCGCGAAAATCAAGATGCACGCATAGCGGATCATGCCGGAAATCATCCCCAGATAGTATTCGCCAGTGCCAAAAATATTGCTGCCCGTCAGACGCGGCACGAAAGCCTTTTTCAAAAACACAAACACACAATACACCACCACCGCCAGACACAAGTAACCCAAAACGTAACTCGGCGTCTTGCCGAGCTGGGCGAAGTTGATGAAAATCTGCCCGACCATCTCACAGCCCAGTCCGCTCACAATTACAATGGCCAGCCATTGCAGCACGGGCAAAGCCTCCTTGGTCATGCCGTTTTTGCGGCCGCGGAAAAGTCCGAAGCCCAGCACGGCCAGCAGCACCACGTCGAACCAGCCAAACGGCAGGTGGTTCAGAAACGTGGTCAACTGGTCAAAAAACCCTGAATTCATTGCCTGTGTTGCCGCAGCAATCATGCCAACAACATTAAACTTGCTCCTTGGAAATGCAACTTATTTGCTGATTCCCCGTTCGCTGGTGCGGACGAATTGAATCAAATGCAGAATCTCCGGCAGCGGCGGCAACTGCTTTTCGACCTTCGCCAGCGCGTTGGAAATCGAAAGCCCTTCGCGGAACAAAATCTTGTAAGCCTGTTTCAACGCGTTCTGCGCCTCCTCGGAAACGCCGTTGCGTTCCAAACCGACCTTGTTGATCGTGCGCGTCTCGCCGGGGTTCCCGTCCACAATCATGAACGGCGGCACGTCCTGCACGATCTTCGAGCAGCCGCCGATCATGGAAAGTTTGCCGATGCGGCAGAACTGATGCACCGCAACATAGCCGGCAAAGACGGCGTGATTCTCAACCACGCAATGCCCCGCCAGCCCCGCGTAGCCGGACATGATGATGTGGTCGCCAAGAATGCAGTCGTGCGCGACATGCGCCTGGATGAGCAGCAGGTTGTTCGAGCCGATGACGGTCGCGCCGCCCTCATTGGTCGCACAATGCACCGTGACGCCTTCGCGGAAAACATTGTCGTCGCCGATGCGCAGATGCGTGACGCCGCCGGCCCATTTCAGGTCCTGCGTTTTTTTGCCGATGGCGGCGAAGGGAAAAATCTCATTCCCCTTTCCCAGCGTCGTGTGGCCGTCAATGACAACGTGCGAATGCAATTTGCATTTGTCGCCGAGCACGACGTTTTCACCGATGACGCAATACGGCCCGATTTCGCAATCGTTCCCGATTTTTGCTTTCGAATGTATGACAGCCGTTGGATGAACCATAATTCGCAAATTACTCCGCGTCGCGCAGCATGAACGTCACTTCCGCCTCGCTCACAATTTCATCTCCGACCTTGCAAACGCCCTTCGCCTTGCCGATTTTGCCGCGCGACTTCGTCAATTCCACCTCGATGATCAGCACGTCGCCGGGAAAGACCGGCTTGCGCCACTTCACTTCCTCCGCCGCCATGAAATACGCGAGCTGCCCCGCGTTCTCCGTCTGCCGCAACATCAAAATTCCCGCCACCTGCGCGATGGCCTCCAGTTGCAGCACGCCCGGCATAATCGGATGCCCCGGAAAATGCCCCGGAAAATACGGCTCGTTGTGCGTGATGTTCTTGAACGCCGTGACGGTGTTGCCTTCAATTTTCAACACCCCGTCCACCATCAAAAACGGATAGCGATGCGGCAGGATTTGTCTCACCTGCTCCGCGTTCAACGCGCCGTCGCCCTGCGCCATGCTCTCCAGCAACGCCGCCTTTTTTTCCGCAACACTTTTCTCTGCGCCGCTCTTCGGTGATTCGGGGACGGGCGGCGGCCCGAACGCCTGCGCCGCGCGCAACGGCCGGTTCATCTGCGTCTGGACCAATTTCGCAAACTCGCAGTTCGCCGCGTGGCTCGGCTTGATCGCGATCAAATGCCCGCGCAACGATTTTCCCAGCAGCGACAAATCGCCCACGATGTCCAGCATCTTGTGCCGGACAAATTCCTCCGGATACCGCAGCGGCTCCGTCGTCAGCACCGCGTCGTCGCGGATGACAATCGCGTTCTCCAGCCCGCCGCCCTTGATCAGGCCGTTCTTGATGAGAAATTCAATCTCCTCGAAAAAGCAAAACGTCCGTGCGTGCGCCAATTCCTTCTCCCATGATTGCGGATTCACCTCCGTGGAATAAAATTGTGTGAACCGCCCCTTCTTGTCCGCGCTCGTGCAGGAGATTTTGAAACTGTCGCCCGGAAAAAGCGTCATCAACGTCTCGCCCGACTGCATTTCCACCGGCTCGCTCGGCGAATAAACTTCGCGTGCCTCGGCCAGCGGCGCGATGCCCGCCAACTGGATGATTTTGCAAAACTCGCGCGAACTGCCGTCGGCAATCGGCGGCTCGTTCGCGTCCAGTTCGATGATGGCATTATCAATTCCCAAACCCGCGAGCGCCGCCAGCACGTGCTCCACCGTGTGGACTTTCACATTCCCCTTGGCCAGCGTCGTCGAGCGGTTCGTCTCCGAGACATTTTCCACGCGCGCCTCGATTTCCGGTTTGCCTTCCAAATCCGTGCGCCGGAAACGCACGCCGCTGTTGGCCGGCGCGGGCAGAATCGTCATGTTAACGCGATTTCCGCTGTGCAGGCCGATGCCGGAAAAGGCCGCGGGACGATTCAAAGTTTGCTGATTGAGCACGCGCAGATTAGACAAAACAGCGGCGCGCTTGGCAAGGTTGCTCTTGCCGATGGTGGTTGATTTAAAAATCTATCGCGCGCAGGACGCGAAGAAAAAAAGCAAAAGACGGCATCGTGCGCCAGTGTAGCGCAAACCTTCCAAACGTGGCGCGGACTTTCCAGTCTGCGGGTTCACGGAACTTTCCGGTTCCGCGACTAGAAACTGGCGGCTGGAAAGCCGCCGAAACCCGCACGCTGGAAAGAAAGCGTGCGCTACGACGCAAAGAGGGATTTGTCAGAGGCATAAATTACGGAAAACGCGCTTTTTACCGGTTTTCAGGGCTTTAACCAGACAAAAATTGCCTATATCGGTCATCCTGAAAATATTTACACGCGTCGAAAGCCATGTTGAAAATTTACATGACCTCCGACGGCTGTTGGAGGGCATTTCCCGGTTGAAAATGGCCATTTTGCCAGATTTTCCCCTTTTCCACGCCCCGGCGGGCTGGTTTCTGCCTTTGCCGGAAGATTCCCGCCGGCAGCCTGGCCCAAGGAGATTGACAAGGCCCTCAAGGGCGGTAAATTGCCCCCATGAAACCTTGGGTCAACCCCGGTGGAACTAGGCGGAACCGCAATTCTGCCCAATTCTGCTTGGCCACTGGTTAGGCATCGTGAGGTCATGTGAGAAAGAACGTCGTTTTCCTTGCTCCGATAGTGCTGGTTGTGCTGTCTGTTTTGGTATTTGGATTGAGCGCCATCGGCGACGGGAGATTTAATGGATTACAGTGGCTCGCAGTGATATGCGGGGTATTGGCAATTGCATGGATTATCGCCACGCTGCTGAATATTGCGCTTTTCGCGCCTGTTTTTTGGCTGCTGGGTAAGTTGCAGTCGAGAAAAGGAAAGAAAGAGACAAAACATCAAAACGATGTTTAACACCGCGCTGGAGCCAACGCCGACTGCCCCTTGAGTTTATGGATGGTTTGATCCTCGTGAAGCGCTGGCGGTTTAGCGTGCGTCCAGTAGTTCGCGCACTTTGCGGGCGAGGGCCGCGGGCGTATAAGGTTTTTGCAGAAAGGCGACACTCGGTTCCTTCACACCTTGCTGGGCAATAACCTCGTCGGTGTAGCCGGAGGTGAGCAGGACTCTGATGTCGGGATAGATCGCCTTGAGCCATCCGGCCATCATTTTGCCTCCCATCTGCGGCATGACGACATCAGTGATGACCAGACGGATGGGCGCGCCTTTGTGTTCGCGCGCCACCTGCAAGCCTTCGTGTCCGTTGATCGCGTGCAACACATTATAGCCCTGGGCTTCCAGCACACTGCGGCACAGATGACGCACGGACGGCTCGTCCTCAACGAGCAAAACCGTTTCCGTTCCGCGGGGAAGCGCGCCGGTTTGAACGGCTTGAGCCACAGCGTCGGGCGGTTGATGCACTTTGGGAAAATAAACTTTGAAGGTCGTGCCACTGCCCGGCTCGCTATAGACGCTGATGTGGCCGCCGCATTGTTTGACGATGGTCTGGCAGGTTGACAGCCCCAAACCCGTGCCTTTGCCGATCGGCTTGGTCGTGAAGAACGCCTCGAACAAGTGCGACTTGACCTCGTCGGTCATGCCGACGCCCGTGTCGCTGACGGCGAGCATCACGTAATCGCCGGGAGCCGCATCCTTGCGCGTGCGGGCGTAATTTTCATCCAGCGTGGCATTGTGTGTTTCGATGAGCAGCTTGCCGCCGCCGGGCATGGCGTCGCGGGCGTTGACCACCAGGTTCATCAGCACTTGCCCGATTTGGCCGGAGTCGGCCTTGATTCTCCCGATTTGCTTTCCCGGAAGAATGGCCATCTCAATGTTGTCGTCCACGAGCCGCCGCAGCATTTTCTCCATGTCTTTGACGACTTCATTGAGGTTGAGAACCGCCGGTTGCACCGTTTGTTTGCGGCTGAAGATGAGGAGTTGCCGTGTCAAGCCGACGGCGCGTTCCGCCGCCTGCCGGATTTCTTCGACATACTTCTGCACCGGGACATTGGAGTCGAGTTCTGTCTTCGCCAAATCGCTGTAGCCGATGATGACGCCCAGAATGTTGTTGAAATCATGCGCCACGCCGGCGGCGAGCTGGCCGATGACCTCCATTTTTTGCGCTTCAATGAATTGCCGTTCCAGCCGTTTGCGTTCGACGCGTTCCTCGACTTCCTTGATGGCGCGTTGCACCGCCGTGCCCAGCCGGGCGACGCGGTCCTTGAGCAAATAATCGGTGGCCCCGAATTTCATGGCTTCAACGGCAACATCCTCGCCCACCGTGCCGGAAATGAGGATGAACGGGATGTTCAGGCCGCTTTCCCGCAAAAGCTCCGCCGCCCGCAGCCCGCTGAACCGGGGCATGGAAAAATCGGAGAGGATGATTTCCGGCCGCTCTTTTATTCCGGCCAGAAAGTCCGGCTCGGTTTCCACGCGCTGCCAGTCGGGTTCGAACCCGGCGTGGCGCAGTTCCCGCAACAGGAGTTCAGCATCGTTGGGGTTGTCCTCGACAATCAGGATTTTAATCGGATGTGACATTTTATCCCTCCACTTTTGGCGGTTGATTGAGCAGCAGCCAATACATTCCCAGGTCCTGCACGGCGGCCACAAATCTTTCAAAGTTCACGGGCTTGACGATGTAACTGTTCACGCCCAGCCGGTAGCTGTCCACGATGTCCCGCTGCTCCTTGGACGAAGTGAGCACGACCACGGGAATGGTCTTGGTGTGTGGATTGCTTTTGATGCGCTGCAAAACTTCCAGTCCATCCACCTTGGGCAGTTTCAAATCCAGCAGGATGACTTTGGGTCCGTTTTCCATTTTCCGCCCGGCGTGCGCGCCTTCGCAGAAGATGAATTCCAGCGCCTCCGCGCCATCGCGGGCAACCTGGATGTGATTGGCCAGATTGGCTTTCTTCAACGCGCGCAGCGCCAGCTCAAGATCCTGCGGGGTATCTTCGACAATCAGTATTTCGACAATGTTATTTTCGTTCATGATGTTGTTTCTCCTTTCAAATTGAAATAAAAGGCCGCGCCATGATCCGGCGCCGCCACGGCCCAGACTTGTCCGCCGTGCCGGTGAATGACCCGTTGGACAATCGCCAACCCGACGCCCGTGCCCTCGTATTCGTCCGCACGGTGCAGCCGTTGAAAAACACCGAACAATTTGTGGGCATACTTCATGTCGAAGCCCGCCCCGTTGTCGCGAACGAAATAAACATTCCCGCCGTTTTCGCGCGCGCAGCCGATTTCAATGACCGCCGGATTGCGATTGCGCGTGTATTTGAAGGCATTGGAAAGCAGGTTGATCCAGACTTGTTTCAACAACGCCGCGTCGCCCTGGCACGGCGGCAGTTTGCCAACGTGAATCTCTATCTGCCGCCCCAGCTGCCGGGGATTCAATTCCTCGATGACTTCACGCGCCAGCTTGTCCGTGTTGACCGTCTGCCGGCTCAACGCCGCGCGACTCAAGCGCGAGAACGTCAGCAAATCATCAATCAACACGCCCATCCGCTGCGCGCCTTCGCGAATCGTCTGCAAGTAACGCCGGCCTTCTTCCGGCAACAGCGCCGCGTAATCCTCCTGCACCGCCTGCGAAAAACCGTCCACGGCGCGCAACGGCGCGCGCAAATCGTGCGACACCGAGTAGGAAAAAGCTTCGAGTTCCTGGTTGGCCGCTTGCAGTTCGGCGGTGCGTTCGGCCACGCGTTGTTCCAAGCCGACGTTCAATTGCCGGATTTTTTCCTCCGCCGCTTTGCGCTCGGTGATGTCGTTGATGGTGATGACTCCCATCAACGGTCGTCCCGCCGGATCGCGGACAAGTGTGCCGCCGTAACAAAAAATCCGCTGCCAGCCGTCGGACTGAATGCGCCGGATGCGCACCTCCAAATCGCGAAGGGTTTCGCCGCGCAACACACGGGCGAGCGGCCATTGATCCACCGGCCATACCGTGCCGTCCAAAGCGGAGAGTTCAAATATGTCGCCGAATTGATTTAGATGGATATGGATTTCTTTCGAACTGGCAAAACCGTGCATGGCCAGCGCCGCACGGTTGAAATGCAATATCTGGCCGTGGATGTCGGAAACCACCACGCCTTCATCGAGACTTTCAACAACGGTTTGAAGCTGCGCCTCGCTCTTGCGCAAAGCGCTTTCCCGTTCCTGAATGCTGGCGAGCATCTGGTTGAAGGCGTCGGTGAGCGATCCCAATTCATCCTCGTCAAATTTTTTGGCGCGGACGGAGTAATCCCGTTGTTTGGAAACGGCGTTGGCAGTTTCAGCCAAGGCCAGAACGGGCGTGGAAATTTGCTTTTGCAGCGCGCGTGAAAGCAGGTAGGCCAACAGCAAAGAAATCACCATGACCAGGGCGGCTATTTCGCCGCGCCGCCGGAGCTGCTCATAGATGGCTGCCATGTCGGATTTGATGTAGAGCGTGCCAAGACGCCGGTTGCCCTGCATAACCGGCAGGAATCCAGCCATATATCCTTGCTCAAAATGGTATTCGTCTCCTCCTGGCGTGGCGGGAAAAGCGGAAGCGGATGAATTTGCGGGATATTGCGAAAAAAGTTTTCCGTTTGCGTCGTAAAGGCTGGCGGCCACGATGTGGGGTTCCGCCCTGAACGCGGCGAGGGTTTCGCTCGCCGCAGCGTGGTCGTCAAAGGCCAGCGCAGCAGTGCTGTTGGCGGCGATAACATTTCCCAAAGTGGATAGTTGCTGGACCGTGGTTTGCCTGAATGTCAGGACTTCGTAGGCAAAAAACGCCAGGCACGTGAGCAGCAACACTGCGCCGCTGGTCAGCAAGTTGACCGTCATCAATTTTCGCCGGATGGGTGTGTTCTTTAACAGCATGGTCAATCACCTCCGGGCTGGACAATTTCAGCAAGCTGCAACATTTGGGAACTAATGGTCAGGCCGGCATTCTTTGCGGCGGCGAGATTGATTCGAAAATGGATTTTGTTTTGTTCCGTGACGAAGCAAATCACGCCGCCGCTTTTGGCAAAACCGTCAATGTCGCTCACGGTGAGAATGTTTTGGTCTTTCAGACTGGCAAGAATTTGATCCACCCGTTTGCTTTCAGAACGGCTGATGAACAAAACCTGGCAGTTTGTAATATCCGAGACGTTGTGATAGCGCTGAACAATCAACGGATGGCCGTTCACTTTTTCGCCGCGAACAGTTTCGTCCAAAAAAGCATCAAACGGGTCTTCACCCAAAACGCCGATGCAGAACGGTTCGTCGGCGCTGGTGAATGCCGTGGGCGGCCAGTCAACAAACTGGGTGAAGTTGAACAGGAAAACGGCCTTGATTTGATATTCCTTGGAAATGTCCGCTTGCGCTCGCGTATCAAGCGTGCCCCCGAGGAGCACGACGAATGCAGCAAACCAGAAGTGCGGCAACTGCTTCAAACAGTTGCCCGCCCATCCGCAAATTGGAATAATTAGAACTGCCATGAGACCTTTCCGTAGACGCTGCGCGCAATCTCCTCGCGTGTCGGACTTGGGAAGCCGTATTCGGGATGATGATCGTGCAGGAGATTTTCTCCGACAACAGACAGTTCGAGATTTTTTATGGGACGCCAGGCCAAACGCACATTCAGCTCAAAGTAGCTCGGCACGGTTCCGACTGTCGCTCCGTTATTAACGTGCAATGTGTCCACCCAGCGCAGGGCGGCGTCCAGTTCCGTGTTTTGCGGCAAATCCATCGAGGAGCGAATCTGGAACTGCTGTTGCGGATCGGCCGTTTCATTGAGCGCGTCGTTAATGTCGTCCTGGCCCGGTTTGACGTAAAGGTGCTCTTTGAGCAGATCGTAACTGCCGTGTAGTCTCCACCAATCGAGCGCCTGATAAGTGGCGCCGACCTCGGCTCCATAAGTGTCGCCTTCGAGGTTGTTTTGGAAATAGTATGGAAACGGCAGGTTGAAAGCATCCGGCACGCTGTTGGTTGTCGTGCTGCGAATGTCATTGTAATCGTTATAAAATGTCGAAACGGAAGCATCAATTTTTGACCCGAGTTGGGCGCGATAGCCCAATTCGTAGGCAATCAACGTTTCAGACTCGAAATCAGACCCGCCTTGCAAAATGACCAGCGGGGCGGACGGCGCGGGTTCATAAAAATCCCGGTCAATGCGCGAAGGCGTCCGCACCGCGCGCGAGACCGCCGCCCAAATCATTTGTTTGGGCGTGACGTCCCATTGCAGCCGCGCGCTGGGTTCCACTTCAAAGCCGGTGTAATCGTTGTGTTCGAGTTTGGTGCCGACCGTGAAATGCAAATTTTCCCAAAGCATGATTTCATCCTGCACAAATCCGCTGAATAAATTTTGGTCGAGGGTCGGCGGCAAAAAGGCCAGGGCGGGCGCGTTGTCGTCCACTTCGTGCGTGAAGCGATAGCCAAGCCCCCAAACAATGTTGTTCCGTTGACCCAAATGAAAGTGATGTTGAAAATCCAAATCGTAGGTGTCGAGATCGTCCGTCAAAGTTCCGGCAGGAGCCAGCGTAAGGGTTCCAATGACATATGCCGCGACCGGGTCAGACAGATGCGTCCGGTCGTAATACATTTGCAATTGCATGTCCGAATCTTCCGAAAAAATGTGCGACCAACGGCCCAGCACATTGCCGCCACTGGCTCCGGCGTTGCCTCCCGTCGTTATGTTTTCGCGACCGGTGTAAATATCCCCTTGCAAAGTAAAGGTGTTCTCCAAAGACGGTTCCGCGTCCATGCGAAATCCGCCTTGCCCCATGTTCCAGGAATCCGAAGCATCGTCTCCATTCGCAAAAACTTCATCGCCCCGGTCAAAATATTTTCCGTAAACACGATAATAAACATTGGAAGCCAGCGTGCCGCCATAGCGCGCGCCGACAAAATCCTGCAACCACGAACCGCCGCCGGCTTCCGTGTAAAGTCCCTGTGTGTCCTTCGCGCTCTTGGTGGTGATGTTGATGACGCCGTTGACCGCGTTCGCGCCCCAAAGCGTGCCGCCGGGGCCGCTGATGACTTCAATGCGGTCAATGTCTTCGAGCAAATAATCCTGCACGTCCCAAAAAACGCCGGAGTAAAGTGGCGTGTAAACGCTCCGCCCATCAATTAATACCAGAAGTTTGTTGGCGAGGTCGGTGTTAAATCCACGCGCGCTGATTGCCCAATCGTGGGAATTTTTCTGTGCCACCTCCAGATTGTCCGCCAGCCGCAAGGCTTCGGGAATGCTTGACGCGCCGGAGCGGCGAATTTCGTCGCCGGTAATCACGTCAATCGCCGCCGGTGCTTGACTGTACGGCTCCGGTTCCTTGGACACGGACGTGACATCCAGATTCATCAACTGCGCCAGGCTCAATTTTTTCAGCGCCTCGGCGGACGTGAAATCCACATTTGTCTGGGCGTGGGCGGCAGAGGAAACAAGCAACCAGCCAGACAACACCATCACTTTGAAGAGCATTCCGTTTGTATTTCCGGCAACGCTTTCAACCCACCGCAAGAGAATGGCGATTTTCATGTGTAATTTCTCGAAACTGACGCCGCGATGTTTTTTATCCCCTGTCTGCGGGACAAATACACACCGCGCCTTACAGCGTAATACGGACGAAATTACCCAATCTTTCAAAAATTTTTGGAATTATGCCTCGGACGAACAATTGAACTGTTCCTCCCGCTCTTTCGAAAAGTGCATAATCCCTAAAAATCTTTGTCTTAAGGACTTCTACTTGAAATTCTCGCACCACTTGCGCAAAAAGCAAATCGCCGGATTAAATTATTTAATCCGGCAAGTCTGCGCTCAAAGTTCCCTTATTTCCGGTCGTCAATTTGTATTTCCAGCAACGCGCGGCGCATTTCCGCCGCCGTCGCGTAACGCTGCGTGCAAACTGGCTGGCAAGCCTTGAGAATGATGGCGTTCAGCGGGAAAAATTCCGCTGGATCCTTGTTCTCGACCAGCGTCGTCGCGATTTCCGGGAAAAATGCCGCGCCCCGTCCCGTGCTCAACACGTAAAGCACCATGCCCATCGCGTAAATGTCCGCCTGCGGCGAGCCGGGGCGTTCCGGCGGCGGCGGCATGTAACCGGGCGTGCCGATCAATGTTCTTTCTTGATCGGGCGGGCGGATTTCGGCGATGAGTCCCATGTCCGCCAGCTTTGGCTGGCCGTTCACAAAAATGATGTTCTGCGGCTTGATGTCACGGTGCGTCAATCCGTGCCGGTGCAAAAAATCCAGCGCGTCCGTCAGCGCGATTCCGATGCGCACACATTCACGCACCGGCAGCCGGCGGCCATGCACGCGAGCGCGTTCGCTGACGAGGTCGCGCGGCTTGTAAGTGGACGGCTCGCGTTCCCAGCCGGCTTCCAGCGGGTCGCCCAGTTCCATCACGTAATAAAAATATCCATCCAGTTTTTCGCTGACAAAATCCACGCGCAATAAACCGGGATGCTGATCGGAAATCGCCTTGTAACGGCTGATGCCCTTGAATTCGCGTTCATACGGATCAAGATTCTGCTCGAACTTCGCCAGATAAATCACCTTCAACGCGCGCCACTGCCCCTGTTCGTTCCGCGCCAGCCAGACTTTTCCGTAAGCGCCCTCGCCAAACGGCGGATGGAACAAGACGTAGCCGGGAATTTCCGGCGCTTCCTCAATTTCCTCGACGGACTGTCGTGAAAGCGCCGCGGTCTTTTGCGCGCGATAAATTCGCGTTCCCGCCGCCCACGCCAGCGCGCAGGGAATTTGCCCGCCCACGATGATCAGCCACGGAAACCAGTAGTTCGTGAAATAACTCAGCAAAATTGCCGCGAGCGAAATGGCCATTGCACCCGCCATGGCCAAAATGCCCGCAAATAAAAATTTCATCCGGCACAAACCGCCGCCCAGCAAAATTCCCGACGCCGTGAAAATTCCAAATTCGATTCCCGGCGCCGGACGGCGCAGCCAGTCACTATTCATCAGGTTCAGAAACGAGGTGACCAGAATTTCCACGCCGCCGGACGATTCATTCGTCCAGCGCGTGTAAGGCGTGCGGAATTTATCCGGCTCATTATCGCCCGGCACGGACGTTTGCGGTTCCGTGCCGATGAACACGATTTCATTGCGGAAATAATTTGCCGGTTCTTGCAGCGCGTATTGATAGCTCAACGTCGTCCAGTCGCCGTTCGGGCCGTAATAGCGCAGCCATTTTCCTTGCGGGACACCGCTCAAGCGCGCGCCGGCCAGCCGCGCGGCGGCTTCCGGCAAACTCGGATACGGTCCGGGAGATGGAAACGGCCAGTGCCGGCGGACAATTTGGTCGGGATCGGGGTCGAGATTGGCGACGCCGTAATTAGTCCCGGCGGCGCTCAGAAACGGTTCCGTCGGCAAGGTCGGTTCCGCGCCCGCCAGTCCCGGAAGCGTTACTTTCGCCTGCTCGGCCATCAACACAATATGCTTTTGCCGTCGCATGGCGTCAGCGAGCGCGGCGTCCTTCGCCGGATTGTTCGTCACCCGGAAAAAGGAATCCATCACCACCAGTTCCGCGCCGTCGTCCGCGAGCTTGTTGAGCAATTGCGCGTGCAGCCCGCGGTCCCACGGCTGCCCGCGCGTCTGGTGAAATTGCGCGAACGCCGCATTATCCATCAGGATGAGCGCGACCTTGTTCGTGACCGCGCGCGCGCCGAAACGGAACAGATAATCGTAGCTGGCGTTGACCCACGGTTCGCCCGCTGACGTCGTCCACAGCACCAGTCCGCAAAGGACCGCCACCGCCGCGCCCAGCGCGGAGGGAAGCCATTTGCGATGTCTGGCGGCCTCGAACTTCACGGTTTTCCGGTTTCGGACGCGGAGTGTGGGAAAAAAACGCCGCAAAAAACAGCGTTATTATTGAGAAAAAATAAAAAAACGCCCGTTTGCAAAAATTTTTGAAAGATTATCCTTTCGCCCCCGTATTATCTATACAGACCTGAACCATTAGAACAGAGCTGAACCGATAAACGGATGAACCAAACAAATCCTGAACGTTATGAACAAACAAATACCGAATAAAAACAACAAAATCCTGAAATTAACCGCCTTAGCGGCAGCCACGGGTGTGGCCTTGCTTGCGGGCATCAACATCTACTCCCAAAACCTCGCGCCAGCCGCAGCCTCGCCTGCCGCCCCGCCTGCGAGCGTCGTGACGGTGGCCATCCAGCCGGAATTCCCGCTGATTACCTCCCAGCCGGAAGACCAGATGGTGCCGTTTGGCTCAAACGCCACTTTCACCGTGACGGCGGTAAATGCCGACGGCTACCAATGGCTGCGCAATGGAAATAACCTGGACAGCCAGACCAATTCCAGCCTCACCATCACCAACTGCGGCCTCAGCGACGTGGGCTATTATTCATGCTACGTCTTTGAAGACACGGAAGGCGTGCCGACCCGCGCCGCTTCCCTGATGGTTTATTCCAACAGCATTGACCCACAGACCGGCGTTGACCCGATTGTCGTGTTTGGCCTTCCTTTGTTTAGCAGCGGCTCGCAATCTTCCTGTCCGGGCAAATACACGGGATACATTGCTTATACCAAGAGCGCCACGAACGGCTGGGGCTGGGCACCGGACACCAGCAATGGCAACACCATATTTACCGCCACCGATACCAACAGCGCGAACACAAAAATCGAATTTTGCGGTGAATATGGTGACAATGGCTGCAATCAAACCACCGTCACCGTTCCGTATCCGGCCATGAGCCCGGTCTATCGGTTTTGCATCTATTTCACCAACAATGTCCCGACGAATGCCTATCCCATCACTCTGGACGGGTTCCTTCCTTGATGGAAACATGAACGAAGGACAACATCCACAATTGTCGGCGAATCGGGGAAGTCATTTCCGCCTCCTGCGAAATGGCTTCCCCCGCCACCCGGCGGCTTCGCGCGAAGTGCAAAACCCTTCCCGCGAAGTCCGCCGTCGCTCCCCGGCAATTCCCGGATGCCGCCCCGCTTTCGGGAACACCTCCCTCAAGCCGGAGATGTTTCCCCTGCCGCCGGGAGCTTTTCCCCCGAAGTCGGCGACGGTTCCCCCGATTTTGGGAACAGCTCCCCCGGCACCGGCGGGGTTTCCCCCGGCGTCCGAAACCGTTCCCCCGATCTCCGCGAAGGGTCCCCCGAAGCCGGAACCTTTCCCCCGGTGGTTGGAGCGCTTCCCCCGGCTCCCGAAGCTTTTCCTCCGTCGCCCGGCAGAGTCCCCCCGACGCCGGAAACCTTTCCCCCGACGGTTTTGGCGCTCCCCCGATTCCGGGAACGGTTCCCCCGACGGCTTTTGGGGCAAAAATCATTCAAAAACAGCTTCTCCTGGCAATTTAAGATGAAAACCCCGTTTCAACGGCCAAACGGCGCCCTTTTCGGCGCCATTCCCAATTTCCGGTGTGTGAGGGGCAAGGGCACACGCCGCGCTTTCCCATGCGAAAACCGCGACCAAGACGAATTGTCTTTGTCACGCGAAGGCCGCGATGGAAACGAAGGAAAAACCAGACTTCAGCCTTGCTCCCTTCGCCGCCTTCGCGTCCTTCGCGCGAACTCTTCGCGTCCGCCAGGACTGCGCGAACCCATTTCAGTTGCCCTCCAACTGAAAATCAAACAAACCTGAAACTGTAGACTAGCAGGATATATAACCAATAACCATGAACACACACATACAAACAGCAATTATAACTCATGACGGCGGCCTCATCATCGCTGCCGCCCAAAACGATGCCGCCGTTGCCAACAGACTGCCCGACGGCTACCTCGCCACCGCCGCCACGCTTTGCACCAAAGTGACCGGCGACGTTTCCACGCAGAAGACCGCCAAGGGCGAACTCGGCAACCTGACCGCCAGCCAGGTGCAAAACCTGAAAATCCTGCACCACGCCCTGGCGCAGGCGCGAAAGACCGCGCGGCTCGCCTTCCCGGGCCAGACCGTGAAATTGCATGATGAATTCCAAATCGCCCCGCACGGCGGCGACGACCTCGGCTCCTTTCTGGGCCGCGTGGACATCGTGCTTGGCTCCATCAACGTGGCCGCGAACCTCACCGCGATGAAGACCAAGGGCTGGAGCGACGGCGACACGGCGAAATTTCAAGCCGCGCGCGACGCATTTGGCCCGGCGGAACAATATCGCGTCCAATCCATCAGCGGCGCCAAGAACACCACCACGCTGAAGGACACCGATGCCACCACACTTTACGAAAACATCCTGACCATCCAGAACGCCGCCGATTTGGAACATCCGGCGACCGACCCGGCCAACGCCGGCGTGCGCGCGCAATTTCTGCTGGGCGTTTTCCCGCCCGATCACGGCGGCAACCACAGCCAGCCCGCGCCGCAACCAACGACCTCGCAAACGGGAACTGCCGCGGCGCAGCCTCCGAGTAAAACCACCGCGTAATCAATTCGGTTAATGCGAGCGGCTTCTGGAAACAGGAGCCGCTTTTTTGTTTTGCAAAATTCTCTTTCAACGGCAATCTCACATGGAAATGAGCTACCAATCAGTTGATGCGCTGCAAAAGGTTCTTGTCGAAAAAGTTTTTCATTATGCCGAAGACCGCAAAAAGGCCGCCGGCCGTGCGCTGGGAACGCTGGTTGAAATCATCACCTACTATGCCCTGAAAGGCTGGGGATTTCGTGAGAACGTGGCGATTGAACGCGCGCTGCCGGAATATAAAAATCCGGCAATCACCCACAACGTCGAGTTTTCATTGCATCCAATTCTGCGGCAGCAAATCATTCCGCTTCAAGAATTCGTCCTTCCACTGACGACAGCGAAATTGCGCGGCGCATTGGACAAACTGGAATTTGCCCACGAAGACTTGATTGCCAAAGCCGCGCAAGTGTTGAGCAATCAAGGCGTGTTGCGCAACGCCTGCGCTTTTGCTGAATCGGCAAACGCTTTTTGCATCGCCAGCGTGGACGAGATGAAAGGCAGCCAATGCGCGCTGACGGTCAGCGTGTTGAGCCAGCATCCATTCGCCATTTTTGAATGCAAGCGGGTCGGCGTTGAGGAGGGAATGAAAAGGGACCGCAGTCCATCGAAAAGGCGAAGCAAGGCGCGTATGTTGCGCGGGCCGTGTCGTCGTTGCAAAAAGTTCGATATACCAATGGCCAGATCGGAGGCGTGATTCAACTCGCCGACGGCACTTTGTATCACAAGCCTTACGTCCAGCTTTTGGAGGAAACCATCAAGTCAAACGACCCCGCGATGCTGCGGGATTTTATCCTGACCGTTGGCGTCGTCAGCAATCACGGTAATTGGTTCACGGAAGAAGACCACAACAAGGAATTGAAAGTGCTCGCGCAATCCTACGACTGGCTGCTTTTTCTGACCGATCAGGGTCTGGCTGAATTTGTCAGCGAACTGCTTTTGAATCCTGCGCGCGAATTGGCGGACGCACGGGCGGCTTTTCTCCAGAGCTATGGCCCAAAGGCATTCGGCAACCGGTTCACGAAAGTGAAAATGGACGTGAAAGCCGACGTGGTGCTCCGGCATTATTTCGCCACTCATGCGAAGAAAATCGAATCATGGTTCAACATCATCACACCCAAAGAACGGAGCTTGAAAAAATTGCAGGAAGAGTTAAAAACATTGAACGGGAAAGATTGGAAAAAGATGCTTTCAAAATGAGCGCCGGACACAGCATAAACACCTTGAGCCAGGACTGGGGCACACCCGAAAATTATGTCCGGGCCGTCAAGGAATTTTTCGGCGGGCAAATAGACTTGGATCCGTGCTCGAACCGGTATTCCATCGTCGGGGCAGAAACTGAATACACGCTGCCCGAACACGACGGCTTGAACGAAACTTGGAATTTCCGCCGCATCTACGTCAATCCGCCCTACGGCTTGGACCGAAAACGCGGCACCGGCATCAAAAACTGGCTTGGCCGGTGCGCCCAGGCGCACAAGGATTTCGGCTCGGAAGTGCTGGCGCTGGTGCCGGTGGCGACGAATACCGGCCACTGGAAAAAGAACGTCTTCAATCAGGCCACAGCGGTTTGTTTCCTCTACGACACCAGGTTGAAATTTTTGGTCAACGGCAAAAACGGCGGCAAGGGCGCGCCCATGTCGTGCGCCATGATTTATTGGGGAGAAGACTACGGGCGTTTTTGCGAAGTGTTCATCGAATTCGGCGCGGTGGTGGATTTGCGCCCGTTGCATCAGAAACAAATCGGTAACAATGGCCGTCACGCCGAGCCGCTGCTGCTGTCGGAATTTTAAGACCCGTTTGGGCTGCTTTTGACCTAGTGTCAGCAAGAAATTATTTCTCGTGAGCGACAAATCCAAAATCGAATGGACGGATGCGACGTGGAATCCGGTGCGCGGCTGCACCAAGGTCAGCCCCGGCTGTTTGCATTGCTACGCCGAGACGTTTGCCGAGCGCTTCCGCAACGTGCCTGGCCATCCATTTGAATTCGGCTTTGATTTGCGCCTCGTGCCGGAAAAACTCGGCGACCCGCTGCGCTGGTCAACGTCGCGGATGATTTTCGTGAATTCCATGAGCGACCTGTTCCACGAAAAAGTCCCGGACGAATACATCGTCAAGGTGGCGCGGGTGATGAAGGCCGCCAACTGGCACACCTGCCAGATTCTCACCAAGCGCGCCGGGCGGATGCAGAAATTATTGAAAGGCAAACTTCGTTTCGCGGCGGAGCAGCCGCACATCTGGTGGGGCGTGAGCGTGGAAAACCGACAGCACGGATTGCCGCGCATTGATTTGCTCCGCGATTCGCCCGCGCAAATCCGCTTCCTTTCCATCGAACCATTGCTGGAACATCTTGGTCCGGTTAATTTGCGGAACATCAATTGGGTGATTGTCGGTGGCGAGAGCGGCCCGGGCGCGCGCCCGATGGCTGCCGAATGGGTTCGGGACATCCGCGCGCAATGCCAAAGCGCCAAAGTCGCCTTCTTCTTCAAGCAATGGGGTGGCGTCCGCAAAAAAGAAACTGGACGGGAATTGGATGGCGACACCTACGATGAATTTCCCGAACGACGGCAAAATCCGGTGCCGGATTTGGAATTCAGACGGAATGCACTGGAACGGTTGCAGGTGGAATTTGTTTGAAAAACCGGCTTCGTCCAATTTCAGATTCTTCATTTGAAGAGATGTTGGACATTAACCTCGAACCGGCTTAGGCTGACCCAGTCATGAAGGCAAAACGCGGCTTCACCTTGATTGAATTGCTGGTGGTCATCGCCATCATCGCGATTCTGGCGGCGATGCTGTTGCCCGCGTTGAGCCGGGCAAAGATCAGGGCGCAAGGCACCCAATGCTTGAGCAATGTGAGGCAACTGCTGGTGGCCTGGCAATTGTATGCGGGCGACAATAATGACGCCCTGGTTCTCAATTACGGCGGGTCGCCGGCCACAAATACGTCGTGGTGCGCCGGCAATTTTGTCTCGAACCCGTCGGATGCCACCAACGTTAATTTGATCAAGACCAGCCTGCTTGGGCGATATACCGTCAATCCCGGAATTTACAAATGCCCCGGCGATACGACGGCCAACCTGCGCAGCATGTCCATGAATTGGGCGATGAACAGCGACGATCTGGCCACAACGTTGCCCGGCTTCACCACCTTCACCAAGATGAGCGCCGTTCCGTCGTCGTCGCAATATTTCGTGTTCATTGACGAATCGAGCGACACGATTGACAACGCCCATTTCAAAGTCGGTCTGGGCGTGCCTTATGACTCCGCCACCTTCTATGACAATCCCGCCGCTTATCACGGAGGGTCGGGAAATCTTTCTTATGTGGACGGCCATGCCGCCTCCCATCACTGGTCAGAAAATCCGGTTGATGACATGGACCCGGATGGCATCTGGTTGATGCAACACAGCTCGCTTCCTTCCAACGGCACCGGCTGGCCCAATCCCATCGAGCCGTGATGGTGCGTTGCGCCAATCCGCAATCGCTTCCTAAAAATTAAATTGCAGGCTTACCGCAAGGGTTCGTGAACGCGGCAGTTCGTTGTAAATGTTGAGCGGGTTGAGATTGTAATCCTGTCCCGTAACGTTGAGCAGACCGACGGATATTTCTCCTTTGCGGCGCAGGAAATGGTAGCCGGCATACAAATTGAATTGCCAGAAGTCGTCGCCCGGTTCGTCCGGCGTGTAACCTTGGTTGCTTTGGCCGAACCACAGGGCTTCGCCCTCCGCAAAAAATCCGCTGGGATGATTAAAAATCGCGGTCAAATCCACCTGCTGCAAAACACCTTTCGTCCGCTGGCTCGGCTGGAAATCGCTATAGAAAAAGGCATCCTGCGCGCCAGGGTAATTGTCATTCAAGGTGGCCTCGCTCAAACGGTAGCTCGCACCGAATGACCAATCCTGGCCCAGCAATTGGTTGGCGGTGACCTGGAGCGTCCTTTCACAATAATCCAGATTTTCGTTCAACCCGGAGGGAACGGCATACGGTTGGTAAGGGGGATAGTAGTCAAAGGCTCCATCAACGCGGTTCACGGTGGAGTTTAACATCTCGCCGGAAACGCCCAGATAAGTCCCGGTGTGGAATTTTTGTTCGAGGGAGAGGTCGAAGGTTTCAAATTTGGCCCCGGCATTTTCCCCGGCGATGGATTCGGGAATGATGCTGCGGTAATTTTGGATGAAACCCGCCACCTGCGATGGCTCAATCTGGTAGCTTTGGTCCACGCTCGCGCCGGACAGTGAGCGCGTGAAGGCAAAGCGGGCGGTCGTGTTTTCCAACGGCGTCCAAATCAGCCCGGCCTTGGGGGAAAGCCGGTCCTCTGTCTTTTCATTTCCCGAAACCGGTGCGGTTCGGAAGTTTTCCGGAAAGGTGATGTAGTCGTAGGCCAGCCCGCCAATCAATTGCAACGGCTCAAAAATCTGCCACTCATGATAGCCGTAAAAACTGAAGCGCTTGAACAGGGAGGTGATATTCTGATCCGCCGCCGGTGATGGGAATAAGAAGGCCAAAATTGATGGCGTATCTTGCAAATTGGACATGTCAAAATGGCCGTATTGAACGCGCGCGCCGACAACGGTGGTGTGTTCCGGTTGTTCCCAGATTTGCTGCAACTCGCCTGAATATATCGTCAGCCGGTTCTGGAAATTTTCATTCATTGTGAGACCCTGCACCGACGTCAGCATTGGCGGGGCGGGCGGAAAATCAGGCATGAACTCAACGACGGTTGGCCCTGTCGGATTATTGAATGAAAGGGTATCTTGGAGACGAGTTGCATAAAACAGCGTGTGAACGCCCGGACTCCATTCATGGTGATAGCCGATGCTGACATTTGGAGTTTGTGTTTCTTTCGCGCGAACATTGGGATCTGCCGCGCTTTGATCATAATATTGATAAACATCTCCAAACTCCGAGTCATATTGGTCAACATCCAAAGAAACGCTGTCCTTGGGCGTGAGTTGTTGTTTGAGCGTCAGGGAAAGTTGCCGTTGTTGAATGTCGTCATTCACCCGCTGGCCGGGGTCGGAGCGGTAAAACGCCTCCAAATCGTAGCTGAAATCTCCAAACACGCCGAATTGCGCGCCGGATTCCGTCCACGCGCCCCGGCTCAAATACTCCGTGTCCGAAGTCACGCCAAAGCCGTCGCGCGCAAACAGCCGGGAATATTCCCCCTGCGAAATAGTCGGCGACAGCGGCCCGGCGCTCACCGGCGCGAGCAGGTTGGCCACCAGATACTCGCTTTCCGCCGGCGTTTCATAGCGCAGGTTGATTTCATTTGGGTCGCTCAATTGTTCGTAGCTGTCCGCCAGAAAGAGGTGCGCGGAATAATTCGCGTAATCGTAATTCACTGCGCGCGACGCCTCGCGCACGCTAACGTCGTCCATGCCTGCGTCCTGATACATCGTCGCGAGGCTGGCGCTGCGGACGGCCTGGTCCTCGTCCAGCAGCAATTGCGAGCGATAAACGCTGCGGTTGTTGTTCAACGCCTCGGATTTTTCCAAATCGCGGATGGCGTCGTTGATTTGATTGTTTTGCTGGTCGAGCAGGGCGGAATAAAGCCACGCGGTCGGGTCGTTCGGATCCAGTTTTTTCGCCAGTTGAAATTCATGGCCGGCGCGCCTGGCATCGCCGGTCTCCGCGTAAGCCTTGCCGAGATAATCCCGCAACTCCGCGCGCTGCGGTTCGAGCGCGGCGGCCATGAGCAAATCCTCGCGCCCGCCGTTCGGGTGGCCGAGGCGGATTTTACAAAGGCCGCGGCCGAGCCACGCGTTGCCGAGCGCGGAATTCACGGCGAGCGCCTGATCAAACGAGGCAACGGCCTTGCGCGTCTGGTTTTGCGCGGCGAGGAGAAATCCCCGCAACGCAAGCGCCTGGGCGTTGCGCGGCGCCAGCGCGAGGCTTTTGTCCAAAACGGCAATGGCCTTGTCCGTGCGGCCAAAGCTGAATTCCAATTCCGCGACGCGCTCCCACGCAAAGCCGAAATTGGGTGAATTGGTCGCGGCCTGCCGGGCCAGCTTCAACGCCTTTTCCAGCGAGGTCTCGCGAATGGCGAGCGACTGTTGGTAATAGGAATCCGCCAGGAATTCAGTCGAGAGTTGAGGGCTGAAAGTTGAGGGGGCCGGCTGGCGCTTTACGGCGGCAACCAATTCGCGCAGCGCCGCGACCAGCCGCTGATTGCGTTCGGAGCTGTTTGACAGCGAAGACAGGATTGTTTCGGAGCCGCCGACGTTGCCGACGGAAAGGAGCAAGGCGGCGTGATAAATCTTCACGGCGTCGGAATTGACCGGCTGCGCCGGGAATTTTTCCAGCGCGACCGGCAAATCGCCCGCGCGATAGGCGGCGAGCGAGGCGTCGAGATTTTTTTGTTCGGTCGCGGTGAGCTGCAAATCGTCCGGGTTGAGCACCGCCGGATAATAAAAACACCATTGCAGAAGGTTGTTGGCGATGAAGCCGGCGGTAAGGACGGGCGCCCTGCCCAATTCGGCGACCGCCTGCTGGCCGTTGGTGAGAACGAGCGTGGCCTGCTGGTTCCCAAATTTCACCTTGCCGTCAATCACAGACAGGGTCGTTGCGTCCGTGTCGTTCACGGCCATGACGAATTCCGTGCCTTCGACGCCGGCGACGGTCCCGCGCGTGATGATCTGGATGCGACCGGGCTGGTCGCGATGGAAGAAGGAAAAAATGCCGCGGATCAAATGCAGGCCGGATTGGTCGCCGGATGTGGCGGGCGAAAGGATTTCGATTTCCGTCGAGGCGCCGAAGACAATGACGCTTTGATTGGACCAGCGGATGGCAATGCGGCTGTTTGCGCCGGTGCGCAGGCGGTCAAAGGGATGCAGGATTTGATTGGCTTGCGCGGGCGTCCAGGCGGTCGCGCCGCCGGCGGAAGTTTCCACCAAGCCCTGGAGCTCCATGATTCGAACTTCGTTGGTGGCCTGACTGTTAGCGACTGATTGCGCGGAAGAAATGCCTGTCCCAGCCGCGAAGAATGCCCAAAGCACAAGCGGCCAAATCTTCCGAATCATATTGAAAAATGAACTCAAGGTTCCCCAATGTTATTGATGATTGACTTTTATAAACGGGACGGCGACAGATTTCAATTTATTTCGGTCGGATTCAAATTTATTTGCAAACCGCCGGGCGATGGCGCATTACTTGTTGCATGGTCAAGAAGACCGATGAACTGATTGCCACCCGCACGACCCTGCTCCAGCGTCTTAAAGACTGGCAGGACCAGTCCAGTTGGCAGGATTTTTTCGACACCTACTGGAATCTCATTTACAGCGTCGCGCTCAAGGCGGGATTAAAGCAGGCCGAGGCGCAGGATGCCGTGCAGGAAACGATGATTTCAGTCGCCAAGCACATGCCGGGCTTCAAATATGACCGGAGCATCGGTTCCTTCAAGGCGTGGCTTTTACAGATGACCCGCTGGCGCATCATAGACCAGATTCGCAAGCGCGACAATCTGGCCGCCGAGGACAACCGCGCCGACACCCGCCTCATGCAGCACGTGATTGACCCCGTCAGCCAGGCCTTGGACTCGCTGTGGGACGCTGAATGGGAAGCGCATCTGCTGGATGCCGCGCTGACCCGGGTGAAGCGCCGGCTGGATCCGCAAAAATATCAAATCTTCGATTTCTGCGTGAACAAGGAATGGCCGGCGGACAAAGTCGCCGCAACGTTCGGCATTTCCGTCAGCCAGGTTTATCTGGCCAAACATCGCGTCACCGAGCTGATTGCCGAAGAAGTCAAAAGGCTGGAGGTAAAAATCATCTGACCAGCCGGTCATTGCTGCGGATAGACCAGAATCCGGTCGTGAACGAGCACGATCAAATCATTTTTCTTGTCGCCGGTCACGTCCGCGACCACCGCTTCGCGCGGTTCGGGCAGCGCGTCCGTCTCGTCGCGGAAAGTGTGCTGCTCAAACACCTGCCAGCGGAGGCCGGGCACAAGCTTGTGCTCTGAATTGAAGAAAACGATGTCGAGATAATTTTTTGCCGTCTCAAGAAAAACCAGTTGTTTCCGGCCGTCATTGCTGAAATCGCCCGCCGTCACGTCGTTCAGATAACCGTCCTGGATTGGCGTGTCGTAGCCGTCGAGCGCGGTGAGTTCCCACACGTGGCCCGCCAGCGGCAGCCAGGCGACGGAATTCTGGCCGAGCAGGGCGACGCTCTCGACGTTTGTGCCGCCGAGCGCGACGGATTGCAGGGCGTTGAAATTGGACACGGGCAGCGGGATGTTGCGGACAATTTGCCAGACGCCGTTTGTGTTGCGCTCGCACAACGTCAACTGCTGGTATTGCGCGTCGAGCAGAAAAATCGAGGGCAGGGCGTTGGTCCCGTTTTGCACGGCGGTCGCGCCGATGATTTGCGAATCGCTGGCCGCGCCGTTGATTTGATCCTTCACGCGGAAGACCCAGCCGGGCTGGTTGGTCAAACCCAGCATCTGGGGCGCGCGTTCGAGCACGACCG
Source organism: Candidatus Aquilonibacter sp. (assembly GCA_035504945.1). GTDB lineage: Bacteria > Verrucomicrobiota > Verrucomicrobiia > Limisphaerales > UBA11358 > UBA11358. Next base: position 49,444 of record DATJRH010000039.1, on the reverse strand, counting down.
CCCGGACAAAATTTTTCTGCGGCAGCAATAATTCCGGTTTGCCGTCACCGTCCACGTCGGCCGACGCGAACCAGGGCTGCTCAATCGCGCCGCCGGGCGGGTCAACGTCTTCCTCATCGAAACTGCCGTCGGGTTTTTGCAGCAGCACCTTGATTTTGTCGTAAGGAATCAGCACAACCAAATCCGCCAGACCATCCTGGTTCACGTCCTGAATGGCCATCGCGGTCGGATTGTCCTTGAAACTTTCGGAAAGTTTTTGCGTCCGCGTTTTGTCGTCCGCAGTGGTCGTAATCAGAAAACGTTGTCCGTCGCGGTCCACAATCACCGCCAACGTCGGTTTCGCGCCCGGGCGCAGCGCGCCGACGGCCATGACGAGCGGCTTGCCGTCCAGTGGCAGCGGCGTCGGGAACGGCAGCCGGCCGTGCTTGTCAAATTCCGTCACGGCAACGGCATTTTCATCGCCGCTCAACAGGAAAATTTCAGGATGGCCGTCGCCATTCCAGTCCGCTGCGGCCAGTTCGCTTACGCCAGCCAACGAAGGAAATGTTTCCGGCGGCGCGAGCGAGCCGTCGGGTTGTTGCATATAAACGGAGAGTTGCCCGCTTTCCGGCTGGGCCACGAGCAAATCGGGACGGCCGTCGCCGTTGACGTCGGCCCACAGCAAACCACGCTGCGCCGCGTCGGTTTTGTTCAACGGGAGAACTTGAAATTGCCCCCGGTGCAGCGCGCCGGACAGAACCTCCGCCGGTTTGCGCATAAATTCCGAAACTTCCGCGCGCCCCGTGTTTTGCCCGATGGTCATGATGTAATTGGTGGCGTTGCCCTCCAGATTGTCCGCCCAATACGCGCGCATGGGCGGCGTCTTGAAATAAATTTCCGGCCCGAGCTGCCCCTCCGCGTTTTGCAGCCGGAACCGGAACGGCGTTGGGCTGTCCCAATCCACCAGCAGCAAATCCTTCCTTCCGTCGCCATTCAAGTCCACGATTTGCGCGGCTTTCGGCGTGCCGGAGTAGGGGATTTTCTGCGGCTCGCCAAACGTGTGATCCGCCTGCTGCGGCAGAAAATAAAGCGAGCCGTTGTCGCCGAGCAAAACGATGTCAGTGCGTCCGTCGCCATTCAAATCGCCGACGGCCAGCGCGTTTGCGTCCATCTGCCCGTCGTCAATGTGCCAGTGCTTCGGATCACTCCAGCCGTTCGTGCCTTGGTTGTAAATAACTTCGAGATCCTTGGCGTCGCCGTAAAAAACGAGGTCAGGCCGTCCGTCACCGTTCAAGTCAGCCACGGCCAGCGCGGCGATGTGTTCGTCCACCGGAATGGAATCAATGCGGAAGCGCGCGTCGGGCGGCAGTTGATTGATGTCGGTGGATTGTGAAAAGCTGGCCGCCGGGTTGTTGGTTTTGCCGGTTTGATTGTAAAGCAGGTCAATGGTCGAACGCAGGTTGTTGGCGACAATCAGGTCGTTCAGGCCGTCGCCGGTCAAATCCGCCGCGTGCAAGAGCGAGATTCCGTCGTCAATTGGGAAAATTTCCGGGCCGGTGAAACCGAGCGTGTTCGAGGCCGGGCCGCCACGAACGGTGAAAACAAAACTGAAGACCAAAGCCGACAAAACTGCGGCGCGCGAAATTTTCATTACTTGCATAAACGGTTTTAAATTGCCACTCATTGTGGCGGTTGGCGAGTTTATTCGCCGATGAGGGCTGAAAAAGGTCGTGGTAGTCAAATTGCGGTGAAAACGAGGAGCCTTTCCCTGTCCGATTCTCGCAGCGGAAAAGGAGGATCAGTTGGCCGTCCATTGTCCGCGGATGACGGCTTTGGTTTGCGGCGTGAGCGGCGGCAGCCCGCTTTGCGTTTCGAAGTTCAAGTCGAAAGCCCAGTTGCGTTTGGGGACACCGTAATAGTTGCCACTCCAGGAATTTGTCGCGTATTGGCTTGGGAACATGACAACGATGGAGCCATTATATGTTAAGGCGGGAGAGGGATTGCCCCATGCTTCGAGCAAACGGAGAAAATTCTCGACACCGCCGCTGTAATTTCCGCTGATGGCCGGATTTGAGGGGACGATGCCTTCAAGCATCGCGGCGTTAATTGTCGTGGCGGTGGGTGTGGGTATTGAGGGTGTTCCAGAAGGTTGTGTGGTTTGATCAACCCAATTGCTAGAAAGAATGGTGATGGCATCGGCCATGAGCGCGGCGGGGTAAGTATAAGTCGTAGCGTTTACGCCAATGTCGTTTCCAGCTCCGTTTTGGACGTTGTAATTGCCCCATACATACATCGGCATCGGTGTGACAACGGTGAAGCCTGTCGTCGCGCCGCCTGGCGACGGCAATTGTTGTCCGTGGACGACACGCACGGCCGGAAGCGTCGTGGTGGTCAAAGGAACGGCGTTATAAACAAACATGGAGTCAATATGATGACCTTTGTGCGTAATGCACCAGCCATCGTAATTATTGTTAATATAGCTGCCTCCGTTGGTTGCGGTGTTGGTTTGCCAGATGCTGAACTTAGAAATGTCAATCTGAACTGCCTGAACGGGCTTTGCTTTCCCACTGGAACCTCCTTCGCGCCAGTCGTAAAAGAGAACATTGGTCAGAAACGTATAACTGGCGAACTGGACGTTGGTGACACAATCAAGCTTGGCGTTCAGGTTTGTGCTGACATAATTGGTGACACTGCCGGTGGGAGCGTTGGTTTTTAGTAGGTAGTAATTGGGCGTAACCAAGGCCAGAGTGGGAGAGTCGAGTGAATCCTGATAATAAACAAATATATTTGTCCCCTTGGGAGTGAGAGTGCCGAAATTGGTGCCTGTCGGCGTATTGGTGATATAAAGGTCGGCGGCGTTGGCCAGATAAACCAGGCCGTTGGTTGAATAGGCCGGCGAATTTGCTGCGTTAGCCCAATTCATGGAATAGGGCGACGGCGGCAGGTTGATGATGGATTCGACGTTGGTGCTGGCGCTGTTGGTGGCGCCTCCGGCAATCGGCAAGGTCAATGCATCGGCTTCGCTGGTTGGCTGGCCTGCCAACGAGAAGACGGCAGGGACGGATTGCGGGGCATAACTCGTAGCAAAAGGGTCTGTTTTGGTGAGGTCGTTGGTGCCCACGGCAGCGACTGTTGATGAAAATGTGGTATTATCCGACCCTTCCCAAATGCTCGCGTTACAAAATACCGGACCGGAGATGAGCATGGGAGAACCGGGGCAAATCTCCAGATTGATCTGGTAGAAGATGGCGAATTGAAAAATAGGAATGGAGGCAAATTGAAGCTGCTCGCTGACAGTGGCCGGCACCTGGTAGGTCCAATTGCTCCCCGCGCCGGACGCGCTGGCCGGCGTGGCAGTGGCGGTTATCGTACAATTCTGCTCCAGTCCATATAAACCAGTGTATTGCGAATCCAAAGGTTGGGTGTTGGTCGCGTTCGGACCGATCCAGACGCTGATGTTCGTCGAACTGTTGGTGCCGCTGTATTGGTATCCGATGGGCCAGTTGGTCTGGCTGGGCAGCAACGTGGCATAATAAGTCGAAGTCGTCAGGCTTTGATAGAGGAAATCACGATCCATCTGGGCAAGCACCCTTTCAACGGCTGCTTCGGCGGCATATTCGCTCATGTTGAACTGGTTGTTCCGTTGGTTCACTTTGGCGTTGCTGGAGACCCAAAGCATCATGCTGCCAAAGACAATCAAGCTGACGGTCACAAATGCCAGCGTGAGAATTAAAGCAAATCCCCGAGTATCATACCGGATCGGCCTGAATGTGATTCGCATAAGGTTCCTTTGTTCCTCAATCAATCGCCCGGCGGCAAACCCTCGTCCGCACTTGATAATAATTATATTCGTTGAACGCGGAGTTGGTGCCGATGAACGCGATGGGATATTCCCATTGATAGAATTGCAAGGTCATCCGATAGATCTGATTGTTCTGAAGACTGTTTGTTATGATGTTGCCTTGATAATCCTCGGCATCAAAAATAATCGTGTTGGTAATGTAACTGGCCAGCAATAAAGTGTTGGTGCCTGTGCTGGTCACAGTACATTCATCCAAATTTTTGGTGGTTGTGCTGGTGTCGAGATAGTAAATTTTATAGGGAGGGCCATTGTTGGTGGTGGAATAAATTTGCAGTGCGTTGCCTTGTGCCAAACCGGGCACGGCGACGGCCTGAAATGAACTTGGATTGCCAGCAATCTGCAAATTTCCGACTTGGAGTGTTTTTGCCTCCCGGATGTCATCCCGGATGTGATTCAACGTCTCGCGGGCATCCGTGGTAGCGGCCAGCTTGGTCGCCGCCAGCGTATAGACGCGCAGCCCAAAAATCTGGGTGGCGATCAGCACGCCGACGAAGATGAAAAGATAGATCCATACCGACATCATCATTTCCACCAGCGTAAAGGCGGAAATGCTTGTCCGACGCAAACGCAACGGTATGTTTGAAAATGGTTTCATGGTTTCATTCGTCAGGCGCGCGCAGCGTAATCACTGTGTTGGTGCATAATTTATTATCCAGTGGAAATCTCCACACAGCGTCCGAACGGATTTGCCGAAGCGGCGGAGAAATTGAAATGTTCGTGACTGTGATATAATTCGTGATGTAGATTGGGCTGCCACTTGTCGGAACGTCCAAAGTGTCCGGTTGATTTGTGGAATAGTGGCTTGTCGGATCTGTGCCCGATCGAACTCCTGCCGCAGTAACCATCGGCAACTCATCATCCGTTCCCGGCCCGTTCGTTGGAGGATACTGTTGCGAATTCCATTGCGCCGAGCGCATTTGTTCCAGTCCCTGCGCGGCATACGACTGGGCCGCCAGCGACATTGAACTCCATTCCGCCGTCCGGTCGGCCTGCACATAGCCGTAAATCAACCCGGCGACTGACATCGTGAACACAAGAAACGAAACGAGGGTTTCAATCAAAGTAAAACCGACACTCCCCGTCCGTTCATCTGCTCGCGCCAAGTTCAGCTTCATAAAATCAAGATATGGATTTCATCCACTTCAAACACGGATAGCACCCCACATACCACAATAACAATTCAAGCGTTTTTCGCAGAGCGGCGTTTGGTGAGCAGCGATTTGGATGGTCTTAGGCCGCTGGCAAGCAAGATTCTCCCCCGGCAAGCGTCCTGTGCCCGCAGGCTGTCCCGAAAATTGACAACCCTGTCTGCAATCAATGCTCAAACTACCAGCGTTCGTCCCGCCGATGCTTTGACAAAAGCCACCTCCCGTAAATAAACCGGCTCCAATTTTTCGCCCGCGATGAAGTCACTCCGGAGAGCCGCCAACTGCGCCAACGTCGACGCGCGCGGAAAAATCGCCCGGCCATGCGGAAACCATTTTACAACCTCCGGACCGGCCGGAATTTCATTCGCCGGGCGTGACTGGATTTCCACAAAGGTCACAACTTTCAGTGGCTCGATTTTCTGAAAACCGTCCGCCGAAACTTCAAACACTGCCAGGTAAAATTCATTTCGCTGCGCGTCAATCATCACGTTCACGCGGCCAAAAATTTTCCCCGCCTGCGCTCCCGCCGCGATCGCCTCGACGCTGCTGACGCCGAGCAATTTTATCCCACGCGCCAGTTGCCAGCCTTGCGCAATGGAAATCGCCGCGCGTATTCCGGTGTAAGAACCCGGCCCCAACCCGACGGCAATTGCTTCGATCTCCTCACGCCCGATTTTCGCCTCCGCCAGAACTTTTTCAATCAGGCCGAAAGCGTTGGTCCCGCGTCCGCCGCCGTCCGCGGCTGCCTCGGCCAAAACATTCCCACCGCGCGCAACCGCCGCGCTGCGTCGCGACGAGGAAAATTCAAGCGCCAAAATCGTCATAAACAATTTTCCGTTCTGTTTCGCCGCCGACTTCAATTTTCACTTTTTTGATTTTGCCATCTTCCATCTTCCACCTTCCATCTTCCAGCCTTTCTGCCCATTCAATCACGCTCACGCCGTCTGGCTGCAAAAATTCCCCGAGACCCGCGCTCAAAATCTGCTCCGGTGTTTCCAGCCGGTATAAATCCAGATGAAACAATTTCAGCCGTCCGCCGCCATATTCGTTGACGAGCGTGAATGTCGGCGAATGGACGCGCGTGGAAATTCCCAGCCCGCGCGCGAGCCCTTTGACGAACTGCGTCTTGCCCGCGCCCAGTTCGCCGCTCAAGGCGAACACCGTGCCGCGTTGTGCCGCGTGGCCGAATTTTTCGCCAAGCGCCTCCGTTTCCACCGGACTATGCGAAATGAACGTAGCCATGGGCGCTTAATTTGTGCGAGCCGGTTTTGTCGCGGATCGTAATTCCATTGCCAGCGATGATTTTTCCGACGCAGCTTAATTTTAATTTGGGAAAATGTTTCTTCCAGGCGTCGATCAATTTCACCGCGTCCGCAGCGGCGACCGTGAACAGCAGTTCAAAGTCCTCGCCGTCCGTCAGCGCGGCGGCAAACGCCGGCTTCGCGGAGCTTCTTCGCGCCTGTAATTTCGCCGCGCGGGAAACCGGAATCGCCGGCTTCAAAAGCTCCGCGTCAACGCCGCTGGCCTTCAGAACGTGATGTAAATCGCCGGCCAAACCGTCGCTTAAATCAATCATGGCGTGGATCGGAAAATGTTCCGCAAGCCAGTTGGCCTCGGCGATTCGCGGCTCAAACTCCAGGTGCTTTTGCGCCAGCGAGCCGCCCAGTTCGCCCGTCACAAAGATCACGTCGCCGATTTTCGCGCCGCTCCGCAGAATCTGTTTCCCGCGCACGACGGTTCCGAGCAACACAATGGAAATGAAAATGCGTCCGGGATTCGTCGTCGTCTCGCCACCGACGACGGCCACACCGAATTTTTCCGCAAGTGCGCTCAGGCCGTCGTAAATTTTCGCGACAAATTCCGCGTCGAAAGCTTCCGGCAAACCAATCGTGACGAGCGCGGCGCTGGGTGTTCCGGCCATTGCCGCAACGTCACTTAAGCAGCGCGCGAGCGCCTTGCGCCCGATTTTCTCCGGCGGCGTTTCCTTCGTGAAATGAATGCCTTCGACCACCGCGTCGGTTTTGAACAAAAACAATTTTTCCGGCAAGCCGAAATCCAGCACGGCGCAATCGTCGCCCGCGCCGACAACGACGCTTTCATTGGCCGGCAGCGATTTTGTCAGTCGCGCGATGAGTTCAAATTCGTTCATGCTACCAGTGAAGCCGCTGGTCGATTTCGCTCAATTTATCACCAAATACAATCACGATAAAACCAACTGAGTTGAACAGCGAATGGGCGGCAATGGGCGCCAGCAGGCAGTCTGTTTGTTCGTAAAGCCATGTCAACGCCAGTGCCAGCCAAAACAGCGGCACGAATCTCGCGGCATCGAAATGAATAAGCGCAAACAGTGCGCTGACACCAAACCAGGCAAGCCACGGACGACCGAGTTGCTTGACGAACGGATACAGCACGCCACGGAAAATAAATTCCTCCGCCACCGGGGCGAGAATAATGGTGAACACGCCGAGATAAGCCTGCAACCACCAGGTTTTCGCGCCCATCACCAATTCCACCGCGGCTTCGTTTCCGACCGACCAGCCGATTTTTTCCAACGCAAACTCCGACACGTTTTCCAGTTCCAACGTCACCGGCAAGACGACAATCATTACCACAACCGCCAGAAGCACAGCGGGTATAAATTTCAAATTACGCAGCCCGAAGGCGTCGCGCCAGTCCATGTCGTGCAGTCGGAGAAAAATCGGAATTAAAATCCACGTCGCGCCTTGAAAACAAAGTGTGGCGAGCAGGATGTTACCGAAGCCGGTCTCGGTTTTGAAGCCGTTGACACCCAGCTTGTGCAGCAAGGAAATCGCCACGGCGCCCGCAAAAATGCAAAAAAACTGCGCCGCGCAAAAAAGCAGCACGAATTCGGTCCGCCACGGTTTCCTCGACAACATGGCCGGGAGTTTATGCGAAAACTTTCAGTTTTGAATTTTTAATTTCCGCCGGCTGCGCCTAAACCGTCCCAATTGCTTTGCTCAAATGGCGGTCGCAGCCTATGTTTTGCAAATGAATCGTCTGGCCAAAGAGAAATCGCCCTATCTTTTGCAGCACGCGCGCAATCCCGTGGACTGGTTCGCATGGAACAACGAGGCGTTTGAAAAAGCGCGAACGGAAAACAAGCCGGTCTTTTTGAGCGTCGGCTATTCGACCTGCCATTGGTGCCACGTCATGGAGCGTGAAAGTTTTGAGGACGAAAAAGTCGCGGAATTTCTCAATGAGCATTTCGTCAGCATCAAGGTGGATCGCGAGGAGCGGCCGGACGTGGACAAAATTTACATGACCTTCGTGCAATCCACCACCGGCTCCGGCGGCTGGCCGATGAACGTTTTCCTCACGCCGGATTTGAAACCGTTTTTCGGCGGTACCTATTTTCCGCCGGACGCGCGCTTTGGCCGCCCGAGTTTTTTGCAATTGCTCACACAGATCGCGCAGCTGTGGCGCGAACGCAGAGATGAACTCGCCGCGTCTGCCGGCGAAATTCACGAGCGATTGAAACTGGCGATGGAAACTTCCGCCGAAGGCGATTCGCGTTTGACCGAAACCGCTCTTAAAAATGCCGCGAATATTTTCAAGCAATCTTTTGATCCAATTCACGGCGGCTTTGGCGGCGCGCCGAAATTTCCGCAGCCCAGCGTGCCGCAATTGCTTTTGCGCTGCGCAAAACGATTTCACGACGCCGACGCTATACAAATGGTTCTGCGCACCTGCGAAAGAATGGCCGCCGGCGGCATCCACGATCAGCTCGGCGGCGGCTTCGCGCGCTATTCCGTGGACTCCGAATGGCTTGTGCCGCATTTCGAAAAAATGCTCTACGACAACGCGCTGTTGGCTCAGCTTTATCTCGACGCATTTCTGGCCAGCGGCGACGTGCGCCACGCCGAAATCGTCCGTGACATTTTGAATTATGTTTTGCGCGACATGACACATCCCAGCGGCGGATTTTTTTCCGCCGAGGACGCCGATAGCGAAGGCCATGAGGGGAAATTTTATTGCTGGACGCGCGAGGAACTTTCGCAATTGCTTTCGCCGGAGGAATTCAATGTCGCCGTGAAATTTTTCGGCATCGCCGCGGAGGGAAATTTTATTGACCACAGCCATCCGCAGCCGTTGCGTGGACAAAATGTCTTGCGCATTGCGAACTCGAACGTCGCGGATTCCGACAAAGCCCTGCTCGCGTCGGCGAAGGTAAAAATGTCCGAAGCGCGCGTAAAAAGAATCCGCCCGCATCTTGACGATAAAATTCTCGCTTCGTGGAACGGCTTGATGCTCGGCGCATTTGCCCGCGCGTCCGCCATTTTGAACGACGCGAAATACCGCGTGGCGGCGGAAAAAAATCTGCAATTCATCCGTGAAAAATTATGGGACGGGAAATCAAAAACACTTTTCCACCGCTGGCGGGACGGCGGCCGCGACCGCGTGCAATTGCTCGAAGCCCACGCATTTTATCTTTCCGGCGTCATTGAGCTTTACGAAGTGACGCTGGAGCCGGCGCATTTGGACTTTGCCATCGAGCTTGCCGGCGTGGTGCTTGAAAAGTTTTACGACGCCGAAAACGGCGGCTTCTGGCAAAGCGCCGCGGACTCGCGGGATTTGATTTTGCGCGTGAAAGACGATTACGACGGCGCGGAACCGAGCGGAAATTCCGTCGCCACGCTGGCGTTGCTGAAGCTTGGCGCAATTACCGGCAAAAAGCATTTCACAGAAGCCGCCGAAAAAACTTTGCGATTGTTCGCCGGGCGGCTGCAAAATTTTCCACAGGCGATGCCGTTCATGCTGCACGCGCTGGATTTCTGGCTACAGGAACCAAAGCGTCTGGTGATCGCCGGCGAACGCAATTCGGACAAATTCCAAGAATTGCTTCGCGCGGCACATTCGGTTTATCAACCAAACAAAATTGTTCTGGGCAATTCCGGCGCGGTCGAAGAATTTGCAAAAACTTTGGCCGGAAAAAATGAAGCGACAGTTTTTGTTTGTGTCGGGAATGCGTGTCAACTGCCGACGAGTGACGTGGAAAAAGTCCGGGAATCGTTGAAGTAATCAATTTTCCGGTGGCGGCTGGTCTTCGCGCTCGTGCCGCTCATGCCGTTCCGGTCGTCCGCGCGAATGCAACTGCCGCAGCGCGCGGCGCAGCGATTCGATTTCGCGCTCGTCGCCGAGCTTTTGCCGCTCGGCCACTTCAATCAATTCCAAAACCTCCTCCATTTGCACGAGCGCCTGTCTCAGCGATTCCACAATTTCCGTGGCTTCGGCGACGGCCTGGCTGATGGCCGAGCCGTCCATTTCCGATTCGCGCGGCGCGTCAGCCGGCACTTGAAATTTTGGTTTCGACGGCACAGGACGCACGGGCATCTCCTCGCGGAGACGTATTGGCGGTTCGATTTCTTTTGTCGGCGATTCCACCTGTGCCGATTGTTCAGAAACCGGAGCGACCGGCGCCGTCGGCGCGGGACGCCGCCGTCCGCGTCCGCCGCGATGGCCGCGCCGCCGCGCACCAGGACGTTTTTGCGGCGCGGGCAAGTTCGATTCAGGTTGTTGTTCTTCGGACATTTTTGAAATGAAGATGGCGTTCCCCGCCATAAAATCAACCGCGAAGTGAAATTACTTTTCCACAAACAGCGCGAGCGATGCGGTGAAGCCGTGCAGATAATTCTTTTCGCCGACGGGGCCGATCTCGCCGTTGCAAAAAAATCCGGCGATGCCGAGCAGGCCGAATTCTTTTTGCACCAGCTCGGCGTCGTGGTTCGCGCGGCCAAAAAGATTTTTGCCACGGCCGTTGCAGCAGCAGAGGCAGCCGCCGTAAATCGCCGCGCCGTCCAGATTTTTTTTTGCGCGCGCGAGGAGTTCGCTCATGTCCTCGCTCGCCGCCGCCGCGTCGCGCCGCTGGAATTGCATCGTCTGCCCCGCGCGCGGAAACGCGCCGACGGCCAGCACGCCGGAGTTCGGGTCGCCGCCGATGAGATTGCGCACGAGAAAATCGCCGCGATGAAAATTTTCGAGGTATTCGTTGACGACGAGGCCGATGAACAGATTGCCGCGCGCCTTTTGCTGCTCGGCGGGCGGAAGTTTTTGAAACGTCTCGGCGAGCACGGCGTAGGCCGGGCGGTTGGCAATCTGCTGGATCAAATTGTGCTCGACGCGCGTGAGCGTCCATGTCTCGCCGATGGGCGTGCAGCCCTGCGAAATGACGCCGGACAATTTCACCGCGCCGCCGACGGAAACAGCCACGCCGCCGTCCTCAAAAACGTCGCCATTCAGGTAAACCTGCGTCGTTTGCTCCGAAAAAATTCCGCTGGCCAGCCCGCCGAAAACCGGCAGCGGTGCGTAAGATTCATTCCAGCCGCGAATCCAGTTTTCCGCGTCCAGATGAAATGGATCAACGAAGGCGAGCCAGCCGTTGGTTTTGTCCGGCGCGACGCCGGATTCCGCCGGCCAGTAATTTTTTTCGCCCGCTCCTTCGACCTGCGATTGCGTGAAACGGAAGCCCTTCAAATCCGCGCCGGGCAGCGAGTAAAGCGCAAGCACGACGCCTGACGCGCTTTCAATTTCCTGGTCGTCGCAAATTAATGATGTGCTCGAACAGCCGGCGAGCAGCGGAATCCGTGCGTGAACCCGCAAAATCTCCAGCGTCTCCTGCGCGCGCGGGAAAAAATCGGGCGCCATGAAAACGAGACCAAGCGAAACCGGCCGGTCGCCAAGCTGCCCGCGCAATTGCTCCGCCCACCGGCGCAGGCCGGCTTCGTCGAAACCGCCCTCCCAGTGCGCCGCGATGGAAAATTCGTTGCTCACAAGCTTATTTCAACCATGCCACAATTTTCTCGCCCGACCAAATTTTTTCGACCGGCTGGCGCTCGCGTGCGGCGGCGAATTTTTTCCCGCTGACGAGAACTTCCGCCGCCAGTGGACGCGCGTTGTAATTCGACGCCATGACAAAACCGTAAGCGCCTGCGCTCAACAGCGCGAGATAGTCGCCCTCCCCGAGCCGCGGCAGCGGGCGGTCCTTGCAAAAATAGTCGCCCGATTCGCAAATCGGTCCGACGACATCCGAGGAAATTTTCGCGCCGGATTTTTTTACGAGCGGGACGATTTCATGGTAAGCGTCATAGAATGCCGGTCGGATCAAATCGTTCATCGCCGCGTCCACGATAATGAAATTTTTTGCGCCGGTGCGTTTCACGAATTCAACATGCGTGACCAAAATGCCCGCGTTGCCGGAAATGAAGCGTCCCGGCTCGATTAAAATTTTCAAGCCAAGCGGCTTCAACAGCGGCAGCAGCCGCGCCGCGTATTTCTGCGGCGTCAAAATGTTTCTGGCGGCGGCGGTTTTCCACCAGCCTTCCGAACCACTGGCGAGCGCCGGCCGGTAAATGATTCCCAGTCCGCCGCCGATGCTCAAAAATTCCAGCCGGTATTTTTCCGCCAGCTTGCGGACCAGCGGCAGGATTTTTTCGACGGCTTTTTCAAACGGCGCGACCTCGGTGATTTGCGAGCCGATGTGCATTTGCAGACCGCGCAGCCGCAGATTTTTCAATTTGCCGGCGCGGGCATAAATGCCCTCGATTTGCTCGAACGCGACGCCGAATTTGTTTTCATAAGTGCCGGTCATGATTTTCGCGTGCGTCTTGGCGGCGACGTTCGGGTTGACGCGGACGGCGACGGGCGCGATTTTTTTCAACCGCGCGGCGACGCGATTGATGCGGTGCAATTCCGGCTCGCTTTCCACGTTGAACGAATAAATGCTCCGCTGCAGCGCAAATTCAATTTCCGCCTCGGTTTTGCCGACGCCGGCAAAGACGCATTTGCGCGGGTCACCGCCGGCGGCGATGACGCGCCGCAATTCGCCGCCGCTCACGATGTCGAAGCCCCCGCCGAGGTTCGCGATGGTCCGCAGCACGGACAGATTGGAATTGGACTTCATCGCGAAGCAAATCAAGTGGTCGAGTGGCGCAAGCGCGGCATCCAGTTTTTGAAAATGTTCCGTCAGCGTCTTCTGCGAATAAACGTAAAGCGGCGTGCCAAATTTTCTGGCGAGCGATTCGACGGCGACGCCTTCACAGAATAATTTTTTCCCGACGTAATGAAAATTGTGCATGGCGGCTTAGTTTAGAGTCCGGCGCTCAAAATTCAATTCGCAATAAAAAACCCGCCGGGAAAAATTCCGGCGGGTGCTGGAAAATTTCACCTTATGGCCCATGGATGATTGCCTCGCGCTGCGTGAAATATTCCGCCGGAGAAATCTGATTGGCAAAGTATTTGGCGTTCAATTCCTGCAACTGCGCCTCCTGTTCGGCGGAAATCGGCAGTGGCGGCGCGGCAATTGGTTTCAACCCCAAATCTTTTCCGGGATAATTTTGATTGACCACGGGTTGCGTGGCTTTTTCGGCCTTCATCTGTTCTTGCTCGGCTTTGGCTTGAGCGGCAGCATCGGCTTCAGCCTGGTTTTTCTCGGCAAGCGCCGCCGCGTTATTTGCCTCGGCGGTTTGGGCTGCGCTGTTTGAAGACATTGTTGCAGGTGCAACTTCGTTGGCCGGCGGTGCGACCATTGTGGCGGCAGGTCCCGGCGTTTGAATCGGTGGCGGTTGCGTCACGGTCATCGGTGGCTGAGGCGTCTCGCCCATTTTTTGGAGCAAAGCGGCGCGGGCGGCGGCTTGGGCGGCAGTGTCTGAAGTCGTCATGGCCGGCGAACTGGTATTGGCCGGCGACGCAGCCATTGTGGCGGCAGGTTCGGGTGTCTGAATGGCCGCCGATGCCGGAACTTGCGTCGTGGTTGTGGTTTCGGCGGGCGGATTTTGTTCCTGCATTTGGGCGCCGGAAGGCGTAACGGTCATTGGCGGTTCTGTTTCCGCATTTGGAGGAGCCTGTTGCGCGGGCGCTTGGTTCATTGCCTTGATCAACGCCGCGCGCGCGGCGGCCTGGGCGGCGGTATCTGAAGATGTTGTGGCAGGCGCAACAGCTGGCTGCGTTTCCGCGGGTGCCGGCGTCATTGCCGGAGTTGCGGGAGCGGCCGGCGCCGGTTGCGTTTCTGCGGGAACCGGAGTTTCCGCTGTTGGCGTTACGGCTTCAGCCGCGGGAGGAGCGGCTTGAGCTGGCGGCGGCGTTTCCGAGTTGGTGGGCGTTTGTTGCATGGACGTCTCGCCCATTTCTTTCATTAACGCCGCGCGGGCGGCGGCCTGGTCGGGATTATCGTCCGCGCGGGCGGAAAGAAAACTCGCGCCCACGGCGCTCGCGCAAATGATCAACAGCAGCTTGGGAAGTCGCATAACGCTTTCTTACGCCAATTCGCCGCCGGATGCAACAGCTTTTCTGCCCGCCGGAAACAACCTTCGCCACGCGCCCGAAAAAGGACAACTCAAAATGGAGCGGAACAAAATCCCGCGCACCTCGCTCCGGGAGACCTTCACACCCTGCCGCAATTCGACCACGTTCGCCGCGCGCAGCCGTTCAATGGTCCTCGCGCCGATCAAAATCGGCCACGCGCAGCCAAGCCGCACGCGAAACTGCCCGAACGGCAGCGTGTTCGTGTAATTCCAGCCCGCGCGCAAATGCGCCTCCGCCTTGTCGAGCTGGTCGTGGAACAGCGGGAGGAATTTTTCCGCGTTCGCGGGCGAGAGCAGTGTTTCCGGGAACAACTTCGCCGCGTCCAGTTTTTCCAGCGGCAGATAGCAGCGGCCCTTTTTCAAATCCGCCGGCAGGTCGCGCATAATGTTCACCAGTTGCAGCCCCTTGCCGAACCGGATTCCGTCCGTGATAAACTGCTCCTCGTCCAGCTTCGCCTGCGGGAAAAGATGCGCGCGACAAATCTTCGTCCAGAACTCGCCCACACAGCCGGCGACGCGGTAAGTGTAATCGTCCAGCTCCGCCGCCGTTTCCAGCGCGATGATGTTTTCGGCGGACGCCTTTTCAAACCGGCGCAAATCCAGTTCCTGCCCGCCGGTGATGACCGTGAGGACGTCGCGGACCAGCTTTTGATCGCCGGCGGAAAATTTTTGCAACTCCGCCAGGCCGGCCTCGGCGTTTTCCAGCAGCGATTTTTCGGCGGACGAAACCTGTTGCGCCGCCAGCTCGCCGAAATTCAGCGGGGCGGAAGTCTGGCCGAGAATCCGCTCGCGGAATTTTTGCAGCGCCTCCAGCCGGCGGTCGAGCGCGACGATTTCCGTGTCGGCGATGGTGTCGGTGGTGCGGGCGAGCAGGTAGGCGAGGCCGATTTGCGGGCGCACGGCAGCGGGCAGCACGCGCAACGTCAGGTAAAACGAGCGCGACGTCGCCTTGAGCAATTGACCCAATTCATCCGCCATATCTGAAATGAACCAGAGAACGCCGGTAAATGCCAGCACGAGTTTGACTTGACGACGGGAATTGATTGGGCGGCTCTATTGCCGATTTCCCCTGCGCTTGCCCGTTCCAATTAGCGAAATGCCGCCTCCATGCAGTGAAATGCCCGATCCAATTCAACTAAAGCCAGTTCCAATCAGACGATGGTCCCCTCCATTTTGTGAGATGCAAACTCCAAATAGCAAATTACCCCCTCCATTTAGTGCGATGCCAGCTCCATTTTGGCAATTGCCAACTCCAAACACAAAATTGTCGCGTCCATTTCTGCGACTGCTGGCTCCATTTTGTAGAATGATATTTCCTTCTTGCCATCGGTCTTTGCCTAAAATACGCTGTTTTGCATGAATTCGACCCTTGAAACTCCCAAAACGGCCGCATCTCCCGACATTGACAGACTGATTACCGCGTTGAGCCACCGCACCCGCTGGAAGATGCTCAAGGAATTATGCGCCGGCGAACCGCGCACGATTGATGAAATGGCCAAGGCGTCCGGCTGCACCTACGACAACGCCTCCAAGCATCTGGCCACCCTGCGCTGGGCCGGGCTGATTGTGCGCGGGCGCGGGCGGCTCTATCAAATGGCGAAGGAATACCTGCCCATACCCGGCCAGCCCGTGGTGGACTTTGGCCATTGCCTGCTCCGGCTGGATGCGGCGTGACAAACGAGTGCGCCTTGAGCAGATCATTTAATGCCGTTGGCATTTTTAGACAGACCAATTCCAGAATTCAATTTGCACCGCCAGTTCGAGTTTCAAATTGTTTCAGTTTTGAGGTGAAATTGAAAATCCAAGTTCCGCGAGCAAGTCATTCGGAACGAGCTTCAACTGCAATTGCATTTGTTGCTTTCCTTCTTCAAATGTCTTCTGTGGCTCACCTTCTCCAAAAACCATCCTAAAACCGGGGCCAATTTTTAACACTTCACTTGTTAAATTCGCGTAAAACTTAGCTGCCGGAAACAATTCGGGAAAAAATGACTTCGCAACGTATCCGCCATAACTTTTCAGCATGTGATGGTGAAACTCTTCGAGAAGCTTTACTAAATCCAGTGTCCCATTTTTGTCCGTAAGTTTGCAGCGCTTCCACTCTTTGCTATCAGCAAGCAGTTGCGCCGAATCGTGGGTGATATTGATTTTGACGGAAGTCGAGGAAATTTGTCTTTGGTAATTCCCAATTCCCAATTCGCAATGCTGAATATATCCACGAAAATCGATATAAAATGCAAAAGCCCAAGCGGAATGGTATAATTTATCTAAGAAATCACTGTATTCTTTTAGCTTCACTGCATCCTTCCGAAAACGACGCTGAAATGATGCCTTGAAATGTTCCTGAATTGTATAGGCGCAGGTTAAATAATTTAGCAACAAACGATCTAATTGCAGCCAATCGTTTTCATCATTTCGAACTTGTGAATTCAGGAGCGAACTTATGTAGCCAGTCCATTCGTTGAAATTGCTGCCGAGTATTCGAAATAACTTAAACCGATTACGCGCCTCGGCCACGATTGGCGTGTATTTTTCATAATTTGTAACTTCGGCGTCGGTCAAATTGCGAACCAAATGAAAATTCTTCCGCTCTTCGTTGTAGCCAATCAATTTCATGTCTTCAACCTTACGAAGGCTGTTTCCGCCAGCGTGCCAGTTGCTTCGCGACCTCCTTCGTGCCCGGTGCGCCGGTCAGGTTTCGTTTGGTCGTCGCAGCAATTTTCATGGTGATTTCATTGTGACTTTTTCTTTTGCGGAATCAAGCTTTCCGGCAGGGCGGTCAGTTCCGCGCCGGAATCCGCCCGCCACACCACGCGGCCATCCGGCAACACGCGGATGATTTTCCCGCTCATTGAGCCGCGCAACGTCTGGACTTCATCGCCGGGCTGGAAACCGGTTTCCTCGCATAATCCATCCACGAGGCCGGCCATGCTTTCACGGTCGAGCACGCCGGCGATGTAATGGCCAACGACGGAGGAAATTTCCCGTTTGCGGGCGGGCGGCAGATCGCTGAACAACGCCAGCGCCAGTTCGCGTCCGATGGTGGCAAAGGTGTTTCCGTTGAAGAAAAGAAACGGCGCGCGACGATGAAAGCCACGAAGCCGGTCGAAGGTTTCGCCGAGGGTCAGCGTTTGGCTGCGGAGCTTTTCCCAGTCCGCCGCGCACGCTGCTGAAGTTTCCGAGTTAAGGCCGTGCTGTGCGCGACTTCTCGCGCACGCTCCCTGGTTGATGCCGACGACAGCGAGCCAGTCCCAGTTTTTGAGAAAAGCGGCTCGGGCTTGTAGCGGTGAACCGAAGCCATCGCCGCCTGACGCAGATCTTCCGCCGTCAGATGCTCCAGCAGGTCGGTTCGCAGTTTCATCGGACATAATCTAATCCCCATCTGCACCTTTGCGCAAGTGATGTTCTCTCGCGATTTGAATGAAATCACGAAAGTTGTTCCCGCCAGCGGGCGAGTTGCTTCGCGACTTCCTTTGTTCCCGGTGCGCCGGTCAGGTTTCGGTTTGCCATCGCGCGGTGCAGGTTGAAAACGCCGAGCGCGGTGCGGCCAAAGTTTTTGTCCACGGTCTGCAGTTCGGCGAGCGTGAGCTGGTTCAGCGTTTTGCCGGTTTTTTCCGCCAGCGCCACCACCGTGCCGACGGCGTGATGCGTCTGCCGGAACGGCATTCCTTTTTTGACGAGATAATCCGCGAGGTCGGTCGCCAGCAACGCCGGGTCGCTCGCGGCGGCGGCGCAGGCGGACTTGTTCACCTTCGTATTATTCAGCATCGCGGCCATGAGCCGCGTGGTGGCGCGCACGGTGTCGGCGGTGTCGAACAGCCGTTCCTTGTCCTCCTGCAAATCACGGTTGTAGGTCATCGGCAGCCCTTTCAGCAACGTGAGCAGCGACATCAGGTTGCCGAAGACGCGGCCGGTCTTGCCGCGCGCAAGCTCGGCGATGTCGGGATTTTTCTTTTGCGGCATGAGCGACGAGCCGGTGGTGTAGGCGTCGGCAATCTTGATGAAATTAAATTCCACGCCGGCCCAGAGAATCACGTCCTCCGCAAGCCGTGAAAGATGCACGGCGAGCAGCGCGCCGTCGGCGCAAAATTCAACGGCGAAATCGCGGTCGCTCACGGCGTCCATGGAATTTTGGGTGAGTTGCGGTTTGTCGTCCGCATCCACGAAGCCGAGCAGCTTGGCCACGAGCACGCGATCGAGCGGGAGCGTGCTGCCGGCAATCGCACCGCTGCCGAGCGGACAGACATTGGCGCGCGAGCGGCAGTCCCAAAGCCGCTCGCAATCGCGTTCGAGCTTCTCGACGTAGGCAAGCAAATGATGCGCGAAATAAACGGGCTGCGCGCGTTGCAGGTGCGTGTAGCCGGGAATGAGCACGTCGGCATTTTTTTCGCCGAGCGAGACGAGCGCGCGCTGCAAATCGGCAATTTCGCCGAGGAGCAAAGTAATTTCATCGCGCAGCCAGAGCCGCATGTCGAGGGCGACCTGATCGTTTCGCGAACGCGCCGTGTGCAGTTTCGCGCCGGCGGGAACGCGCCTGGTCAACTCGGCCTCAATGTTCATGTGGACGTCTTCGAGTTCCGGCTTCCACTTGAATTTGCCGGCTTTGATTTCCTTGCCGATGGCGTCGAGGCCGCGGACGATGGCGCGCGATTCGTTTTTATTCAGCACGCCGATTTTGTGAAGCATTTCGGCGTGGGCCATGGAGCCGAGGATGTCGTGCCGCCAGAGCCGCCAGTCGAAGGAGATGGATTCGGTGAATTTCGCGACGTCTGCCGCCGGGCCGCCGGCAAACCGTCCGCTACGGGAGATGGGAGATTTTTTTTTCATGCGCTTATGTTTGAGCCGCGATGAACACAGGTTTCGAAATGCGGCGGCAAAATTCAACCCTAAAGAAGCGGCAAAATCTCAACCTCGCCCGGTTTGAACCGATAATTGAGCTTGGAGATTTGAATTAGAACGGATGAAAATCGTCGTTGCCGTCGGATGCAGAATGTGAAATGTTTGTATAACAGCCATGAGCGAGTTCAAATACGCCTGTCCGGTGTGCGGCCAGCACATCAAGTGCGACTCGGCGCAAGCGGGCACAGTGATGGAATGCCCAACGTGCTTCCAGAAGATCACTGTGCCGCAGGCGCCATCGTCGGAGGAGCAGAAGTTTATTCTGACGGGCACAAAAAAGGGCGAACGGCCGATTCCGACAATTTCCGGAACTGGCTCAAGGACGTTGCCGGCCGCGAAGGGCTTTCCTGGCGCGTTGATGGTCGTTTTGATTTTTTTCATGATCGGCTCGGCAGTCGCGTTTATTTATCGCGGAACCATTTTCAAATCCCGGAACGCGGGCGACGACAACTGGACTTTGAATCTCGACGGAGTGACGATTCCTGACGTGCCGGCGACGGGGCGGATTCACGGAGAGAATTTCACCAATGACCGCGCTATTTTTCAGAACGGCGCGCTGATGTTGCGCGCGGGCACGCGCGGACCGGTGGATTTGGGCGTCATGATTGATGTCGGCGACCGGCAGCCCGAAGACCTCGCCAGCGAATCGCTGGATGTGGCCACGAACTCGCCAACGGCTTCGCGTGTGACTCTGCGCTGGCAGGGCGGACGGGAAAATCTGGAAAGCGGCTACGCCCTGCGGCTGGAGTTCGGCGAGATTTCGGGAAATCGCATTTCGGGAAAAATTTATTTTTGCGCGCCGGACCAGATGAAAAGTTATGTCGCTGGAACTTTCAATGCGGAAATTCGAAGACCCAGGCCAAAAAGGCAAAATTGAAACCGCCGTCGTCCGGCTTCTGACAAAGCGGAAAAGGACTTTGGCGACCGCCGAGTCCTGCACGGGCGGTTTCATCGCAAACGAAATCACGAATGTGGCGGGCGCGTCGAAAATTTTTCTGGGCGGAATTGTCGCCTACAGCAATGGCGCGAAACAAAAATTTCTAGGCGTTCGTTCCCAAACTTTGAAAAAGCACGGCGCAGTGAGCGAAGCCGTCGCGCGCGAAATGGCCGAGGGTGCGCGGGAAAAATTCGGCGCGGATTTTGCGATTGCGGTCACGGGCATCGCCGGGCCGGGCGGCGGGACGAAAGACAAGCCGGTGGGAACGGTTTTTATCTCAGTCGCCGGAGCGTTTGGAACTTTAATTGAGCGCAGATTGAATTCGTTTTCGCGCGAAAAATTCAAAGCCGTCACGGCGCGGCAGGCATTGAAGATGCTGCGATTGTGTCTGTTAAAACACAACGCGGTTTGTTCTTGAGGGCAAACGCAGTTGTGGTAGAATGGCGTGGTTTTTTAATTGGAAATTTTTCAGATATGTCTTTGACCGCTGATCCATTGACCGATGCGACGGACGCCGTTGCCGACCTCGTCGAGGCGCCGCCCGCGCCGAAACGCCGCGGGACGCTGCTGATCGTGGATGACGAAGACGGGCCGCGACAGTCGTTGCGCGTGATTTTCAAGGACGACTACGATTTGCTGATGGCTGAAGACGGGCCGACCGCCATCAAGCTCGCGCAGGAAAATGAAATTGACGTGGCCGTGCTGGACATCCGCATGGCCGGAATGTCGGGCATCGAAGTTTTGGAACGGCTTAAATTTGTCAACCCGGACATCGAGGCGATCATGATGACGGCGTTCGAGACGACCGACACCATCCGGCAGGCGCTCCGACTGCGCGCGTGCGATTACATCAACAAGCCGTTCGACCTCGCGACGATGCGTTCCGCCGTCAGCCAGGCGATGCAGCGCCGCACATTGGAAAGCGAAATCCACAGCAGCGCGGAAAAAGTCCAGGATTTGCTCGCCGAACTGCAAAACCAACGCATTGAGGAGCAGATTGCCAAGACGCGCGGCGACATTTACGCGAGCATCATCCACGACATCAATGGCCCGCTGACGGTCATCTCCGGTTTTGTGCAGGTACTGAACCAGCGGCTGAACCGCGCGTCGCGCATGGAGCTGGAGGATTTGGAATTCATCAAGGACCGCCTGCGCATCGTCGCGCGGCAGGTCGGCAACTGCATCGAGATTTCGCGGCGTTATCTCGGTTTCCTGCGCCGGCAAACCAATGAAGGCGACGCGACGCGCGTCAGTGTGAGCCAACTGCTCCATGACTTGGAGCATCTCGTGCGCGTTCATCCGAGCCTGCTCGACAATGAATTCAACCTCACGCCGTTTGGCGAGGATGTGGCTGTCAAAATCAACGGCACGGACGTGATCCAGATTTTGCTGAACCTCACGGTCAACGCGTTTCAATGCGCACCGATGAATCATCGCGTGGAAATCGGCGGGGAAGTTTTGCGCGCGCCGCTCGATCTCACCAAGTTCAAGGACGGTCTGAATGACCGGCTGCTAAACGTCGAAAGCCTCGACAACACCGCGCCGCTCGTGAAATTCCAGGTGCGCGACAGCGGCCCGGGAATTCCACCGGAGGTGCTGCCGAAAATTTTCCAGCCTTACTTCACCACCAAAGGCCCGCGGCAGGGAACGGGTCTCGGACTCAACATCGTCCAGCGGCTCATCAAGGAAGGCAACGGCGCGTTGCACTGCCACACGCAACCCGGCGAAGGCACGACCTTTACGGTTTATCTCCCCGGCACGAATCTGGTGAAATAGTCGGCCGATCTTCAAAAATTCAGGGATTTCGGGGCGCAATCATTTTGCAAGAAATGCTAGGCATTTGCCAAAACATGGGTAGTCCATCTCCGCCTTTCCCACGAAACTCTACTTGTCTGATGCGCGGATAGCCGCGCTGAAAAACGTTAACACAACAAATCAACGACTATGAAGAAAACAATCATACTCGCCGTGGTCATGGGCTTTGCCGCGGTGCTGACGGCTTCGGCTGCCGGAGCCAAGGACAACTGGGACACCCTGTGCGCCAAATGTCACGGCGCCGACGGCAAGGGGCAAACCAACATCGGCAAACGGCTCGGCGTCAAAGATTACAGCGATGCGCAAGTTCAGTCTGCGCTGACGGATGATGCCGCGTTCAAAGCCATTAAAGAAGGGCTGAAGAACAGCGACGGGAAAATTCAAATGAAGCCTTACAGCAATTTGTCCGACGACGACATCAAGGCGCTGGTGGCTTACATGCGGACTTTCAAGAAGTAACCCTTCGAAACACCGATGGTGCGACACGGCGAACTGAAGTTCACCGCAAGTGTTGGGGTGTCGCCATTTGAGGCGCAATTTTGATGAGAAATAAATTGAAAAACAGCGATCGGTCCCGCATGACCGGGATGAAGGTGTTTTGTTTTTTTCTGCTCCTGCCGCTGGCGACGACCGTAGTTCGGTCGCAGCCAACAGCCGCCACCAACGCGCCGCCGGCATTTGCCAATAGCGATTGCCTTGATTGCCA
This sequence comes from Candidatus Aquilonibacter sp., assembly GCA_035504945.1. Taxonomy (GTDB): domain Bacteria; phylum Verrucomicrobiota; class Verrucomicrobiia; order Limisphaerales; family UBA11358; genus UBA11358. The sequence continues at coordinate 26,784 of DATJRH010000039.1, read as the reverse complement.
TCTCGATCCGAACACAACGCGGACCGTCAACGGCAAAGTGGAATCACTGGTTTTCCCGACCAACGCCTTTGCACATTCCGTTCACGCCAATCTCAACTGCGTGGACTGTCACACCGGCATCAAAGAGCTTGTTCACGATCCGTTGGGACCGCCGGACTGCACCCATTGCCATGAAAAGGAAGCGAAAGCTTATGCCACGAGCATTCACGGCGTGAGCCATTTGCTCGGCTCGTCTGCCGCCGCCGAATGCTGGGATTGCCACGGCTCGCATGGCATTCTGCCCGTCACGGACCCGGCCTCGCCGGTGTTCAAAATGAACCTGCCCTTCACTTGCGCCAAATGCCACAGCAATCCCGGCCTGACCAAGGAATACGAAATCCAACATCCCAACGCGGCCGACGAATACATGGACAGCATTCATGGGCAGGCCTTGATCAAAATGGGTCTGATTGTGGCGCCTTCCTGCGACGATTGCCACGGCGTCCACGACATCAAGCGCGCGGTGGACCGCGATTCGCCCATCAACCACGCGAATATCGCCAAGACCTGCGGCAAATGTCACCTGGGCATCGAGCAAACCTACGACCAAAGCATTCACGGACAGTTGCTGGCCAAAGGCGACACACGTGTGCCGGTCTGCACCGATTGCCACACCGCACATCAAATCGTCAATCCGGCCATTAACAATTTCAAAGAAACCATGGACGAGCGGTGCGGCAGTTGTCATCCCAGTCACTACAAGTATTATCGCGACACTTACCACGGTCAGGCCATGGCGCTGGGGCAGCCCAACGTTGCTCCGAAAGTCGCCGCCTGCTACGACTGTCACGGTTATCACGACATCCTGCCGCCGTCCGACCCGCGGTCGCACTTGTCCCGAACCAACATCCTGGCCACCTGCCAGCAATGCCATCCCAATGCCAATGCCGGTTTTACGCAATACGATCCGCATGCCAATCCGCTGGACGGCAAACAGTATCCGCTCCTCCACGCAGTGTTTCTGGGCATGACCGGCCTGCTCATCGGCACGTTCGCATTCTTCGGCCTGCATACCATCGGATGGCTGGTGCGTGCGGTCTGGCTTTATTTGCACGACTCGAAAACCTTCCGCGAGGCGAAAATCAAAACGCAGGAAGGTGACGAATGGTTCACGCGCTTTCTACCCTTTGAACGCTTTTTGCATCTGATGGTGGTGTCGAGTTTTCTGTTGCTGGTCATCACCGGCATGCCGCTGAAATTCTCCTACACGCACTGGGCCAAGGTGATTTTCAGCATTCTCGGCGGCCCGGAAACCGCGCGCACGCTGCACCGCTTCGGCGCCCTGATTACTTTTCTCTACTTTGGCCTGCACCTGACCTCGCTGGCCAAAAAGGCGTGGCGCGGTCGGAAAACTCTGCGGGATCCGGCCACGGGCGGATTCAAGTGGAAACGGTTATGGATCGCGTTGTTCGGTCCCGATTCCATGATGCCCACGTTTCAGGACTGGCGCGATTTTGTGGCGCACAACAAATGGTTTTTCGGCAAAGGTCCCAAGCCGCAGTTTGGCCGCTGGACGTATTGGGAAAAATTCGATTACTTCGCCGTGTTTTGGGGCGTGGCCATCATCGGCGCGTCCGGCTTAATCATGTGGTTCCCGATGTTTTTCACGCGGTTTCTGCCCGGCTGGGTCATTAACATCGCGCTGCTCGTGCATTCGGACGAGGCGCTGCTGGCGGCGGGCTTCATCTTCGCCATCCACTTTTTCAACACGCATTTCCGCATTGAGAAATTCCCGATGGACACGGTCATTTTTTCCGGCCGCATTTCCAAGAATGAGATGCTGCACGAGCGCAAACGCTGGCACGACCGGCTGGTCGCGGAAGGCAAGCTGGACGACCACCGCGTCAAGGACGGTTGGGAAGGTTGGAAGAACATCGCGCGTTCCTTTGGCTACTTCTTCTTCGGTCTCGGAGTCATTCTGCTGATTCTGATCATTTACGCCATGGCCACGCGCCTCACGCATTGACATTAATTGCGGAAAACGGCCGCCAAAAAACGAGCAGTAAATGACAAGCAATGTAAAGCATTGCCATTCGCTTCTGGTGCAACTTGCACCATATGCGTGGCGGCAAATTTGCGGCGCTCGTTTTAATTGGATGCTCGCTGACCTTTCGGGCAGCGGCAGCGCCGGCTTTGTCGGATAGCGACTGCCTCGATTGCCACGGCATTGACACGCTTTCCACCACCAACGCCGCGGGCAAGGAAATTTCGCTGTTTGTTGACTCGGACAAATTTGCAGCGTCGGTTCACGCGACCAATGGCTGCGTCAGTTGCCACACGGATGTGACGGCGTCGCATCCTGACGACAACCGTCCCGTGGCGCTGGTCAGTTGCACGCGCTGCCACGAGCAGCAGGGCGAAAGCTACGGCGCCAGCGTTCACGGCCTGGCGCAACAAGCCGGACACAAAAGCGCCGCCACATGCGTGGATTGTCACGGCTCGCACGACATTTTGCCGCCAACCTCGCCGGCGTCCCCGCTTTATTTTGTGCGCCAGGCGCAAACCTGCGGCCGCTGTCACGCGCAGGAGGCCGCCGACTGGGCGCGCAGCGTGCATGGCAAGGCAATCATGGCGGGCGACCGCGACGCGCCCACCTGCACCGACTGCCATTCGGAACATAAAATCGAGGCGTTGAAAGACGGCTCGCCGCTGCAAATTTCCGACGTTTGCAGCCGCTGTCACGCTTCGGTTTATCTCGACCAAAAATATAATCTTCCGGCTGACCGCGTCACCACTTACCTGGAAAGTTACCACGGGCTGGCGGCGCAAAACGGCTCAACCGTCGTTGCCAACTGCGCCAGTTGCCACGGCTACCACTTGATCCTGCCGTCTTCGGATCCGGATTCGAGCATCAACACCAACAACCTCGTGGTCACCTGCGGGAGATGCCATCCCGGCGCGGATAAAATGTTTGTGAGCGGAAGAATTCATTCCGACCTGGCCGCGAAGCCCGAAGGACGGGACTTGGCGGGCAAAATCAACTGGTGGGTGCGGCGGATTTATCTGGTGCTCATCTTTGTCGTCGTCGGCGCGATGTTCATCCACAACGCGCTGCTGTTTCACAAAAAAGTCGCCGCGCATCTGCGCGCCAGCGGACGCCCGGTGCTGCGCATGAGCTTGACCCACCGCTGGCAGCACGCGGTGCTCGCGTTGAGTTTCATCACGCTGGCCATCACCGGGTTCGCGCTGAAATTCCCCGATTCAGGGCTGGCAAGGATGCTCGGTTCGAGCGAGCCGGTTCGCCGCTGGATTCATCGCATCGCCGGCATCGTGCTGCTGCTGACGGGGCTTTATCACCTGATTCACATTTTGACGACCAAGGAAGGCCGGCGGCTGGTCAGGGATTTGTTCCCGGTAAAAAAGGATTTGGCCGACGCTTGGCAGGCCATCCGCTATCTCACCGGCCACAGTGATGAAAAGCCGAAAATCGGCCGGTTCGGTTACGCCGAAAAAATGGAATACTGGGCCGTCCTCTGGGGCACAATCATCATGGGTGTGACCGGGCTGATGATCTGGTTCAAGCTGGACGTGACGCGGTTTCTGCCACGCTGGATTGTGGACGTCGCGCTGACGATTCACTATTACGAAGCCGTGCTGGCGTGCCTGGCGATTGTCGTCTGGCATTTCTACCACGTCATTTTTGATCCCGACATTTACCCGCTCAACACAGCGTGCTGGAACGGCCGCGTTTCCGAGGAATGGCAGAAGCACGAACATCCGCTGGATGAACAGGCGCTCCAGCCGACAACAGCCGGTTCAAATTCCGGCCAGCCGGCTTCTGCGGAAAAAACCTCAGGTCAATCTGCGGATTCTTCCGGAAGCCCGGGCGGCACTTGACAAACGCGCGTTGGGCGGTTAAAGGCCAAGCATGCGCTTGGGATTATTTGCTGTTTTAGGTTTCTTTGCCGTCGCATTGTCAGCGGTCGCGGACGAACAATTTGCGACCCTCAAAGTGGGCACCAACACCTACGCCAACGTCACCGTCACGATTGTCACCGCCACGGACATTTACTTCACTTACGCCGGCGGCATGGGCAACGCGAAAATAAAAGACTTGTCGCCCGAATTGCAAAAGCATTTTCAGTATAATCCGGCAAAAGCCGCCGCCGCCGAAAAAAAACAAGCTGTGGCCAACGCCCAATACCATGTTCAAATTGCCAGCCAGCCTGTTGTGCATCCGCCGGACGAAAGCAGACAACCTGACGCCGGGTCGCCGCCAAAAGCATTGTGGAGAACGGATTTACCGGGAGCATTGGAACAAGCGCGTTCGGAAAACAAGCTGGTGCTGCTTGATTTCACCGGTTCCGATTGGTGTCCGTGGTGCATCAAATTTGACCATGAAGTTTTATCCACCGACCAGTTTGCGGCTTATGCCAGCGACAAGCTCGTTCTCGTGAAACTTGATTTTCCACGCCACACGCAACAAGACCCCGCGCTTAAACAGGCCAATCAAGAATTATTTCAGAAATTCAACGTGGATGGTTATCCCACATATATTTTGTTGGACTCGTCTGGAAAAGAACTGGGCCGGCAGGTTGGCTACCGGCCCGGCGGGCCAGATGCTTTCATCACGGAATTGAACGGCTTTAGCAAACTTTAATCCCGCTGCTTCCGCTCAATTTCCCAAATACTCCCGCGGATCAACAATCTTTCCAGCAATCGCGCTCGCGGCCACCGTTGCCGGCGACGCGAGAAACACCTGTGATTCCTTGTCGCCCATGCGGCCGGGGAAATTCCGGTTCGTCGCGCTGATGCACTTGATGCCCGGCTTGTTGATGCGGCCAAACGTGTCCACCGGCCCGCCGAGGCACGCGGCGCAACCGGCGTTCTCCGTCATCTGCACGCCCGCGTCCACGAGGATGTCCCAAATCGTCTTGCCGCCCCAGCGCGTGGATTGCAAATCATGCACGATGTCCGGCGTCGCCGGCACGCCGAACGTGTCAATCGTCACCTTCTTGCCGCGCAACACTCGCGCGAACTCCACAAAATCGCTCGTCTTGCCGCCGGTGCAGGAGCCGACATACGCGCGGTCGAGCTTCGTGTCGCCCATGTCCTTCGCCTTCTTGCGCTGGCCCGGATCGGGATGGCACGCGACCGTCGGTTCGAGCTTGCTCAAATCCACGACGAGCTCGTAAACGAATTTCTGGTCCTTGTCCGGCATCACCGGTTCGTAGGCGGATTTCGTCCCGTTCAATTTCACGCGCGCGTCCACGTATTCCGCCGTGCGCGAATCAAATTCAAAAATCGCGTTCTTGCCGCCCGCTTCGATGGCCATGTTCGCAATCGTCATGCGGTCGTCCATCGAAAGGCTCGCCGCGCCGGGGCCGTCGAACTGCATCGCGCGATACGTCGCGCCGTCAAAGCCGATTTCGCCGATGCAATGGAGGATGATGTCCTTCGCCATCACGCCCGGCTGCAACCTGCCTTCGAGCCGGAAGTGCATCGTCTCCGGCACCTTGATGAGCAACTTGCCCGTGCCCATCACGAAGCCGGCGTCCGTGTTGCCGATGCCCGTGGCGAACTGGTTGAACGCGCCCGCCATGCACGTGTGCGAATCCGTGCCGAACAAAATCTCGCCGGGGCGCGTGTGGCCCTTGGCCGGGAGCGCCGTGTGGCAGACGCCCGCGTATTGCGAGCCATATTGCCGCTTGAGCATTCCCTTGCTCGAATCGAAATGCCAGTGGCCGTTCGGGTCGTCAATCACGTCGTAAAAATAAGGCAGGCCCTGCTCCTTCACGAAATCGCGGAGGATGTCCACGTTGCGGTTCGACTTCGAATCGGCGGTGAAAATGTAATGGTCGGGGATGATGACGATCCGGTTTTTGTCCCAGACCCTGGCGTCCTTGCCAAACTCGCGTTTGAAGACGCCGATGGTGCCCGGCCCGCAAACGTCGTGCGTCATGAGCACGTCGGCATTCACCCAGATGTTGTCACCGGCCTGCACGCGCGGCTTGCCGGCGGCGCGGGCGAGAATCTTTTCCGTCAAAGTCATAGGCTCATACAGTAGCCGACAAGTGGGCCAAGTTCAACTGTGCAAAGCGGTGAACGGTTAAGGCTTGATGGAAATTGGCGAACTTGGTTTGGTATCTACATGGGTTTGCTCGACATATTCAGATCAAAAAACAAGCCGCAAGGTGAAATTTTGGTCGAGTTCACAGACGAAGAGATTGAAGTCATAAATAAACATTTGGAAAGCTGGCGCTCTTGGGCTGCCGAAAAAGGTGGGGAACTTGCTCTTACCCCCAAGGCATTGCAGGCAATAAAGGCTCAAGGTTTGTCTGAATACGCCCTGCAATTGGTGACGAAGACGAATGATTCCAATCTATCGCGCGGCGAAATCGCAGGCATTTTGGATAAAGCAGCAAAGATGCAGTTAAAAGCCCATTGTTTGCACAATTTGCCAATCTTTCTTTTCTATGTGGCCTACGATTATGAATTGGCTGGCAACAATGAAATGGCAGCAACGTGGTTCAGGAATTTCTTGACGATGCAAAATGAATTTAAACCGGACAAATTTGATGAGGGATGCCTGCGATTTCTAGCAGGAGCATCAGGTTGCGATGTTGCCGACGCAGTAGAATATGCGCATGGGAAAGTTGGGAAGGAATGAATTATGGGCAGTGTTCATGGCGAGATAAGAGGCGAATCAAAAATAGACGTCTATCTCAAATACGTTGACGAAATCAAAAAATGGGATGGTGTTTTCGATGAGCATTTTCCAGATGCAAAATACAAGAAGGTGTGCAAGAATTTGATGGAGCAAGACCCGAATTCCGGGGAATGGGTTTTGCGCTACCGCTTTCATACGTAGCGGTGGCTAGATGTCCTCGGTAGAAAGGCACGCATTGAAAGCCATATTGAACCGCGTGCCGAGCCGGAGAAAGGGAAAGTCGGGCAGGTGAGTTGAGGCCGCACGAAACGGTTTTCCCAAGTTGACCGAGTAAGAAGTAAGCGAAGACTTTCGGAGCGAGGGCGTTTGTCAGCACCCGAGTTGCAATGACGTGCCGCCCCTCCGGGGCAAGCTCTATGTCGAAACTTTTTTGTCTGGGTGCGATTCCTTGGCAAAACTCTGGATGAAGTTAAAGGGTCTCACTGGAAACTGCTGTTACTCGGGAAACAGCGGTTCCCAGTTTTTTATTTCAGCATAGCTCGTTCCTCGCAACCTTGGCTGAATGATTCAAACCCGTTAGGTTTGATCGTCGGCTCGCGTGGACACTCGCCCCACCATTTATATCCCGCCGCCTCCAGCCGGAGCAGGCAATGGCCGTAACCCACGACGGGCTGGCCGGGCGTCGGCAGATATTGCTCGTGCGTCCCAACGGGACAATTTGAAAATAGCCCGCAGTTTCAACTGCGGGTCTCAAAATCATTCCGACCGAGTCCCGCAGGGACGGCTGAATTTCAACAATTTGCCAATATTGGAATTTTGACGGCATCAAACAATTGCCATCGTTCAACCGTCCCTTCGGGACTTATGTGCTTTCCGCATTGATCCCGGCGTTAAAACGCCGGGCTATTTCCATTTGTCCCTTTGGGACACCGGCTCGCGAGGACGCTCGCCCCACCATTCACTCGGCCGCATCCAGCCGGAGCAGGCAGTGGCCGTAATCCACCACGGGCTGGCCGGGCGCCGGCAGATAGCGCTTCGGAATCTGGTAGAGTTTCCCGCGCTCCTGCACCACCAGGCCCGCCTTCTTCAAAATCGTGAGGTGCCGGATGGCGTTGTCGTAATTGCAGCCGGCAGCCGCGGCAAGCTCGCCGATGGTCCGGATTTCGCCGCGGCCCAATTCCTTGAGCATCTTTCAGCGCAGGATGTGGCCCATGGCGCGCACCATTTGATTTTCGTCGGGTAGAGGTGTCGTCGCCTGAATTTGAGGATAATTCATAAGAAACAATGGATTTATTGGCAATCTTATGACATTTTCTGAAAAATTTGTCAATAAAACAATCAATATCATCTGTTCGGACTTAATTCTTATCTGCCAGATATAAAATATTATCAGTCAGATACTAAATCTTATTCTTCAAACTTTAATAATTATCAGTCAGACATTAAAACTTATCGTCTAGTAATTAATAATTATCTGTTTGGCATTAAATCTTATTCGTCAGGCATCGTAACTTAGGGCGTCCACATTAAAACTTAGGACGTTCGTATCAAAACTTAGCGCATCCACATCAAAACTTAGGGCGTTCGTATCAGAAATTTAGGCGGGACTGACAAAAATCATCGCGTTCGCATCAATAATCAGGGTGTTCGCATCAGAGATTGTCGCGGGGATGACGACGATTATGCCGGCAGCATTGGAGGAATTAAAAAATCGTTCGCCCTTGTTTTCATTTTTCCTTCGCCCAAGATTCCCGCGCGTGACTCCGTCCGAAACTTTTTTGCAACTGCTCCGCGGCGACGCGCCGGCTGGCGGGGCCGGAACCTCGCGGCAGGCACCGGTGCTCGCGCTCGCGCCGATGCAGGACGTGACGACGCTGCAATTCATGCGCGTCATCGCGCGTTACGGCGGGCCGGAGGTTTATTGGACGGAATATTTCCGCGTCCACGGCGATTCCAAACCGGAGAAATGGATCCTCGAATCCATCACCAAGAATCCCACGGGCCGGCCGGTCGTCGCGCAGATGATCGGCAACGATATTCCGGCGCTCGTGCGCACGGCGCGCGAGTTGCAGAAACATCCCGTCGCGGCGATTGACCTGAACCTCGGCTGCCCGGCGCCCATCGTCTATCGCAAATGCGCCGGCGGCGGATTGCTGCGCGAGCCGCAGAAGATTGACGCCATCCTCGGCGCGTTGCGCGACGCGGTGACGATTCCGTTCACGGTGAAGACGCGGGTGGGATTCGAATCGCCGGAGGAATTTGACGCGCTGCTGAAAATTTTTGCGAAACATCCGGTGGATTTGCTCACGGTTCACGCGCGGACGGTGAAACAAATGTATCGGCCCGGCGTCCGCTACGATTTGATTGCGCGCGCGGCGCGGGAATTGAAATGCCCGGTGCTGGCGAATGGGAATGTTCACAGTGCGGCGCAGGCAATAGCGCTGCTGGCGGAAACCGGCGCGCGGGGTTTGATGATCGGCCGCGGCGCGATCCGCAATCCGTGGCTGTTCGATCAAATCCGCGCGGAATTGAACGGCGAAAAAACAAAATTGCCTGTTGGCCGCGACGTTTTGAATTATATCCGCGAGCTTTGGGACAATGAAATCACGCCGGGAGTGAAAGAATCGGCGCAGGTGATGAGGATGAAGAAGTTCATGAACTTCATCGGCGAGGGCGTGGATGAAAAGTTTCTGCACGACATCCGGCGCGTAACGACGACGGCGGATTTTTTTCGCGTCTGCGAGTGTTTCCTGGATCACGCCGAGCCGCTGACGCTGGAGCCGCCGGCCATTTCGGAAGCGCCGTTGGATTTGCCGGCGGTGTTTTGAGGATTATTTCACCTTCACGCGGAAGGCGCTGGCGTTCGCCATCTTTTCCAAATTGCCGTTGTAAAACTTTTCGCGGAATTCTTCGGTTTCCAGCAGGTGCTGCGTGAGTTCCTTTTTGTCGCGCTTGATGATGAACTTGAGTTCGTCCAAATCTTCCGACCAGCGGAAGCCGTTGAAGAATTCCGCGCCGGCGAACTGCGTCTTGTAGAGCGCCGTCTGCGAGTAGCAGGTGCCGAGGTAAAGGTGTTTTACGCCGCGCTCGGCGAACAGCTCGACCGCCGAGGTCATCATGAACATGCCGAGGTTGCGCGCGTAATAATTCAGGTCGTAAAAGGCGTAGTAGTAAAACGCGAGCGCCTTGCCTTCGAGATAAAGCGTGGCGGCGCCGACTTCCTTGCCGGTGCCGGTGTCGGTGAAGACGAGCAGGTGCGAGATGATGGGCGAGGCGAACAGCGCGTCGAGCCGCTCGAAGGACATGACGTCGTTGCCGAACTTGATGTCGGCGTAGGTCTTGAAAAACTGGCGGCGCTCGGGCGTGTAATCGTATTTCTCGCGCGGCACGAGCGTCACTTCGATGCCTTTGCCTTTGCGCAAAATGCGGCGGTTCTCGGACGACGGCCTGAACTTCGGCAGATTAACGCGCACCTGGCGGCAAAGATAAAAGCGGTCGAGGTTGCGCGACGACGGGAGGAAGCCAGCGTCGAAAATGTCCGCCGGCGTTTCGCCTTCCTCCGGCACGGCCCAGATGGCGTAGGGAAACTGGTAATGCTCGTAGTCGGAATTTTGCTCGGAGAAGAGGAGTTTCATTTCGCGGTCGCGGTTTCCAGTCCGCGCGTTGTTTTACTCTGGCCGTTGACCGATTTGCGGCGCAGGCGCAGTCGCCAGTTCGTCAGCACGTCGTAGGTGACTGAGTTCTTCAGCCTGGCGATGTCGCGCACGGTGATCTCCTCGCCGCCCTGCCGGCCCATGATGACGGCTTCGTCCCACATCTGCGCCTCGGGAATGTCCGTGATGTCAACCATGAGCGCGTCCATCGCGATGCCGCCGATGAGCGGTGCGCGCCTGCCGTGGATGAGCGCGCCGCCTTCGTTGCGCACGCGCGGAAAGCCGTCGCCGTAGCCGATGGGCAGCACGGCGATGCGGCGATCGGTCTTCGCGGTGTAACGCATTCCGTAGCCGACGACTTCGCCGGGCTTAAGTTTTTGAATCGCCGCGACGCGTGCCTTGACGGACATCACCGGCTCGATGCCGGGAATTTGCCTACAGACCTGTGACGGAAAGACGCCGTAAATCAAAATGCCAGGACGCACCATGTCCAGGTGCGCATGCGGCAAGTCGAGAAAGCCGCCGCTGTTGCAGGTGTGGCGGATTTTCACGGGAATTTTTTTCGCATCGAGCGCGCGGAGTACTTCTTCGAAACGCGAGAATTGTAAATTGGCGAAAGTCTTGTCCGTTTCATCCGATTGCGCGAAATGCGTCATCGCGCCTTCGAGTTCCAACGATTTTTCCGCGAGAATTTTTTCGATGAGCGGCAACGCTTCGTCCCAGCGCACGCCGTAGCGACTCATGCCGGTGTGGATTTTTAGATGCACCGGCGCACGCTTTTCAAATTTCGCCGCGATTTTGGCGAGCTTGCGGACGGTGTGCAGCTCGTTCACGCAAACGGTGAGGTCATGCGCCACGCACCATTCGAGTTCGGCTTCCTGCCGTTCGCCGAGCAAAAGCATCGGCGCCTTGATGCCGGCATCGCGGAGAGCCATCGCTTCTTCGAGCGTGCTCAAGCCGAAACCCCATGCGCCTTCCTCGAGCGCGATGCGCGCCACGTCGAGCGCGCCGTGGCCGTAGGCCTCGTCCTTCACGACGGCGAGCAGTTTCACATGGCGCGGCAGGTCGCGGCGGATTAGGCGCAGATTGTTTCGCAGCTTGCCGAGGTCAATCTCGGTCCATGCCGGGCGCAACGGAAAATTTTCGGAATTCAAATTCATCGAATCATTCCTGAAGTTAAACCACGAACGGGAAGAATTGACACGAAAAATTCGTCACGGGAAAGTATTTTCTGCGAACTTGCACCGCCGTGAAATTGATTTACGCTCGCACTCAATGAAGATTTTTTCAAATGACTGAAGCGCCCGATTCAAAGAACGATTCGTTCAGGCATTTTGCCGTCTGGCTGGCGGCTTTGTTTTTGGTGGTGGTGGGAGCCAAACTTTGGGTCGTCCAGCTTTATGGTTCGCCGCTTTTGTTGTGGGATCAATGGTATGAAGCCATACTATTTTTCAAGCCGTGGCTGGAAGGCCATCTGAGATGGGAGGATTTTTTTGCGCCCTACTGCGAACATCGGATCCTTTTCACACGGCTGCTGGATTTGGGCGTCATCTCGCTAAACGGCCGGCTTGAGCCGATGTTGCAAATGACGGTCAACGCGATTATTTACGCGGTTTACGTTTGCGGACTGGCGTTCTGCCTCTGGGATTTTCTGGGTCGAAGAAAAGGCTGGCTCGTCTGTTCATTGCTGATGCCGTTTTTCGCGCTGCCTTATGCCGGTGAGAACACCATTTGGGCGTTCAATTCGCAGGCGTATTTTCTGGCCATCTTTTCCGTGCCGACGTTGGCCGGGCTGGGCTTTGGAAAGCCGGGCGGCCGGAGTTGGTGGATCGGACTGGCTGCGGCTGTCATGGGACTGTTCACAATGGCTTCGGGCGTGCTCACGCCGCTGGCGGTTGTCGGACTGGTCATCCTGCGGACAATCAAACTTTGCCGGCTCGAAAAACAAAATTTAATTACGCTGGGCGCGAGCCTCGTCGTTATTGGACTGGGTGCCGCTCTATACACGAATTTCGCGGGCGACGAATCTTTGCGCGCGCACACGTTCGTGCAATTTATTTCCGCACTGGCGCGCAACCTGACCTGGCCGTTTTTTGATGCGCCCGGAATGGCCTTATTCATCGCCCTGCCACTGATTCTGCTGGCCGCCTGGTATTTTCTGCCGGACTTTCAAGAATCACGCGCGGCGGAATTTCTGCTCGTGCTGGGTTTGTGGAGCGGGCTGCAATCCATCGCTCTTGCGTATGGACGCGGTAGTTTCGGCGAGGACTTTCCCGCCAGCCGTTACATGGACAAGCTGAATGTTTTTGTCATCGCCAGCCTGTTTGCGGTGGTGTTGCTTGCGCGGCTCTGGCTGCGCGGCGCACTTTCAAAAAAATTTACACTACTCCCGCCGTTGATTTTCGCCGCCGTGGTTTTCTTCGGTCTTGGCCGCATTTCGGAAATCGTCGTGGAAAAGCTTTTGCTGCCCACGCGCATGATGAATCTGGTCGCCGAGGAACAGGTCAAGACATTCATGGCGACCGGCAACGAACATGATTTTCTCGAAGAACCTACCGTGCGCCCGGATCCAAAAGTAGCTCTAGCCGTGTTGCACGACGCAAAATTGCAAACTATCCTTCCCGCCGTTTGCCTGCCGCCGGCGGACTCGCACCTTACCGGTCGTTTCACTGCCGTTTCCCAATGGCTGTTGCGAAATTCCGTCCTGATTTTGTATTCCGGGCTGGGACTGGCTATTATTCTTGTTGGCCGCATCCTGATCTGCAGCCCGTTAGGTTTGGCGTGGGAAAATCTGCCGGCATTCATCACCTTGTTGGCGCTGCTGGCTGCACTGGGTTTTGTCTGGTCAAAAGCGCCCGTCAAACGTGAAACTATCGAACGAGACTTGGATTATAAAATCGCCGCCTACTTCAAATCCGTGAACAACACCGGGCGTGCGGCGGTGTATGAACGCGCGGCGGACGCGTTGCAGCAACGGGAAACTTCAGATGGTTCCGGGCGGCCATAGGCTTTGGCCGACGTCCGTGCGGAAATAACTTCCGACGACGCGGAGCTTGCGAATGTTCTCGGAGGCTTTCGCAATCGCCGCGTCCAGTTTTAGCGCGAGTGCAATCACGTCGGCGATGCGATGGCCGGTGGCGATTAAATTTCCATCCGCGCCGCGCGCGACTTCGTTCCACCAAACGTCGCAGTCGAATTTGCCGGAAATTTCCAACGGCAAATGAGGCGCGCGCACCTGCGTGAACGGATAGCCGTAACCGGCGAGCGTCAGTGAACAGCCGAAATTCAGTTTGTCGTTGAACTGTAGATTCAATTTTTCATTCCGCACCGTCCGCAAAATCACCTCCGCCGGATTTTTCAGCATCTGCAAAATCATCGGCCCGGACGTGACGCCGATGCGAATGTTGTATTCGATGACGTGCCATTTTCCGCCTCGCTTCACTGCCGTTACTTGTAATGGCCCGTTGAATTTTGATTCGCGCAGCCACGGCTTCAGCGGATTGATGAGTTCACGAGCCAGTCCGTATTTATCATTCTCGTCGCGCTCGACGATGCCGCCGAGCGGCGCGCCGGCGACGATGCCCTGATTGCCGTTGAAGGCGTATTTGTATTCCTGGTTCGTGACGAGCGAATAAATTTCGCCGCTGCTGACGAGCGCGATGTGGCCGGCCTCGGCGCGTCCGAGGTATTCCTGCAAGAAAACGCCCTCGGCATAATTGACGTGCCGCAGCCATGCGCGCGTGTCGGCGACCGTCTCGCACAAAATCGTATGAATCGGACTGGTTGGCGAGCAAAGCGGGTTTTTGATGACGAACGGCTGCGGATTTTTGGCGAGAATTTTTTCCGCCTCGATGCGGTTCGACGCGGCGAACGATTTTGGAAATGAAATCTTGAACTTCGCGCAAAGCTCGCGCGCAAAATCGCGCTCGCGTTCGATGCGCATGGCTTCGCCCGTCGGCGAAAATATGCCAACGCCGGATTTCAGCAAATCGTCCGCCCACGGCGCCTGCGCCCAGTCAATGGATTGCGGAATGACAACTTCGATTTTATTTTCGCGAATCAACGGAATCGGACTCGGAAATGCGTCGCGCGAAAATGTTTTGCCAACGAGCGACGGCGGAAAATGCCCGTAATTGCGCGTGAGATACGTCAAGACATTCGCGCCCGAATCCGCCAGTGCCGCCCCGATGCTGTGCGCGAACGAACCGACGCCAAGAATCATGGTGTTCACACCGGATTTTTGGATTTGAGCTTTGTGCGCCATTATTTTCTGAAAGTGTTCACGAATTTTAGACATCGCGCAATTGTTTCCGGCGCGATGCCGGAAACGACAGGCCGGAGGCCTGCGCCACCCACAGCCGCCTCGACTTTGCCGGCGAATTTGCTACGTTGTGTTTTGTGAGTTTTGTCTTTGAATTCAATTCGCTGCCCGTTCCATCGCTCGTGAAGCGCTCGCTGGACGCGAACGCCCATGCCGTCCGCGAAAGTCTGACGAAAACCGAATTGTCGCTGGATGATTTCGCCCGCTTGATTTCGCCCGCCGCCTCGGAATTTCTGGAAACGCTTTCGCGCCGGTCGCGCGCGATGACCCAACGGCGTTTCGGCAAAGTCATCCGGCTGTTCGCGCCGCTTTACCTTTCCAACGAATGCGTCAACAATTGCGCCTATTGCGGCTTCTCGCGCGACAATCCGATTTTGCGCGTCACGCTCTCGCTTGATGACGTGAAACGCGAGGCCGCCGCGCTGCGCGAACAAGGCTTCCGCAACATCCTGCTCGTCGCCGGCGAACATCCGAAATTTGTCTCGAACAATTATCTGCGCGATTGCGTCGCCGCGCTGCACGCGGAAATTCCCAGTGTGTCGCTCGAAGTCGGGCCGACGGAAACGAAAGATTATCGTCCGCTCGTCACGGCGGGCGCGGACGGGCTGGTGGTTTATCAGGAAACTTACGACCGCAAGGTTTATGCGGAAATGCACACCGCCGGGCCGAAACGGAATTTCGACTGGCGGCTCGAAACGCCGGAGCGCGCCTACACCGCCGGCTTCCGCCGGCTCGGCATCAGCGCGCTCTACGGCCTGGCCGACTGGCGATACGAGGCGATTTGCACCGCCGCGCACGCGGATTATTTATTGCGCAATTGCTGGAAGGCGGCGCTGACGATTTCCACCGTGCGGCTGCGTCCGTGCGCCGGGGAATTTCAGCCGCTCACGCATATTTCCGACCGCGAAATGGCGCAGTTGATTTGCGCGTTCCGGCTGATGTTTCCCGATGTCGGCCTTGTGCTTTCGACGCGCGAACCGCCGAAGCTGCGCGACGGCCTGATTCCGCTGGGCATCACGTTGATGAGTGCGGGCAGCCACACCGAGCCGGGCGGCTACACCGGCGCGGGCCGGGAAAAATTGCATCAAACCGTGCGCGGACGGATTGTGGAACTGGCGTCCGGCGCGAGCGAATGGGCGAACGGCAACGGCCGCGCGACGGGACAATTTGAAATTTCCGACGCGCGTTCGGCGGGCGAAGTCGCGGAATTGATCCGCAAGCTCGGCTACGAACCGGTTTGGAAGGATTGGGACGCGGCGTTGACGGCTTGATTTGTTGTTTGATTGCGGCATGAAAGTTGCGGACTTTGGGCCGGACATCGTGTTCACAGCGCGCAAAATCATTTTTGCTTTATTGCTCTTCGCGGCGGTCTTGACACCCGCTTCCGCGCAAACGAATTATTATTGCGTCGTCTGCGGCAAGGGACCGCTCACCGGACGCATCTGGATTTCGAAGTGGGGACCGGTCTGCGATGATTGTTACCAGCTCAAGGATCACTGCTCGATTTGCGGCTTGCCCATCAAGGACGGCGACGGCCACATCACGACACCGGACGGCCGGTTCATTTGCCGGTTTGACAAGACGAACGTGGTGATGGACGTGGACGAGGCGAAGTATCTTTTCGCGGACACGGCCCGCGACGTGGTGGAAATGTATGGGCAGGGTTTCGGTCTGCAATATCCCAGTGTGACGGTGGCGATGTTCGACGTGGATTACTGGTCGGAGCGAGGCCGGCCCAACGGCCTGCACGCTTTCGGTTTTGCCAGCACGCGCAAAACCGCCGACGGCCGGTGCATCCACGAGGTCGTGATGTTGAGCGGCCGGTTGCGCGAGGAAATGATCGCCACCGCCGCGCACGAATACACGCATCTGTGGATCAACGAAAACCGCCCGGACAGCCACGTGATTGACCTGGACACAATCGAGGCGATTTGTGAACTGACGGCCTACAATCTGATGGGCGAAAAAAATCTGCCGGAAATGCAGCAGCGCATCCTCGCAAATCCCTACACGCACGGGGAAATCAAAACACTCGTTGCCGTTTATCAGAAATATGGCATCGAATACATTTTGAACTGGGTGAAAAACGGAACGGGCGCGACGCTGGACGCCGCTGCTGATGACAACGAAACTCCGGCGGTTTCTGCAATTTCCTACGTCCCGCCGAAATTGCCCATCGGCCTCAAATTCGAGGGCCTGCTGACCATTGGCCAGGAGAACGAGGCGGTCATCAATGGCGTGCCGTTCTCCATCGGCGACGAAAAGAAAATCAAGTTGCGTGACAAGACCGTGGTGGTCCGCTGCGACGCAATTCACGACTACACCGTGGTTGTGGAGTTGAACGGCTCGCCGGAACCCGTCATTCTGGAGCGCGACATTGAAAAGACGATTCCATGAGCCGCGTCATCGCCAACGGAAAGGAAATCGAAACGGAACTGCCGTGCTCGCTTGAGCAGTTTCTCATTGCGCAACAGCTTTTGCCGCGCAGCGTCGTCGTGGAACACAATGGCGAGGCGGTCGCGCCGTCGGAATTTTCAAGCCGGCAATTGAAGGTGGGCGACAAACTGGAAATCGTCAAAATCGTCGCGGGCGGCTGAAATTGTCTCCAAATCCCTCCGGCGATGATTTAAGCTCCGGTCATTATGGACTGGCTGACCAACTTGATCTGGCACGACGGAAAATTTTTCGGCATCGATTGGGGCGTCTGGAAAGTCGTCGGCTGGCTGGGCAACTTGATTTTCTTCTCGCGCTTTATTGTCCAGTGGCACGCAACGGAAAAAAAGAAGCGGGTCGTCGTGCCGCAGGCGTTCTGGTGGTTGAGCCTCACGGGTTCGCTTCTGCTGCTGGCGTATTCGGTCCGCCAGCGCGATTCGGTTTTTATTTTCGCCTACGCCTTCACGTGGATTCCTTACATCCGGAATCTCATCATCCATTACCGCCATAAAAACGCGCACACGGACTGCGCGGGCTGCGGAAAAAAAATCCCGCCGCAGTCGAATTATTGCCCGAACTGCGGCGCAAAAGTGGAGCCGTCTATTTCTTCGGCGGGTAGTTTGTGATTCCGATTCCGTATTTTTTTAGAATCGGCTGAAAATCGGGATGCGCATTGCCGTAACCTTCGAGCTGATGGACAAAATTGCTCATGGTCGGGCGGCTTTTGTCAAATGGTTGGATGACCTGCTGATTCAAACTGTCAATCTCCCTGCCGAGGGTATGGGATTGATACCACAAATAAACCGTGAGCGTGCCGCTGACAACGATGAGCGCGAGCAGCAAGGTGGAAATCTGCCGCCGCAGCGAGGCAATTTGTTCGGTAAGGCCGGTTTCGGGAGAATCGTTTTCAATCATGGCAATCAGCGGGTGGCGGTTGGCTTGGCCGTGACGGCCTGTAGAATGGGGGTGATGGCCGGGTGCGTCTTGGCGTATTCCGAGGCTTCGCCGAACAACATGCGCAGCGTGGCCATGTTGGCTTGATCCACAATCGCCTGTTCCTGCACAGCCCGGAACTCGCGCGTCCGCATAATTGTGCGCACTGCGAAAAGCGCGCCTAGCACCACCAGCACGCCCAGCACAAAAGTCAAAACCGCGTTGGTCGTATCACATTTCATACGTGCCGGTGAATTTAACGAATCGGGGGCGGAAGTCCAATCTGTTTTTATGAGCAAAATCCCCAAGTCTTCGCTGCTTGCCTCGGCGCGGCGGTCTGTGGCTTAATTGGCGGCGCATGAAAATCCACTTCTTCGGCGCGGCGCGCACCACGACCGGTTCGATGTATCTCATCGAGGTCAACGGCAAAAAGCTGCTGCTCGAATGCGGCCTCTTCCAGGGCCACCGCCAGGAATCGGAACAGCTCAATAAAGTTCTGCCGTTCGACACGCGGCAGGTGGACGCCGTCGTCCTGAGCCATTCGCATCTGGACCACGCGGGCAAACTGCCGAGCCTCTGCAAAAATTACGACGGCCCCATCCATTGCACCTCCGCCACCAAGGATTTGTGCGGCATCATGCTTTTGGATTCCGCGCACATTCAGGAACAGGACGCGATGTTCGTCTCCAAACTCCGCGCAAAAAAACATCAACCGCCCGTCGAGCCGCTTTACACCACGCCCGATGCCCAGAAATGCGTCCAGCAGCTCGTCGCGCATGATTACGAAAAATCTTTTTCACCGGTCGCGGGCGTCAACGTCACCTTCCGCGACGCCGGACACATTCTCGGTTCCGCGCAGGTGATTCTGGACGTGCAGGAAAACGGCCGCAAATTCCGCCACCTGTTCACCGGGGACATCGGGCGCGGCGGCGACGAATTGCTGCGCGACCCGGTTCCCGTCGAGAACGTGGATTCGCTCCAGATTGAATCCACCTACGCCGCGCGGGTCCACGAGCAGCGCCCGGACGCCGACGACTTGGTCGGCAAGCTCGTCGGCGAGACGCTCAAGCAAAAGGGCAAAATCATCATCCCGTCGTTTTCCGTCGGGCGCACGCAGCAGATAGTTTATGTCCTGCACGAACTCACCTGCGCCGGCAAGCTGCCGCGCGTCCCGATTTTCGTGGACAGCCCGTTGAGCGTGAACGCCACGGACATTTACAATAAACATCCCGAATCCTTGCGGCCCACCATCCGCGACACGATGTGCAACAACGAAAATCCGTTCGGCATGGGCAACCTCACCTACATCAGCAACGTCGAGGATTCCAAGAAGCTGAACGACCGGCACGAACCGATGGTCATCATCAGCGCGTCGGGCATGTGCGAAGGCGGGCGCATCCGGCATCATCTCGCCAACAACATCGGCAACGCGAAGAACCTCGTCCTGTTCATCGGCTACTGCGCCGAAGGCACGCTCGGCAACATGATCACCGCCGGCAAGACGCCCCTGAACATTTTCGGCGAGCCTTACGACGTGCGCGCCAAGGTTGTTTCCCTCGACACCTATTCCGGCCACGCGGACAAAAATGAATTGAAGGCTTATGTCCAGAAACTTACCGGCGATATCAAGAAAATCATCTGCATCCACGGCGAAGAGTCGCAAGTCCTCGCCCACGCGGAAACTTTGCGCGCGATGAAGCCAAAATCCCAAGTCATCGTGCCGGAATACAAACAGGTCGTGGAGATTTGATGCGGTGCCGGGACGAAAGGCTGCGCGGCCTGCGTAAAAGGCAATCCGTCCGATATAAAAAGTAATCCCGGCTATGGAAAAGGCACTCCCACCGACAGCAAAAGCACTCCTGCAAATAAAAAGGCATTCCCGCTGGTAATAAAAGCATTCTGTAAAATATAAAAAGCGCTCCTACCTGTTAAACAAGCGTTCCTGCCGATGGAAAAAGAAATCCGTAGTTGACATTGATTTTGGCATTTTATAGAGTTTTCCACATGAATTCAGAAGCCGGAACGCCGAAAAATCTCGCGGCCAAGCCGTTGCCCGACCTCCAACAAACGCTTCGAGCCATCAGCCAGATGTCGCGCTGGAAAATGCTCAAGGAATTGACCTGCGGCGAGGCGCGGCTGATTGCCGAACTGGCGGCGGTCGGCGGTTGCAGCTACGAAAACGGCATCAAACATTTGCAGGTCTTGCACCGGGCGGGATTAGTGGAGCGGGGCCGCGGCGGCGTTTACCAGCTCGTGCGGCAATATCTCCCCACGCCCGGCGTGGCCGTGGTGGATTACGGCCATTGCCTGCTGCGACTGGATGCGGAAGGGTAAAGAAGAAAAGCGCGCCAAAAATTTGATTGGCCGCGAGCATTTCTTTCTGGCAAACACTTCGTCGGCGACGTGAAACAATTTCTGGCGAAGAAATAAATTCTGTCAGCCTTTGAAATTATGGAAGTTCAAACTGACATTTGCAGAGAAATTCTTTACGCATTTCTCGACACGTGGACCGTTGACGAAATCAGGCGAATGACGCTTGATCAATATGTTTCGGTTGGTGACAAAGATACCTTTTGTCAATGGCTTGAAACAATGACCAGAAGCCTTGGCAGCATTAAAGGAGTCAACTCAAGCAAGTTCGGAATTTACAAACGGCGAGACAAATCCAAAAGGCCAAAACGCCTTTGTAACGACAATGATTATTCATGGCAAAAATTTTATGGCGACGACCGCAATGAAGCGTTTGCGAAAATCAAAAGCGAAATACTGCAAATAATAGACTACGCAAAGAAGGGGCAATTTGAGCAAATAGACGATTTACACTTAACGCAATTTGTGCGATGGAAAATCGCTTACCTCTATTCTGGTGAGCGACTTATTCCGATTTTTAAAAAAGATATTTTAGTAAAAATTGCGAATCATTTTGGTTTGTCCGCAGCTTACAAAACTCCTAATTCTGCAATTCAATTTACCTTTACGAAATTAAATCCTCTGCATACGCAAGCGACTGCATAAAAGAAGCACTTGGACAAATTCTTTCATACGCGCACAGGGACAGCGATGGAAGGCCGAAACAACTTATCATTGCAGGACAATATCAACCAAATGGCGATGAAGTTGAGTTTATCAATTATGTGAAGAAAAACTTGAATCTCAATTTTAGTTATCTACACGTCGATTTGGGATAATTCGATTCTTGAAGATCATTCCCTGAAATTCACGAACTGCACGGCCACGGGAAATTCATGGGCGCGCACGGCGGCGATGACGGCCTGCAATTCGTCGCGGCTCTTGCTGTTCACGCGCACTTCGTCGCCCTGAATCTGCGTCGTCACCTTGAACTTGCCGTCGCGGATGAAGCCGGTGATTTGCTTGGCCACCGCGCTCTCGATGCCGTTCTTGATCTTGATGCTCTGCCGCGCGTGGCCGAGCGGCGAAATGTCCGGCTCGCCCTGCTCCACGCTCTTGAGGCTGATGCCGCGCTTGGCGAGCCGCCCGATGACCATTTCGTTCAGCGTGCGGACTTTGAAATTATCCTCGGCGCTTAATTTGATTTCGGTTTTTTCCAGAACAATCTCCGCCTTGCTGCCCTTGAAGTCGAAGCGGTTGGCGAGTTCCTTTTTGGCCTGGTTGACGGCGTTCTCGATTTCCATCGAGTTGACCTGCGAAACAATGTCGAATGAAGGCATGATGAATTTATGATTTTCGATTTACGATTGAGGATTTTGCCCGCGGGCGCAAATCCTAAATTCCGAAGCGGAAGAACCTAAAAGAGCTTCCCCGCTTTAACGCTTTAACACCTCCACGCCTTCCGTTAAATTCGCCGCGTGGCCGATTCCGTCGAGCTGACCATTCTGATGCCGTGCCTGAACGAGGCCGAAACGCTCGCGCGCTGCATCGAAAAAGCGCGGCTCGGAATTGAACGCGCCGGCGTGCGCGGCGAAATCCTCATCGCGGACAACGGCAGCACGGACGGTTCGCAGGCCATCGCTGAAAAATCCGGCGCGCGCGTCGCGCCGATTGCGGAGAAGGGCTACGGCAGCGCGCTCATCGGTGGCGCAAAGGCCGCGCGCGGCCAATGGATTCTCATGGGTGACGCCGACGACAGCTACGATTTTTCCGAGGCCGACCGTTTCGTCAAAAAATTCCAGGAAGGCTTTGAACTGGTCATGGGCTGCCGGTTGCCGTCGGGCGGCGGAACGATTTTGCCCGGCGCGATGCCGTGGAAAAATCGCTGGCTCGGCAACCCGGTCCTTTCCTTCATTGGGCGGCTTTTTTTCAAATGTCCCGCGCGCGATTTTCATTGCGGCCTGCGCGGCTTCACGAAGGACGCCTTTGAAAAACTGGATTTGCAGACCACCGGCATGGAGTTCGCCTCGGAAATGGTCATCAAGGCCACGCTGAAACAGATGAAAATCGCCGAAGTGCCGGTGACCTTGAGCAAGGACGGACGCTCGCGCCCGCCGCACTTGAAGCCGTGGCGCGACGGCTGGCGGCATTTGCGCTTCATGCTGCTGTTTTCGCCGCGCTGGCTGTTTTTGTATCCGGGAATCTTTCTCGTGCTGCTCGGCCTCGGTTTCGCGGCGCGGCTGGCGTCGGGCAATTTTCAAATCGGCGGCGTCGAATTCAACGTCGGCACACTCGCTGTCGCGTGCATGGCCGCCATTGTCGGATTTCAACTTGTCGCGTTCGCATTTTTCACAAAAGTATTTGCGATTGGGGAAGGCTTGCTGCCGGAAAGCCCGAAATTGTCGTTCCTGCTGGAAATTTTCACGCTCGAAAAAGGAATCGTGCTCGGCCTCGCGCTTTTGCTCGCGGGAATTGTGCTGCTCACGCACTCAATCTGGATTTGGCGGGAGGTGGATTATGGGAAGCTGCCCTCAATGGAGGACAATCTGCGGCGGCTGATCCCGGCGGTGACGTTTATTGTTCTGGGCGTCCAGGGAATTTTTTCCAGCTTTTTCCTGAGCGCGCTCGGCTTGAAAACGAAGGCGCGCAACCCGCCGGCGATCTAGGATTGGCGCGCGAAGAGAACGAAGGGCGCGAAGGTGAAATTTCTCCCTCGCGCGGGATGCTTACAAATTCAATTTCCCGATTTCAAACGGACGGCAAACCAAACCCGCTTCCGCATTTGCGGAAAAATCCGGCTTTCGATTTTGATATATCAAACTGACCAGATTGTCGCTGCGGAAATTTAATTTCAGCCCGCAAATCTCCGCCGGCTTCAATCCTGCCCAGACCAGCGGCCACGGCAGGGGGATGAACTTTGGTTTTTTGCCCAGCGCACCCGCGATTTCCAAAAGCAATTGTTTGAGCGGCCACGGCTTTTCGTTGGCCGCCGTCAAAATGCGCGAACCTTGCGGTTGGCCACCATTTCCTCCGACGTTTGCAACTCGCTCAATAAACCGGCACAAATCCTCGCTGTGGACGAGAAACTGGACTTGCGCGCCGCCGATCAGCGGGATCACGGAGGATTTTTTGATTTGCGCCGCCAGCCGGCCGAACATTCCGCCCGGCTCGTCGCTATAAACCAGTCCGGGCCGGACTACGAGCGCGCCGTTCGCCAGCGCAATCTTTTCAATCTCCAGCTTCGCCTTGCCATAAAGCGAGCGGCAGCCGTCGTACGCGCTGATGCTCGAAATGAAAATGATTTGGGGAATTTTCGCCGCGCGCGCGGCCTCCAGAATATTCCGCGAGCCTTCCACGTTCACCGCGGCGATTTCGTTCCAGCGCAACGGCGTGAAATCGTAGGCACAGTGGACGAGCGCGCCCATGCCGGACAGCAAATCCGGCGAAACGTCGTCGCCAAGCTGGAACTGGAACGCGCGCGAATTGGGCCGTGGCCGGCGCGTCAGCTCGAACGTTTCCCAGCCGCACGCCGCGAAATGATTTTTGATCCGGCTGCCGACGTAGCCGTTGCTGCCGGATATGGCGCATACTTTCATGGTCTGTATGAATTGTGAGCGATATCGAAAATGACTAATTCCTAAATCCTAATGACTAAACAATGCCGAAGTCGCAAATCACAAATTCGTCATTTGAAATTTCTTTCGTCATTATGGTTTAGTCGTTAGTCATTTTTCAATGCCGTTTCCCAGCCGATGCGGTGCGCGTTGGCCATGACGGAAAGCGTGATGGTCGTCGCCGGCACGCTCGGAAACACGCTGGCGTCCACCACGTGAACGCGCGACCAGCCGCGCGGCCGGCCCAGGCAGTCGCTTTCAAATTCTGCCGGGTTTTCCCGCATCGGCAGCGAGCCGCCGCAATGGTAGCCGCGCCCGGGTTTGGCGATTTGCAGCATCGGCGGCACGACGACTCCGCCGAGCCGACGCGCCTGTGACAGCAGCTCGCGCACAACTTTTTTCACGACGGCGCGCGTCGCGGGATTTGGCCGCGCGTCCAGTTGCAGAAAATCTTTTTCACCGTCGCGCTTCAACCTCATTGCAATCAGCGCCGATTCGTCCGAGTGCAGATAGCCCTGCACCACCAGCATCCGCTCCACGAGCGCGCGCGAAAACATTTTCAGTGGGCCGAGCGATTTGCGGACGGCGTGCGCGATGGTGTCGCTGTAGGTGTAAATCTGCAAATGCACGGAGCGGCGGCTGATTTGCGGGTTGCTCAATTCAAGGAACAACTGGCTCAAGGTGTAAAGCGCCTCGGCCTCCGTGCCGCGCGCGCGCCGGGCCAGCACGAGCGGAAAAAGAAAATACTGGCTGTCGCGCAACGTCAACGGCCGGTCGTAGGCGCTTTGCGAACGCAAAATGATTTGCGCGGTCGGAATCACGCCCGCCGCGAGATAAACGCGGTCGGCTTCGAACGAAAGCGGCGCGCG
The DNA here is from genome assembly GCA_035504945.1 of Candidatus Aquilonibacter sp. Lineage (GTDB taxonomy): Bacteria > Verrucomicrobiota > Verrucomicrobiia > Limisphaerales > UBA11358 > UBA11358. The sequence continues at coordinate 1,963 of DATJRH010000039.1, read as the reverse complement.
CGTTTCGCGCTGGAAGCCTTCGATGAAAACTTTCCCGGCGTTCTCGCGCAGTTTGGTGACGATGACATCGCGCTGGTATTGAAAATTCTTTTGCGCGCGCAATTCGCGGACGGTGTCGGCGGAATTGTAAATGCAGCCGTAAGGACAGCCGTGCAGGCAGAAGCCACAATAAATGCAGCCGATGCCATCCGAATTGTCAGCTGCTCGGACGGCGACGCGCGCGCGGCCAAAGCGCCAGCCGCGTTCGCGCAATCGATCGCGATGGCGGTTCAGATTGGCGAGCAGAAGTTCCGCCTGCCGGCTGGATTTGAGCGCGCCAGGATTTTCGCAATGCAGCGGAAAAATTTCCTCAAGGTCGTCGTGCTGCGCGGCGAGGCCGGTGATTTGGGCGGCGGCGCGATAATGTTTTTCCATGTCCGCATTTTTGACCGGCCAATCGGCGACGTCGTCATCGCGATGCGGCAGCATGGCCGCGCCCCAGACGTTGCTCAAACCGCCGAGCGCGAGCGACGGGCGGAACGCGATGCCGTTTCCGCGCCACGGAATTTTTTCCTCCGTTTCGCGGTAGGGGAAATCCGAGCCGAAAACCAGCTTCAGTGGAATGCCCGTCGTGTCGGCGTCCAGGCCGCTTTTCAATTCCGCGGCCTGCGCCGGGTCCCACGCGGCGGGTTGGGCGGCGGCAAACCGGCGGACGATTTCCGCGCGGCCGGGTTCCAATTCGATTCCGGCGTCGAGCATGTGGACGTCCGCGCCGCGCGCGAGCAGCGCCTGGGCGCAGGCGACGCCCGCCGGGCCGGAACCGATGACGCAATGCACGGGCAAATTGTGCGGCTTTTCCGACCGTTCCGACAATCCTTTTCCCGCCCTGGCCCGGGCAATGTTCTCATTTGCCTTCGGAGCGCAGGCTTCAGCCCGTTTCGGCGTGCCATGGCAGCGGAAGGCGAAGCGGCATGAATGCCGCGCTCCGCCAAAGCAGCCCACCATCCCGGCGCGCGAAAGATTGCGCTTTGCCCGCGCGCCGTTTTAAGATGGCCGCATGGAAATCCGCAGCGTGGAAGCCATCGTCAAGGCGCTGAACGATGCCGAAGTGAAATACCTCATCGTCGGCGGGCTGGCGGTCAACGCGCATGGCTACGAACGGCTCACGGTGGACGTGGATTTGGTCATCGGACTGGAACGCGAGAACATCATCCGCGCCCTCCATGCCTTGAAATCGGCCGGCTGGCAGACGGTCATTCCCGTCACGCCCGAGCAATTTGCCAGTCCGCAACTGCGTGAATCATGGCGAAAGGAAAAAAATCTGGTGGCGCTGAAGCTCTGGAGCGATGTTCACCGCCAGACCCCCATTGACGTGTTTGTCTATGAGCCGTTTGATTTCAAAAAGGAATTTGCCCGTGCGGAAAGGATGCCGGTCCGACGGGGGATTTCCGCGCCGGTGGTTGGTTATAAAACCCTGCTGGCCATGAAAAAGGAAGCTGGACGCGACAAGGATTTGCTGGATATTAAACAGTTGAAAAAACTGGATCCCTACCGATGAGCCAAAAAGAATTGCGTAAACTCCTGGCCACGCCCGACTGGCGCTGGGGGACATTTGAGGGCGCGGAGTTGCACACGCTGCTGCTGGGCCTGACCACCACCTTCCGCGAAAAATTACAATGGCTCGAAGACGCGGAGATCTTGTCGCTGCAATTTCGCGCCAACCGCGAAAAGGCCAAAAAACGGAAACCCTCCCGCCGCGCGTGAATATCTTTGTCATCGGCGGAACGGGAGGGTGTGGCGCATTGCCTATTGGCACATGACCAACATCGGCATGGCCCCCAAATGGGATTTTCCACAATATGTCAAAAATGGAATTCTGAAAAAATCCGCAAACAATAAAAATTGATGCCTTCAAAGTTTTTCAGCTATCTGTGTCCCGCGTTGAGCTCCCTTTATGCGAGCCAGCTTCGCAGCCCGGCGTCGT